>JAFSCU010000003.1 GCA_017436575.1 Oscillospiraceae bacterium
TCTGTTTTCTTCTACTGCCTGTGCTGGTGTATGGGCTTTCTTTTCAATTGTTTTTGTTGTGCGAGAAAGTTCTTTGTTTTCTTTATCGCAATTCTCGTTACCACAGTAAATTACTTCATCATATTTACCTTCGGCATAACATGTAGAATCAACTTTGTTTTCCTCTACTGCTGCCAATGGTTTGTGTTCAAGTTTACTGATTGGTTCTTCTTTAATATGTGATTCATCATTTGAACATATGTATTTTCTTACACCATCTTTTTCACATGTTGGTTCAAGTGCTACAACACCTTCACCCCATTCGTGACCAAGTCTGTCAACTTTATTGTCTGTGTAAGAATGACCACAGCCCTGATTCTGACATGTGTATGTTGTGTAACCGTCAGCTTCACATGTAGGTGCTGTAACAACTGCTTCATATTTATGTGTAAGAGCAGGTGTTTCTACCTCTTTGATGTTGCCACATACTGAACATACATATTTATCAAGACCTGTTTTTTCACATACTGCTTCTATAATCACAGAATCAAATACATGTTTATGGCCTTCTGATTTGATTGTTTCTGTAACTCTGTAACCTTCGCCTTTGTCACAGTTTACATCTGTACATTCTTTTACCTTTAGACCGTCTTTTACACAAGATACTTCTGTTTCAACTGTCCATTCCTCTGGCATTGTATGACCAAGTGCTGTTCCTTCATCTTCAGCTTTGTCATAGTAATCACATCTGGAACAAGTTGTTTCTGTATAACCGTCTTTTGTACATGTCGGTTCTACTACTTTTTCTTTGTAGTCATGACCAAGCATTTCCAGTACATTTTCTTCTGTTTTGTCACAGTCTTCGCGATTACATTTTCGTGTTTCAAGACCATTTGTATCACAATCAGCCTGTGTTACTGTGCTCCATTCACCCCAGCTATGTCCAAGTGCATCAACAACAGCTGTATCAGTTTCTCCACAGTTATTTTTACATGTGCGTTCTTTGGAGCCTGCTTTTTCACAATCTGGCGCTACTGTTTCTGTCCATGCATTCCAGTCATGACCTGTTGCATCAACAGTTCTTGTTTCTGTCTTTCCACAGTCTTCGCGCTGACATGTGTGTTTTTCCTCACCATCAGTTTCACAGCTTGCTTCTGTTACTGTTTCCCAGGCAGACCAATCATGTCCAAGGGCCGGAATAATGCCTTCGCCGTCACCTGTGTTCTGTGTAGCATCACAACGTGAACAATTCTGATAACCTGCTGATATACCTGTTTCTGTACATGTTGGTTCTTTTGTCTGAACATCTACCCAGTCATGGCCAAGAGCTGGTATTGTATATTCACCTGCAATGGATGGATCTTTACATACTGTACATCTGCGGTAAACAACACCTTCTTCTGTACATGTTGCATCATCAAGAATAGTTTCACTCCATGTATGTGCTGCTTTTTCTATTGTTTCAGTTTTTGTTTTTACTGTACAATCTTCAAATGTACATGTGTATGTCATTATACCTGTTGATGTACATGTTGCAGGTGTTGTTACAGTTCCTTCTCCCCAGTTGTGGTCAACTGTTGGAATTGTATCTTCTGTTCTGTACTCGCCAAGTTTATCACAGCTTTCACGTGTACATACTTTTTCCTGAAGACCGGTTGTACTACATGTTGGTTCAAGTGTCACTGTCCAGTCTTCTGGCATTTCGTGACCCAGAGCGTCTTTTTTGTCTGTGATTTCTTCAAATTCACATCTGGAACAGCTTGTTTTTGTGTAACCTTCCTGTGTACATGTTGGTTCTACTACTTCGGTTCTCTTGTCGTGACCCAAAGCATCAATAGTTTCTTCCACTCTGTAGCCTTCGCCTTTATCACAGCCTGGGCGTGTACATTCTTTTGAACGAAGACCACTGTCTTCACAGGTTGGGTCTTTTTCCACATCCCAGTCTTTTTCCAATGTATGACCAAGTGCTGTCAGTGTCTTTGTTTCAAATTCATCACAGTTTTCACGTGTACATTCGCGTTTTTCAAGACCTGCTACTGTACAGCTTGCTGCTTTTTCTACTGTCCATACGCTCCATTCATGGTCGAGAGCTTCTGTGTAATCAGAAATATACTCATGGTCACCTCTGATACATGTATATGTTGTATAACCCTGTGTTGTACATGTTGGAGCTGTTACAGATGTTGTATATTCGTGACCAAGTTTTGGCTCATCTGCAGTTGTTGTATGACCACAATCGTTAAGGCATTTAAATGTTCTTACGCCTGCTGTTGTACATGTTGGCAGTGTTGTCAATTCACCTACTGTATCCATATTATGGCCTATTGCAGCTATTGGGCGTGTTTCCTGCGCCTTGTTACAACGCTGGCAATTGCGTGTTTCCACACCATTTTCTGTACATGTTGGTGCCTGTGTTTCTGTCCAGCCTGTCCAGTCATGTCCAAGAGCATCTGTTTCTTCCTGTTCTACAAGAACCTTATTACATACTGAACATTTTACACCGGCTGTAAGACCTGTGTTTACACAGTCAGGTTCTACTGCAGGGATTTCTTCTTCTGTGTGTCCCAGTGCAGCAACCGGTTTTGTATATGTATCGCCACAGTGACATTTAAAGGTTTCTACACCATTTTCTTCACATGTTGGCTGGGTTGTCACTTCACTTGTATGGCTGTGACCTGTTGCTTCTGTTTCATCAGCTTTGTAGCTGTCTTTACAGTTTTCACATGTATATGTTGTGTAACCACCTGCTGTGCATGTTGGTGGTGTAACCACTGATTTATAATCGTGTCCTGTTGCAGGAACAACTTCTGTATATGAAGAATCACAATCTGTGTATCTGCATGTAAATGTTTCTACCCCTTCTTTTTCACATGTCGGCCGGGTTGTTACTTCGCCTACATAGTCGTGCTGGCGGGCATCTATTACAAAGCTTTCTGTTGAGAGTACTTCATTACATGTTGTACATCTGATAACCATGTCATAGCTGCCTGCAACTTCACATTTTGCTTCTACACGGTTTTCTTCTTTTGCAACGCCTTCTGTATGGCCCAATGCTTTTACTACTTCTGTTTTTGTACAGCCACGTGAACACTTGATTGTTTTTACACCATCTTCTTCACATGTTGGTTCAGTTGTTATTTCGCCATTATCCCAATCATGACCCAGTGCGGCTTCTTCCACTGTGTTGCGATTAAGTTCTGCACCGCATTCACAGTAAAGCACTTCATCATAACTGCCTGGTATTTCACACTGTGGCACTACTACATTTTCTTTTTCTGTATGTGTCTGTGTTCCGTTGTGATTTTTGGCTGGAATAATGTAGTTTTCCAAAACTACTGCTTTACCCTCGTCATCAATATCACATGCTATACCACAGTTTACACATGGATAGTACTGCACATTACCTGCTTCTTCACATGTTGCATCTTTAGCATTAACGATTTGTTCGCCTATTTTATGTCCTGTTGCAGGAACAACTGTCTGTGCCACAGTTACTGTGCCACAGTCTATACATTTTTTACCTTCTGTAAGACCTGTTGTTTCACAATCCGGAGCAACTGCCGGAATTGTTTCCAGATTCAAATGGCCTGTTGCTGGAATTGTCTTTGCTTCGGAAGAAACAATTTCTTCACATACTGTACATCTTACAACCAGATTATAGCTACCGGCTGCTGTACATGTTGGTTCTACTCTGTCTTCCTCTGTTGCTGTGCCTTTTGTATGGCCAGTTGAAGGAATTGTATTGGCTACTGAAGAAATAATTTCATTACATACTGTACAACGAACAACTGTATTGTAAGAACCATCTGTTGTACATGTTGGTTCTACTCTGTCTTCTTCTGCTGCTGCACCTGATGTATGGCCTTTTGCAGGAATTGTTGTCTGTGAAACAATCACTTCGCCACATACTGAACATTTCTTGCCATCTGTCAGACCTGTTTCTGTACATGTGGCATCTTTGCCCGGTACAGTTTCTTCTTTATGTCCAAGAGCAGGAATTGTTTCCTGTGCAACGATTACTTCGTCGCAAGCTGAACATTTCTTACCTTCTGTAAGACCTGTTTCTGTACATGTTGCTGCTTTGCCAGGCACAGTTTCTTCTGTGTGAGGCAGTTTATCGATTGTAAAATCTTCACTGTTTGTGATTTCGCCACATACTGTACAGAAAGTTTCAATTGTGTATTTACCTTCTGCTTTACATGTGGCTTCTACACGATTAATTTCTCTTGTATCAAGAGTACCTTCATGGTTTGTTGCTTCAATTATTGTTGTGCTGATTGTTGCATTACATACTGTACAATAATATCTGCCTACACCGGTTTCAGTACATGTTGGCTGTGTTGAAACCATATATGCAGTGGTATGGCCTGTTGCTGGAATTTCTGTGCTTTCCAGTACATAGTCACACACTTTACAGTGTTCGCCTTTTGTATAACCAGGCTGTGTACATGTAGCATCTACTGCTACCACATCAACTTCGATTGTATGGCCAGTAGCCTTGATTTCTTCTGTAGTTGTTTCAGTGCAGTTATCGCGGCCACATACAATTGTCTTTTCACCTGCTTCTGTACATGTAGGTTTTTTTGTAACTGTTTCTGTTACATTTGCAGATTCAAAGTCATGGCCTTTTGCAAGGATGATTTCCTGTGCAACGATAACTGTGCCACATGCTGAACAGTGTGAACCTTCTGTCAGACCTGTTTCTGTACATGTAGCCGCTACTGCAGCGTCAGTTACTTCTGTATGCTGGTTAGTGGCAGGAATAATTTCTGTGTATGAAGAACCGCAAGTACATGTATAAGTTTTTACACCAGAGTCTTTACATGTAGGTGATACTGTTTCTACACCTGCATCATACTCTACTTTGCAATCAAGCACATGTTTCTGCCATACATTATTTTTATAATAATATGTAGCAGCTTCGGCCGATGTTTCAACATATGTACCATCACCATTCATCAGTTTTGCTGGTGTTATAGGAATTTCTATATATTTTGAATTCCGCTGATCCAACTGATATGTGATTGTTGCTGCACCTGGAGTAAGGCTGACACAGGCATCTTCTGAACCAGTAATCTGTGCGCCACCAGCAGTTGTATAACCAAAACCATCAGAAGCATCCAATTCACCTGCAATAGTTACTTTAGCATCTACCAGGTCACTTTCTGTTCTTGTATACACTCTTTCCGGCACATAATATACCGGTAATATTTTTGCAGACTTCGAACCACAATAATTGCCCCATTCTGCAGCATCGTAAATGTAAATGGATACACCTGTACCAACGTAACACTGGGCACCTTTATTCACATTTATAGCTGCACCTGGTAAGAGCGCAACATCCTGATTGAGCGTGATATTACCGCTTTCGATATTAATTGTCATATTACCATTGATTGGTAATACAAAATCTTCTGACTTAATTGAATAAATACTGATTTTCAATGTCAGCGGTGACATTGTCATTGAACCATTACGTGAAGTAATGATAGTTCTGTCAGTTTCTTTGTCATATTCTTTTGTTACAGATGAACCTTCACCCATATTGAACATAGCACCACTTGTAGCGATAAATGCTACAGATGAACCTGCGGCCATACTTAATGCTTCTATAGATGCATAGCTATATTCAGTAGCGCCATATTCCAAAGTCAGTGGTACTTCAATATTGTGTACATAATATTGGGCCAATGCAAAAACTTCATTATCCATATTGGATGTCTGAGTACCGCCACGGAAATCTTCAAACTGGAAGCTTTCATAAACTTTTGCACCGCTTTTTGCCGTAATTGTACCCTGATTACCTTTAGATACTCGTGAAATGTAGCCGTATACCGCAAGGCTACCGCCATTTTCTACAACAATGGAACTATTGCCTGCCATTTTTACATAACCATAAGTTTTGTATGGCATACCTGCACCACGCTGACCGCCACCTGCAGCAAACTGCTGTGCAGAAACACTCATTTTACCATTGATTGTAATATTAGCACCATCTGCCAGAGTCATTGTGCGATAAGAAACTGGTGTATGTATTGTTGTATCATCTTTACTTGCTGACTTTTCAATATATACAGTATTAGATGCGTCAAACGGAACAAGCAGTGTTACATCTGATGGAATTGTATAATTACCAGCTGGAACTGCAACGTTGTTCAGTGGAACAACAATTTTGTTTGTTGCAGCTGCAGCTGCGGACAAAGCAGCATTCAAATCAGTAAACAGATGTGAATATGTTGTTCCTTTACCTACCGCAAATACGTTTGCAACATTATCTTTACCGAAGACAGGTGTTACTGTCATATCAGATTTAGGATTTAAAGTAAATGTAGTATTTGCTGACAACAAATTACCATCCCCATCCGTCCAACCATAGAATGTATAGCCGGCAGCCGGTGTAGCTGAAAGAGATGCACCTGCAGATTCTGATATTTCTTTTACTGTTCCCGAACTAACAGATTCATTATTAACTGTAATTGAACCATTGGAATGTTCAAATGTTACATTGTAAACAGCTGTTGATTCTACAAATGTAACATCAGTTATGGTTAGTTTACATGAAGCATTTCCGGATGGTGATTCAAGTTTTATTTCTACAGGTGAAGTGGCTTCAATATATCCACTATCCTCTGTTTTTGTTTCACCATTAATAGTTATAGAAACTTCTTTACCATCTGTAGCCCAGTTAAAACTAAAAGTACCAGCAACTACCGGTGATATCGTAATAGTTGCATTAGCTGAACTACCCCCACAGGATGTATTCCCATTTACAGTAATTACACCATTAGATATCGTAGAATTGCCCCCACCGGAATCATCATCAACCGAAATTTGCACACCATTAATCTCTTCAGTTTCAGCAACTATAAGCATAGGATTATTAACTTTTTCCATAGCTTTATAGAAACGCTGGCAAAGCTTTGTATTCTGTTCTGAAAGAAGAACAGCTGCATCTTCCTGGCTCAATCCCTGTGCCATTGCAATAACATCTTCAGCTTTATACCATGCTTCCATAGCCTGCTGACCGTCCAGTTTTATATAAACCTGGGCAAGAACAGAATCCGGCATATCGGCAGTAAGACCATATTTTGCAATATAGGCTGCCAGTTCTGCACGAATCTGGTCAATAAGCTTTTCTTCAACCGGTGTTTCAGTTAGTGTTGGTTCAGCAGATGGCCGCACAGATGGTTCTATTGAAGGCTCAACGCTTGGTTCAATAGAAGGCTCTACTGATGGTTCAACACTTGGTTCAACTGATGGCTGCAGGCCAGTTGATGTTGTTTCACCACTGCCGTCGCCTACGGTTGTTTCGTCACTTGGAGCGATTGAAACAATCGGTGTTTCCACATGGTCATGGCCAGCGTGTTCATCTGTTTCGGCGGCGAATGCCTGTACAGGAATCATCTGAATAACCATAACTATGGTCAGCACCCATGATAACAATCGTTCCCAAGGTTTTGTTTCCATGTTTTATATCCTCCTTAAATAGAATTTGATATATAATAGCAGATTAATTAAACAATGTTTAATCAATCTGTAATATCCATTTTTAATTTACCTTTTTCTTTCTGCATTTTATTATCTGTACCCACAGCACCCCTGTGATTACAGCAATTATGGACCAGAAATTACCTGCCGGTAAAATCCACACAAATGGTTTTACACCATATCTGAACCAGTTAAGCACAAAACGTGTGGCACCATAAAAAATAAGATACCAACCATACAGTGTGTTTTTATTATCCGGATTATTTTCAATTTTCAACAACAGAGCAACTATAACCAGTGTTACCACCATTTCCACTATCTGACTTGGAAATTGAAATTCCAGTGAAGGCAGATATTTACCTATACAACAGCCTGACAGCAGACAGTCAAATTTCATAAACGCCAGCATCAAACTTTCTGCCGGAGCACATAAATCCATCAGTTCACCATACGATATTTTTAACAGTATAGCCGGTAAAATTATTATTGGCACAAATAAAATCGAGCCAAAAAATGATGTTCCACCAAAACTGCCGCTTTCAATAAAAAACATAAGCATGGCACCAGCAACACCGGAAAAAGTAAGCAGCAGACTTATTACCGCCATTTTCCATATTTTTATCTGCGGATAATTTTTTCTGCGCAAATACATCAACAGAAACATCGCCATAGTGCCGAATGCTATAATTAAGATTCTTTGTTTACCCATTTTTCCTCATTTCATATAAATGCCATTGCACATAGTAATACATTATAGATTATACCACTTAAATACACTATTTGTAAACCAAACTTAACATTGCTAATAGACAAAAAATGATGTCAAAAACAACATAAATATGGACTATTTGACAGTTTGATGGAAAAATCCACCAAATGTATTTTACCGGTGGAAAATCTCAGCAAAACAAAACGCCCAAAGCGGGCGTTTTGTTCTATATTTCTATTATTTTGTCTGTAATAATATCAAATACTTCCTGTGAGCCGAACTGATTTTCCATGTGAATAATCAGTTTGTAACAGCCCGGTACAACAAAACTGTTAAACACCGAACATACAAATCCACTGCCACGAATAAAATGTATATGCGGTGCTGCCACAGCAGCATCAGGTCTGTCTTCCGGCTGAATTTCAAAACTATAAGCTGTACCGTTTTCTGCCAGCAGAACAACAGATTTTTTATAATTATAGTGGTCAGCTCTGTTCAAATATGCAAAACCTCGAATCTGCCAATAATCTGCCTGTGGTGCACACAGGTCAATGCTATAAGTGGCGTCTGCAGTAATTGGTTCATACTCTGACAATTGCTGTGGCTGTGGCAAATAAAATACAGGCTGTGGTGCACGCACAGACCTTATATTGCCGCACCATTTCAGATGACGACCACCTGCGCTGTCGATGGTGAGAATGCCCACATCGTATGGAAACATATCGACATGGAGTTCATCTCTGCTGATTAAAGTTTCAAACCCCAGATACAATGGAGCATCTATGCCAAAAAAGTCGGCAACATCAGGTCTGGAATAAAACTGTGCTTTTGCGGCATAGGTTTCGCCGTATGGGTCTTTGAACACAACATAGCGCTGTGGTGGGCGGGTAAAATCCTGCCCATCAATTTTTGACCAACCAATAATTGACACTTCCCTGCCAATATCAATTCTGTCCACAGAACCATTTTCCTCATATATACAGCCAGACAAGTCAATTTTCATCAGTCTGTCTGTAGCATTTTTCAGGTTCAATGTAGCCTGATAGCTGTTCATATGGCAACTCATAAACGGTTCTTTACCATTAAACTGCGGATAATCTGTAAATAATTGATGTTTATCCTGTTCAAGACGAATAGTTTTACTTTCATGTACAGTATCAATACCTCGGCTGTATGATTCGTGATGATACGCCACCACGTCATTGCGGATGACATTATAATAGCCACGGCTGTACAGGTCAAAACAAAGTTTCATATCATTGTATGCAACAGGATAACTTTCATCAAAGCAACCTATTTCCCTGAATTTTTCAGCAGAAACCATCAAACAGGCACCTGTAACGGCAATGCTGTCGCAATCCAGCCAGTTGAAACCGAAATAGTGGGCAACTGTGTCGTTTGCCAGTGGGAAACGGTGCGCAGGTCCATCATTCCGCATATAAATGCCATCATGTTGAAAATCAACTGTGCCAGGATAGAACAATTTTACACCCACGGCACCTGTATGAGGTTGTTGTGCCTGCCCCAACATTCTTCTCAGCCAATCAGGCTGGAAAAGTTCCATATCATCATTGAGAAACAACAAGTAATCGCCTTTTGCAACAGCCGCGCCTGTATTGCACATTTTAGAGAAATTGAAATCTGCTCTGTCATAGATATACACAGCACCTGCATCTGCAAGATAAGCCTGAATAACTGCCCTGTTTTCATCATTGCTGCCATTGTCTATAACAATTATTTCATAATTTTTGTAATCAGTAAAACCTGTCACAGAATCTATACATTGTTTAAGTATTTCAGGATTGTCCTTTGATGGGATAATAATGCTCACCAGTGGATTGCCCGTAACATCATAAACTATTCTGTATTGTGAAAGTCCAGGTATATATTCCATATAGGCATTCAGATTATTTCGGTGGATATAGTCCTCTTTTGCATTACGTGTGGCTTCTGCGGCATAGTTTTTAGATGACATTGCGAATGCAATGGATTCTTTGCGTTCACGCCAATGATATAGTATTTTCGGAATATGTCCCACACGGCTATTGTCAGAATGCTCCATGAAGCGCAAGGTAAAATCATAGTCCTGAGCGCCATTATATGCTGTTCGCAAAGCCCCCGTCTGCTTTACCACCGATGTACGATAAGCTGCCAGATGATTTGTGTACATCATATTCAGGAACAAATCAGGAGACCAGTCTGGTTTAAAAAATGGCATATGGCGCACAAGACTGTCTTCTGTCAGTTTGTCTTCATCAGAATAAATAAAGTCAAGCTGTGGGTTTTCGTTAAGTTTTTTTGCAAAATGATACAGCGCATCCGGTTCAATAGTATCATCACAATCCATAAATACTATAAAGTCACCTTTTGCAACATTGATACCATCATTGGTAGCAACAGAAATATGACCATTAGTTTTGCGGTATATAACCGTCACTTTTTCATTCTGTTCATATTTCTGCAGAACCGGCAGTACATTACCCCAGGTGGAGCAATCGTCCACAAGTATAAGTTCAAAATTTTTATAAGTCTGTGACAGAACAGAATGGAAACATTCTTCCAAATGGTGTGATGCTGTGTTGTAAACAGGAATAACCACCGAGAAAAATGGTCTGTATTCAAAGCCATCGTTGCTTTCATATACAGCAGGATGATTTTCCAGCCAGCGATGATATGTACGCACATCATGCTCGGCTTCCAGTGCATAGCGTGGAGTATTTTCCGGATAAGACCTTGAAAATCTGGATGCTGCAGTGCGCTTTACATACTCGTCAACATCAGGGCGTTTAAGCAAACCGGACAACCAGTAAATTTCTCCAAGCTGCAGACTGTCTATCTGCCGTGGAGTAATATAGGCAATATATTTTTCCTGTCCTTCCTTTCTGGCAAAGCCGTCCACATTGCCTAAATTGCCTATGGTAACTGCTTCAGTTTCTGTAGGTATATTTATAAGGCGACGCAAATGGCCCAGCGCCATTTCCGGAGTATATTCTATATCATACTTTTCTACAAAATCACGACCAACGGTTATAAAATCCAATATGCCGGCCAGCAGTTCATCTTTGGTGATATCTCCATTACCCGGTTCAAAAACTATTCTGCCATTTTCGCCATAGTAAAAAACGCTTTCATGCGGAGCAGAGAAGAAAAGTTCATAAAGCACCACATTGTGCATAGCATCATACTGTAATGGGTAGTTTTTATAGAAATCAAACCGGTATGTGTCATAATGCATACCTTTCAATTGATTCTGGCTTTTTTCGCTGCTTCTGATGCCGAAATAAAGGAAATAATGTCCGGTATCTAAACCCACAGCTTTTTTAAATCTTTCAAGCAGAATCTGTGAACTGCCCTGCCAGCCGCAATCAAAACAGATTGCATCCTGTTCAAACAAGCCCACTCTGTTGAAATAATCAAGGGCATTGTGTCTTTCCAGCTTACATCTTTCGAGAAACACTTCCTTGTTCAACAGATAAAGCTTTTTAAAGTTTTCTATATCGTCTTCATCTTCTATCTGGCTGTCAAAAGAATCAAATCCGGCGTCTGCAAGATGGATTATTTTTTCTCTGTCAACACACAGATAACCAAGAATTTCCCCTACTGTCTGCCCAGTTGTGTATGGAGGAAGTGTTTCAATATCTTCATCGTTCATTTCGGTAATTGAAGCAAGAAGAAGTGAACGTCGTGATGTGTAAAGATATTCTATATTTTCATATCCCTGTTTTTTGAATATATGGTAAAGATTGTATCCATCACGGGACAGAAAGAATATTTTTTTATCTCCTGCTTTTTGCTGAACGAATTTATGCAGTCCCATATAAATCGGGCCGCCAACCTCTGCACCAAGATTGTACCAGAAATCCTTTTCTTCGTTATAAAGTATTTTGTACAGCCCTTTATCCACATCAGAACTGACAATATCCTTTAATTTTTCAAGGTCTTTTTCTCGTGTATATACAAAAGTATCCATACCGAAGCTGGCAGGATATTCTCCATCATCCCTTTCTTTATCCCCGATATGCAGTATATCTTTATATGCAATATTTTCTTTTTTTGCTACATGTTCAAACAACTCTTTATTGAATTTTGCCTTTCGTTCATCAGCAGAACAATAAACATAATCTATCTCACCAAAGCCATGAACAGCTAGGATATTTTTCAGGGTATCTGCCATAAGATACATATCACTCACAGCAACCACACGCTTGCCCAGCTGTTTTGCATAAAGGAATATTTCCAGAAGTTCGTTGTTAGCAACCAATGCATCTTTTTCCACCTGGATTTCATATTCTTTTACTGCTTCCCAGTCCACAGCTATGTCTGTATTTTCTGCCAGTGCCTGATATATTTCCTCCATATTGGCATGGGGATAATTATATTTTTCAAGCAGTTCCACACTTTTGTTTTGCTGGGTATCCATACGTAGTTTTCGGAAACCGTGAATATTGAAGTGCCTGCCTACTATATCAAATACTGTTTCAGGATTATTTGTTTTTCTGAAAAGTAAAGTATCAAAAACATCAAAGGATATCAGTTTTGCCTGCTGAATTTTATTTTTTAATAATAATTTTTCCTGTTCTTTCATATATTCCTCTTAATCAACAAATGCATCAATGTATTTTGATAAATGTTCTGTATATTTTTCTCAATATTCTGTAGCCAAGATGATAAGTAGAATAAAGCATTCTTTTTACTTTTCTCAACACCTTAATAATAATATTGCTTTCAAGTCTGTTCAGCCTGGCATTGGTCTGTTCCAGCTGCATCTGCAACTCAATGGCATACTTTTCTTTTGCCGCCACAAGATTTGCATATTCACTTAACATGTTCTCCAGCATCAAAACTTTCTCTTCCTGTTTTGCCGTTTTTTCAGTAAGAAATGTATTTTCTGCCATCAATTTGTTATTTTCCCTTTCAAGAATTTTGAATTCTCGTTCCATATTTTCTACTTTCAATCCACTTTTCATAAAACGCTCCGTAATGTTATAGGAACAATTTCCAACATATATCCCTAAATATATTATATTTATTTATAATTATAACAAACATTTTTTATAAAGTACACACTTTATATTTTTTACAATAAAAAAGCACCCTACAACAACTTGATGCAGGGTGCTTTGCACTATATTTTATCAGCTTTGTTCCTGATACTTATTTTCTCAATAATAAATTCTTTTATTTTCTCTTTATCTGGCAGGTTCAGCATATTTTTGCCCAGGGTTTTCACAAACTCTGCAAGTACATTTTTCAGTTTTTCAGCAGTTTCTTCATCTATGCTTTTCATCGTGCCAATAAGAGTGTCAAACTCTTTTACCGCCATCATCGGCCACTCTGTAAAGCTGGTTACTCCAGGTGCAGCAATAACTTTAAAAACAGTGTCTATAAACAGTTCCCTGTCTTCCCGGCTGAGTGTTTTCATCAAATCATAGATGGTAAACACCAGTTTGTTGGCATTAGGTTTCAGACCGTCTGCATAAATAAAATCGTCACCTGATATTTCCCATGAGAACGGGTCGTGCTGCATAATACCCATACGGTCACTTTTCACCACCATATAGTCATCACTGGAGAAAATCAAACCAAACAGAGATGCCTTTGGCACAGTAGTATCAGTAATACTGTTCAGTTCTGTAAACCCCTCCATAGCCTGTATCTCTGCGGAAAGGCCAGGACCGTCGTGATTGAAAATCTTTTCAATTCTATCCTGAATTTCTTTGCCTGCAAATGAAGCACCGAATACAGCCAGATTGCCCCCTTTTGAATGACCGCCCACATAAATAGGACCAGCCAGGCGGTCTGCCACAGTCTGTATGTAGTGGACTGCAGAAATATGCCCCGGTATAACAGACCGGAAAAACATATTGAAATCTTCTTTCCAGCCAACTATAGTTGAATCTGTTCCACGGAAAGCCACATAAATCCTGCCATCAGGCAGAATAAATGTCATTGCACAGAATTGTTTTTCCAGTTCTTCGTCTATATTGTCTATAAAATAATTGATTTTTATGTCTCTGTATCGTGGACTGCAGCACAGGGCATCAAGCAATTTTTTGTTACTTTTAGCATCGCGCACGTCATTAAGAATATTGTCAAAAAACTCTGCTTTGTACAGGTCGGCAATCCTTACGGGCGGATTGTCATACTCCACAGAAGGCACGATATCACCCAGATGCATATACGCCAGCTGAGACAGGACCAATGAATCCACCGGACCAAAGGGCAGCATATCAAAGGTTTTCATCTGTGTCTGGGCATACTCTATAATGGAAATACTGTCTTCTTTCTTTGGCAATGATATTTCAGGCAGTTGCCATTCCTGTTTTTCCACTGTGATGTTTTCCATATTTTCTATCATAATCTGGTCTGTAATCCCCCATCAAAAAGACTTTTCGGATTATGTCTTGCAACACTGAGCACAAGACCTATAGCACAATATGTCACTATAACGCTGGTACCGCCTGCTGAAAACAGTGGCAGTGTAACACCGATAACCGGCAGAAGTGAAACGTTCATACCGATGTTGATAAAAGTCTGTGCCATAAGCATACCGAATATACCTACACACACAATACTGCCGGAAGTGTCTGCACTGCGGCGGGCAATGGAAAGTATGCGCAGCCACATAAATACTATCAGCAGAAGTACCCGCACCGTACCGACAAAGCCCAGACATTCAGCTATAAATGAAAACATAAAGTCATTGTATGCCAGAGGTGTGGCGTTGTGATTGTCCACCAGAAAGCCTTTGCCAAAAATACGGCCGCTGCCGATGGATATTTTACCCATGTTCTGCTGCCACATAACAGATGCGTATTCTTCCGGATAGAAAAGCCCCAGAATTCTGTTTTTCTGGTATGCGTCAATTTTATCTGTCATCCACAGCACAGGAAAAGCCACAGCCACAGCAGCAAAACAGCCGCCGATGATTTTAGGGCTGATACCAGCTGCAAAAAACATACAGGAAATCATAATGGCGTAAATAATCAGCGTGCCCATATCTTTCTGTATGGCAACAAAAGCCATAGGCACACAGGCAATGGCGATAAGTTTTATCAGTGTGCGCACTTCATTTATGTTGTTTTTATATTTTTCAAAATAATGTGCCAGCAACAGCACAGTGCTGATTTTCAAAAGCTCACTTGGCTGCAGTGACATACCAAATGGCAGTTCTATCCACGCTTTGTTCGTTGTACCCGGAGGTGCATAGCCAATAAACATACACAGTATCATCAAACCGATACACAGTGCCAGATGCACATACCAGTATTCGCACAGCTCTTTGTAGTCAACAAATGAAATTATAAATGCCCGGACAATACCGATAATGCTGGCTATCAGCTGTACAATTACCGGACGGACAGTATCCATAAGCGTCATATGCTGAAAAATTGCATACATTGAAAAAACAGACAAACCACTGCAGGTGGCACAAATGGCAATAAACACCAGGTCTGTTTCTTTTATAATTTGTTTTATATGGTTCAAAATATACTCCTGTATAAATAATAATCTCAAATATGTTATATATGGACTATTTGTAAATAGCCCTGTTTTTATAAGTATACCACAAATTTCTTAAGATTCTATTAAATATTATACTTTTAACATTGAAAATTTTGTGATATTATATAAGTTAAAGCAGTAATAATAAAAATGGAGATAAACATTGAATACTTTTATTACAAATTCCAAAGAAGAAACAATAGCTCTGGCTGAAAAACTGGCCACAAAACTGAATAATCACGATATTATATTTTACATTGGCGGTCTGGGCATGGGCAAAACAGCCTTTACCCAGGGGCTGTGCAACGGTTTGGGAATAGATGCAGATGTTACCAGCCCGACTTTTGCCATTGTAAATGAATATTACGGCAGACCGCTGTCACTTTTTCATTTTGATATGTACAGAATTGAAAACGAAGACCAGCTGTTCAACATCGGTTTTGATGACTATCTGGATTATGACGGTGTACTGGCCATTGAGTGGAGCGAAAATATAGCCGACTTTTTTGAAGATAACAACATTACAGTTACATTTGAAAAACTGGATGAAACTGTGAGAAAAATTACAATAGAAGGGGTGGATTGCAATTGGTAATACTGGGGGTTGACTGTTCATCAAAGCAGAGCAGTGTGTGTATCATGCAGGATGACAGGGTTGTTTATACAGCTGTACAAGCCACAAACACCACTCATTCACAGAATTTTCTGCCAATGATACAGGGTGCGCTGACTGTGTGCGGTTACCGGCCAAAAGATGTTGACCTGTATGCCATTACCACCGGTCCGGGCTCTTTTACAGGGTTGCGTATAGGTATGGCAGTAATAAAAGGTATGGCAAGCGCCACAAATACTGCCTGTATAGGTGTGTCCAGCCTGAAAGCACTGGCAAAATCTGTGGATTTCAACGGTGTGATTATACCCGCATTTGATGCCCGCCGCAAGCAGGTGTATGCCTGTGTGATGGATGGAGAAGATGTGATATGTGACGATTTTTGCCGGGATGTAAGCGTTTTGGAAAAATATATAAAAGATACAGAAAAAGATGTGTATTTTGTAGGCGATGGTAAAAATATGTGCTATAATACCTATAAAGAACATGGCAATGTAAAACAAAACAGTGTGGAAATGCCATGTATTGCACTGGGTGCATGTCTGCTGGCAAAAGTAGAGTATGATGCAAACGGTGGCAAAACACATTTTGACCTGTCACCAAGCTATTTAAGATTATCCCAGGCAGAAAGAGAACTGAAAGAAAAAATGGAGGCACAGCAATGATTGTTTTAGCAGCTGACCACGGCGGTTATTTATTGAAAGAAGAAGTAAAAAAACATCTGGACGCAAAAGGTGTACAGTACATCGACTGCGGTTCATACACAGGTGAAAGCGTAGACTATCCTGATATGGCAAAACTGGCCTGTGAAAAAATCCAGTCCGGTGAAGCAGAAAAAGGTATAATTTTCTGCGGTACAGGTATCGGCATTTCTATCGCAGCAAACAAAATGAAAGGCATCAGATGCTGTGTATGTTCTGATACATTCAGTGCAAAATACACACGCCTGCACAACGACGCAAACGTACTGTCAATGGGCGGCCGTGTAGTAGGCCCTGGCCTGGCATGCGAAATGGTAGACATTTTCCTGGAAACAGAATTTGAAGGTGGCAGACACGCAAGACGTGTAGAAAAACTGGCACAGCTGGAAGAAAACTGGAAATAAGAGGTGCTTTCCATGGCAATTACAATGGTAATGGACCACCCGTTGGTTCAGCATAAAGTATCTATTCTTCGTGACGAAAACACAGGTACAAAACAGTTCAAGGAGTTGGTAAGTGAACTGGCAGTTTTACTGGCATACGAAGCCACACGCGACCTGCCACTGGAAGATGTGGATGTGCAGACCCCTGTTGATGTGGCACACTGCAAAATGCTGTCAGGCAAAAAAATGGCAATAGTACCTATCCTGCGTGCAGGTCTGGGTATGGTAGAAGGTGTACAGACACTGGTACCATCTGCGAAAGTGGGACACATCGGTCTTTATCGTGACCCTGAAACACTGCAGCCGGTGGAATATTACTGCAAACTGCCTGCGGACATAGAAGAGCGCGATGTTTTCGTGGTTGACCCTATGCTGGCAACAGGCGGCAGTGCCGCAGATGCTATCAAACTGATAAAGGAAAAAGGTGCAAAACGCATTAAATTCCTGGGTCTGATAGCCGCACCGGAAGGCATAGAAAAACTGCGCAGCGCCCACCCTGATGTAGACATTTATGTTGCCGCACTGGACAGTCATCTCAACGACCACGGTTACATAGTACCTGGCCTTGGAGATGCAGGCGACAGAATTTTCGGAACAAAATAAACAATTCTGGTGGACGGGGATATTCCCTGTCCACCTTTTTTAGAAATATGGATTACATTATAGAAAGAATCACAGCTGAAAATTATCACCTTTTTGAAGATATGGTTTACTGGCGAGGCACTGGCACAGAAAGAATGCCGTCCACAGGTACAAATGTGCCAGAAGAACTGGCAGACCCCAACCTGTATGTGTACGCCGCAAAGGCAGATGGCAGGTATGTGGGCTGGATAAGCCTGGTGTATTTACCAAAAATCAGCCGTGTAAAAAAAGGATATGTGTATGTGGACGAACTGTGGGTACAGGAAAACTGGCGCCGACAGGGTATCGCCACTGCGCTGATGTCAAAAGCAGACCGGCTGAAAGAAAAGCTGAATGCCACAGGTGTCAGGCTGTATGTAAACATAAACAACCCAAGTGCAAAAAAACTGTATGAAAACTGCGGTTTTATCACTGACAGCACCGCAGAATTTATGGAGAAATAATATGGATATTTCAATAAGAAAAGCCACCACAGAAGATTTTGGCGCTGTACTGAATATTCTTGAAATGGCAGCACTGAAATTGCTGGCAAAAGATGTTCACCAGTGGGAATACCCTTGGGATGAAAATGAAGTAAAAAGCTATATAGAAACCGACAGCTTTTACATTACCTGTGCTGATAATCAGGCTGTTGGCTGTTTCGGTCTGAAGCCTTTTGAAAACAATCCCTTTGCAGATGATAAAAACGGCCTGTATCTTTATCATCTGGCAGTCCACCCACAGCACAGCGCCACCGGTTTAAGCCAAAAAATCTGCCGGTGGATACAGCGGTATGCCAAAAACAACGGCGTAACAGTGTATTTCGACTGCTGGGCCGGCAATGATTTCCTGAAAAAATTTTATAGCGAAAACGGCTTTGAATACATGGGTGATTTTCCGGAAGAAGATTATTATGTATCCGCCTTTAAAAGCAGATAAAAGGCAGCATACAGCTCAACGCCATTAAGTCAAGAGGCAAATCATAGGATTTGCCTCTTTTTTATCAGTCAGAAATATTACCGTTGTTGAATCCAATAATGCGATTTGTTATAATTTAACTGACAGATAAATTGGAATTGGTCGAAGAGATAAGAATTTTATGGAGGTAACTTACTTATGGATATATTAGAAATATCAAATGATATAGAGAAAAAGAATATAACGAGATATATACTTGAAGCATTACCTGATTGGTTTGGAATTCCTGAATCAAGAGAAGAATATATAGAAGATAGTGTTGGTAAAATATTCTTCTGTGCATATAAAGATGAAAAACCAGTAGGTTTTCTTTACCTAAAACAAACAGGAAAAGATACAGTAGAACTTGCTGTTATGGGAGTGCTAAAAGAATACCATCGAAATGGAATTGGCAAATCATTATTTGAATGTGCAAAAAAAGTAATTTGTGAAAAGGGATATTCATTTATACAAGTAAAGACTGTGCAGATGGGTAAATATGAGGATTATGATAAAACCAATAGATTTTATATCTCGCTTGGTTTTAAGGAGTTCGAGATATTTCCAACATTGTGGGATGAATGGAACCCTTGCCAAATATATGTAATGGCATTATAACAAATTCCAATTTTGCGAAAAGAATATTATAAATAATTACATACAAAAATAGGGTACTCATTTTTAAATTGAGTACCCTTTTAAGTTGATGAAAAATTTTCTTAACTTAATATCATTGACCTGCCGCTGCCCTTTTTTATTTCAGCATTTTTTCTTCATCCAGTTTTTGCCGTCTATAATTCGTGCCACCATCATTGATGCAACAGTGTCGCCGCATACATTCAAACAGGTCGCAGGTGGGTCAACCAGAAAACCTATGGTTGCTATCAAAGGGAAAGCCTCTGGTGGGAATCCCATAAGTGAAACTATCAGCATTTCACCTACCAGACCGCCACCCGGCACACCGGACAGCACCACGCCACTGAGTATTGCAATTACAATGGAAATCAGATAAGTCTGCCAGCCGGCAAACTCCATGCCAAATATACCAAAGAGGAATGATATTTTCAGAATTGCCGCCAACACACTGCCGTCCATATGCATTGTGGCGCCTATCGGCAACACAATACCACTGATGTCTTTTGGCACACCTATTTTATCAGCAGATTCCAGATTTGTGGGAAGTGTGGCAATACTGCTTTGGGTTGCCAGGGATGTAACTGCAGGAGAAAGGATATTGGCAAAAAACATCTTTAACCCTTTTTTGCCACCGGCAAAGAAAGCGTAAACAGCAAATGCAACAACGAAATACACCACACACAGAGGATAATAAAGAAGCATTGCGCGACTGTATGCACCTATAAGCTGGGGACCGAACTCGCCTACAAGGCTGGCAAAATATGCACACAGCCCCAGTGGTGCATACAGCATAATCAGGTCTACCATTTTCATCATAACAGTGCTGAAAGCTGTCAGAGCTCTGGACATAATGTTGTTTTCACCCATTGTACCTGCACAATAGCCGAACATTACTGAAAAAACTATCAGTGGCAACATATTGCTGCGTGAAAGCAAAAGTGAAAAATCTGATACTGTAACAGCCTTTACCAGCCGGTCTGCCAGGGCAACTGTTTCCCCTGCCCCTGTCTGGAGAGGAATATTTACTCCCAATGCAGGAGGATACAGTTTTACTGCAATTATAATGACCACTGCAGCTATCAGGCCGGTTGCCAGAAATACTGCCAGCATACACCCCAAAATTTTACCCAGTCGTGTTTTGTTGGTCATATTGCCCACAGCAGATGCTATGGTTGCAAAAACCAGTGGCACAACTGCGGTGAACATAAGGTTAAGGAAAATATCACCAAAAGGTTTCAGCACCGTGGTCTTTTCACCAAAAACAACCCCGATTATACTGCCCAGCAGTATGGCCGCAATAATAGTCAGCGGAAAACGATAATTCTTCCAAAAGTTATGAAGTTTCATAGGTTATCTCCTGAACAAAAGATTTTTTTCCATATCCATATCAAAAGCCCTGTATCCTTTTTCACACAGCTGGGACAAACCTTTTGTATCAGATAATGGACATTTTTTCACATCTTCATAAGGTAAAGTTTTTTCTGTTCCCACATCAGTTTTTCTGGTAAATATCCAGTATGGTACAAGATTGTCAAGTCCGCGCAGGGCAATCAGCTGAAAACCATTGTAAAACAGCTTTTCAAAATCAGCGCCAAACCGTGACGGCACCAGATGGACCAATATGGTTTTATTTTTCCTTTCTGCCTGTATCATCCACAGTTTTGTAATGGGGGTATACAAATCAATATGGCTGTATTGTTCATCTGTCCATAAATAGCCACATACCAGACAGTGACCTGCTTTTTCTCCCAACAGGTCTGTCAGATGCCAGCCAGCAGCTGACTGGGCAAAACTGTGGCTGTCTGCATCCAGTATGTATGTGACAGCCACAGGCATTTCACCATCACATACTGCCCAGAAAGCCCCCTGTACAAACACACCCGGCAACAGCTTTTCAGACAGCGGGTTGAAAAAAAGCCCGTCAAAACAGGCTGCATATTTTTCAATCCACGACATATCTTCAATAAACAGTCTGCGAATTGTTAATGTCCGGTATTCTTTTTCCATATCATCACCTCGCGTTTATAAGGTTAGTATATGCAAAAGTTCAAAAAGTGTTACAAAATAAAATGACATCCACTGTAAAGACAATGGATGCCAGTGATATTTATTATTTACTTTTACTGCATAAGATTATGCTGTTTTACCTGCAGGGCAAAATAATAGAGAATATCCCCTTTTTCAAACTCTGCCTGGATTTTGTATACATACACCCCTTCTTCCATAGGTGTCTGCCATGTGTACAACTGTTTGAAATCGTTGTTGGCAAGCCCCTGTGTTTCATAAAGAGTGATCAGTTCACAAGGTGCAGAAAAATTGATAACAATAACTTCTCCCGGAGAACAGTCTGTAGTCATCAGCGGCACATCTTCCGCAGAAATATATGGTGACAGTGTAGGTGCCAGACCAGTACCAAACTTCCAGGTATAGCCTGCCCTTGCAACTGCAGGCTGATTGTAACCGCCTACCGTTACATTGATAATAGGCAGAGATTTTTCAGGATTCAGGGAATCCACATAGTTTTTTATAAATATTGTGGCATATGCTGACAGCACCAGCATTACCAGTGCAAACATATAGCGTTTTAATTTTCTTTTGAATTGCATAAACTACTGACCTGAACTTTCTGTTTCTATTTTTAAATTGCTGTCCAAACCTTTTTCTTCCAGACGGCTGGCAATATTTTCAGACACCAACTTGTACAGCACCGCAAATGTCGGCACACCGATAAGCATACCCGCTATACCAAACAGGCCATTGCCGATAAGGATACCTGCCAGCACCCAGATAGGTGACAGTCCCAAAGAATCACCCAGAATTTTGGGCCCCAGAATATTGCCGTCAAACTGCTGCAGCAGGAAAACAAACACTGTAAAAACAGCCGCTGCCATTGGGCTGACAACCAAAAGGATAAAAACACAAGGTATAGCACCGATAAAAGGACCAAAGAATGGTATCATATTTGTAACACCAACTATTACAGCCACAAGAACTGTATAATCGGGATAAATAAACATCATACCGATAAAGCACAATATGCCGATAATGATACTGTCTATCAGTTTGCCGATAATAAAACCGGAAAAAATATTGCTGGAGCGGTTTGCCAGGCTTACCATTTTGTCCGCTCTTTCTTTTGAAAAATAAGCATAGGTGGCTTTTTTAAACTGGTTACACAGCCTTTCCTTACCTGTCAGCATATAAACTGAAATAATAAGAATCATCAATAAATCCACAACACCGGACCCTAAGGACAGTGAAAAATTCAGCACACCGGGCAAAGCAGTGATGGAAAAATTTTTGATATGTGTCATCACAGTTTCCCACAAGCCTTCCACCTGGCTGATAAGCTGTGCGGACCAGTGAAATTCGTTTAACAACACCATCATATCATCATACAAATTTTTCATTGCACCAGGCACTGTTTCAATAAGATAAGAAATTGAAAGCCCCAGCTGTGGAATAACTGCCAGCAACAGACCACCCACTGTAATAATGAAAATGATATATGCTGTAAGGATAGACAAGCCTTTACTGTGTTTAAATTTCGCAAACAGCTTTCTTTCCAGCCACATCACGGGTCTGTTCAATATAAAGGCCAGTGCAAAAGCATATATGAACGGTGAAAAAACACCTATAACACTGCCCCAGAGTTTTGCTACAAAGTCCAGGTTTGACAATGCCATAAACAAAGCAACCGCCGCACACAAAGCTATGGTATAGCTGGCAGTCTGGGTAGTGAAATAATCTTTAAATTTTTTTGCCATTAAATATCCTCTTAAAATATTACTTCGTAAATTATAGTATACTATATTTTATTATTATTTACAACAAATGATTTCTGTAAAATATATTTTACAATAAAAAGTCATTATCATATTTACAACACAACTTTTTTGTAATATAATTTTAAATCGTATAATTAAGTATACATATAAACAAATAAACTTACATTTTATTATAAAAGGAGAAAAATTAAATTATGGACGGTTACCGGTCGACGATATTGGTATTGATTATTCTTATGGCGTTATCTGCCACATTTTCCGCCAGTGAAACAGCTCTTACTGCTGCCAACAGAGTAAGGCTGAAAAATCAGGCTGAAGATGGTGACAAAAAAGCTGCGGGAGCACTGAAGCTGACTGAAAAATATGACAGTGCCCTTTCCGGATTACTTATTTCAAACAATATTGTAAACACATTATCGGCCTCTCTGACAACTGTGTTATTCACAGCTATTCTTGGCGAAAGCGGTGTAGGTGCAGCAACTGCTGTAATTACTGTACTGCTGGTTATTTTCGGCGAAGTATTGCCAAAAACCTTTGCTGCCAACAACGCTGAAAAACTGATTAAAATTGTGCAGAAACCATTGCATATTGTAATGTGGCTGCTGGCACCATTTATTAAAATACTGGAAATACTGAAAAATCTGCTGATGAAAAATATGCAGGACAATACTCCTACCTATACTGAACAGGAACTTATCAGCATTGTTGACGAAATTGAAGATGAAGGTGTGCTGGAAGAAGACGAAGCAGACCTGGTACAGAGTGCAATTGAATTCAACGACATTACTGCCGGCGAAGTATTGACACCGCGTGTAGATATTTGCGCTATCGACAAAAATTCTTCAAAAGATGAAATATTGGAAATGTTCCTGCAGTACAATTACAGCCGTATGCCTGTATATGAGGGCTCCGTGGACAAAATTATTGGTTTTATCAACCAGAAAGACTTTTTTGCCGCAATCATCAAAGGGGTACAATCGCCGCTGGAAAGCCTTATCAAACCTTGTCTGTATGTTCCGCCAAAACAGAAAATCATTGATGTAATGCACCTGCTACAGAAAGACAAAGTGCACATGGCAGTAGTTACAGACGAATATGGTGGCACACTGGGTATTGCAACTCTGGAAGATATTCTGGAACAGCTGGTGGGCGACATCTGGGACGAACACGACGAAGAAACCCAGCAGATTTTCAAAGTGGATGAACACAACTATGAAGTTATGGGTGAAACCACAATGGATGATGTATACGAAGAAATACTGGATACAAGAAACAAACACATTGACGGATATCAGACACTGTCTGGCTATCTGATGGAAAAACTGGAAAGAATCCCTGTACAGGGCGACAGTTATAGTGATGAATTTTTGAAATACACAGTTACCATCATTGACGAAAACAGAATCAAAAAGGTTAATATCCGCGTTCACCAACCAGAAGATTTTGAAATATAATAAAAAAATACACCGCAGATACTGTCTGCGGTGTATTTTTTTATTCTATAATATCAACAACTTCACCGATAAACATTGTGTGTGGAGCTTCATCAATATAATATTTGTCGATGGCTTCCTGTGGCATTGTATCAGTTATCAAATCCTGTCTGTAGATTTTTTTACACAACAGTGTCATTTTTGCTTCTTTAAAAGAAATACTTTCGCCAATTGTAACAGGAGTGAGTGCTGTTTTTGCAACTTTGTCACCGTCACGGCCTGAAAGTGTACCCAGTACGCCTAAATCCTTGCGATACTTTTCATCATAAAAACTTACTGTAAAGTATTCGTTTAAATCAAGAAAACTGTGTGTATAACGGATAGGTTTCACATAAACTGTGGCAACAGGTTTGTTCCAGATAGTACCCAGACCGCCCCAGCTGATGGTCATAGTATTGAAATTATCAGCTGTACCTGCTGTAACCAGTGCCCATTCTTTGTCAAATACTTTGAATGATTTGTTTATACAGTCTTTCATATTATTTATTCTCCTTTTCAAATTCTGCCCTTAGACTTTCAGCCTTTTTCCCAACTTTACCAGCATAACATAAAATATATATTATAGATGCCGCAAGCAGTAAAACAGAAAGCATAAGGCTGTATTTCAGCACCACTACTGACAATATCAGCAATATTGCCCAGCCCCGCGAAATAACTTGGTTATATCTTCCAAAAAGTTTTTGGGCAGCGATTTTACTATAATGCTGTTGCAAGCGATAATCTTTTGATTTTTCTTCATTTAAAGAAATCATAACTCCTCTGGCACAAACTATAAAAACAGAAGCAAGAGGTATCACTCGGGATGAGGAATATCTGTCAGGAAATATAATTTTCAATATTATAAACAAAATAAAAACGGACAAAAAAATAAGCAAATATTCCCAGAACAACTTTTTGTCATATATCTTCATTCCATCATCTCTTAAACTTATAATATCATAATGGGAAATGTATGTAAAATGGAAATAGTGTGAAATTTATTTTGACAATCGCTGTTTTGTGGGTCCGATTCCCCTATCCTTTGTACAAAAATAAAACCGATACCCGTGGGTATCGGTTTTATTATGGAGCAGGTGATGGGAATCACCGCCTTTGCCTGCGGCAAATGCTAACTGGCCTCGCTTGGAGCGCTCGGCTCTTTTTCCTGAAAACAGTGTACTACACTGTTTTCTTAACGGAAAAACCCTCTCGAGTCCGATTCCCATTTTTTCAAATAAAAAAACACAGAGGAAAACCTCTGTGTTTTTTGGAGCAGGTGATGGGAATCGAACCCACACGACCAGCTTGGAAGGCTGGAGTTCTACCACTAAACTACACCTGCATATTTCTGCCACTTGTAAGTAGCAGAAATTATTATATAACTTTTTATAATGTTTGTCAACAGAAATTTAAGTTACTGCCAATTAACAGCAATATTTTCACCATCTGCCCAGACGTGTACTGAAGAAACGCCTGTCTGTTCTACGATGATTTCAGCAATGCGGTCTTCCACTTCTTTTCTGATAACACGGCGGATGTCACGGGCACCGAATTTGCCACCCTGTGCTTTTTTCACAATCAGTGACAGCAATTCTTTGTCCCATGTAAATTCAATGCCTTTTTGCTGCATTGGTTTTACATATTCTGACAGCATCAGCTGTGCAATATCTGCAAGTGTTTCTTCGCTAAGTGGGTCAAACACCACGATTTCATCCACTCGGGCCAGGAATTCTGGACGCAGGAAGCTGTTGAGTGCTCGCATTGTTTTTTCTCTGGACATATCAGCCACTGTCTGGCCAAAGCCTGTGTGACCTACTTTATCTCCACTGCCTGCATTTGATGTCATGGCGATAACAGTGTTTTCAAAGTTTACTGTTCTGCCCTGGGCATCATTTATTCTGCCTTCGTCAAGAATCTGCAGCAGGATATTCATTACGTCAGGATGTGCTTTTTCAATTTCATCAAACAATACAACAGAGTATGGTTTTCTGCGTACTTTTTCTGTCAGCTGACCTGCTTCATCATAGCCTACATAGCCCGGAGGTGAACCAACCAGACGTGACACAGCGTGTTTTTCCATAAATTCTGACATATCGAAGCGGATAAGAGGGTCAACAGTATCAAAAAGTTGGCTGGCCAGCTGTTTTACCAGCTCTGTTTTACCAACACCTGTAGGACCAACAAACAGGAAACTGGCAGGTCTGTTGCGGCCTGAAATGCCGGCACGGTTGCGTTTGATAGCTTTTGCCACCAGTGAAACCGCTTCGTCCTGACCTTTGATGTGTTCTTTCAGTTTTGCTTCCAGATTTGCTACTTTGTTGAATTCGCTTTCCTTTACTTTAACTGCGCTGATACCTGTCCACAGCTGGATAACCTTCGCAATATCATCCAGTTCAACAGCTATACCTTCCACTTTTTCACGAAGGGCTTTTTCTTCTTCCTCTACACCGAAAAGTTTTGCACGCACATGGGCAATTTTTTCATAGTCCGGTGATGTTTCAGCCTGGAGTGAGTCAAGAGTTGCATTGAGTGTATCCAGTTCTTCTTTTCTGGACAGCCAGTCGCTGATTTCTGTATGTCGCAGACTGCAGCAGGCACAGGCTTCGTCCAGCAGATCTATAGCTTTGTCCGGCAGGAAACGGTCTGTGATATATTTTTCACTCATACGAACTGTCAGGTCCACAATGTTCTGTGGCACCTGTACATGATGATATGCTTCATAATACTGTTTAACGCCTGTAATAATATCAATAGTGTCACTGATAGATGGTTCTTCCACCTTTACAGGCTGAAAACGACGTTCCAAAGCAGCATCTTTTTCAATAAATTTGCGGTATTCGCTGAAAGTTGTGGCACCGATAACCTGAATTTCGCCACGGGAAAGAGCCGGTTTCAGGATGTTGCCGGCGTTCATTGCGCCTTCGGAATCACCTGCTCCTGTGATAGTGTGGATTTCATCAATGAAAAGGATAATGTTGCCACTTTCTTTTACTTCACCTATAAGGCTTTTTACCCTTGCTTCAAACTGGCCGCGGAACTGTGTGCCAGCTACAAGGTTGGTCATATTTACAAGATAAATTTCTTTGTTTTTCAGTTTCTGTGGAACTTCGCCTCTGCCGATTTTCAAAGCAATGCCTTCGGCTATAGCTGTTTTACCTACACCGGCTTCACCGATAAGGCAAGGGTTGTTTTTCTGGCGGCGGCAAAGAATCTGGATAGTGCGATAGATTTCATCATCACGACCGATGATGTTGTCAATTTTACCATCAGAAGCCTTGCGTGTAAGGTTTTCGCAGTACTGCTCCAGGAATTTGCGTTTATTCTTTTTCTTTTTGTCCTTTTTGCCGTCTTTTGAATCATCGTTGCCAAAAGGAATTGTTGGTGAACCGCCCTGTTCAAAATCTTCTTCGTCAAAATCGCCGCCAGGCATACCCATGCCCATACCGCCGAACATTTTGCCGAAATTGAAATCACCGTTTTCGTCCATATTGTCCTGCATAAAGCTGTCCATCTGTTCTTCCATAGCTTTCAGGGCTTCGTCATCAATGCCCATCTGCTTCATCATATCATCCACCGGCTTGATGCCCAGTTCTTTTGCACAGGTCAGGCAGTACCCTTTGCTTTTTGTCTGACCGCCTTCATTGGACTGGATATAAATCATTGCGGGGCGTTTTTTGCATCTTTCACAAAGCATTTATTCTATATCTCCTCATAACATTTATGGTAAAAAGGGGTTTATCATACCTGTAAGTGCCAGAATCTGACTCTGGGAAATTACCTGGCTGTTAAGCCAGGACAGGCTATCCCCTGTTATAATCACTATTATACTAAATAAAAATGATAATAATATGATATTTACACCGCCAATTACAAAACCTGACAGTCCACCTGCCAATCTGTTGGCAAAGCCCAGAATAGGAACCTTGTTTACAGTTTTAAACATTTTGGCCAACAGTGCACATACCACCCTGATGGCGATAAACAGCACAATGAAGATAACCACACTGATACAAGCCACCACAATAGGTGCAATAAACTGATCCACCAGAAAAACAGCAGAATCCATATCCGGTGAAAGCAGGACTGAAAGACTGTCCTGTGTTTTCTGCAAAATTGTATTTACAAATTCCTGTGGCCATTTGCCGATAACAGATGAAAGTGCCGTTTCTATATCTATGTTCCGTGCTGTCTGCTGCAGATAACTGTAGGAACGGGTGATAAGGCTGTTTCTTAACAGGCTGTCAAAAATAGGCTGTGAGTATGTGGAAGCCACATACCAGGCACCAAAAAGACTGCCCAGATTGCCAATAAGGCGGATAACCGATGTAAAAAAGCCGTCAATATACGCGCGTACAACGCTGATTAAAAGCACAACAACAAGGCCGATATCAATTATTGTTGAAGGATTGTTCAATTATAAATCACCTGCTTTTTGTTTTTTCCACCTTTGAAACAGAAGTGGATGTGATCAAAAGTGTGCCGTTGTAATCCACCAGGGATTTTGCCAGGGCACCTGTATTAACTGTATTCAAAAGAAGGGCAGAATAATCATATTCATAAAGATTTTCGCCGCCAAGTGCATACAGTCGTGAAGATGAAAGTGACAGGTCACTGATTTTTTCAGGAACAGTCACTGTGAATTTTTCCTCAAATTCTTTGGATAAAAGGGTAATCTGTGATGCCTGCTGCCGTGAAAGACCGCCGTAAGCCACAGCAATATACCCGGCGCTGACTGCGACTGACTGCAGTGTATTGCCGCCAAAATCAAAAGATGACAGCTGGGTGTTGTTTTTCACATCCCACAATACAATACGGTTCTGATAGGCAATCAGCAGTTTTGAATCAGAAATAAACTGCATTTTCAGCGGATAACTGCCTGATGAAATGGAATACATTTCCACACCGTCTCGGGCATTTATAAGGTAAATATTACTTGTCAGCAAACCATTTACTGTCTGGACTGTATTTACAGCCAGAGTTTTACCACTGTCTGAAAGAGTGCTGCTGATTGGGAAACCTGTGGCGCAATACCATACAAAACGCTGTTTCATATTGTAATTGAAAACAGTTACTTCCCCGTTGTAGCTGGCAGAACGGGTGGTGACAGCAATGCGGTTTGAATCTGATATTTCTGCATGTATAATGCTGTTTTCCATCTCTTGCTGGAACAGCACATTATGTCCATTAAGGACTTTCAGTGTGGTGGAGCCCCGGTCGTACAGGACAGCCCTTTTGGATGCAGTATCCATAACAGGTTGCTGCATTGTATGACTGTAAGCAAATACATTTTTGCCTGTAGGCGACCAGACATCAAAACTGTCCGGTGAAAGCACAGCCAGACCTGTGCCCATTTCCTGAGACTGAAGAATATCAGAAAAATCCGCCTGTACAGGGAAGCCTTTGCCTATCTGAAAAATCGTCATACCACTGGAGATAAAATCGCCGAAATATGCCAGTGATGCACCATAAAGACCTGTAAAATACAGCAGTACAGTAGTAACTACCACAATCATAAGACTGCGCAGATTTTTACGCTTTGTATTCTGTTTTCTGTTTCTTCTTGCCAGCTCTTTGCGGCTGAGTCTTTTTTCGCTCATAAAAATCTACACCTGTGATAGTTTATTCAAAATCGTAAAATACATCTGTAAGGAACAGCCCCTGTGGCGGTGCAGTAGGGCCGCTGGCATCACGGTTTTCTGCCCTGATTATTTCTGCCACATATTCCGGCTGCCAGATGCCTTTGCCTACATTTACCAGTGTACCCACCATAATGCGCACCATATTGTACAGATAGCCGTCTGCCGATACAGTAAACGTAACCATATCGCCTGTGCGCTCCACTTTTGCAGAGTAAACTGTGCGCACACAGTCAGTTATTTTTGATTTTGCCGCCATAAATGAGCGGAAATCATGGCTGCCCACAAAATGCTGTGCCGCCCTGTTCATCTTTTCCACATCAAGCCGTGATGGTACACGCCAGTAGTATTTACTGGTAAACGGGTCGTCAATATGACTGTTGCGGATATGATAAACATATTCCTTACCTCTGCAGTCATATCTGGCGTGAAAGCCGTCTGCCACCTGTTTTGCTTCCAGAACACGGATATCTGCCGGGAGATTGGCATTCAGTGCCAGTGGCAAACGTGGAATATTCAGCTGTTTTTCAGTTTCAAAACTGAGATAGTAACAGGAGGCATGAACACCGCTGTCTGTGCGGGAACAACCCTTTATATCAGTTTTATGGCCCAGTATTTTCAGCAACGCTTCCTGAAACACACCAAAAACGGTGGTTACATCATCCTGAATCTGAAAGCCGTGATAATTTGTGCCGTCATAGGCAATTTTCACAAGTATTGTCATTAAATCACCCGTGGGAAGAACATTCTTGTTGACAGGATAACTGCGAACATTACCACCACCACAACAGTGTTTGTAATGTCTGTACCTGTAATTTTCAGCTGTTTCAGACGTGTTCTGCCTTCACCGCCGTGATAACAGCGACATTCCATTGCTGTGGCCAGTTCTTCAGCACGGCGCAGTGATGAAATAAACAGTGGAATCAGTATAGGCACCAATGCCTTGATTCTGTCTGCAAATGAACCGGAGTCCAACATAGCACCGCGGGATTTCTGTGCGTTCATAATTTTATCAGTCTCTTCAATAAGAGTAGGGATAAAACGCAGTGCAATAGTAATCATCATAGCCATTTCGTGAACCGGAAAATGGATTTTGTTCAGCGGTTTCATCAGGCTTTCCAGACCGTCTGTCAGCATAATAGGGCTGGTGGTGTAGGTCAGCAATGATGTACCGCAAATAAGAAAAAGAATTCTGCATACCATAACAATGATAAACATTATTGCTTCTTTATAAATTTTAATAAATCCCAGTGAAAGCAGTGGATCCCCGGGACCTTTTATAAAGAAAAGATTAAGTATTACTGTAAAAAGAATCAGAGGCAGCAGTGGCTTGATGCTTTTTTTCAGCATTTTCAGCGGAATGCCGCTGACTTTATAAATCAGCAATGTAACCAGTGCAGACAGGGCGAGGCCTACAAAGTTTGTGCTGAGAAACAGCACAAAAACAAATGCTACTGTCAGCACTATTTTAAGTCTTGGGTCCAGGTTGTGCACAGGACTGTTGCCAGGAAAATGCTGGCCGATGGTAATATCTTTAAGCATTTTTTTCTGCCTCCTTTGCCTGTTTATATTTCAGCAGAGATTTTACTGCATATGGTATGGTATAGACATCTGTACCGATATCCACACCCATTTCTTTCAGTTTAAGGAAAACTTTTGTAATATCAGGAATGCCCAGACCCATACGGGACAGGTTTTCTGCATCCCGGAAGATGTTTTCGGTCAGGTCATAGTTATACACTCTGCCCTGTTCCATTACCAGAACTTTGTCAGCATAGTTTGCAATATCTTCCATGGAATGAGAAACCAGAATAACTGTGCTGCCTGTGGTCTGCTGATAGTTTTTAACCTGGGAGAGAATAAGTTCTCTGCCTTCAGGGTCAAGACCGGCACAAGGTTCGTCCAGCACCAGCACCTTTGGCATCATTGCAATGATGCCGGCAATGGCTATTCTTCTTTTCTGACCGCCGGACAGGTCAAATGGTGAGCCCGCCAGCATTTCGTCAGTAATGCCGCAGAATTTCGCGGCCATTTTTACACGGCTGTCAATTTCTTCTTCGGACAAACCCATATTTTTAGGGCCGAAAGCTATATCTTTATAACAGGTTTCTTCAAACAGCTGGTATTCAGGATACTGAAACACCATACCTACGTTAAAACGCACCTGACGGATGTTTTCCCATTCTGTCCAGATGTCTTTGCCGTCAAGAAGAATTCTGCCTTCTTGTGGCTTTGTAAGACCATTAAAATGGCTGATAAGGGTAGATTTGCCACAGCCTGTATGACCGATAACGCCAACAAATGTACCTTCCTCGATTTCCAGGTTGATACCATCAAGGGCTTTCACCCGGTTTGGCATATCAGGATTATATGTGTAGGAAAGATTTTCTACTTTTAAAACAGACATTTCTATTCCTCCAAAAATTTATAAAGCTGGGCGGCACATTCTTCAATGGAAATTGCCTCTGTTGACAGGTTATAACCATGCTGGTTCAGCTGATATGCCAGGTCGCTGGTCTGTGGCACATCCAGTGCCAGACTTTTCACCCAGGCAACCTGTGAGAAAATTTCTCTTGGTGTACCGATTTTTTCAATTTTGCCTTTGGACATAACCACCACACGGTCAGCCTGAGCGGCTTCGTCCATATAGTGAGTGATAAGTACAACAGTGATGCCGTAGTCGCGGTTTAACTGTCTGATAGTTTTTATAACTTTTGCGCGACCGTTAGGGTCCAGCATAGCTGTAGGTTCGTCCAGAACAATACAGTCAGGACGCATGGCGATGATGCCGGCGATGGCAACACGCTGTTTCTGACCGCCTGAAAGATTGTGCGGTGCCCTGTCTTTGTATTTCAGTATGCCTGCCGCTTCCATCGCTTCATCAATTCGAACACGGATTTCTTCTGTAGGAACACCCATATTTTCCAATGCAAACGCCACATCTTCTTCAACTACTGTGGCAACAATCTGGTTGTCAGGATTCTGGAAAACCATGCCTACTTTCTGGCGGATATCCAGCAGCCTGTCATCATCCTTTGTATTGATGTCTTCAATCCATACATCACCTTTTTCAGGCACCAGGATAGAGTTGAAATGTTTTGCCAATGTGGATTTGCCACAGCCGTTGGACCCCAGAACACACAGGAATTCACCTTTTTTTACTTCCAGGTCAATGCCCTGCAGTGCCCATTCGCTGTCCTGTGAATAACGGAACCACAAATTGTCCACTTTAATCATATTGCTCATTATTCGTGACCTTCTTTTTTCCAGAATGCTGTGCTGCCGCAAGGCAGTGCCATGCCTGTGGACTGCACAGTAAGACCAATTTCCTGGGCGGAAACTGTGCCTTTGTATTTATCGCGCATCATAACGTCCAGCATATATTCCATAACTGATGGAGAAACACCTGTTGTGTAGCTGTTTACTGCAACAAACAATGGGTCATCTGAAAGAATCTGACTGCACAGTTCAAGAAGCTGGAAAATATTGTCTTCCAGTTTCCAGACTTCGCCGTTAGGGCCACGGCCATAGCTTGGTGGGTCCATTATAATGCCATCATATTTGTTGCCACGGCGGATTTCACGCTGTACGAATTTGATACAGTCGTCAACAATCCAGCGTATTGGTTTGTCAGACAGGCCTGACAGCTGTGCATTTTCCTTACCCCAGGCAACAACGCCTTTTGATGCATCAACATGACATACCTTTGCGCCTGCTGCTGCACAGGCCAGTGTGGCACCGCCTGTGTAGCCAAAAAGGTTGAGAATATTCAGTTCTCTGCCTTCTTTTGCAATCATTTTTGCGTATTCATCCCAGTTTGTAGCCTGTTCCGGGAAGATACCTGTATGTTTAAAGCCTGTAGGAGTAACTTTGAATGTCATATTGTCATATTTTATATTCCATTCAGCAGGGAATTTTTTGCGGTATTCCCATTCGCCGCCACCTTTTGATGAACGGTGATAAACTGCATGGGCTTTTTCCCACATTGGGCTTTTCTTTTCAAATTTCCACACAATCTGTGGGTCTGGGCGAACCAGAATAACGCCGCCCCAGCTTTCCAGACGGTAGCCGTCTGTTGCATCCAGCAGTTTATAATCCTGCCATTTATTGTCTGCTCTCATTGTTTTTCCTCTGTTAAAGATAAAATATATTTGTGTTGAATTTATAAAATCTGTTAATTTTCTGGGTGGGAAACCCGTCCCCTACGCTATCATATCAAAGTGGATGTCCGAAATACCATCCACTGCAGGTGGTTTACATATCATCAAGTGACTGCTGTTCAACAATATTTACAGCGTTTGGATTTTTAAGCCCCAGATGTTTGTATGCCAGGTTTGTAACCACCCTGCCGCGAGGTGTGCGGGATAAAAAGCCCAGCTGCATAAGGTATGGTTCGCACACATCTTCCAGTGTAATGGCCTCTTCACCGATAGCTGCCGCCAATGTTTCCAGACCTACCGGTCCGCCGGAATACATATTGATAATTGCTCTCATCAGTGTGCGGTCCAGATTATCCAGCCCCAGCGAGTCTATTTCCATTCTTTCCAGTGAAGCCATGGCAATGTCGTAATCAATGATGCCGTTACCTTTTATCTGTGCAAAGTCGCGTACACGGCGCAGCAGTCTGTTGGCCACACGAGGTGTGCCACGGCTGCATTTTGCCAGTGCAACAGCACCGTCATGGGTGCAGTCGATACCCAGAATACCGGCAGAACGCATAATGATTTTTGCCAGTTCTTCGTGACTGTACATTTCCAGTTTCAGCTGTACGCCAAAGCGGTCACGGAGAGGGGATGAAATCTGCCCCGCCCTTGTGGTTGCGCCTATAAGTGTAAACTGTGGCAGGTTGATTCTGATAGACTGAGCTGACGGACCTTTGCCGATAATAATATCAAGTGCAAAGTCTTCCAATGCCGGATACAAAACTTCCTCTACCTGACGGGACATACGGTGTATTTCGTCAATAAACAGCACATCACCATCTTCCAGATTGGTCAGCAGTGCTGCCAGGTCACCCGGTTTTTCAATGGCCGGGCCGCTGGTAACACGGATGTTTACACCCATTTCGTTGGCAATAACACCGGCAAGGGTGGTTTTACCAAGACCAGGAGGACCGTAAAGCAGTGTATGGTCCAGTGCCTCGCCACGCATTTTGGCTGCCTGAAGATATATTTCAAGGTTGTCCTTTAATTTTTCCTGACCGATATACTCGCTTAATGATTTCGGTCTTAAAGAGTTTTCATTGTCGCCGTCTTCTCTGATTGCAGAGGTAGAAACAAGGCGTTCTGTATCCTGAAAACCAATATTGTTCATTAGATTTTACCTCCTGCCAGAAGTTTGAGTGCCTGTTTGATAAGGGTCTGCACATCTCCGTCAGCATCCAGCTTTGATACTGCAAGGGCTGCCTGGCTCTGATTATATCCCAGTGCAATAAGTGCGCTGATTGCCTGGCTGACAGAACCTGTGCTTACCGCTGTGCGCTGCACATCTGCCATTGTGACACCTGCCACATCATCGTTGGAGAATTTGCCTTTCAGTTCCAGCACAATTCTCTGTGCAACTTTAGGACCTACACCATTGGCAGCTGTAAATGCTTTATAATCACCAGTGGTAACCGCCAGTGCGATTTTCTGCGGTGACAGCACAGACAGAATAGACAGACCCGCCTTTGGACCTACGCCAGAAACAGATATAAGCGTTTTAAAGGCTTTCTGTTCAGCCTTGTCCGCAAAGCCGTATAAATCCAGTGCATCTTCTTTTACTGAAAGATATGTGTAAAGAGTGCATTTTTCACCGGGTGCGGGCAGCACGCCCTGCACAGTGGAAGGTACCGCCAGGGAGAAACCAACCCCCTGTACATCTATAACAACATTGTCCAGTGTTTTTTCAAGCAATGTACCTGTAAGGCAATAAATCATAATGTTTTTCCTATCTGTGTAAATAATTTTGACCTGTATGAATAACCGTGACAAATTGCAACAGCAAGTGCATCGGCTGTATCATCGGGTTTTGGCACTTTTTCCAGATGAAGAATACGCTTTGTCATATCCTGCACCTGTGTTTTTATGGCTTTTCCATAGCCTGTAACCGACTGCTTTATCTGCAGCGGTGTGTATTCATAAACAGGGATACCGTTCATTGATGCCGCCAGCAGTATAACCCCCCTGGCCTGTGCCACCTGAATAACTGTTTTCTGGTTTGTGGTAAAAAACAGTTTTTCTATGGACAGTGCATCCGGTTTTGTGCGCTTTATAATATCATCAACACTCTGGTAAACCTCTTTCAGTCTTTCCTGAAAGTCGGTGTGAGCCTGTGTGGTAACTGCACCGTATTCCACAGGATAAAATCTATTTTTTTCATAGTCCAGAATACCATAACCCACAATGGCATAGCCTGGGTCAATCCCCAATACTCGCACAGAACACACCTCCCCTATTATAGTTATAATTTAACTAATTAATTATATCATATAAGTAAAGCAAATGCAAAATATATTATAATATTTATTATTATAATACCAGACAAATATTAACATATTTCCCTTTTGATACCATAGAATTGTTAACAAAATTTAAATTTCGTCCAAATCTATCATTTGCACAATAAAAAGCAAAAAAATTCTGCATTTTATACGAAAATATCTTGATTATATAGCAAAATCGTAGTATTATAAAGTGTAAAACTTTTTAAAGCAATTAATTTAAAATATAAACGGAGGTAATATGAGAAGAGAAGATTTAAGAAATATCGCCATCATAGCCCACGTTGACCACGGTAAAACAACCCTGGTAGACGGCATGCTGAAACAGTCTGGCACTTTCAGGGAAAACCAGATAGTAAACGAACGTGTAATGGACAGTGGCGACATTGAAAGAGAACGTGGCATCACAATTCTGGCTAAAAACGCATCCTTCAATTACAACGGTGTTAAAGTGAACATTGTTGATACTCCGGGCCACGCTGACTTTGGCGGCGAAGTAGAACGCGTTCTGAAAATGGTTGACGGTGTACTGCTGCTGGTTGACGCTGCAGAAGGCCCAATGCCACAGACACGTTTTGTACTGGAAAAAGCTCTGGCACAGAACCTTTCTATCGTAATTATCGTAAACAAAATCGACCGTCCTGACGCAAGAATCAAAGAAATCATCGACGAAATCCTGCTGCTTCTGATGGACCTGGGTGCATCTGATGAACAGCTGGACAGCCCTATGCTGTTCTGTTCAGGCCGTGAAGGTATTGCAAACTATTCACCAGAAGTTCGCGGTACAGACTTTAAACCTATTTTTGATACAGTACTGGAATATATCCCAGGCCCGGAAGTTGCACCTGAAGAACCATTTGCAATGCTGGTTTCCAACGTTGACTACAACTCTTTCGTTGGCCGTACAGCCATCGGCAGAATTGAAAAAGGCAGCGTAAAAGTAGGCCAGGAAGTAGTAGTATGCGACTGGCATGATGAAACAGTGCGCCGCCGTGGTAAAATCACAGCCCTCTATTCATTTGAAGGCACAAATAAAGCAACAGTTGACACAGCCAGCAGCGGTGACATTGTTATCGTTTCCGGTCTGGAAGATGTAACAATCGGCAACACAATCTGCGCACCTGACTGCGTGCAGCCACTGCCATTTGTTGCTATCGACGAACCAACTGTTGAAATGACATTTGCTGTAAACGATTCACCGTTTGCAGGCAAAGAAGGCAAATTTGTTACAAGCCGTCAGATTCGTGAAAGACTGCAGAAAGAACTGCTGAAAGACGTTGCACTGAAAGTGGAAGATTCCACAAGCAGTGAAAGCTTTAAAGTAATGGGCCGTGGTGAAATGCACCTGTCTATCCTTATCGAAAATATGAGAAGAGAAGGCTATGAATTCCAGGTTTCACCACCAAGAGTTCTGCTGAAAGAAGAAAACGGCAAAAAACTGGAACCATTTGAACACGTAGTTATCGACGTACCAACAGAATTCCAGGGCAGTGTTATTGAAAAACTGTCCAGCCGCAAAGCTGAACTTATCAATATGGCACCACAGGGCGAAAGCCGTATGAGAATTGAAATGAAAATTCCATCCCGTGGTCTGTTCGGTTACAGAAGTGAATTCCTTACAGATACAAAAGGCAGTGGTGTAATGAACACAATCTTTGACGGTTACAGAGATTATGTAGGCGAACTGCCAACAAGAAACACAGGTTCACTGGTTGCATTTGAAACAGGCACATCCATTACTTACGGTCTGTACAACGCACAGGAACGTGGCGTGCTGTTTATCGAAGCAGGCGTACCTGTATACGCAGGTATGGTTGTTGGTTACAGCCCAAAATCCGACGACCTGACAGTTAACGTATGTAAAACAAAACACCTGACAAACACACGTGCATCAGGTTCTGACGATGCCCTGCGTCTGATCCCACCAAAGAAAATGAGTCTGGAAGAATGTCTGGAATTCCTGGCACCAGATGAACTGGTAGAAGTAACACCTAAAACACTGAGAATCAGAAAAGCAATTCTTGACCATTCAGAAAGAGCAAGAATTCTCAGCCGTGCCAAAAAAGGCAAATAATATATAAACAAAGTAAAGCGACACTTTAAAAGTGTCGCTTTTGTTTTTTTGCCGATTAATCATTAAAATCAAGCTTTTTTATCACCTTTGCAGGTACACCGCCGGCGATGCAATCCGCTGGAATATCCTTTGTAACCACACTGCCTGCAGCAATAACACTGTGTTTGCCGATAGTCACTCCCGGCAGAACAACCACATTTGCTCCAATCCACACATAGTCTTCTATTACAATAGGTGCACCCATAATGTCCATTTCGTCGTTTTTATTTCTTATACGGTAATCCACATTGTGTGTGGCACTGCTGAGAGTAACATTTGGGCCAATCAGCACATTGTTGCCTATGGTTATTTTGTCATAATCAAGAACTGTAAAATTATAGTTGGCATAAAAGTGTTTGCCTATAAACAGGTTTGGACCTTCATCACAGCGGAAAGGTGGTTCAATAATAGTGTCTTCGTGACATTCCCCAAGCAGTTCTTTCAGTATTTCATATCTTCTTCTGATTTCTGTCACCTGGGTATTGTTGTATTCATATATCAGCTGTCTGTTTTTTATAATACTGTCATACCAGTCCGGTGTATAACCGCCCAAAAATCTTTTTTCCATAATAACTCCTAAATTCCATATGCTGCCACACCCATTACGGCAGATATAACTATCAGCATTATAGGTGACAGGGGTTGTTTCTTTAATTTCTTATAACAATATGATACCACAAAAAGCGCCAGTGTAATAGCTATTGTCACAAAATCCGGCGAGAAAGTACCGCCTTTCAGGAAACAGTTTTTGAAAATCATATAGACACCTGTTGCCAGCACTATGCCGATGATGCAGGGTTTGATGCCGTGAATAACTGCCTGTACATAAGGGTTTTTAAGAAATGTTTTCAGCAAGGCTGTCAACAGAAGAATAATTATAAAGGACGGCAGTACCACACCAAGAGTAGCCAGCAATGCACCCACAAAACCTGCCTGCTGACTGCCGATGTACGTAGCCAGGTTTACCATAATAGGACCGGGTGTGCTTTCACTTACAGCCACCATATATGTAAACATTTCATCAGAAATCCATCCATAAGACATAACCACATCCCTGATAAGCGGAATAGCACCATAGGCACCGCCAAACGCAAAACAGCCAACTTTCAGAAAACCAATAAGCAAATCAAGATAAATCATTTATTTTGCCTCCTTTTTCATACTGCTGATTGTGTAAATCATAACATTCGCTACTGCGGCAATAACCAACAGCCATATAGTTGAAAAATTCACAGCAAACAGATTTATAATCATCATTGCGACAAATGCTGTACCCATAAACAGTCGCGGACGAAGTTTTTTCTTCATCTTTTTAATCATGGTAACCGCCGCCTGGAAAATAAGTATACCAACAGCGATTTTTATACCTTTGAAAGCGGAGGCAATAAAAGTGATTTCAAGAAAATTGTCAAAAAACATTGAAATCAGATAAATCATAAGAAATGAAGGGGTAATCATACCAATTGTGGCAGATAATGCACCTGCAAAACCTGCCTGCATATAGCCTGTAAATGTGGCACAGTTGATAGCAATAGGACCTGGGGTTGATTCGGCAATGGCCGTTACAGTTGACAGGTCATCGGTAGTAATCCAGCCTTTTTTCTCCACACATTCATTTTCAATAAGGGCTATCATCGCATAACCGCCCCCAAAGGTAAACAGCCCGATTTTTGCAAAAGTGGTAAAAAGGTCTGTCAGAATTCCTTTTTTCATTTTGTTTCTCCTTTACAGTTGCCGCCGCAGACTCTGTTTTCCTGCACAGAATCTGCCAGCAGTTTTATTTTTTCGCTTAATAACAACAGCACTTCTTTGTTTACGGCATAATGTATGTTATAGCCGTTTTTATCACCAATTTCCAGTAAGCCTGCATTTTTCAGCACACGGATATGCTGTGAAACTGCAGATTCAGAAATACACAGCTGCTGTGAAAGAGCACGGACGCAATATTTTCTTTTGGAAAGCAACTGTATGATTTTCAGCCTGTTTTCATCGGACAGACATTTAAAAATTATTGCTATCTCCATAAAGCCTCCTTTTAATTAAGTTTTTACTTAATCAAATTATATTCCTTATTATCTGAAAAATCAACAATATAAAAGCCATTCCAAAGGCAGTGAACAACCTCATTGAGCCACAAAAATCGGCAATGCGATTATTCTCTGTCTTTGGAATGACAGTATTTATAATATTATATTATTCTGCAACAAAACGCCACAAAGCATCCTGGTCTTTTTTGTCAGCATATCCTATGCCTATGCGGGGTGTAGCTTTGTACGGCAGACTATCCCCTGTTTCCAGCCAGATTCTTTCACTGGCAGTCAGGTCTTCCCCATTGAAACTGCGGTCAATCTGTAATGCCTTTGTCAGCTTACCCGGGCCGTCAAAACCTTTTACCCCACGGATTAACACCCCCTGGGGTTGATTTTCATCACCTGAAATAAAATTCAGCAGATTGTGTATGCCGTAGCACAGGTATACATAACACACGCCTCCTGGCCGCCACATTATTTCCGTGCGGGCAGTTCTGCCCTTATGGGCATGACAGGCAGTATCCTCTGTGCCCAGATAACACTCTGTTTCGGTTATCTGCATTTTTACAATATTTCCGGCGATATTGCGGCATATATATTTGCCTATCAGTTGCTGGGCCAGTATATAGCCATCCTGTGTAAAAAAATCCTTGTCAGTTATTCTCATATTATGCCATTACAGCGTCAAATTCTTCCTGTGTCAACAGTGCACCTTTTACTCCAACTACTGCCGCTGCCACTTTGTTGGCATCAACAATAGCCTGCTCCATAGTTTTGCCGTTATACAGCCCAGCCATTACAGCGCCCACATGACTGTCACCGGCGCCAATAGTATCCACAACAGTGTCAACCTTAACTGCAGGTGCAGTATAAACTTCATTACCGTCATACCAGGCAGCACCTTTATCGCCAAGGGTAACAATAACTGTATTCTGTGTCATTTCATACATTTTAACCATGGCGCTTTCCACATCTTCTGTGGCAAAGTATTCCTTGATTTCATCATCATTCAGATGCATCACAGGATTAAGTTTATAAATTCTCTGAAGAAGTGATTCTTCAATTCTCATTATGCGTGGACCAGGTGCAAAGAAAACAGGCAGCTGTGGATGTTTTTCCAGCCATTTCACGATATTTACACCTGTGTGCTCTTCGATTTCAAGACCGCAGATATACACGCTGTGCACATCTTCAACTTCAATTTCTTCCAACCATTCTGACTGTATCAGATATTCAGCACCGTGATAAGAAACAAATGTTCTTTCGCCGCTTTCTTCTACAAAACAGTAACAGCAGCCATTGTCCATATCAACAGGTGGAATAGGACTGATAAGACCTTTCTTTCTCAGACCGCTGCGTACAAAATCGCCATAGATACCTGAGCCTACCGGTGAAAACAGTACATTAGGTGTGCCAAAATTTCTGATGGTATCAGACACATTGTAAGCACACCCACCCATAGATGCTGTCTGGCTGGAAATATGTATATCTGCCTTTGTGGTTGGCAGATGGTCAACATTGATAATCATATCAACAACGGTGGAACCGATAACAAAAATCTTTTTCATAGTTACCTCGCAGTAAAATTAATCTCTAAAAATATTATACAATATAACTTTAAATTCTCAACCATATTTTTACATTTATTTGACCACAATTAAAGTATATGATAATATAATCAAAAAAGACGGAGGTAGGTAAAATGAAACTTGTTTGCTATCCTAAATGCGGCACCTGTAAAAAAGCACAGGTTTATCTGGAAAATCTGGGTTTAAACTATAATTACAGAGACATAAAACTGGAAAACCCATCCTATGAAGAACTGAAACTGTGGCATGAGAAAAGCGGACTGGAAATGAAGAGATTTTTCAACACCAGTGGCCTGCTGTATAAAAGCATGCAATTGAAAGACAAACTGCCATCTATGACTGATGAAGAAAAACTGCTGTTGCTGGCAACTGACGGTCTGCTGGTAAAAAGACCTATTGCCATAGGTGACGATTTTGTACTGGTAGGGTTCAAAGAAAAAGAATGGGATGCTGTGTTTAAAAAATAATTATCAAAAAATTGAAAAAATTTCAAAAAAAGTGTTGACATTCACTGTAAGCTGTGGTATTATAATTGAGCACTAAGCGATGGGGTATCGCCAAGCGGTAAGGCATTGGACTCTGACTCCAACATTCCCTAGGTTCGAATCCTAGTACCCCAGCCAGAGGCACTGAGAAATCAGTGCCTTTTTTATTTTGTCTGGATTCGAACCTGTGAAGGTCGCGGCGTTAAATAAACAATCCGGTGGATTGTTTATAGCCAGCGAGAGCTTGAGCGATAGCGAAAGCCAGATAGTATGCAAGGCACAAAGTGCCGCAGCAGACGTCGAATCCTAGTACCCCAGCCAAAGGCACTGAGAAATCAGTGCCTTTTTTATTTTATACTTAAAAAGCAGTCTGTACGGACTGCTTTTTTCAGTATTCTATATCTATCACCGATGCAGGGCAGGCTTTCCGCGCTGAAATTGCACTTTTTATACTGCCTTCAGGCACATCGCAGGGGTTTGCCTGTGCTTTTCGCTGATTGTCAAATGTGAACACACACGGGCAGATAGATATGCACAGCCCACAGCTGATACAACCTGTTTTGTCTACAAATGCTTTCATATTATCACTCCTTTGCAATATTCTTTGCATAAAAGTCAATAATATACCTATATTCATCAATTACTTTTACTTTACAAATACATATCGAAAATATATAATATAATCAACAATATATCGAGAGGTATTAATATATGTTTAATTATCTTCCAGTTATGATGAATATGCGGCATATAAATGAAATATTGCATGAAACACTGGCCGGCCTGGTAAACATGTTTGTAATTCTGCTGGAATTTATGGGACTGATTGTTATTGCCTATTCCGGACGGAAAGCATTTATCGAATGGATAAAGCATGACCGGCAGACAAGACTGCATCTGGCCGAAGGGCTTGCTATGGCTTTGGAATTCAAATTGGGCGGTGAAATACTGCGTACTGTTGTAGTGCGAGATATGACCGAAATTTTGCAGGTAGGGGCAATTATTCTGCTGCGTGCAGCACTCACTTTCCTGATACACTGGGAAATCAAAAACGAAGCCGCTGAAATTGAAAAAGAACACAGTAAAATCAAAATTGCAGAGAGCACAGAAAAACAGCCGTAAAATACGGCTGTTTTTCTATACATCTAAATACTTTGATTAATAAAGTATTTATTTCATTTTTATTTACAAAATTCGACAAATATTATAAAATATACCATATATCAACATAATAAGGAGAATATACTTATGACTATCTATCTTCCCCTTATGCTGAATATGGGGCATATCAATGAATTGCTGCACGAAACATTAAGCGACCTGGTTAATTTTTCAGTGGTAATGCTGGAATTTATGGGTTTAATTGTGGTTGTTTATACAGGTCTAAATGCTTTCAGGAAATGGGTAAAAAAGGACCTTCACACCCGCCTGTATCTGGCTGAAGGGTTGGCTATGGCACTCAGTTTCAAACTGGGTGGTGAGATTCTGCGCACTGTTGTAGTGCGAGATATGTCTGAAATAATGCAGGTCGGTGCTATTATTGTATTGCGTGCTGCGCTGACACTGCTGATTCATTGGGAAATAAAAAATGAAGAGAAAGAAATCAAATCAAACAAGCATTCAGATACATAAAAACAGCCGCAATCAGAGCGGCTGTTTTTTATAATCATTTTTTATTTTATCTGCAATCAGACTTGTCGCCAGCATAGCTGCACTAACACTTGTTCAGCCAAAGCCCACAATGATACAGGTTTTACCCCCTGCTTCCTTTTGAACATCATATATTCTTCAAGAACTGATGTCGTAATTTCTTCTACTGAAATATCAGCACCAAACCACTCCACAAAATTATCCGCATAATTTCTGTAGCCTTTCAATGTTGCTTCTGCTAAACCTTTGATTTCACTGTGTCTGTAGAATTCGGCAGCGGCCTGTTTTGCTGTGTAAGCAAGAGTGATTTTTCTTTTCATTTTTATACCTTCTTCCCGCGTCAGATCTTTCAGAAAATCTGACGCGGCCAGAAACAATAAAAAACGTACTGAACGCTCTCACATCCAGTCCTTGGTGCAGCTAGCGTTTCTGTATTCGAACCTGATTATTTACTAAATAAGCTTTATTTGCTAAAATATGGGAAAAAGATGGGATGAAATCCCCAATTTCTACTTTTACAATTAAAACAGATAGCGTTATCAAATATTTGACTAACGAAAGGAGTTTTTAATTGCAAAGTAAAAATTACAAACATTGGATAAGTATTCCCGACAATAAGCGTTGTGTCTCTTGTGAAAAAATGCATGGTAAGATATATTTAGCTGATAAAGCACCAAAATCCAAATACAAACTACACGCCTTTTGTAGGTGTATTATTACATGGATGCAGGCAATAATGGCAGGCAAAGCTACAAAGAAAGGCAAAGACGGTGCAGATTGGTGGCTGAAACACTATGATGAATTACCGGATTACTATATTACAAAGACCGAAGCAAAACAGTTAGGTTGGATAAGATATAAGGGTAACCTGGATAAAGTAGCTCCTGGTAAAATGTTAACCAAAGGTATATATAGGAACGAAGATGGTCACCTGCCTAATACAGCAGGAAGAATATGGTATGAAGCTGATATAAATTACGAAAAAGGATATAGAGGTAATGATAGAATTCTTTTTTCTAATGATGGCTTGATATTCGTAACCTATGACCATTATAAAACTTTTGTAGAAATAGTATAAGGAGAAATTATAATGATTGAAAGAAAAAAATATACCCAAGAAGAGTTGGCATATAGAGATATTCCTGAAAATCCAATAATTTTAGATTTTTCAAAATGTAGCGGATGGTATGATATATTTAAAATGCTGATTGATAAATTTGGATTACCTGTTGCAACTGGTATGAACTGGAGTGCATTCAGAGATTTTGGCGAAGATACTTTTGACGGCAGGGAAGAAAATTATTTTATAGAAATACATAATTTTTATTCTATGACCGAAGAATACCAGGATTACTGTAAACCTATGTTGGAAATTTTTGAAGATATCCAAAAAGAAAACAGCAATGTATTTTTTGCATATATTTCATAATACACAAAAAAGCAGACCTTACAAAAGGTCTGCTTTTTGCTGGTGCGGTTAGCGTTTCTGTATTCGAACCTGATTAATATTTTATCATAACTGCAAATAAGCTAATAATTTATCAAAATTATTAACCAATCCTCTATATAGTGCAGATTTCCAAGAATTAATATCATTCATTTCCGCACTCCTGCATTCTGAATCAATAGAAAGCCTCAATATATCTTCACCAAACTCTTCAAGGGCAATTTTCCACATATGTATCTTATCTGCAATTTCACTAGCAGCATGACTACTATATAGCTCATGTAACTTATAGAAATCCAAATGTTTTTCTAATCTCGCTTTTAGCCCCTCATCTTCTACATTTGGACAAGATATGTAGTACAAAATCTCTAAATTATCCATAACAGTTACATGAAGAAACTTATCGTCAGGAATGTTATCGAAATACAAATGTACTGGTACATTTTTTGAATCTAATGATACGTCATCTTTTTTATCAACATTACACTCCAAACACGCTGGTATCAAATTATTTGGTGTTACTGATAATGTTGGGAACTGACTTTTAGGTAAGTAGTGGTCTAATGTTTTTACTTGCCTAATACCACATATAGGACATATGTTTCTAATCGCTTGTTTTTTTATTTCATTGTAATATTTTCTCCCTGGACCTTTTACAAATTTTTCATTATAAACATTTATAATTTTTTCTTTTGTAATATTTGCCGGTAGTAAAGATTTCTCAAACTTCTCTAATTCTTTCGGAACTAATTCATCATATAAATTAGAATCTCTGCATATTATTTCCTTACATTGAAGTAAATTATCAACTTTTCCTTTATCTCTATAACCAGATACACATTCTTCAAAAATTTTTTCAGCCAGGATATTTTTTAAAGGGATTGATAAATTTTTCATGTTTATCACTCTCCTTTATTTAAAGCAATAAGAGTACGTAAAAGTAATAACGCCTCGCTACCTAACTGATTATCAAATTTAAATAAGATATCATCATAATCTCTCCATTCACGCACAGCATCTGATATAAGCTTGTGAAATCCTGAATTAGTAACCTCAAGTCCAAACACTTCACTTGTAAGGGACCCGATAGTTGCTCCAAAAGTATTTAATTCTAAACGTTCCGGAATTAATTCTTGGTCAACTTTTCTCAATGCATATACACAGTTACTAGGCACTTCTTGTAATACAACCGGCGAATGCGTAGATATAATCGCTACACCATTTCTATCAATTAGCAAATCTGATAATGCACGAATCAATGCTGATAATAATGGTGGATGAAGATGGTTCTCTGGTTCATCTAAAAATATAATACTTTTTTCAACTATTTTATCTACACAACAAGTAACTATCAGTAAAACCACTTTATGACCAGAGCTCAATGTAGAAAAAATATCTCTCATGCGCTCAGAATTAAAATTATTTTCATTTGAAGAAACCTCTTCTAAAAATATTTCAGAAAATGTTGCATCACTCTTTAATATTTCTATAGCATTCGACCAAAGCACTTTTTTTCGTGTATGCATCATACAATTCTTGAATGAGTCCATAAATTGATTTTCTATAGATTCAAACAAATCTTCTCCATGTTTCTTCAAGCCTATATACGAATAAGGAATATCAGAATCAATTGTATCAAGATAAGAAAAATCATCAAACGGGCTGAATGATACACATATAACATTTGAAAATGTTGCCGGATTAGAACGTTTACCAACATAATCGTACTCAAAGCTACCATGTGTATTATTATGATAACGAATGCTATAAATCATATTTTTTATTAATGTCGTTTTTCCAACTCCATTTCGACCTATAAGCACATGTATATTTGAAGGTGGATTGCTTTTAGGTGTAACTTCAAAAGATAATTTGTATGCACTCTGTTCATTTTCTACCGAATTTAGGGTATATGTGAAACCATATTTTGTAAGTCTGGCACCACCATGGGCTATTCTATGTAATTGTTCTTCAACATAACTATAACTAAAATTCCTTAAAAGTGAATTTCTCATAGAATTTTCGTTTTTAACTTTGTTAAAGTGTTCAGAATTAAAAGCTACATCTTGTAAAGCAGTTAAAATTTCAACTTGCTTACCATCCTCTAATGCAGATATGTTTGCATAATAACTCTCATCTTGTCCTAAAGAAAAAAAGTTTTCATCAAGCTGTGTAAACTGTTTGGGAATAATATCATAAGTAACAGCAGTCACTATCGTATAACCTGAAGAGTTTATTATGTTGTGAGTTGCCATTCCCACTACACCTATCTTAACTTGTCCGATTGATATAATGTTTTCGTCATTATCACAATAATATGCATCAAATAATGTCCTATACGAAAAATCATCCCAATAATCACGACGTAGATATAATGTATCTTTATTATTTTTTATCGGTGTTCCTCTTTCAATTACTTCAAAATTCATATTTCATCCCCCAAAAAGAAACTATAAACATCGTTCATAATTTGGTATTCATACATTTTAATATATTATAGGCTTCTACGTCAGTTTAATCAGAGTGTAGTAAATAATAACAAAACATTATAGTTAAAAACTATCGCTTTCTATTTTTACTGTTTTTATCTTATACTTATTCTTCATTACAAGACTATCTTCGTTACCTTTTAATATTTTGTATGTATGATTCGCAACTACATCTTTCAATTCGTCAGTGCCTTTTTTAACACCATAATTCGTAATCTGTTCATCAGATACTAAACAAAAACTTTCTGGATATTTGCACACTATTTTATTCAAATAATCTTCCTGTTCTTTATTCAATACCAGTTCTACTATGTCTGCTAAAAGTAATTCATATGTACCAGATATATTTGGTGCAATATTAGTATAATGTCTACCACAATATCTGTACGTAATTTCATCAAACGCCGCACCTGTATCTAAATTGTCCCACAAAATTTCTTCTTTGAACTCTCTAGACAAATTATCATAACTTTCTCTATATTTTGTTTTATTAAATCTTTTAACAAATGCTCGTAAATCCTTATTTTTAATAATCAACCTATAATCATTTTTTGTGATAGAATTTACTGGTATGAAATTATCATCTTCCGCATTAAAAGTTTTAGAAATATGTAGCTTTTCTTCGTTATAAAATTTGTATGCTCCACCTATAGGCTGATATTTTCCTGTCCTTTTGTTAATAGTTAACAAATATTTACCATTAATTTTTATTCTAAACAGGTATGCGAAAGAAATACGTATTTTTGTCTCTCTTTTTAATATCCCAGCTCTCATAAGTTTTCTCTGATCAGTTTTCCAATTAGTATTATCCCAAAGATCGATAATACTCCTACAGAGAGAAGGAACTAGCATTCCTGGAAACCGGCCATTTATAGTAGGACTGAACAGCAAACCTTTATTAGTACAGTAAATTGCAACATATTCAAATAATGCTATACCAACAAATAATAATAAAATCCTTATTATTTTCTTCATTATTATCTCCTTCTACTTGTCTCCTATTGGAACATCCACATGCCCAATTGCAACACATATACCATTTTTAATTAAATAGCATTCTATATAGTGGTCTCCTAAAAACGACGTATGCTCTTCTATTTCTTGTTTACGCTCTTCTATTTGACCACGTATTTCGTTTCGTCTAATTGCTTCCTCTCCAACATTTCTCACTTTCCACAAAACTTTATCATATGAAGGGCAATTTGTTTTTCCAACTCTACATTTTACAGAAAAATTATGTGGAATATATTTTGAAAAAACCGGCGCATATATTCTTAAATATTTTTCAAGCGGTGTCAAATGCACTCCATCACCTTGTACATTACACTCTATTTCAACAGTATATTGTTCGTATACAGGATATAAATCTTCTATATATTGCTCCGTATCATCATATCTTAAAGATTTCTTTACACTATAATCCTCCAATACAGCATTATTGTATATGTTCAACCAATATTCATGGTTAAAAAATTCACTCCACGCCCCTATAGCTTGATCATAACGACAATTACTATCAAATAAAATATCTAACTTTTTAAGATTTTCTTCTAATCTATTTTTCCAATTATTTAATTTTTGGCGATCTGATTCTCTTGGAGTTAAAGATCTACCATTATCCACTGGAGCATTTACATCCGTAGAATTTTCAATTCTTTTGACGATATTTTTCATTGTATGGTAAAAAATCTCGTCTATTCTATTATAATCACTAGAAAAGTTTTCATCGCATAATACAGTTTGTATTAATCCACTTGGCATATTTTTCCAATTATCTCTAGATTTACAAAACATCTTTGACAAACGTACAATTTTTCTTAAATTGTTATTCTTATCTTTGTTAGCAGTATTGAACCACTCTTCAACAGCTTTTATATCCCTCACAGTCCATTCAGCTCCTGAATGTTCATATGTATATTGATCATCTTCTATACTTTTCTTATATCTTTTGAATACAGCAAAATCCACATGATAACCTGTTGATGCATATTTAAGCCTTACACAACTCGTTTTTACTTCTGGCGGTTCTGCAAATTGTTTTGTTTCTTTTTCTAATGCAGTTGCTACCATATTTCTAGTAACCAACGGACCTAGACTACTTATGTTACTACTTTCAAAAACAATACCAACATCAATATCATAGTCCTTGTTATCATTTTGAACAGTAGTGTGCATAGCCATACTTCCTTGTATTCTATCTTCGGCTATTTTATATGATTTGCCTTTTTCCTGATTGTATTTTTGAAGTCCATCTTTTAAACGCTTTATATTTAGCTTACGTTTTTTGCGCAATTCATTCTGTTCCTTTTCTGGTAAAACAACCTTCGTTCTATAAAATTTGTCAAAATCCTTTGAACAATCGAACATATTAACCCCCGCTTCCTCATACGATACTTCTGCCACTTTGTTAATAATAAAAAATATCTAACAGCGTATGCTTTTATCAAATATTTTACATCTATATTATTATTTTAACAATATTTTTAATAATTATATTATTATGTACAAATAACAATCCATATGATTATAATGAAAAGAGTATAGAATGTAATAAACTACCTATTTATAGATTATTAAGAAATAAAAGATTAGAATAATTGGTCATAGAAAAGCAGAGAAATCACACTCTCTGCTTTCCCTCCTTACTATTAAAATTGGGATAAGTATAATCTATAAGAAAAACAAATCCATCGCCTATTTGTACAATTTCTGAATCGGTTACACCTAAATATATAGGTATATTAGTAGTTTTCATATTCTGTACATCAGATAATTCTACAGGCATACTATAATCGCAATAATTGATATTAACAATAATTTGTCCATTATACACATAGATTTAATTAACAAAAATATTAACCAAAGTTTTTTTGCTTTCTTCATTATTGATACATATATTTCTGAATTTCAGCAGCCAGTTTACCACCTGTTGATAACTCAATCTTTTATTCAACAAACGCTCGTTACATATAAGAACTTATAATTACATGAATGTCATTAATGAAACTGTCACATAAGACTATAAAAGCTTCGTTTCATCAACTATTTGAACTGCATCATAACAGTCTTTACAAGGAGCTGCTCCTCTTTTTATCATTTTATTATAAAAACTATCTACCATATCTACAATAAAGAGCGAATATTGCTCTTGCTTTGCTATAATAAATATATCGTTTATTATCCTTTTTCCTATTCCTTTATATTTCATAAAGTCAGGCAAAAAAATATTAGTTATATGTATCTGATTCCATTCAGGATAAATATAAAGTTTGAGCAAAGTAAAAGGCTCTATCTCGTTAGGCTTATATTTATTCTTCATAAATCCTATAATTTTGACTTCGCATTCATCCTCACTTAACCAAGAACATAAAATCTCAAATTCGAATTTTTGCTCAGTATATTCGGTTTTATAAGGATCTAGCATATTAGATATGCTAGATTCAATTTGGTTTTGTATTGCCAATGTCATTTATTCCTCCTCCAGTCCTTATTTTTACTATATTTGTATATAATAATTATACTGAAACCCTATAACATCCACACTTGGATTTTTACGAATTGTTTTATTGAATTTAGTTTAATTATTCTATGAAGGAATGATATAACATAAATGATGTAAAGCCTGTGATTATTAGCGTAAAACCATCTGTATTTATATGCAATAATTCGATATAAGTCGGTGTAATCCGTTTAGCAATCACTAATGTCACAAGTATCGCAATAAAACCAAAGAAAAACTTATTACTCTTAAAATCTTTCGTGTCTTTTTCTGGCATTTTATTTAAACAATATTTAGCGTAAACCCAAATACATATTGTGTATAGCAGAGACCATGTATTAGTCATATCCGATTCCGATAATCTAAATTCCGTAGAACAATTACGAATTCCAATAACTACAAATAAAATCCCTACGAGATACGACGCAAACCAATTGCCTACTTTTTCAAAATTAATTTTCACAAAGTCACTCAACCTCTATAAAATATTCATTTACTATTTAATCCACAAATAATTATATAATACTTAATTACTATTTTATTATAACATTATATTTCGTTACCGCTCCATATAATTGTAATAAAAAGAATATAAAATGTCATAAACTACCTATTTGTATTATTGCAAATAAAATATCAAAACTATTTCCCACAAAAAAGCAGAGAGCTCATGCTCTCTGCTTTCCCTTCTTACTATTAAAATTAGGATATATGTAGTCTATAACAAAAGCAAATCCGTCACCTATTTGTACAATTTTCGAATCGATTACACCTAAATGTATAGGTATATCTGTTTTCATGTTCTGTACATCAGATAATTCTACAGACATACTGTAATCGCAATAATTGATATTAATAATAATTTTTTCATTATATACATAGATTGAATTAACAAAAATATTAATCAAAGCTTTTTTGCTTTCTTCATTATTTATACCTATATTTCTGAATTTCAGCAGCCAGTCTACCACCTGTTGATAACTCAATCTTTTATTCAGCAAACTCTCATTCCGTATAAGAACTTCCAGTTCTTCTTTAGACTTCTCCAGGTCATCCAGACGTGTCTTTGTTGATTTGGTAAATATCCCCATCTGAATAGCATCAAGTAAATTATTAATAGATTTCTCTACTTCTTTAAGTTGACGCTCTAACAAAGGGATTTTGCTGTTTTCCTGAGATTGTATGTACATTACCATAGATGCTACAGCTTCTATCATACTATCAGTTTCGATTATTTTTGATATTTCATCTAAAATGATCTTTTCTAACCACTCCTTTCTCAAAGTCTTGCTTGGACATTTCTTTCGGTCTTTTTTATTACTTGCGCATTTGTAATATCGCAATATTTGTCCGGTATGACTTTTTCCGCTTTCGCCGCACAGATACTCACCGCAATAACCACAAAATATTTTTGTTGTAAACAAAAATTCTTCTGTAGCCTTCCCTCTTGCTGCAGCCTTATAGTTTTTATGTAGTTTCATTTGTACATTATCGAATAAGTCTTTTGGAACAATAGGTGGAATACCATCAGCGATAACCGTTTCCCTGAATTTGAATTCTCCAATGTACCTACGATTTTTCAGCATTCTTTTAACACTTTCATAACTGAATTCTCCCCCGGTTTTATTAACAATACCTTGAGAATTTAGCCATTTTGCTATACTTGTTATATTTTCGCCCTTATCATAATGCTGAAAAGCTTCTAATACAAAAGGAGCTGTAGTTGCATCAATTTGAAAATGTTGCTCATTATCTACAATGTATCCAGTCGGTACATGGCCACCATTGTATTTACATTTCAGAGCATTCTCGGTCATACCTCTGATTACCTTTTCAGATAAATCCGCAGAATAATATTCGGCATATCCTTCTAAAACAGACTCAAGAATTATACCTTCTGCACCTGTTGATATAACTTCAGTAGCAGATATTACTTTTACACCATTTTTCTTAAGTACCGCTTTATACCTCGCACTGTCATATCTGTTTCTTGAAAATCTATCCAATTTCCATACGATAACGACATCAAACAGTTTCTTGTTACTATCTTTTATCATATTTTGAAATTCAGGACGATTATCTGTTTTAGCAGAAAAAGCACGATCTATATAATGTCTTAATACTGTAAAACCATTTTTCTCTGCATATGCTGTACATTCTCTTAACTGCCCTTCTATAGATTCTTCTCTTTGATTATCAGAAGAATAGCGAGCATATATTACCGCTTTCATATTCCACCTCCTTTCTTGACATAATCTTATTCATTTTCCACACTTTCTTCAAATGTGCAAATCTTGTTTTTAAGCCTATTTTGTATCTTTTTGAAGCTGTACTGCACTTTATCGTAAGAAACATTTAATTTTTTTGCAGCCTCATTCTTCGAATATCCATCAAATGCTACCAATGTTATAATTTCAATTTCAAATGCATTAAGCTTATGTATTTCATTCAATAAAGCATCTGATGAAATTTCATCTATCCAATAGTATCTACCAGATAAACTGTAGTCCATTTCCTCGTATATATTTTTAATGTGAGAAACAATCGATTTCTTTTCCATATTTTTTTCTTCATATTCATAATCTCCACTATATAGCGGTATATTATGAGCATTGTAATTAATGTCATTGCGAAATATTTTTTTATCAATAGCTTCAATTTGTTCAATTTGTTCTACATTCATATTAAGATTGTCATAAATCTTTCTCTTTTCCTGTTTTTCTTTTTCAAATCGAAGATATTCTTTGCTTATATTAATTTTCATTTTCGTCTCCTTGATTTTTGAATTTAGATTGATTTCAAAAATCAAAGGACTATGGGTATTTAGCTATATAGCAAAGCCATTTTGTACATACAAAAGAAGACACACTTACCGGATTAATACCGATAAGTGCGTCTATATATTTGGTGAATTGTAATACAGTTATCGCAGCGCAGTTGTGTTTTACGTTACAATGAAATTCACATTGATATTCAGTTTTTGTCTATTATAATATACCAGATTTTAACGCCCTCCATTATGTATGTATTACAATTCATATATTATATGAATTACAATGAATTTAATCATTTAAATATGTATTGTAGAATATGTATGAGGTGAATTACAATGTCCGATTATTCACGCGTACTAGGTGATGTAGTAAAACAGGCTCGTGAAAGAGCAAACTTAACTCAAAAAGAAGTTGCAGAAGCAGCTAACATAGATTCACGAACTGTACTTAATATAGAAAACTATAAGGGTAATCCAAAACTGGAAGTGCTTTACCCATTAATTCGTATTCTAAATATTGATGCCAGAGAAGTATTCAATCCTGAACTTAAAAGGCAGTCTGCTGCATTGTCTGAACTGCGTATACTAATTGAAGAATGCTCTGAAGAAGAGGCAAAAGATATATTGCCTATATTAAAATCGGTTCTTGCTGCATTGAAAAATAAAAACAGTATAGATATTTAGTAGAAAAGCTGGTTAAAAATAACCAGCTTTTCTTATTTCTTAACTGTCATTTTTAGTTTTACTATATCTACCACTGTTTCCTTTTTGCATTTTGGGCAAAATAGTGGGAAGTTTAAAAGAACTGTTATTTCAGTGATTTTAACTCGCGTTTTCCCACCACAAATTGGACAATGGATCCATAGTTTCTTATAGCAATCATTATCCATATAGTACCTCTTAAAATTTAGCTCTGCGTTAAACATCTGGCTCTTGTTCTTATTATAAATTTCAGTTGTATTTCGTACCATATAACTGTAATAGAATATATATTTTATGTACTATAATTATTTAAAATAATGTTCTTTGACCTTTTTAATAGCATTTAATTTAGATTGGTTTATGTATTGTCTGGATGTACCTCTTTTATATGCAATTTCGGATATGCTACGATTTTCACAGAAAATCATATATAATATTTCATATTCACTAAGAGTTAATATTGTCTGTAAATCTCTAAAATCAAAATATTCATTTGATTTAAGATAAGAAAAATTCACATCTTCATATTCATCATCAAGCGAACAAAACTCTATAGTTAAATCACATATCTTCTTTTGCTTCTTTGATAAATCTATATATTTATTTCGTATAGACTTTTTTATATATGATAAATAATATTTATCTTCAGTATTAGAAAGCGCATTTTTATTTAACTTTTTAACAAGTTCTATTAAAAACAGCTGCAAATCACTATATGCATCCTCATATTTAAGCTTGAACGAGTATTTTTTTAATAATGGCCCAAACATTTGTACTAGCTGTATTATTGCATCACTGTCTCTTTCTATATTGTTTATTAATATATATAGTTTATTTTCCATTTACACACCCTCTAATGGTTAAAGAGGTTGTGTAATTCGTTTTGTAAACAAAACTATATAAAAATTTTTATAATGTTTTAAATAAATTTATCAAATTTCATATATGATAATGAATAAAAACGATATATAATATATGAATTTTGTTATGAATTATGTATCGTAATAAAAAAAAAGAGAGTAGCATATCGCTACTCTTTTATTTTTCGATATCTTCAGGTTTTGAGATTGGCCTTTCCGGTTCATATAAAAAGAACATACAATCTCTAGGGTCAATATTCACTTCATTATCAATCCACTGGTTGATTTTGTTTTTAATAATTGTTTTAATATCCACTTTTTTCTCCTTTGCTAATAAACAAATTAATTTTTATTGTAATTACAGTGAATATCATACTTGATGTTAATAAACACGCAACATGTAGATTAAATGATAGCTCACTAATAATTACTAAAAGGGAGATTATTATTACATTTCTTTTAAATAACTGATTTTCTATTCTTTTTAAATCTAAATTAATAATGTGCACAAATAATGTAGTCACTAATATCACATAGTTCATTATTCTTAAAATGAAATAATTTTCTAGTAATGGGCTCAAACATTTAATTGTTACTACAACAATTGTTAATGAATATGCGAGACATCTTCCAAAAGTTTTTGCATGATAACCATTAGCATATTTACGTAATAAACAAAATGAAAATGTAAAAATAATAGTATCCCGTAAAATATTCAACATTGAGCTTACTGTAAATATAATCCCGAAAGAAATTATCTTAACAAATCTTTTTTCTAATACATAGCAACACCATTCATATTTGGCCGAAGAAATATATTCATTATCAACCAAAAAAGATGATATTAATCTTACACAACTCTTTACCATTTTAATCCCCTTTGTATAAGATAATATCATCATTACATATCTAATTTAACAATTATGTTTCACAATATATAAATATTGTTCCAACCTATTGCTTTACAATTCTTGTTGACATTTGAAACCACTTATCATCATATTTGGTAACTAAACGTGCACCATACTTTTCTAAAGTTACAGCAATATTTCTTAATCCAAAACCATGTTCAAATGATTCTGTATTTCGTTTTAAAAGCTGTCCAGCAAAATCATTATAATCAAATCTGTTTTTTATTGAAATAATAGACTCAGATTTTGAATTTGTAATTTTAACACGAATGATCTTTTCGTCATTTAATTTCATACACGCCTCAATAGCATTATCCAATGCATTTGTTAATACTATTACTATATCTTCATCTTTCATTGGAAAATTCGATAAATCATTTATGTAAAATTCCATTATAATATTATTTTTTACGGCATTATTATATTTTTGATTCAGGATGGCATCAATAATCAAATTGTTAGTTTTCACAGGTAAAATATTGTTTTTTAGATTTCTACCCAAATGATCAATATATGTATTTAATCGGCTGATTTCATTCTGCTCTACCAGAGCTCCTATAATTGACAAATGGTTGTTGAAATCATGCGTCATCTTCCTTTGCTCATCATATGCATCCATAAGAGCTTCTACGTTTTTCATTTCAACTTTAATTTTTTGCTGAAGAATTGTATTTTCTTCTCTTATTCTTTTCTCATTATCTAATCTATTTATTACTAAAAATATTACAATATCTGCTAATATGATAGCCATTTGAGCAAGGAGCATTAAAACAGATATCTCATTTTTAGAAAGAACACTTTCAATAAAAACTAATAAAATTAAAAAAGTTACTGCTGGATATAACAATAATTGTACCCATTCATAAGTAGATATACTTAATTCTCTTTTACTACGTGTATTAATTTTATTTACTATAATACTCGTGCTCAAAGATATTAATTTTGATAGCATCGAAACTAATATATTGAGATTGTTAAAGGACACTATAGTTATATAATCTATAGCAAATACCAACATTGTAATTCCAACTGCTAAAATATCTACTGTATAAAATAGTACATAAACTATAATCAATAACGTGAATTTCGCGGCTAACTTACCATCATACAAAAAATTTATCATACACAAATAAAGCACAAAAACAATAATTATTTTTAATAATAAATTTTCTTTTACTATTTGAAAACTCCACAACAATAGGAAAATAACAATAACTGTTGCTATTGTAGGTAACAAAAACCTATGACGATATTTTTTCTCTTTTAAAAAAGCATTGCAAATAAAAATAGTAGAAATTATTTCTATAATGCTAAAAAAAATTGTTATTACATTTCTCACTCTTAAAATTCACCCTTCCATAGTGTCCATGCATCCAGTATTTTGCCATACTCTCTAATTGTAGTTTTCAAGGTTTCACCGTTTGTCAACGTAACTATATAATTATTTATATCTCTGATATATCTCATATTAACGATAAAGCTCTTTTGGATTCTGATAAAACCTTTTGATTCAAGTTTTTCGGCCATAGTAGATATTTTTTCGTAATGAGTATATATTTTATTATGAGGTCTGTTCATATGGAAGTCCAGAATTCTCTTCCTGCTTTCGATATACATGATATCCTTTAGCAGCAAGTCATATTCTACATAGTTCATAAGAATATTCAGTTTTTCGTCCTGAGAATAAAACTTTTTCATTATGTTATCCATAGTAATATCAAAAGTTTTAGTCAGGTCATTCTTTAATAAATATCTGTAAGCTTCAACTTCATAGCCGAACATAGCATAATTCATATATGCAGAAATATATACAATTACGCATTTGTTATTTTTATGTCTAATAATTTTTGCTGTTTCTATACCGTCAACGCCAGGCATGTCCACATCCAGCAAGATAATATCAAAGTTTTCAAAAGAAGATTTTAGCAGCGATTCACCGGAAATATATTTATAAACTTTATAGTCAATAGCTTTATTCTCAAAATATTTGTCAATATAGTTGCTTATAATATTAACAAATTCAATATCATCATCACAAATTGCCAGTCTAATCATTTATCTTCCTCTTTTATCTCTTTATTTACTTCTTCATCTTTAGTGTATCGCATAACATCGGATATCTGACAATCCAACACATAACAAATGCGGGTAAGAACATCTATATCCATTCTTTCAATATTTCCATTACACCATTTTGTTATAAGATCATGGCTTACTTTTGCCCTTTTAGCAACCTGATTCCTGTTCAGATTTTTCCGTTCCATTATTTCTTTAAAGAAAAACTGTATTTCGCCATAATCTTCTTTAACTTCAATGACTGTTCTTATACCATCCATATATTTCACCTCATATATAGTTTATAAGAAAGTTCATCTTTTTAATATTCACTTGTTAAATATAATATTGTAGAGTATACTATTATTAAATATACATCTATATAATGGTATTATGTGCATTATTACACCATATATGTATTTGAGAACAAAGTTATTGGCGATAAGAGTTATTATTGATAATATTTATTATTAAATATTCTAGATATGCTTGATTTTTTAGTGGAGGGATTATAGGAGCAAAATAAAAAATAGTTCCAATAGTAGTAATGGTATTAATTATAATTGTTTTGATTTCATTAAATAACAATACTAAAATTATTGTTCCAAGTATAAGCTAGTCCCAAATGTTGCATAATTCTCGGACTAATAATAGCGGTATATTCGTTGTCAAAATAAGTCCGTTGTTATTCTTGAAAAAATAGTAATAAGCTGTAAAAATATTTCAATTATCAATTTTGGAAAATTAGGCTCACTTAAAGATAATACCTATTTTTATTGTGGACATAATTACAGCAACCATCTATATTTTGATTGCAACAATTACTCCATTCTAAATTACACTAATGATAATATAAGTTTATCCTTATGTAAACCTAATATAGATAATAATATTTGGAATTATTTATAAGAATACGCTTGTTACAAATCACTGGATGAATGCCCTGTAAAATCTGTTGTTCCTTATAGTGATAATCAAATTATATATTTTTATAGGCAATAAACTATTACTAAATCTAGTGTGGCATAATGTTCAACCATCAATATGCTATATCCTCCAACATTTTAAAATCACTTTTTAAATATTTTATCATTTTTATTATAATTACATAATATCTATATTTCATTACAGTTTTATTGAGAATTCTATATTATTCTGATACATTTTGAGTTATAAACTACAATACAAATATCGCAAAGGAATTAATATGGACACAATTTGGGAGTATATAAAAGGAAAAAAACACATACAAATAGATATTAATAGTATCTATTATATTGAATTACAACTACATCGAATTTTTATTCATTTATCAGATAATATTATCGAATTATATGAACAAAATTTCACAAAAATCACAAATAAATATACCAACATTGGCCTAATTAAAATTAACCGTGGTCTATTGGTAAACCCTTCATCGATTGTATCGATATCAAAATTAGAAATTACTTTGATCGATGGTACAGTTTTACATGCTAGTCGTAATTATAAAAAAAACATAAAAAATATTATTGAGTCAAAATATGAATAAATTAGAAATATTTAATTTAAGTAAAATAATAAAAAAAACACCATTTAGTAAAAGTACTCAAAAAAAAATTTTAAATAATATTAATATCACATTCACTCCTGGTATCAATGTGATATTAGGGCCAAATGGGGCTGGTAAAAGTACTCTATTAAATATGATTATAGATAGTACTACTGATACTAAAAATAATATTATTTATAATGGTGCTCCAACTTATCTTTCAAATCATGATTTTAGAAAAGAATTAGGTTATCTTCCTCAAAATCAACAATTATATGATTTTTTTACTGTGGAGCAATTCGCATATTATATAGCTTCGTTAAAAGGAATAAATGCTAGTAATGTTCCAGACGAAGTGCAATACGCTTTAAGGTGCATGAATTTAAATAAATATTCAAAGCAAAAAATATCTAAATTATCTGGTGGTATGAAGCAACGTCTTTTAATAGCAACAACTATCTTAGGGCGTCCAAGTGTTATCGTTTTAGACGAGCCTTTTGTAGGACTAGACCCTATAGAACGATATCATTTTTTAGAGATTTTAAAAAAACTGTCTAAAAATAGCATAATAATCATCACAACACATATTATTTCAGATATCGAAAAAATTGCAGATAGAGTTATTTTTTTAAAAAACGGAATGATAATTGAAAATGATTCACCTGTAAATCTTATAAATAAATATTCGCCTTCTTCAGATCTTTTTAGCGCTTATTTAAAATGTTTTAATTGTTGATACACTTATGAAACTACTATTAATCAATGAATTCAAGAAATTAAATTATAATACAAAAGTTCTTATTTATCTATTTTTTTTATTAGTAATTAACTCCGCATCACTTATATACTATTCATTTATATCCTTTAATTATTCTCCTTTTGCTTATAAAAATTTATCATATGACATCTTTAAACATCAGAACTCTCAAAGATATAATTTTATAACTCAACAGTTTGATGATTTATATAATGGAGATTTTAATTCAAGTACTTCATATACAAATAATATAAATAATGAGATAGCATTAATAGAAGATGTCCTAAACGAATTTAATACAACAAAAACATATAAAGAATACTTATCATCAATATTAGATAAATCAAATTCATTACCTTTTTACAATATTTTTGATAATTCATACGACTATCTAAAAATTTCTTTAATAAAAGAAAAATATGTAGAATTAATAACTATTCAGCCAATGTATATTCCACAAAATGGAATATATATTGCAACTACATTTCCTTTTTCTCCTTTTATCATGTGCCTTGCTGCTATAATTATAAGTGCAGCTTTGATATCTGATGATAAAATGTTTACCATTATTAAAAGTACTGTAAATGGCAGGAATAAACTTCCTGTTGTAAAATTATTAGTCTTGACACTATACTTAACAATATTTGCATGTTTAATAGCTAGCTCAAATTTAATTATATGTGACTACTTATTCAATATTGATTATTTACTTTCCCCTATACAGAGTCTCCCTTTTCTTAGGATGAGTCCTTTTAAGTTAAACATTTTATCATATTTAATCATATCTTTCTTTTTGAAATTGTTATTTTCTTTATTTATTGGTATATGGGGTCTTATAGCGTTTTGTAGATTTGATAATAGAATTCTGAGCACATTATATTTCTGTCACATACCGTTAATATCATTTATACTATATAAATATCTTCCAACTTATAATAATTTTAATATATTTAAATACTTTAATTTTTTCTTGCTGATATTTGACTACGATTTATTAAGGAAATATACCATCATTAACCTTTTACCATCATTACCAATACCTTTAATTAATATATATCCCGTTATCATTTTATCCTCATTAATTTTTTTTATATATCAATTTTTTAAAAATTATTTATCGCAACGAAAAAAAACGTATGTACAAAATCCAGCTCAAAAACTTAATATATATTTCAGGAAACGTTCTTTATTCGATAATATATATTATGTAGAAATATATAAAAGTTTTGTACATTCAGGTGGAATATTTGTTTTAATATTAGCTATTGCATTTCAAATGCATCTAATTAACTCAAACACCACTTCCCCCTCTCCAGATGAAAAATTATTTATTAATTATATCACTCTTTTTAATAAAAAATATAATGGCGATTCAGAAGAGTTCATTTTAAATGAAGGAATTCAATTCGAGTATATTGAAACAGCATACGATAATTTTAATAATTCTCAAATTAGCTTCGAACAATTAAATAAAATAATAAACTCTAACCGAAGCATTTACACTAAATATTTACAATACGAGCGAATAGTAAACATGCTACATGAAATTAAAAAAGAGCATAGAGTAATAGTTTATGAACCTGCATTCTATAAATTATTATATATCAACAATGATGGTTATTCACTAATAGAAACAATTTTTATAACCATTGTTACTATTTCTCTAAATTATAGTTTTTTCTTCGTAGAAAACACTTATATGATAAATAAAATGATATATTCTACACATTTAGGTAGTAAGAAAATAATTAATGTTAAACTTTTTTTATCCTTTGTTTTATCAATTATTATCACTTTTATTTCATCCATATCCAACTATCATTTTGTTTTTTCTCATTATACTACTGTTGGATTATTTTCTGCTGCAAATAATATTGCTCTTTTTTCACACTTAAAAAACTCTATAAGTATTTTTCACCTAGTACTTTTATCCGTATTTATAAAGTTATTAGGAACACTATTACTTTCATCTTTTACGCTGCTACTATCCATCAAATCATCTTCTTTTCTATCCGGATATATTTTCCCTATTATATTTTTCTTATTCCCAATATTTCTTTTCGTAATACACATAGATATTGGAAAATACTTTACAATACTTCCATTAATAAACATTTTTAGTTATACTCAAAATATTTGTTTTATAGGAGTAATAATACTTCTTAGTTGTGCAATTATAATTGCTAACACTTTCTTAATTAAAAAATTATATAAATGACATTTCATCAATTTTTTCAAACACTTTAGTACATGAATATTGATTCTCCAGTTTCATAGTTTATAATGAAATTGTTAACATTTAATTTAATGTACTGTACAGTAAACTAACTTTAGGAGGCAAAGTATGAATAAAAAAATATCATCTATTATTACATTTTTTTTACTATTATCTTTCTTTTCAATTTCCGCGTTTGCTGCAACTGAAAATTCTCCTGTCGTTTCACCTTCTGCTCCAGCATCTGATATAGCTGTCCCATATGGCAGACCTGAAAATGCCAGATATTTCACTTCATTTGTCGCTGCTGATGATGATGGCAATAATCTTAACCTTAACGTTTATAGTGATCAACCTACTGCATATGATGTTATAAATGTTTATAGAGCTACCTGGGATTCAACTCAAAAATTTTATACATATTCTGAAAATGGAATTTCAACTTTAAGATGCCAAGCCGCACAAAATTATTGCCTTGGTACAAGTTCATCAATCGATAATAACTTCTTTGTATATTTATTACCTCCAGATGAACGGACATATTGTGAAATAATGGCAAGTGCTGTGGGTTCATCAAATGATGAGTGGTACCATTTTGGTTTATCTGGTAGGGGTTATTTCTATCCAATATCTTATGGGAATGGCGCACGTATCAAAGTAGCATACTTCCCTAGCAACCTTGACCGGAGGATTTGGATACTTAATGATGGGCCTGGAACATTCTAATTTATAATATTTAACTATGAAAAAAATACAATCCTTCTTATCAATCGTAACTTTATTATGCATATTTCTATGCGCTTGTAATAGTTATCCAAGTATAGATTATGATTTAAAAAACACAACAAAGACTCTACGTGGTGCTTCTGAGGTGGTTAGTATAAATAATAATATTTATTATACTTCTAACAATCTCATTTATTATTTGGATGTTACCTCTATGGAAAGTACACCAATATGTAGTGATATAAGTTGTACACATCAATCTGAGTCATGTACAGCATATATACCATCATCTTTGTTTAGGATATTCACTAATCCAACTCAAGATAAATTATTTTTTATATATGATGAAAAAATGGATGAGTTGTCCAAAACAATCGGATATATAGACTTGAATGGTCAAAACAAAAGAATAATCTATAAATCAGGTCAATGGGAAGATATCTCTAGGCATTTTGTTTTCAGTAATGATTCACAATTTCTTTTCTTTTTTACATTTGAGTTCATAGATGATTCATATGTTTATAAACTTCATAAACTAAATGTTGAAACCTCAAAAAAAGAGGTGCTGTATGAATCCAAACAAGAAAGCTATATTGCTGGTGCATTTGATAATCAGATAATTCTTTTAGAATTAGACCAATCATTATTAGGATTAATATCTAAAGAAAAAATTTACTCATTAGATGTTAATAGTCTATCTTTAAAAAAACTAGAGGAATACACAATAAGTAACTCTCAAAAAGAAGTTTGCTTTGTTGATTCTTCTTATATGTATAAGTTTGAAAAAAATTCAGCCACAACTGCTAAAGTTTATAAAACAGACCTATCTTCAGGTATCACGACAGTTTTGACATCATCAGCACCTTTTGAGTACGAAATAGAAAATACTCAATTCTATGGTGTATGGAACAACTATTTATCTTATTTGATTATAGAAGGTGGCCAAGAACAACGAGCTACATATAGGAAATACTCTATTAATATCAATACTGGTGAAATAATAGAAAACAAATTATCTTTAACTAATATTGATAAAGGATTGCAAGCTGAACATATTACTATATTAGCACAAAACGATGATTCTTTTGTTGTAAGAGCAGGTTATGATTTTAATACAATAAAAATGCTAGATAATGAAACTGGCCGTACCTATTATATGAAATATGGTTTTAGCAGGCTCGGTATAATTAATCAAGGTGATTATATTAATAACAACACAGATTATAAAATATTTAACGGTTCATATGTTCCACTTTATAATTAAATATTAATCATAGCAAGAAGATATAACATATCTTCTTGCTATTTTATTATCACCATGTATCAGTCAAATAGATCCACAATTAAAGAAATGCCTTCTTATATAATCATCAAACATACCGGTGACTTACAAAAAGCCCTGGAACTCTGGAATTTGAGAAAATATAAACAGTATTGAAAGAGTCTACAAAGCTTGTAGATTCTGCAGAGTAGATTAGAATCAATCAAGAAAACAGAGGGATATACTATGCGGCGAAAGCGCGACCGATTACCTGAAAACACCAGCGATATTAAAAGTGAAGCCAAGCTGGCCAAATAAGTATCAATAGTAACAAGAATGCTGTAACAATGGCCAGCATAAAAAAGCCTGATGCGAAGAAGGCAGTATAAATGTAAAATCATATTTCTATTGACAGAAGAAAGTTTACATCCTTGCCCAAAATCCAGCCGCTGAATTTGTGTAATTGGTTTCTGTAAAAGAACCAAAGACTGCTTAAATAACAAATACAGTTGTATCTAGGATAATAATTGAATGAATAATGATAGAACTCTGTGATGGTATAGATAGCCAGACAGTATCCACAATCATGAGATGATTAAAGGACGTTTAAAGATTTCACAGGTGCAGATAAAGTATAAATCAGCTATACAACCACTTCTTGTTGGCGTATATCTGTAAAGTATTGTTAGCATTTTAAAACATATAGTTTACAAGAAAGTCCATCTTTTTAATATTCACTTGTTAAATATAATATTGTATAGTATACTATTATTAAATATACATCTATATAATGATATTATGTACATTATTACACCCTATATGTATTTGAGAACAAAGTTATTGGCGATAAAAGTTATTATTGATAATATTTATTATTAAATATTATGCAAATGATTGAATTTTGAATAGAGGTATCATATGAACAAAATAAAAAAATTGGTTTCGGTAATAATATTGCTGATTTTATCAGTATTTATTTTTTCAGCATGTAGCAATGATATAGGCAGCGATAATAGCGGAAAAACAAACTCTTCACAGACAGAAATCAATTCATCAACTGATAATGATGAAAACACTTCCAATACGCTGGTTCCCGTAAATATAATTAATTGGGCTTCTGCATCCAGATATTCAGGAGAAGCCTACAACACAGAAACAGAAGAATATATCTATACAGATGGTAAAATAAATGAATCCTCTTTAATTAAAGAAAACATAGATGACACTGCCATCTTTTGGGGTAGTATAGGTAATGAATCGGCATATTTTAAAACATTATCTTTTAGATATGATGGTGATGAAAAAATAGTAGGCAAACTAACTAAAGATGTTACAGTTGAACAACGGGAAGAATATATAACTATTTTAGACAGTATTTTTGTGAATGATTCAACAAGAAACGTATATGTTAAAGACTATATGGACGAAAAATCTACAGGTTACAGCAGTGAATATGGCGAAAAAGTTGCCATAAGAACTAATTGTAACTGGAACATAACACCATCAAAATATTTGTATATAAATTATGATAAGGATGAAAGAGAACCTAAACAAATATGGATAGATGAAATAGAAAACGTTATCTGCAATGATACCGGAAGTACAGATACACCAGCTATAATTCGTGAATCATGGGAATTTACTACAGGTGAATGCAATATTGCAATAGTAAATGCCTGCAATATATATCATAATGGTTATTATACTCCAATTGAGTATTCCGAAGATTTATACCCATCATCCAACGAACTGCCTTATGGTGAAAAGCACTATATTTATGCTCTTACTGTTATTTTCTGTAATGATAAAATAGTAACTTGCATCAATGTAAACGATGAAGAAAAATATTATATTCCCATTTTATCGAAACCATTAAACGCAAAAGAAGGTATAAAATCAAGTTTTATTGCACCTGTAATTGACAGGGACAATAAATCTCGTAATATGGTTATAATGCGAGATAGTAATGGAAACAATACAGCATTTCCACTTTATTATTCATACGAAGCACAAGATGTGTTATACAGAAGATTCTACAATGAAACACAGCCAGGTTTCTGCATAATAGATATAGACGGAGATGGCATAGTAGAAATTATAGGTTTTGGAGTTGGATACGCCAATAGTTTTGATAGTCGTAATAGTGTATATAATATTCTTAATGAAACAACACTAAAATGTTTGGGCGATTTCTCATCAAACGGTCAAGGTTATAAATTATTTCCCTTCGAATATAATGTGAAATTTTAGCTATATTTTACAAATTGTACATAATTAAAACAGCCCTACATTAGGGCTGTTATTAATTATATATCTTGTATCATATTTATTCGGACCGTAACTTATAAAAAACAAGCCTATCTATGCGATATTTCTCTGCACCCGCAATGCTGGCTCCACCCATAAATTCAATGCAAATTGAGTAATCGTAGTCAGTTGTGCCTGCAGAAATACTTGATACAAATGTATGATTTTTAAGTTTATATAACCCTTCATCATTTTCTAAATCCTCATACTGAAAATCACTTTGAAAAATGCCGTTGTTCCAACTATGAGCTTTAACATCGCCAATAAGACAATGCAAATAATAATTGTTACCTATATCATCACTCAATACGGCATCAACGATTCCTTGATCGTATATAGGAAAATCCGGATCAGTCGCATAAATAGCCTTAGAATCTGGGAAGTTTTCATATAAAACTTTAGGTCCAACAGCAACCCAATAGTAGTTTTCATTGTCTATTTCATTATACAACGCATAAATATTTACGATTTCTTCTTTATCATTTGTATATGATTTGAATAAATGCTGCGGTGATTCTAATTCCTTATTTAAAAGGTTAGCTACAATGTTTACGATATTTGGATCAACAATTGAAAGTCCTTCTATAGTTGCCCAATTTTTATGCTCGTTAAATGTCAAAGTTACTTTATTTGTATTACCATAGTCATCTTTTTTAGTGTTCTGTGATACTTTAGTAATACATCTGTATCCTTCTGCATCTACATATGAGTCCTGAATAAATCCTACGAATCTATTCTCGTCATCCTCTATAAAATCAGCCTCATTTACAGTGTTTGGTATACGCATAACATAATCAGGAATTGATACTATATTTCCAGTCTTTGAGTATGGATTATAATATATTTTTATCCAATCATTAACATTAACACCTTCTGGTTCCTCAAAAACCCAAACAGCATTGCTGTCATTAATACTTGAACCACAGATGAAGTTAGTAGCATTTTCTTCTTCAAAGTATTGGCTGCAATACTTATTATCAAAAGTTGGAAAACTAATTGTAAATCCACCTGTAGACACCTCAGATATACTAACAACTCTGCTATTTGGTATATACATACCAGGGTTTGTAGAAACACAAATATTGTTACCTGTATAAAGTTCAAGCGAGTGATTTGCAGCAGCATAAGAAGATAAACAGAACATATCATCACCAAACTTTGTAATTTTCCAGATTTGGCTGCGATCACTATTATCACTTACCATATCTTTGAGTTCAACTGGATTACCGTATCCCTTGGTAAGAATATTATTTTTACCCGTATATGTCATGTATTTACCGGTTTCTTTGTGCTTAATTTTCACAACTCTGCTTTGATAGAATTCAGGGACAACAGAAGTAAAACTATCTACTTCTTCATTTACATCCGTTACACTGTCAACAGAGTCTCGCTCTTCATCATTAAATAAACCCAAACGTTTCCCTAATGATGAAAACCATTTTTTGATTGAATTTGAACGCTGTGAAAAGGTACTTGTAACACTTTCATAGCAAATATCAAATGTTTTTTCTGTCAAGAACGAAGCATATACACCGCTGTCACCATCTGTCAAAATAAGAGTTGTCCCATCAGTATCAACATTCATTTTTAGCATAGGATTAGTAAAGTCACAAATGTAAGTTTTATCATCTGTTTTTTCTAACACCCATGGTCGAGCTTCATCTTTACCAACCAGAATAATATGACTATTTTCATCTACTGAAAAGAACTTGTCAGTATTATGTTTTCTAAGATAAATCCTACCACTAATATATGCAGCGTTAATCTCATTCGCTCTATCAGCAATATCCTGCATCCTTGCAAGGAGATATGGGCCAGGACAAACTGTATATGCGTGATCCTGATGAGTTTTCAGGTTCTGACCAACAACTAAAGTACCAAGGTTATTTCTTCTTGCAATATCAGCAACCAATCTAACAAGAGTATAATATGTATCATCTGATACTTCCCATGTAGGATCACCGGTACTGTTGCATGTTTCTATTGTGACGGCCTTAACATTAGGGTTGCCAGCATCCGGATTTTTAAGTGAACCACCATTTGTGTAAGCTGTATTATATTCCTTTACAAACTGACCTACTCTTGTACCTCGGACGCAATAATGTGAAGACGCACCTCTTTCAGGGTTCTGCCAATCGTCACCAATCCGCTCTACGGAAGAAGCTACCGCAGCAGTATGGTGAATTGTAATTTCGCTGATCTGATTTCCAGCTCTACCTACCATATAGTTATTTGAATTAGCTGGCATAAATACGGATACAAGAGAAGAATCCGGAGTGGTGTCTGTATCAGTTACGCCATCAAAAGTCATTTCACTTTCAGGAATGAGTTTCCACAGTGCATATGGTTCAGAGTCAACAGATGTCCACCAAGCGTTTGCACCAATGTTTGTATTTGATACTGTAAGATATCTGTTATGGTAATGCATTTTAATTCTGTATACATCATCTTCAGTAGCTGTCTGACCTGTTGTATATGGGATAAACTGGAGAACAGAGTCAATATCATTGCCATCTTCTTTGTACATAGTACAGTTATTGTCATTTGCGTAGATGTTTACTGCAAAAGTTTCATCAATCTTTGTAACAAGTTTTGGACCGCCATCTTTGTTTCTGATAATCCATCTCTGTGCATTTGCATCTTCTTTAGCATATACATTTACGTTTCTTGTATTAGCTACAGTGTCAGTGCCATGAACATTCAGGAAATGACCTGTGTTAACATTCTGAATAAAGAATACCTTATCAGCAATATCTGCTGGAGCATCTTCTACAGGTGGGAACATATCATCTTCTTCAACGAACTGCCACAGGTTGTAAACTGGTGAATCAGACCAATATGCATTAAAACCACTGCCAACACCTGCTGCCTCAAGATATTTGTTATGATGGAACATTTTGAGTTTATAAATGTTATTATCTTCATCGTAAGGAACAAATTCGATAACAGAATCTACATTATTCTCATTGATATCATACATTACACAGTTATTGTTGTTTTCAACATGAATATTGAGTGCAAAGTCTGAGTTAATTTCTGTAATAATTTTAGGACCTTTAGGAGTCTGAACTACCTGCCATCTCTGTGAGTCTTCAGGTTCTTTTGCAAAAACATTAACATTTCTGCCAAGTGCCACAGTATTTGTACCATGAACATTCAGATTGTAACCAGTATTATAGTTTTTAATGAAAAATGTCTTGCCTACAAGATCTGTAGGTGCAGGGTTTGGTGTCGGGAAAGCAGTAGCTTCTGGAATAAAATTCCATACAGTAGCATTAGCTGAGCCATCAACCCACACTACATTTGAGCCAGAATCCGCTGTTCCATCAATTGCAAGATACTTGTTATGATTGAACATTTTAATTTTGTACTGCATAGTTCCCACAGATTCAAATTCCAGAACTGAATCTTCATCATTACCAGAAGATGTATACATTGTACAGTTATTATCTACTGTATGGATATTCAAAGCAAAGCCTTCATTAATTTTTGTAAAGAGTTTAGGACCTTCTGTTGTCTGCTTTGGAATCCAGCGCTGTGCAAGTACATCATCTTTACTGTAAATATTTACATTTCTGCCATCGGCCACGGTATCTGTACCATGAACATTCAGATAAAAATCTGTACCATTAGCCTGAATAGCAAATGTACTATCCTTAATAGCTGTTGGACATGCTTTAGGTGTTGGGAACATATCACTTTCAGAAACAAACTGCCACAGAGGATATGCTGGTGAACTCACCCAATAAGCATTAGCACCACTGCCAACAGATTCTACATCCAAATACTTGTTGTGGTTCGCTATTTTGATTTTATATACTTTATCCGCAGATGTAATGGTAGCATCTGTATAAGGAACAAACTCCAGAACACTGTCAGCAGATGAGTTTGAACTTTCAGTATACATAGAACAGTTATTTGTGTTGGTATTAATGTTGAGCGCATAAGCTTCATTAATAGTTGTAAAAAGTTTTGCACCATCGGATTTCTGTCGTACAATCCATTTCTGTGCCAGACATTTCTCTTTACTATATACGTTTACATTACGTTCATTTGCTACTGTGTCAGTACCATATACATTAAGATTATAACCAGTATTAAAGTTTTTAACATAGAATGTCTGGTCAACAATTGATGATGGGGCTGTTGTAGTAATAGTTGATGAACCATAAAGTTCTGCTGCCCAGAGCTGGTTTGTATTGCCTGTAAGCGCCTGCCATCTTACGTTAAAACCACCATATGTTGATTCTGTTGTAACAGTAAGATAAAGGTCATAATATGCAAGCTTAATGCGGTAGTAACCATTGGTGAGCAGAATAAATTCTACCAGCTGGTCTTTCAGATCAGCAGCAGTTGTGCCGATTTTGTAAACGTCAGCATTATTAGGGTTAGATGAACCTCTGTAATTATCAAGTGCAAAAGTAGGGTCTTTTACACTTTTCATAAGAGCACCACTGACACCAAGAGCAGAATACTGAACACACTGCCATACCTGTGCCATATCAGAGGAATCCAATGAATAGATAGTTACATTTGAGTTGTTTGAGGGGTTACCACTAACAAGAATGTTAAGATACTTATTATTGTTGTAATCCTTAAAACGATAAGAATTACCAAGGGTAACGGTTGCCATTATTATTTCTCCTTTTATTATATTTGTAAGAGCAATCATTGTATCTGCAGCTACTATTTTTGCCTTACATATATTAAAGAGAATTTATTATGCACTTTGTAAATACTAATCTATAAATAATTTGATTTTAATTTTTTTAATGCGTTAAGTTTACATTGATTTATGTATTGCCTTGATACTTGCTTAATTTCTGCAATTTCAGATATCGAACGTTTTTCATAATAAAACATTTTGATTGTGTCATATTCATTTTCCGTTAAAAATTCCTTCATATCATTAAAAAATAGCAAAGTATAGTTATCTATTACCGGATTTGCAGCATCAATATATTCTTCAACATTTGTCTCATCATCTGTAATTTCTAAAGTATAATTCTTTATATCTTGAATCTTTTTTGATAATTTAAGATATTTGCTATTGATAGATTTTTTAATATATGACAGATAATACTTGTCCTCTATATGAGCAAGATCTTTCACACTAAGTTTTTTAATAACTTCAATCAAAGACACCTGTAAATCATGATATGCATCCTCATATTCTAACATGAAAGAATATTTTTTAAGCAATGGCTCGAACATTTCTAACAGTTCCAATAGCGCCTCATTGTTTTCTCTTGATTGCTTTATCAATAAATAAATTTTATTTTCCAATACCACACCTTCTTTAATGAGTAAAGAGTGTGTATTGTCAAAAATGTAAACAACAATAAAAAATATTTATTGTAAGTTAATATAAAATTAACAAAAAGTAGTTGTTATATAAATAAAATCGTTCTACGATATATTTAATTTGTAATCAAATAATTTTTACAATTTATAATGTCGCATAACAAAAAGAGGTAGCAAAAGCTACCTCTTTTATATCTATTATTTGTAAACTAAATGTTACTATGCTTGTTATATATTACAGTTGTATAAAACTACTCAGCTATATCTTCAGGCTTTATATACACTAAAATATCAGAAATTTGACAATCTAATACATAACATAACTTTGCAAGAATATCCAAATCCATTCTTTCTATTTGACCGTCACACCATTTTGTCATAAGTTTGTGACTAACATTTATTCGTTTTGAAACTTGATTTCTGTTCAGTTTACGCTGGTCAAGAACATCTTTTAATAGAAAGTCTACCCTGCCATAATCACCTTTTAGTTCTATAATTGTTTTTATATCAGCCATATGGTTCACCTCGTATATAGTATATACAATAGTACCATTTTTTAATATTCGTTTGTTTAATACCATATTATATGATATAATATTGTATAGTATAGTATTATATAATCATACTGCAATTTTTAGTTACATTAATTATATACTTCGTAACTGTTTAATTGTTACGATATTTTTATTTTGTTATAATAGTAACGTACATCTACGATAAAAAGGAGGATCATATGAAAAAATCTTTTATTCCCATATTGGTGCTATTGGTTTTAGTTTTAATTACCTATAGTCCAAACATCGAAAAAATATTTACACTTAATCAGATTAGAGATAAAAATATTCCTAATAATTCAGAACAGAAAGAAAACATTAAATCTTTTCTTTCTGAAAGTGAATATATAATAAGAGATGATATGAATAAAAAACACGACTATTTGAAGTTGTTTGATCACTCTGTATATCATATTCATACTATTACTGTTAAACAAATCAATATAAATCCAATAGAAAATACTTATATGGTATTTGAAACTGAAGATGGATTCGAACTTTATTTAAGTAATTATTCTCACCCTGAATATTTGTTTTATGGTAAATACTCATTATATTATGATATGTACGATTTTACCGGCTATGATGTTGGGGACAGATTTATAATTTATTACACAGAAGATATTTATGATAATATTGATATGGAAAAAATTGGTCTTGTAACTATTATACCAGAATATAAACTTGTTGGTAGCGTAGCACAAGGGGACGAGATAGGGAAAAAATATGTTTCTGAAAATTTGTCCGCCTTGAATAAATTTTTTTCCGAGACTGAAAATCAAGCTTTTCCTTGTATGTCTATCGAGGAAGCTATTGCAACCTTTATTGCAAATGAGAATCTTGAATTAAATGAATTTTATAAAGAGTATCTTGATACTGGTGGATATTATTATACAAATGGGGTTTCAAGTTTTGCATGTATAGCTTCCTTTTCAACACATGATAACTCTGAAGAAATTCACCCAACATATGCAGTATACCGATTTGAAGGTACACCTTCTCCAAGTAACTTTGCCATGACATACGAGCTTTATCTCTATTAATTTTATTGAAAAACGCTGATGCAAAATGCATCAGCGTTTTTATTTATCCTAACATATAACCATATGGAAGAATTGAGGCCATTCGTGTGTTAACATTAGCGGTATCAGATTGTGCAGTTTTTTCGCCTTCTGTAACTTCAAAATGCAGATGACTGCTGTCCGCATCACCAACATCGCTTTGGTAACCAATAACTGCTCCCGCAGGAACTTCCTGATTAACGCCATATTTATGACCTGTCATATGAACATAGTTAAAAGTAACACCCATAACAGCATTATAAATACTAAAAACGCTACCGCCAGATTTAGTAACTTTCCCACCAAATAAAGCTCTGATTGGTGCCATATCTGGTCCCTGTATATCTACGCCATTATGACAAACACTGTTTACAGTCCCATATCTCTTCTCACCAAACAAATAGTAATATTTGTGGGTGTCTGGAATAGATGTACCTGAAGGGTATACTTTTTCTATAAAAGTATTAATAGCCATTTTTATTTTTGATACAGTATCATCAGCATTATTAGAAAAATATGTACCGTCCGGTATGGAAGAACCTGCATTCATCTCGCAATCTTCTTCAATAAAGTTCTCTGTTGATTTAGTGCAGTCAGGAATATTGTGGACAGTTATTAATCCTGTCGCCGTAGGCGGAGTTGTATTTCTTGCCAAAATGCCTACATATTCAGTTGATGGATTTGATGGTTCGGATGGTGTCGTATTTTCGACTACACTTTCAACCGGCACAAGCCACCATGTCTGGTATGCCGCTTTAGAGGAATCAAAAGGCTGCCATCTAACATCAGCGCCATTAGATGTGCCGGTAGCAGTAAGATAAAGGTCATTGTCTGCATTATTTCTGTAACACTGAATTCTATACAGGTTTTCTGAAGCATTAATTGTTCTGAAGTTAATTTTAGAATCTTCATCATTACCGCTGACCTGATAAATATCACAGTTACCAGCATTATTATTGCCATAATAGTAATCAAGGCCAAAAGCAGTATTACCAGCACAAAGAATTCTTGCAAACCCATCGTATACCATTACTTTCCACTGCATATCTGCACTCCAGTCAAGAGAATATACATTTACATTTCTATTGTTATAGTGAGAGTTGCTAACTCCAGCAGTATTAAGCGCGAGAGGTCTAACCTCTTTATTAAGAATTTTCTGATTATATGCAGCATCACCTGTTGCACACAATGGGATAATATAATAAGTTTTTCCATTCTGATAAGCCATAATTTAAATCTCCTTTTGTTTTATTTGTAAAGCAATTTTCAGTATCTGCAGCTACTTTTTTGCCTTACACTAAATAAGGAGATTTATTGCTGTAATTTGTAAACCAATTATTTATAATTAAGTTTACTGAAAAAATTTCAATTCTTTATTTCCAAAATCATAAATTACCTCTCTTTAATATATAGGCAGTAAAAGGAGGTGATTTATTTTATGACTAATTTTAAAATGTACTTCAAACTAATTTGTACTATGTTGGTAAGTTTTTTTGAATATCTTGTTGGAGGCTTTGATAATAGTATAAAAACATTATTAGCTTTTATGATAGCTGATGTAATTACCGGCCTACGGAAAGCATATATGGGTAAAAGTGAAAAAAGCTCTAAAGGATATTTAGATAGTCAAGTTATGCAGGAAGGCGGTATAAGAAAAATACTTGTTTTTGTTGTAATTTATGTTGCAACAGTAACAGGGCAACTAGTAAATCCTGACTCGCCAATTATACGTAATTTAACTATTTCTTATTACATTGCAACCGAAGCCTTAAGCGTTCTTGAAAACACAGCTATATGTGGAATTAAACTGCCAAAACCATTGATAGATGCCCTTGAAAACTTAAAAAACGAAGATACAACATAACAAAATATAGCTGTCGACAATTATATTGTGGCAGCTATGTTTTTTCTGCAAATATCCACATTCCAGAATTATTATCACAAATTAGTTCTTGCAATTGCATATATTGGTTTTCATCAAATTCATATTCATTAGCTGCTTCGGTAGCTGTTTTATTTTTTTTATTAATAATCAATTTTGTCTTTGTGACAGTTACTTCCTGTTCTATAATATTGCCCTGCTCATCGATGGTTTCAATTGTAGTAGTTTCTTCATAAAATTCAGTTTCATAAATAATTTCAGTCATGTCCCAAAATACTTCTCGTATAAGTTCAGATTTTTCTTCATCTACAGTTACAACTTCTGCACCTTCATGAGCAGTAGTAACTTTCACAGCGTAAACTGCAAGAATATCTTTCCAATTCGGAGCTTCACCAGATATTTCAAAATCATCATGTGAAACTTCTGTTTTTATTTTCTCAATTTCAGCAAGATATTCTTCATTTATTTCCTGTATAACCTCATTTAGTGTATATCCTGTTCCAGTATCTTCTGTAGCCATAAATATACCGAAAGAAGAACCCATAACCAGGCCTATGATACAGATAATTATTGTAAATAAAATTGCAATACCGCCTGTACCTACCAGTGCTGCAACTAATAGTTTTGTGTTAGCAATAGCAAGTTTCGCGTTATTAACTACAGCTTTAGAACCGCCCTTGACAAATCCAATTATTTTTTCTTTTATCGTAGTTGTGCCAACAGTTTTAGCTTTAATACTATTCTTTACAAACCTATCCTTTGCCCTTTCTACCATAGATTTATGTGTAGGCGTGTTCGTTAGTACCACATTATTCGTATACATATTCTGCACAGGAATATCTTTTCCCTTTATAACACTAACTCTTCGCTTTGAATCAACAGTTCGTTTTTTCTGTATGGATTTTTTGAAGTTATTTTTCGCGAATGACTGTGCAGATGAGGATGTTTCATCAACCATATCTTCAAGAATGTCATCAGCATACTCATAAGCACTGCCTTGATGCTCTTCTGTAGTTTTCGAAGATTTCTTTTTTGCCCTAATATATGCATCCTTCATGTTATTGGATATAAACTGTTGCTTATTAAATGTTTTAACTTTATTTTTTTGTAGCTTGTTCAAAACATCACCTCCATATATAGCGAAACAGTCCTGCACTATACGTACAGGGCTGTAACTTTTATTATGGTTATTCTTCGATAATTTGCTCTGAAATTTCGTTTTCTGTAGTATCAACTGTTTCTTCTAAAATCTTCTTCGCCACTACAACAAATCTACCATTTTCGTGTGTATATTCACAAGTGGAAAGAGTAAGAATTTCATCGCCATATTCTGCTCTGACACCTGTGTCATAGGCCATACGCTTTTCACATTCAGCCATAAATTCTGCAAACTGTTCTTCATCCATATTTGTAAAATCATTGTAGCAGAATGTTTCGTTATTTGTATCAAAGGAAAATGCGTACATAACCTGATATTCACTGAACTCTGCCATAGTATCAAAGTTGATAATCTGATGTTCTTCCCAGAAATTTTTGTCTTTATAATTTACGAGGTCTGTGAACATAGTACCGTTCTTCATATTATGACCATAAATAACAAGGTTGTTTGTAAGGTCAATAAAACATTCTTCATCAAGATATGGAACACCGTAGTCGCTGTACTGTTTTTCAAAGTTGTGTTTCAGATAAAAGTTTGGATTATCCACTGTCTGCATAACAGGATAGTTAACATTTGTTCCTTCAATTTTAATCCAACCTATAAAATCGTTATTTTCTGCAAGCAGTGCCTGATACTTTTCATAGGCAACTTCCTGTTCTGATTTTTCCTTTGTCCGCTCAACAGAATCAGAAATAAGCATTTCAATTTCTTCAAATTCCTGTATGCTACGATTGCCTTCAAATGACTGGTATGCAGAAATATATACTGCTACCAATGCTATAGTCAAAAATATAATCATAATTACTGTACCAATTGTTTTCTTCTTATCAAATTTTTTCATAATTAATCTCCTTAAAATTAAAAGGACAGGTGATTAAACCTGTCCCGAATATTCGCCCTCACCGAGCTTTGTTGTCATTAATGAATATAGGATAGTATCTTTTGGATACTGATTTCTGAACGGAACTGTGGAACCACCATAGCGGAACAATCCACATCCCGGTTTTGCATTTGTTACATATACCACCTGTTCCGGTGACAGGTCAAAGAATTCCTGCAGACTATCTTTATCATTTGTAGCCTGATTGAACATTGTTATAAATTCAGAGTTTGCAACCATGGCCCTTGCCTGCGGTGAATCAAACATTCTGTCAAAGTTCTGTGTAACAGCGATAGGATAACCACCGTGTTTTCTGAACTGCCTCCAAGCAGCATCAAAGAAGTTTGCACTGTATTCATTGGATAATACAATGTGGAACTCATCAATGATAATATGTGTTCTTTTGCCCTTTTTCTTGTTGGAATACACTCTGTTAAGTATAGTATCTATGATAACAAGCAGACCTGCAGGTTTAAGATGCTCGCTTAATTCGTGAATGTCAAATACCAACATTCGCTTATTCAGTTCAACATTGCTTTCGCCACCGAAAATATCAAGAGAACCTTTTGTATACAGTTCAAGCGCCAAGGCCAATTCGTGTGCTGCAGGCTCTTTTTGTTTTGCCAGCATTTCCCTCAAGGTATCAAGGGTAGGTGTTTGGTTCTGCTTTTTAGCTTCTTTGTAAACCAGTCTTACACATCGGTCAACTATAGATTTGTGTGCAGCAGTCAGTTTAATATCATCCATCTGTTCAAACAGAGAAAGAATAAACTGTGACTTTATAACAATTTCTTCTTTACCTATGTTGTCTTCACTTAATTCCATAGCATTGATTCTGTCTTTACCGCCGGCCATCAATTTAATTACAGAGGCATCTTTGCCCAGCAATTTCGCCAACGGAATATATTCAGATTCAGGGTCACAGATAAGAATATCATCCTTACCCATAAGTATAAGAAGGTAAATAATTAACTTCACAAAGAATGATTTACCTGAACCTGGTACACCAAATACAAGGGCAGACTGGTTCATAAGATTGGCTCTGTTACAGATAATAGGGTTATTGGATACCGCATTAATACCAAGAAACATACCGCCTTTTTCCATAATTTCCTGTGATTTGAAAGGCATAAGCTTTGCCACATTGTTTGTAAGCATTGTTCTGAAAGTATTTATCTTTCTTGCTCCAACTGGCAGAACTGTATTGATACCATCCATCTGCTGATAACGGAGAATTGCCACCTGTGCTGAATGGCCTAGTGCTTTTCTCTGTATAGCCTTTGTATCACTGTCCAGCTGTTCTTTACTGTCTGCAGTAATCATAATTGTAAGAACAGCCTGCATCATTCTCTGGTCGCCTAAAGTGAGGTAATCAATAATATCCCTGGCATTGAAACGTTCATTCACATACTGCTGCGGAGGTTCTGCAGAAAAGTTATTGTTGTTATTCTGCCTGCGCTGCCAATTGGTAATCTCTGTTTCTACACCAAGACTTTTCTGCTGCACATACTGCACAGCTTCATCTGTAGGAATAGCAATAATATCTACAGACAGCATTGTGTTTTTGTTTACACCAAGTAAATCCTGAATAAGCTTATCTTTCAGTTCTGTGGAGTAATCTTTCAGATACATTACCCTTACATACTTATCACCCATTACAACATAGTCACTGTGTTTTTCAAAGCTGTCCGGAGATATATAGTCTTTAAAGCTATGGCCTTTTACTCTCATATCTTCATAGTCAAAATGAAAATCATTTTCTTCATCCGGTCTGTAAAAGTTATGGAGAATTTTTAATCTTTCCATAGCATTAAGTTCATAGCATTTACTGCCAAGCTGTGAAAGATATTCACTTAAAAGAGTAAATGTTCGTTTGAAATACTCTTTTGCTTCTCTGATATTACGCATATACACAGTTACAGTAAGATATCTGTCCTGAATAATGCAGTTGGAATCATCTATCCTTTCAAGATAGATATTATTCAATTCTTCCCTGTTCACATCCAGTTCATCGCCCTGCAGAGGTATACGCACAAGCTCGTTGTATTCGTCACTAGACAGCTTTCTGTTTTTGATAGTAAGCTTTGTAAAACCCTCACTGTCCAGACTGTCTAATAATTCTTCGTATTTTTTACGCATCTGCTTTTTGTTAGGCTCTGATGCAGAAATATAGTTGATATCATCAAATCTGTATGTTTTTGAATAAGTACTGCCCTTTCTGAAAATACCGTCATTCCATATTTCATCAACGTGGATATAGTCGTGGACTGATTTTGGAACACGGTATTTTTCCTTATGCTGCTTTATTATTCTTTTTACTGTTTTTAACATATCGTTTCTTTCCCTCCTTCTTCATAACAATATCTTTAATATGCTCATAATAAGCTGTTGTGGGTTTAAACACTGTGACACCTTTTTCTATCACTTCACTTTTAATCCACAACCAAAACAGCTGTTCTGCATTAAGACCGTGGTAGTTTACAAAGCCCAATGCAGCAAATGGTATTGCTGCAAGTATACACATCCAGGACAGTGTTTCTGTGCCAAAATGCGGTTTCAAGCAGAAGTAAACTATTACAGCAACAATAGCTGCAACGGCAGAAAAAAAGGACTGTCTCATAGACAGTCCGAAAAAGATAGATTCATTGTAATCCTTTATTTCTTTGTGTAATTGAATATCTCTCTGATTGTTCATGTATACCTCCTTACAGTCCCATCATTTCTCTTACAACTCTGTCAGACATCTTAATTGTGCCTACAAGCACCAACATGTTGAATATCACTTCGCCAATGTATGACCAAATCATAGATGCAGCTACAGCTGATGTATCAACCACAGGTGGAGAAGCGGCAAATACAGAGAATATGATACAGGACATTACAATTACTGCACCTTCAAGACAAACTGCAGCATATGATTTTATGAAGCTGATACCTATACTCTGTGTTGGCTCTCCGGCAAAGGATGACAGGGGTATAGGTGCAATAGCAGTGTACATATATAACCTGAAAAATCTGCCGTATACAGTAAGTATCATTACAAAAGACAGTATCCAAATAAAGAGAGAGCCTATCAATGTTACTGCCCACAAAGGTATTGATTCGAAGAAAGAACAAGCTTCTACTGCCGTTACAATTTCAGTAGGAAGGATAGTGCCTTGCGGTGTTCCAAATCCGGATGAATTCATAATTGTTCCAGTAATACCCTGTACAATATTCATAAGTGCAAGCATAAGATCCATACCATAACTGATTACACCTTTTGCTATGGCAAAGCGGATAAACAATTTGATTGCCTGTTCCGGCCTTTTCAGTTCTGCAAATGAACCGCAGGTTTTCATTACACCCATAGTAAAGAATAGTACAAGTAAGGCATATCCAATAGCCTGCAACGCCCCATGTACACTCAATACAATTCCCCATATTGTACCACCTTTAAAAGCTGATGGACTCATAGTTATCAACTGCCATATTTCAGCCAGCTTGTCATTCCACACTCCTAAAGCATTTTCAAGGTTTTGTATAATCCAGCTTTCTGACATTTAATCACCTCATTTCTAAAAAGAAAAAGCCGACTGTTAAAAGTCGGCTTGATAATGTATTTTATTTTGGTTGTTTTGTGCCATAAAAATGATAATTTTTGATTGTGTAAGGCACTGATGAATTTTTATCAGTTATAACTTTAAAATCCCCATATGTAGATACATCATAACAACTTATAAATTCTATTTTATAAACATCATCATCTCTTATTCCTTTTAATGGCAATTTTATCCTTACATCTATCTTATCTCCTTTAGCTAATGTAAGTGTACTATAAAAATCATGGTTTCCAAATGAGATTTTTACTACTTTCAAAAAAACATCACCATAATTATTGATTATAATCTGCATATACTTATCAGATTCTTCATATGAAATCGCATATTCATTTTTCAAATTGTTACTTACAACATTTCTACTATTTTGAATAAAAATCTCACACCCGTTTTCTCTTACATCTGCTCTTTCTTCAAGTTTATGCAACTTGTCATTTTGAAGCCACGCATTAACACCCAAAAAGGTTGCGCCTACTCCTGCCAAAATATCCGCATATATCCCTACTTCTTCTATATCCATTGCTATTTCAAGAAGTTTCATTATAAGAAATGCTACCAACATTATTCCTATTGTTAATATAGGCTCTTTGTATGTTTTTTTCATTAAACCACCTCTATACTAATTATTTATAGTATAGCAAATTTTATAGTTTTTTCAACCACCTGTAATCATAGTAAGAATCTCTTTTGTAAATGTAATGATAATACCACCTGCCAGTGTCAGAAAACCATTGGCTCTCTGTGATGGGTCGTGGGATTTAAGGGAAAGGCCCACCTGTACAATACCAAAGCCCAGCAGAATCATACCGATAGCTCTGATAAGACCAAAGATAAATTCACTCAGGTTATTTACTACTGCAAGTGGATCTGTTGCAGGTGCTGCAAAGGCTGTAACACCCACGCTGAGCATAAGTGCTGTTGCTGTAACAACACCGCAATATGCTTTGTAACCTTTCATTACTTTCTGCTCTGTAGTAAGAGCACTATTATTATTTTTTCGCATTTTGTTTTTCCTCCATTTGTTTAAATCGTTCTTCCAGTTCTTCTTCTGAAAGAATTACATAGTTGCTTGTGTCAATCTCAAGCTGATTTGCAAGTTTGATCGTTTCTTCATCAAAGATAATTTCTGCAGTAGCAATACTATATTTATCTTCTCCGTGAATATATGGCTTTGCACCTCCATCCGTTGTAAGTGCAATGTTTGGATGTTTTATTACATCATACTTAAAATCTTTTACAGGTTTTTCGCCTCGAATAAAAAGCAGGGCATATTGGTTATCCATCATACGGACTTCATCCGGTGTCATAAGCTCTCTGCCTGCCATCTGCCAGTTGGTGGAGTAAGAGCCATTTCTGCCGTGGGATTGGCCGTAAGTGTTTGTATCAATAGTTTCCTTTCCCAACAGCTTTGAAACATATTCGTGTGTGGACTGTTCATTACCGCCAAGATATACAAACTCATCACAGTTGCCTACGATAGATTCCCATTGTTTTTCAAACAGGGCCTTTAACTGCGCCATATTCTGAATAATGATGGATACAGATATTTCACGGCTTCTCATAGTTGCAAGTAGTTTATCAAATTCATCAGGCAAAGCAACATTGGCAAACTCATCCATTACAAAATGAACATGTACTGGTAATCTGCCTCCATGCACTCTGTCTGCAGAGTAATAAAGCTGCTGAAACAGCTGTGTGTAAAGCATACCTACAATAAAGTTAAAACTGCTGTCATTGTCCGGTATTACGGCAAAGATAGCAGTTTTCTTTTCTCCAAGTGTATTCAGTTCCATTTCATCAGTCTGTGTAATACTTGCAAGTGTTTCAAGGTTGAATTTTTCAAGTCTTGAAACAAGAGTAATCTGTATAGATTTCAAAGTCTTACCGGAACCTGAACGATAGTTCTTGTAATACTTGATTGCAATATGTTCTGGATTTTCTTCTTGCAGTCTTTCAAAAAGCATATCAAGAGGGGACTGGTAATCCTCACTGTCTTCTCTTACTTCTCCGGCTCTTATCATTTCCATAACCATAGGAAAGTTCTGTTCATCTTCAGGTGCTTCGTGATGTAAATATAGTACCAAAGCCATAAGCAGCATCATAGCAGCCTGGTCCCAGAACGGGTCTGAACTGGAACTGTTTTTAGGTGTGGTGTTTTTAAAGAGATTAGTTACCATTCTCTGTACATCGTTATCATCTTTAAGATATACAAAAGGATTGTAACAATGACTTTTCTCCATATTTATTAGGTCTATGACTTTAATGTCATAACCTTTCTCTTTCAGCAGATTGCCTGTATCTCGAAGCAGTTCACCTTTAGGGTCAAGCACTACAAAACTTGTATTGGCGTTCATAATATTAGGTTTTGCATAAAAGCGTGTTTTACCAGCACCAGAACCGCCACATACAAGAGTGTTAAGGTTTCTCCTGTGTTTTCTGCCATCAAAACCGATTGAAACATTCTGTGTAAGTATCTTGTTGTAATACTTATCCTTGTTTACATACTTTCTGTTAACCTGTCTGGCGTTACCCCATTTGGCAGAGCCGTGTTCTTCTCTGCGGCGGTAGTTTCTTTCGCTTGAAAGATATACCCCCAGCGCTATGCCATAAATTATAACAAGTATGAGAACAGTTTTCAGGCTGTTCTCACACCAAGTTATTTTAAATGGGTGGGTCATTACATTTGGCAATTCATTGATTAACCCCACAAGGCCATCACTCATTGCCGGAGCAATCAGCAAGGAAAGCCATATAGTAGCAATAAGTCCGAAGATGTACAGGATAATATATTCTGTAGAGAATTTATCATCTCTCATCTTTCCACCACTTCTTTTTGACCGGCTTTCCGTTTATGGTTTTAAGTATGATGTTTTCAATATCTTCTGTAGGTTTATCTTCTTCCAACAGTTTCTTTCTGCAGTCATTCATTTGACCTACAAGTACCTTTTGTTCATCCTGTGTAAGTTCAATGGTGATATTGTATTTTTCCATAGGCTATACCTACCTTGCATCTTTACTTTTGTCGGATCTCTGCTTATCAAGAACTTTAGACATATCGTTTGTAATATCATTTACAACTGTTCTTATCATATTCAGTTCTTTACGAATGTCTTTGGTATCGTAATCTGCAAATCTTTCAGTAATCTTATTAAAGGTAAAGTCGGAAGTTTCGATACCATACTTGGTACAAAGCACATATGCAATACTGTAAGCCATATATGCGTTGTCACTGCGGGTTGTATCTCCGGTATCAAGGTGTGCATGAGCAAGTTCCTGTGACAGTGCTCTGAAAATATCTCCTGCTCGCATATTCTCCTGAATGTAGATGGTATTTTCTTTTGGATTGTATCTGGCACGGGCATCGCCTTCTACCTGCGATACAATTTCAAATTTGCAAGGTGCATCATTGATAAGCGCTTTAAGGAGAAGACGGCTATCGTACTTAACTTCAGCTCTGCCCATATCTTTGATGGTAGTCTGTGAAATATCAAATACTTTCTTTGTTTTGAAGTTCACACCTGTAGAGCCATCGTCCCTCGTATATTCTTCACCTGGTTCAAGAAGCACAATACCTCTTTCGCCTTTCTTTACATAGCCTTCCGTTTTACTGATTGCTTTGGAATCCAGCAACCTTGTAGCATCAGGCATCTGGTTTGTAATGAGAAGAATATTGCCTGTTGAATATCTTTCAAAGTTACTCATTACCTCAAGGAAACATCTGTAATCGTCAGGATTGGATTTGATATCTTCAAGGGTTTCATCAATGGCATTGAAAGCAAACTCTCTTTCAATCCTTTTCATTTCAGCCCATTCATCTTTATCAAAAGGTTCATAGGTTCTTTTTGCAGTGTTATCTGCCGATTTAAAAATGTCATCAAAATTGTTCATTATCTGCTTTTTCCTTTCTTCTTGGATTTTGATTTATTTCTTGTTTTAGGTTTGGTATTCGGTTTCTTCTGCTGTGCTTTAAACTCGTTTAGTTTCTGCCTTACACTCTGCTTAGTAGAGGGAGCGGATTCTCGATTTTTTTGAGTCGTTGAGGAACGCTCGGACGGATTTGGGTTTACCGTCCGAGCTGTTTGCGAATTTTGCTTATCTTCTTTCTGTGATTCAGCGCTCAAAAGCTTATCGAGAAATTCTTCACTTTTATCCGCAATCTTTTCTTCACGGCTTTTCTCAATCTCTGTCTTGATACTTGCCATATCAACATTGGCCAGATTAAAGCGTTCAAAAATACGGTTGATTTTGGCAGAGTCTAATTCTCTGACCATAATATCTGTCATACCATCTTCTGCATTTTTATCTTTAAGTACACAGTACAGAACACCATACTTTTTAGCTTCAGTACAGAACTTTTGCAAATCTTCATCCCTGACAGCATAAATCTTCAAAGGTTGACCACTTTTCAGCATATTGTTAAGTCTTGTTTTACCTTTGGTCTGCTTCTGGTCTTTCATAATTGCATAGAGCATAACTGCAACATTCTTTGCACCGTTGCCTGTTATCTTGGCAGCAACTTCTACAGTGTTAAGGGATATTCTAACGAGCTGTTCTGCTGCGTCCGAACTTGTGTTCATTTTCTTTTACCTCCTGTCTGTCTATTGTTCTTTGTTTGTCCAGTTCCTGCAGATTATCTTTAACCTGCTGTGAACGTTGTTCTACCAGTTCAAGGGCATTCACCTCCCTTCGTAAAACTTTGAGTTGAGTAGAAATAGTAGTAATTTCTGCTTTGATACTTTCAACCTGTTTTGTATCTCCTGCTCTGTCTGCTCTTTTTTGTGCATTGCGCAAATCTTTTCGGATATCTGTTAGCGCAGATATGTTTTCAACAAGATTCTGTTTTGCTGTTAATAACTGTTGTCCTGTTTCAATTTTGTATTTACCCAGAACTCTGGACTGTTCCATATATTTATCCATCTGGACAATATCTTCACGCAATAAAAAAGACACCCTTTTTACGGATGCCGGATTCTTCTTTATTATTCCACGTTCATAGCAGTATCTTAAATACAGTGCATAAATGCCTCTGGGTTTTATTGTTTTGAAACTACCATTCAGTTTTCCTTTTGTATATATCTTTGGCATATACAAATCTGGGAATGGTTCTTCTCGTATATTGTTATTGCGAATACGCTGCACAATTCGTGGCAAATCATATTCTTCACCGAGACTATGAAAGCGAAAGAAACCTTTTGCTCCCGGTGGTTTGATAGATGGATACTTTAATCTATTGCCATCACTGGTGAATAGTTTAAATTCATACCCCATAACCTCCATAGTACGGATAAACTGTTGCTGTGTAACAGAAGCCTTTATAGCTGCATCAATATCTCTGCGGATTGTATCTCGCTGTGTAAGTTTACCTTTCTTTTCAGCCTGCCACTCTGCATAATTCTTTGATTTACCGGATGTTTCTTCGATTACAGATAACCCATATTCTCGGCATAGTCTATCAGACTCCTCTCTCATTTTCATATATGTATGAAGATTGCCAAGATATCTTTTGCCAGTGTTAAAAGAAACAGAATTAAGCACAAAATGATTGTGGTAATGGCCTGTATTCAGATGTGTGGCAACTACAACTTCAAAGTTTTCTCCCCATAATCTTTTGGCAAGTTCTACTCCGATATTATGTGCCTGCCGTGCAGTAACTTCATTTTCTTTAAAGGACTGATATCCATGAAAAGCTACTATCTGGCCTTTCTTTTCCCATCTGTCTTTTGAATGTTTGAACTGTTGATTTGCATATTCAGCATCACAGTTAATACCGGATACATACATTTTCTTTTCTGTTTTTAAATCATCTACAGCATACTCAAGAACATTATCTATAGCGTGATATTCAGACAACATTTTTATATTTTCAGCAGTTGTTTTTTCAGGATTAATTACATAGTTCAGCACTTTATCAGCTCTACCTTTTATGCTCCACATACTTGTAACTGCCATTATCCACCGTTTCTGAAAGTGTCCCAAAGCATAGCTTCTGTTCTGTGATTTCTTTCAAGGGCATCTTTTAGAAGAAGCGCATCTACAAAACCAAGAGAATTTGCTTTTGCAGCAAGCTGATTTAGGTTTGTTCCAACTTTACGGACTTCTCTTATGAGTTCATAAAAATCAGCAGGTGGTGCTTCTTTTATCTTTGTACCTATTACCGCTGCTCTGATAAATGCTGTAAAATTCATACCTGCCTGTTTTGCTTTTCGCTTTGCCATATCAAGTTCTTCATCACTGAATCTTACAGATACAATATTATCTTTTTTCAATCGCAACATCCTTTCTGTTTAGGGGTATCAGGGGAGAAATTCCCCTGACAAGCCGATTTCGTATTACGAAATCTATGCTTGCTAAGACAATTCCATACACATATATCTTTCTGAAAAATATTTGTGACTTTTTCCTGTTTTCTGTATATGTATATATAGGGTAACTGTATATTGCCCTTAAACTTCATCTGTTATTTTAAGCTCTCCAAGTATTCTGCCAATACTTTCAAGTGCCAATAAAGCTTCTCTGTAGTTTTCTTCCAACTGAATTTTCTGTTCTTCTGTAACAGTAATTTTCTTTTCTTCCATTATCTTGCGCCTCCTTTCTCTCTCATCCTATCCGGGTTATATGGTATCGCCTGTATTTCATTCCAAGTCTTAAAAAACAATTCTGGATACTTAAACATCTTCATATATTTATCCTGCTGTTCTTTTGAAAGACTGCCAAAATTGGTAGTGCTGCAGTCACAGATAAAGAAAGGCCCTGCCAGTATTTCCACAACTTTTCCATCTGTTTTTACTGACCTGTTTAAAGGCATACCATTGATTTTACCTTCGTCATTACAGACGATACATACTTCTTCATCCTGGGAGAAATAGTAGGTCTGGAAAAATCCACCTCCTACTGCTTCCTGTAAATCTTTCAGTTCAGTACCAATTTCTACTACCTCTGCCAGCTTATCCGGCTGGCACATTACTACTGTTATTATTTTTTCTCTGGTTTCTTCCGGCTCAAATTTGATGTCAATAAACTCATAGCTGTCACAGTAATAATACTTGGTTTCATTTTCCTCTTTAACTGCAATTACATCAGAAATACTCATTGAACGACCTTTATATCCACTTGGCTGATAGAGGTTGAATTTCATATATATTTCATTCAGGTCTTTACATTTTACTTTTCCTGAAAATACTTTTACATATATGCTACTGTCTATATCTGTAGTTCCCTGCAAGTCTTCAAGTTCATCATAATGTCTGAAGCATACACCATCAAAGTCTACTTCAGTATCTATCTGATAAATTTCAATATTCATCGTACATCTCCTTCCTTTGCTTTTATACGACCTGTTAAAATCATCAACTCTTCATTCACATCTTTGCCTATCAGCGGTGTATGCACAAATACTTTATATCTATCTCGGAGCTGATTTAACAGATTAAGAGTCGCAGTTCTGCCTGTCTCATCATTGTCAAGATGCAGGCAAATTGTTTTCAGCAATTTATTAACATCAAGATGATATTTAAGCTGTACTGGGAGCTCTTTAGCTTTTACACTGACACCACCTAAAGACAGATATGCGTCTTTTGTCCAATCTCTGTCTGACATTATCTGCAGGGATATATATGACAGGAGATCTATGGCGGATTCAAAAATATGCAGCCTTTCAGGATTATCTGTTTCGCATATCCTGAAAGCATATTTTTTATCACTGCCATTAACTTCGCCTTTGAAATTGCCCTTTGTTCCTCGCAGGTTTGCATATTTGATATTACCTTTTTCGTCATACCCAGCAAATACAACATTATGATACTGTTCTGTTTCAAGTATCAGTTTTTTATCAATGCAGTAATTTATGATTTGAGAATTAATACCCCTGCTTATGAGGTAAGAAAAAGCCTTGTTAGTTGTATCCGACAGGGCTGGCATTTGTAATATTTTGTCTTTTGGCTGATAACAAAAAACGGGCGATTTTTCAATCGTCCGTCCGTTTATCTTTTCTACCGCCTGTGGCAGTGTATATCCTTTTACTTTTATTAAATAGTCCAGTGCAGATTTACCGCCTATACCTTTTGAGAACCAGAACCACATACCATTGCTGATTTTAAGACTATCATGTTCAACAGTACAGTAGCTGTTGGCAGATTCCTTTTTCAAATTCTCTGGTTCGTAATTCATAAGGTATGTAAGCAAATCCATCTTTTTCGCTTTTGCTATTTCTTCTCTTGGTATGTACATATTTCCTCCTGAAATGAAAAAAGCCGTATAGGGTTACTATACGGCCTCTATTATTTATTATCTTCTTCAAACATTTGTATTGCCAATTTAATTTCTTTAAGATTTCTTGTTGATGGTAGCATTTTATATATTTCAGTAATCATATAATCAATCATCACTACAAAAAGAACAACAATTATACCCATCGCAAACAGATAAGCTAATTCACTTGTTAATTGACTTGCTTCTATTGAATCGAAATACTTTGTTACTGCAAAAACAGTGGCTGATACCGCAATATTTACCAACGATTTTAACTTTTTTAACACTTTATTTTTTTCATTTTCTCTTTCGTTAATAGATATTTTTAATCTACTTATAGTTCTTGTAATATCACCATCAAAATAGGAACAGGCTTCTTTAAAATCATCATATACACTATCCCATCCCCACTTCTTTTGCCAGGCTCTTATATAGTTTCTACCTTCATCCTCACCCCTTGACAATTCAATCATTATAGGATTTTTTACTTTGTCCATTATCATAAGAATAATCAAAATAATGAATGAAACCATAAGAAAGGCTAAAGCTGCTTTAACTTTTACATATTTCGGGAATATACAAGCAAGAGTCCATAATGCCATTCCTATAACCAAACAAATTATAACCATCCAAAGAGAACCACGTATAAAAGTGCTAACCGATTTAGGATTACTGTAATATTTTCCTTTTTCTTCTGAACTTTTCTTCAGCGCATTAGATAATTCTCTTATACCAATATTCTCATGATTCTTTTTTCTTACAAACTGATACACTTTTAAAAATATTTCGTACATTAATGTCTCCTTTATTCATGTTTATATATAGAGAGAATAAAGGAAAAATATGTAAAATTTGTGTCTTTCAAACAAAAAGTGCTGTAAATATTCACAGCACTTTTTGTTTATTGATTCAACAGCCAATCCACAACATTAACTACTTCTATACCGTCATAGTTACCCGTTGTAAATCTGTCCAATGTCAAAACTGTCTTTGAATAGTTATCAGTTATGTTTCGTAAAGACTTCATTTCTCTTTCAAAAGTTGCTTCTTCCATCATGGATGCAGTAACCTGGAAATAGTGTATCCTATTATCTTTTTCGGCTACAAAATCTACTTCCAGTGTTCCAACCTTGCCTATGTTAACCTTGTACCCTCTTCTTTTAAGTTCAAGGAATACTATGTTTTCAAGAGTAAATCCAAGGTCATAATTTTTTCTAGGCAAAAGATGTCTACGTAAGCCTGTATCTGTTATATATATCTTACCATTCTTTTTCAGCACCTGTTTACCTTGAATATCATAGCGCTCAACTTCGTAAAAGATATATGGTTCTAATAAAGCTTCAACATAATCATTAACCGTATTCTGAGAAACTTTTCTGCCTGTTGAAGTTATATAGTCAGATATACTTTTTACAGATATTGGATTGCCTACGCTACTTGCAAGGAAGCGAGCTATATTTTTAAGTAAAACAATATCTGTTATTTTACGTTTAGTTACGTCTGTTTCTCTTCGTTTCTGACGTTCCTCAATATCTTTAAGGATTATGGTATTGTATATACCTTCAAGATATACATCTACCTGTTCTTCAGGGTTCTTTAAAAGTGCAACATAAGGGAAAGCACCGTTTTTCATATATTCTGCAAACAGACTGTCCTTATTATCCCCGCCTTTTATCTCACAGAACTCTGCAAAAGACAGTGGCAGCATATTTATTTCTATATATCTTCCAGATAAATTAGTAGCTAACTCGCTTGATAACAAATATGCATTTGAGCCAGTTATATATATATCAACATTATCCTTAACATACAGGCTATCTACAACTTTTTCATAATCTTCCACTTTTTGGATTTCATCAAGAAAAACATATGTTGTTTTATCTTTTACCAATCTTTCTGTAAGATGTTTATAAAGTTCTTTATAATCCAATAAATGTTCATACTCAAGTTCTTCAAAATTCAGATAAACTATTTGTTCATCTGATATCCCTTCATTGCGAAGATAATCCTGAAACAATTTTATCATAGTAGATTTACCGCATCTCCTGATACCTGTAACTACTTTGATAACTTTCTCATCTTTCCAAGATATTAATTGATTAAGATAATCTTTTCTCTGTATCATACAATCACCTCTACTCTATGTAATTGTATTATACCTCATATGCAATACATTGTCAAAGTTTATTCCCATTTCGGCAACTTCTTTGTGTTTTTGATAAGTTTATTCCCATTTCGGAATTATCTTTCGATTTCTTTACAGTTTATTCCCATTTCGGCATTTTCTTCTACTCCTTCCACAATCTCATTCTCCTTCTTATCAAGATTCAACAAGATATTAAGTTCATTCAACCTTGCTGTCTTTTCAATAAGTTCCTGTTCCTGTGGAAATGGTTTATTAACTTCCTGTTTGGCATTTTCAAACTGAACTTTAGTATTTTCAAGCTGCTCCTGTGCTTTGCTTATCTTTTCAGTAATACTCTCCAGAACATTATCAATACGTTGAATATTGCCAAACACATCGGCGCCAAGCGTAACTTTATGCTGCATCTCATTTTTAAGAGTCATTATAAATTCTCTGTTCAATGAGTCATATTCCACATATGTTGTAAAACCTCTGTAACTACCAACTTCAACCTGCGAAGGACTGGTCATAGCTTTGCAAAACAAAAGAAGCTGTGTGCCAGCCTCTTTCTTTTCTGTGTATTCATTTCCATTGATAACCATAGGAAAAAAGCCGTCCTCGTTTGGTTTTGTATTCTCTGTAAGGCGTGTTTTATCTTTTTCCAGTCCATCAATTCTCTGCTCCAGATACTTGATTTCCTGTGGGAATGATTTAATAATCTGGTCTTCCAGAGCATACCTTTGACTTAGATGGTTTGCCTTAAGCAGTTTCAGCTTCTGCACAACAATATCCAAGTCCATCTTTTCCTTGATATATGGATTACCCGTGCAGAGTGCTTTGATTTCAGCATAAGACAAGGCCGTTTCATCAATATCCTCTGCAGAACGAACCGGAGATTTACTGGTCATAATCTGGCCTATAAATTTCTGTTTGCCCTCTACTAACTGATACAGATAACTGTCAAAAGTATTCTCTGTAACATAAGTGTAAATATCAACTTCTGCATTGGTATTGCCCTGACGGATAATTCTACCTTCACGTTGCTGAAGGTCACTTGGCCTCCAAGGACAGTCCAGATGATGTAATGCCTTCAGCTTATGCTGTACATTTGTACCTGCACCCATTTTAAAGGTGGAACCAAGTAATACTCTTATCTGACCGGAACGAACTTTACCGAACATTTCCTTTTTCTGTACTTCTGTCTTGGCATCGTGAATAAAGGCTATCTCTTCTTCAGGTATGCCTTTTTCAATAAGTTTATTTCGTATATCATCATATACATTGAATTTACCATCATTATGCGGTGTAGATAAATCACAGAATATCATCTGTGTAGATTTATCAGCCATAGTATCCTGATAGATTTTGTAAACATTATCTGCACAGGCAGCAGTTTTACCTGTATCACTGCCCGGAAGCATATCATCAAGCAATCTCTGGTCCAGTGCCAGCTTTCTGCCGTCATTGGTGATAAGCAGCATATTATCTTCACTGCTGTTTACCATTTTGTTCCTTACTTTTTCAGCACGGTCTGATAATGCTTCAACCATCCTTTTCTGGTGTTCTGATGGCTTCAAAGTAACAATATGTCTGTTTGCTTTTGGTACAGGGAGATTGAGCATATCTGCAGTCTGAATATCTGCTGTTACCTTAAACATAGCCATAAGTTCAGGCAGATTGTAAAACTTGGCAAATCTGGTCTTTGCTCTGTAGCCACTGCCTTCCGGTGCAAGCTCAATAGCTGTTACAGTTTCTCCAAAAGTAGATGCCCAGGCATCAAAGTGCAACAGACCTTTATCTTTCAATGCTCCGTATTGCAAATATTTCTGCATTGTATACATCTCCACCATAGAGTTTGATATTGGTGTACCTGTTGCAAATATAACACCTCTGCCACCAGTAATTTCATCAAGATATCTGCACTTCATATACAAATCAGATGATTTCATAGCTTCTGTCTGTGCTATTCCGCCTACATTTCTCATTTTGGAAAATGCAGCAAGGTTTTTGTAATAGTGTGCTTCATCAATGAAGATACGGTCAACACCTAATTCTTCAAAAGTAACTACATCATCCTTTCTTGTCTGGTCATTAAGTTTATCAAGTTTTGTCTTGATAGACTTCTTTGTTTTTTCAAGCTGCTTTACAGAGAAATTATCTCCTTTGCTTTTCTTAAGATATGCAATACCCTCCAGTGTTTCATCCAACTGGTCTTCGAGAATACGGCGCTGTCTGTCTATAGACATAGGTATCTTTTCAAACTGTGAATGACCTATGATAACTGCATCATAATCACCTGTAGCAATACGACCACAGAATTTCTTTCTGTTCTTTGTTTCAAAGTCCTTCTTTGTTGCTACAAGAATATTTGCAGAAGGGTAGAGCTGTAAATATTCACTGGCCCACTGTTCTGTAAGGTGATTTGGAACTACGAACAGTGATTTCTGACATAATCCTAATCGTTTGCTTTCCTGTGCTGCAGCTACCATTTCATAGGTTTTACCAGCACCTACTACATGAGCAAGCAATGTATTACCGCCATAGATAATATGTGCAATAGCATCAACCTGATGTTTACGGAGTGTAATTTCAGGATTCATACCTACAAAGTTTAAATGACTGCCATCATATTCTCGTGGACGAATAGAATTGAACTTCTGATTATACAGTTTGCAAAGTCGTTCTCTGCGCTGTGGGTCTTTCCATATCCAGTTGGCAAAAGCCTCTTTGATAAGTTCCTGTTTGCCCTGGGCAATAGCAGTTTCTTTCTTGTTCAGCACAGCAACTCTCTTGCCATTTTCATCTTCCACATAATCAAAGATGCGGACATCTTTAAGGTTGAGAGTATCTTCTATGATTTTGTAACCATTGATTCTGTTAGTACCATAGGTGTTGTATGCCTTAACATTTCCTCTGTCATAACTTTTACCCTGAATATTCCATTCGCCTGTAATATCAGAATAATATACTTTAATATTCCACTGCATATATCGAGGTGTGGAGAATAAATCAAACATAAAGTCCTGCACAACATCTACAGGCAACCAAGTCGCACCCAAGCGTACAGATATTTCACTGGCAGTTAAATCAACAGGCTGTACCTGCTGCAGTGCTTCTACATTTATTGTATAGTCATCAGGATAAAGTTCTGCGGTTTTCTTGGCTATATCCAATTTTTCACGGACATTGCCGGACAGATATTCTTCTGCAGTAAGATATTTACTGTGAGAAGAATTACCATAACCATAAAAAGGATTTAGAAATATAACACCTTTTAAATCTGTATACAGTTCATCTTCGCTCTTACCTGTCAGCTGTGACATATATTCCATATCAATATCTGCTTTTTCAGCAAGTGATATTGCAAGTGCTTCACTGGCTGTGTCTACTCTGTCTACAACTACCTTTTTTCTGATAGTGCGTTTAGAGAACATATCCGCTTTACGGATAAAGTTACCTTCATCATCAAGTATTTCGAGAGATGTCAAAAGAAAATATGCAGAGTCTGAACTGAATGCAGAGCTGTTGGCTCTTGAATTTATACGTCCATATTTATCTGCAAAAATATCATACAGGCGGTTAAGTTCTCTCTGCTGATATGATATATCTTCATCTGGATAATCTTCTGTCTGATATTCTATCAGGGTGCGGACACAGTCACGAATTTCAATAAGGCCTTTAATTCTGTTCTGTGCAGTTACCGATGCTTCTACAGGTTTCATTACACTGTTTTCACGGAAATATATCTGTCCGTCTGCAAGAGTGTAACTGAAATTCTTAACTGTAGGGTCTGCAGGTATTACGTTTTCATCTGTATCCTGTTCGACCATTTCATGCTCTATAATCTCTGCGTGGATATTCTGTATTGCATCATTAAGCTGTTCTTCAAAGGACTGCCCTTCGTATGCAATACATTCAGCCTGTGGACCATAAGGACCACTGACCATCTTCATTTCACCAATAACCATATCCGGATTATCAATGAAATACTGGTTCATCTTTATGCCATCAGCATTTGTATTAAGATGTACCCCATCAGGTTCAATATCTATGAGCCTGTCTCTCTTTTGTAAGAATAAGATATCGGATGTAACCTCTGTACCTGCAGCTGATTTGAATGTATTGTTTGGAAGTCTTATTGCACCAAGCAGTTCTGCTCTTTGCGCAATATATTTTCGTACTGCCGGATTTTCTTTATCCATAGTACCTTTGGATGTGATAAAGGCTATGATACCGCCTGGTCTTACTTTATCCAGAGTTTTCGCAAAGAAGTAATCGTGAATAAGGAAATTGTTTTTATCATATCGTTTATCCGATACTTTAAACTGACCGAAAGGAACATTGCCTATAGCAGCATCAAAGAAACTATCGGGAAGATTTGTTGTTTCATAACCCTGTACTGCAATACTTGATTTCTGATAAAGCTGCTGTGCTATTCTGCCACTGATACTGTCCAGTTCCACACCATACAGTTTTGATGTATTCATACTGTCTGGCAGCAACCCCATAAAGTTACCAATACCACAGGATGGTTCCAGAATATTACCAGTCTTAAAGTTCATATTTTCAAGAGTCTTGTATATGGCCTTGATAACTATAGGTGGTGTATAGAATGCGGACAGTGTAGACTCACGGGCAGAAGCATATTCATCTTCTGTAAGCAGTTCTTTAAGTTCAAGATAATGAGGGCTTTTTTCATCAAAACAATCTGCAAGGCCGCCCCATCCAACATACTGTGAAAGTATCTGCTGGTCATCTGCATTTGCAAGTTCACCTCGTTCTTCAAGAGTCTTTAAGAGTTTGATTGCAAGTACATTTCTGCGGTATCTCTCTGATGGTGCGCCTACTCCTAAATCATCATCTTTAATAGCAAAGTTTAATCTTTCACTGTCTGGTACTTCAGGGTGCAATACAAAAGGATTAACCTTTGCTTTTTTCTTTTCAGTAGGTGGTGCTAAAACTACAGTTTCAATATCTGGTTTGCGAAGTTCAATTACTTCCATAAGTAACTGCGGTTCTTCGTTTTCTTCAACCTGTGCATTTTCTGCATCGGCTAGTTCAGCAACATCAACTGTTTCTTTTTCAGAAATAGTTCCTTCTGCTATTTCAGTTGTTTCCATTTCGGAAATAGCTGGCTGTTCAATGACATGAAGGTATTTATTATTGAAAGGGTTTTCTTTTACCTTTTCATCAAACTCTGCTCTTGGCATTTCTTTGTTGATAAGAGGGAAGTCTGGGTCATAGAGCCTTACAACATCTTCACCTAACTCCATCAACTCATATTCCACCATACCGATGTAAATACTATCACCAAGAGAAAATCTGTATTCTTTCGGTGGAGGCGGCGGTGGATTAAGTTCATCATAGGTTGGCTCTAACACCGCATACTTTTCATCATTGATAGCAGAAAGCAAATATCTTGCTTTAGCAGAAAACTGGCTGTCAGAATCTATGATTTGATTAAGTATCATCCTCATATGTGGCAAGGTAAATATTTTGCCATCAGACCCATCTACAGTTTTCTGTAACCAAGAAAAAGCAATGGCTGCATTGTGCATATATCGAAAATCTATTGGGTTATCATAGTTTTCAATGCTGTCCATAAAGCTATCGTATTCTTTTACAAGCATACGGAAGTCATTGGAGATTTCACTGCGGATTTCTCGTTCTTTTTTATCAAGAATATATCGAGGATATTCTTCAATTTCTTTTGCGTTAAAGTAACGCTGGGCCTGTATAAGTTCACCGATACGCTTTTCAACCTGATTCCATTTCAGGTGTACTTCAGCTGCAGGATTAATAATACCGCCCTTGCTGATATGAATCCCTTTGCCACTATGTTCTTCGTTAATATCAATATCTCGTAATGCAGGGTATGCCCCGCCCCAACCATATTCATCTTTGAGGAATTTAATATTTTCCTGTTTGGACTGTTTCTTCTGATACTGCTCAAAGATACGCATTTTGCCTTTTGAAACACCACTGCCTCTGCACAGTATCCTGTCTATTTCTTCCTGTGAAATAGAAAAAGCAGAAAGTTTATCACTCTCTGCTTCTAAAATATTTGTTATTTGTTCAGCCTCTGAAGGCAATTCTTCTATGCGTAAATCAGTTCTTTCAGGACTATCTCCTCTGCCTGGTTCCTGATATTGTTCATCATCTGCACCCATAACATCTGATTTTCTGCTTTCAGCTGTTCTGTCACTTTCTGTTCTTTCTTCATCTGAGAAATCAGCTGTTCCATAATCTGATTGGCCTGCTGGTCTATCTGTTCCAGATGACTGCTGAGCTGGTCTGTCATCAACAAAGCTGTGAACTTCGGTTCTCTGTGGTTGCGCAGGTATGTGTGACGTAGCATCCCATATTTCCCAATTTGAGGATCTTTTGGAAGTGTCAGGTTCGGTATCAGGTAATCGCCCTGCTGTCTGTACTGTAATGTCATATTCTGTACTCTCCTTTACTGATGTATTTTCTTTTCTGATTTCATTATTACTTTTCAGCCTGTTATTTGCAAATGTACGAATTTGATTTCTCTGTAAATCTTTTATGGTACTTTCAATTTCTCGCAATACCATTTCAGAAATATCACTTACAGCTGCACCTAAAATGCTTACGGTTTCAAATGAGTTAAAATGAGTGATTGCACTGAAATCAGACCATTCAAAAAATTCTTTTGTACTGTAACCACAGCGTGTAATAGTCATATATGCAACACTGGTTGCTACAAGTTTTTGTAATTCTGCCTCTTTATCTCCATCAAAAGAAATGAGACTGCCATCATCAATGTCATTTAACATCTCTATGTAGTCGGATATATTATCCTGAACTACATTACCGGCAATCTCAATAATATTCATCTGGAATTCTTTGTCTTTTTCAATAGCACCAAAACTATTTTCAAGAGCAGTAATTATAGAGTCTTCATGCTGATTTTCCATCTGCCATATATTTATTACACGGCCTTGTCTTGAATTTGTATCAGATACATCAAATATATGGCGGAGTCTTGGATATGGGGAGTTATCCACAATAAGAGCAATACCTTTAGAACCTTTATTTACCCAACGTCCAAGTTTGTTCCAAGTATCAATATCTGCACAGGCAGTAGCTGTAGGTTTCTGCAAATGAATCAGTAACTGTTCTCTGAAATTGTATTTATAGTTATTGGCTGCAGTAGTAAGAAAACCAGTATATGTATCAGTATTTCTTACTACATCTTTTGCCTGTTCTCGGAGAGCAGCAGAGATAAGGTCATATTTACTTGGCATTGGTATCACCATGATTAATTACTTTAGTCATAACTTTACCTCCCTCGGTCTGGTTCTTTAATTAATTCCACTTTACTGATTGTTGGCAGTGTATACTCCCAGTCAATATTGCCATTATGATATGCTTCCATAGCCTTATCTATAGCGTGTTCTCTATTGAGAGCTTCTACTGTTACAAAACCTTTATTAGATTCCGTAAGCGTTATTTTGTATTTCATATTTACTTCCTTTTCATTGTGATAAAAAAGAAACTGTGCATAACTACACAGTTTCATCTATTAAACACCAGTATATTTGATTATTATCTATTTCTTTTTTTATTTTACCTTGCCTCTTCATCTTTTGTAGCATTTTTGAAACTATATTTCCTGCCTTTGTCTCATATCCACGCATAAAAAATACTTTTTGCAAATACTCAGTAAGTTCCTTGTGTGTAACTTTTTTATCAGTACTTATTATTTTTTCGATAAAATCGTATGCCATTTTCTCTCTTCTTTTTTGCATAAATTTATCAGAAAGGATAAAACGTTTTCTCTTTTTTTCAGCACTATTACTTTTTTTATCTTCTTTTTTATTATTTTCAGCACTCGGATACTGCACGCTATTTCTGAAAATCATCAGCCTGTCATTCTGTTTTAAAATAGCAAACAACAGGTTAAACAACATTATAGCATCTATTCTTCTGTTTGAGTATCTTACACCATGTACAGATGTATGTCTGCGTATTTTTTTATTTGTTTCTATGGAAATATCTTTATCAAAATTATAGTTTGTGAATATAAAATCCACATTATTGGACATCATTTTTAACTCAAATAAAAATTTATATGTATCTCTTATACTAAAGTACCCATAATACTCTATTATGGGTTCAATAATTCCAACCCTTGATGTTTGACCTTTATTGGATAAGTATATTGACAATGTATTATCAATTACAGATAATAATGCATTATTTGTAATTGCATAATCACCTCTCAAATAAGAGTTATATGCTTGTTCCAACATAATTCTATGATGTTTCTTTAATAGCGGATAAGTTTCCCATACTAACATACTAACTGTTTCTACATCAAACCAGTTTAACATCTCTTTGTCGAACTTCTTCTCATCATCTGCAAATTTGATTATTTCAAACAATATATCCGCACTCATCTTATATGGCCATGCCCAATGTACATTTTTAAGTATATCATTATACAGCTCTAAATTCTGCAAACTACCAGGGTCATTTTCATCGTTCCTTATTATTGCTTTGTCAGCCATTATTATCTTTTTAATTTCTTGAGCAATCCAAAATAGCGAACGATTTTCAATTGATGATTCATAATCTTCTTCCATAGTTTTTTCAATCTTATCTAATACAGTCATATAATCACCTCTTTAATGTAATTATATCAACTATTCTTGAAAACACCAATAAAACATAAAAATTAGAGCAGTAAAACTGCTCTAATTTTTATTATAGCTACTCCCCTTTCTTTTTGAAAGTCACAATACCAGTGATACCAGCACCTGCCATTGCACCAAGGGCTACAATACCCCAAAGTGTAGGGTTTGTTGTGTCACCTGTATTTGGAATATCCGGTGTTTTAGGTTTCAGTTTGTTGTGGAAGTTTACGATTGATGTATTGCCAACTTCAACTGTCACTGTCTTATCTTCCGGCACAATATATTTCTTGTCAGCTTCAATTTCGCTTACTTTGTATGTGCCGATACGCAGACCTTCAATATGAATTTCACCTTTTGAGTCTGTTGTAAATGTTTCGCTGTAGATATTGTCTGTAATATCAGCACCTTCAACTTTAAATTTAAAGCCCTCTTTTTTACCATCTTCACTTGATTTCAGAATAAGGATTTTACCTTTCTGTGCATTGTTGATAAAACCTTTACCGGCTTCTGTTTCTACATTTACAGTCACACCGTGTTCTGTGACTTCAAAGTAATGATAGTTTTCATCAAGGAAGAAACCTTCTGGTGCTTTGCTTTCATTTACAAAATAACCGCCATAGGACAGGTCATTCAGTCTGTATACACCATCAGAGAGTTCTTCCATTTTACCGATATGGATATCTTCAATATCGAACTCTTTGTTGCCGTTCATATCTTTGAATACATCAAATTCTGCACCTGACAGTGTATTTTCCGGATAATCTGCGTCATATTTTGTAAGTTCTACATTGCCTTTGATAAGGGTATCATGAATTACTACATCATACATATCATAGATATCAGGTTCAGGTGTTGGCTCTGGAGTTGGAGTAGGTTCTTCATCTTCCACTTTGAGAGGTTCAATAATCATAGGAACTGGCATTTCTTTTTCAACTGTTACAGGATATACATTTTCATCAAGCTGATAACCCAGCGGCGCTTCGATTTCAGCTATATACCATGTACCTACAGGAACATTTGTGAATCTGTATTCGCCGTTTTCATCACTCTGTTCAATTGCAATGGCTGTATCATAGTTGAATGGACCTTCTTCTGATTTGAAGATACCAATAATTGCACCTGCAAGTGGATTGTTGTTTTCATCAACTTTGATACCAACAATTTCACCTCTGTACAGTTCATTTACAACAGGTGTTGAATCGTTTGCTGTTACATATACTTTTTCGATTTCCTGTCCGTTGTAATCGAAAGCTACAAGGTATTCAGACCAGTTTTCAAGATAAGCGTTGTGAGTAGATGTTTCTCTTACTACATATGAGCCAAGTGGCAGGTCAGATGTAAATACACAGTTACCAGTTTCATCTACTACGGCAATTTCAATAAGTCCGTTTACTGGAATGATTGTACCGTCAGCAGCTGTAAGTGTTTCATTTGCATACAGACCAAAGGAAACATCTGTGATTTCTCCATTGTTACCTACACCATAAGCTTCATCAATTTCCAGTTCTTTGAGGATATTGAATTCAACTTTCTGTCTTTCGTTGTAGTAGCCAGTATCATTCTGTGTAACTTCAACTTCCTGTCCTGCATATACAAGTTCAATTTCTTTTACTTCTGTATTTACAACCATACCATCAGGGGCTGTAACTTCAGCAATCTGGTATTTGCCAAGATACAGTTCTTTGGAAATACCAATGCCGTCAATACCAGTTTCTACGGTATCAATGTATTCCCACTGTGATGCACGGAGTGTACCATCTGGTGTGTAAATATCTTCAGCTGCTCTGATTTCATATCTTGCACCTGCAAGTCCCTGTACTTCGTATACCGGCTGATATACTCCGTTGGAATTTGTAACAGAGGCAAATACTTCACCAGTTTTCTGAATCTTGATTACACCTTTCTGTGCAAGGTTGTTCTTTACAACTTCAATAACTATTACACCGTTATCTTCAGAAGAATTATCTGCTGTAACATCAAAGTAAACTCTGTCAGTGTTCAGAACATAACCATAAGGAGCCTGTACTTCCTGCATGGAATAACCTGTGCCATATGTCAGTGATTCCGGTGTAATGAGATAACCATCTTCGTTTGTGTAGAAAGTATCAATAGTAGTTACTTCCGGATATGTGTATGTCATTTCAATTTTATTGCCGTCTGGTCCATAGAGCTGGAATGCAGAACCTGCAAGTGGAATTGTATTGCCACTTTCAGCATCTTTCTTAACTACTTTGATAAAGGATTTGAATACAGAGTTATTGATGATATATCTGTAAGTTTCACCATCAGTGTTGATATATACATCAAAGTCTTTCATAAGATTTGTGCCTTCTTTACCTACAGTCTGATGTACAGTGTAGATACCATAAGGCAGAGATTTGCTTTCTGCAAAGCCGTTTTCATCAGTTGTGATTACATCTTTTTCACTTTCTTTAGCTGCATCGAAACTACCTGCAGATTTAAGATAAATCTTGAATTCTGCACCTGGCTCTGGTGTTTCAATCTGAGTTTCACCATCATCAGCGTGTTTCATAATGGAGATATTGCCTCTTATTACTTTTTCTACAACATCAACTGCTGTTGTATTAAGTTCTACTTTGTAGAGTTCCGGTTCAGAGCCTACTTTGTATGAAGCTGTATCAAGGAGATAACCTTCTGACGGAGAGATTTCTCTGATAGTCCAGTCATCATCACATACATAGTATTTTGTAGTGAATGTGCCATTGATATCTGTTGTATAGCTATCTACAAGAGTTTCACCTTTATAGATACCATAGGTTGCACCTGCAAGAGTGCCATCACCCTGTGGAGTGCCTGTATCAATATCACTCTTTGTTACTACAACACTGAATTTTTTAAGTGCATTGTGAACTGTCTGCTGCGTTACTTCATTCCAGTTAATAACGGAGTTCTGCTTTTCAGGGATAACATATCTGATTGCTGTATCTACTTCTTCAAGAGTGTAGTTTGAACCGATAGGAATATCTTTAAATTCTGCAACGCCATTTGCATTTGTAGTTGCATATTCATCTACTTTGATGTTGCCAAGTGATGTACCGTAAAGATGGAACTTGATACCTTCCACAAGTTTATCTTCACTTGTCTTTGTAACTGTAAGATCACCCTTTTTCAGTTTGTTTGAAAAATCAATCTTTGTAACCTGACCACTGTTTACAGTAATTCTCTGTACTGACTGTGGTTCATAGCGTTCATAGTTCATTTCAGTTACTGTGTAAGTACCAGGGATAAGGTTATCAAGCTGAACTGTACCATCTTCTCCGGTTTTTACTGTGTAAGTAAAACCATTGCCTTCAATAGTAAATGTCAGGTCTTTGAGAACATTATCTTCGCTTGCCTTTACGATTTTAATGCTGCCAAGAGAAACTTTGGCTTTAAGATAGCCTTTTACAGGGTCAGATACGCTCTGTGCATAAGTGATAATATCCTGTTTACTGCCGATACTTGCTGTACCACCATCAGCCCAAGTTACAAAGCCCGCTCTTGATGCATTTTTCTTTGTGGCTGTAATACTTACACTGTCTTTAGGTGGAGTAGTAGTGCTGATAGTAAGCTTATTGCCATCTACGCTAAAACTGAAACCAGTTGCATTTGCAGAATAACTATAGTTACCTACAACACCATTGGAGTCTGTAAGTGTAGCAGAATACTTTTCGCCATCCCATTTAAGTTCGATTTCATCTGCTTTGCCTGAGCTTCTTGCAAAGAAACTTGGAACTTTAGTGTGATTGCGAACATCTCTTACCATACTGTCGTAGATGGCAAGAGTTGTAGTATACAGAGGGTTAGATGTAGAAATCATATCCCAGATAGCATTTCTGCCACCAGTACCTACTTTGTTAAAGGATGAGTCACGTTCACCAACTACTGTTTCCCAGATAAGAATCTGTGTAGCAAGAGCGTGTGACATTGAGATTCTGTCTGATTCATTCTGTGAGTACCAGGATACTGACATATTGCCATTGTAACCATACTGCAGAATGCGTCCGATATATGTTTTGATTTCATCACCGGACAGAGAGCCGTTACCAGGGAAGTTATCCCAATAACTGTCATCACGGGATGTGAATGTGTCACCTGTACGCTGACCATTACCAGGTTCAATACAGTAACAAATCTGGCCTGTATGTGAACCGATAGCTCTCATATGCATTGTTCGCAGAGAAGGCATTGACCAGCCGTTCATAAATGACATTGTACTGTTACCCCAGTTAGCACCGGAGTTTGCATCACCGCTTCTAGGGAACTCAACGATATATACTGCTGTCTGTTCGCCTGCTGCAAAAGCGGTAAGGCCGGAACTGCCAATCATGGTAAACATAGTTACTGCTGCCATAAAGACTGACAGTGCCTTTTTGAAAAATTTGTTTTTCTTCATTTTGATTTCCTTTCTGGCAAAAAATAAGCACACCATGTAAACGGTGTGCTTTGATTTGCCTATTGAGTTTTATGCATAGCCTATGTAGATATCATAGGTGTTTGTGCCTGTTTCTACTGACCATATCCACACATCTGTGAAACCTTCAAGATTTTTATATCTGTTCAGGCGGTCAGTGATATTCTGTTCAATGTTTTTGCAGTGATGTCCTGCAGGAATAGGGTTGTCCCAACAATCAACAGCGCTGCTTTCCAATACCAGTCCAATACTCTGTGCGTAGTTCTGTGCAAAGCCTGTCCAGTAGTTAATATCAAACTGTGGAACTGGAATAGGTGTTGGCTCTGGTGTAGGGATTGGGGTCGGTTCAGGTGTTGCCGTTGGCTGTGGAGTAGGTGTTGGGGTTGGAATAACTGTTGGCTGCGGGGTAGCCTCAACTGTTAGTTCTGGGGTTAGAGATACAAGCGGAGCAGGTGACGAAGTGGGGGTTGGGGTAGCAGTCGGTTTTGTTTCAACAACTACCGGCACATCAACTTTCTTTTCAACAATTTCAGGCTCTTTTGTTGAAACTGGTGCAGGTGTTTCTTTCTTTTCTTCGACTGTTATTTTTACAGGAACAGTTTCTGCGACATCTTCTTCAACCAACTGAAAAGACAAAGGAACTTCTTCTATAGTTTCTGCATCCTGTACTAATTCTATGCTTTCTGTTGATTTGGTATATGTATTTTCAGAAGCGTTATCCTTTGCAGCGTTATATCCAATCATTGTAGAAATTAATGCCATTATTACAAACTTTTTAAACAGCTTTTTCATTGAGATTACCTCCTTGGAGTTTCTGTTTTTATTTTACAAACTGGCTTTAATTTACTCAAATGTGCAAATCTTTTCTTTTTCAGTTGGTTGGTTTTAATTCCGGTAAATATATTAGCTATTACCTATCGCGCGAAGAACGCATATTTTCACGATAACGGGTGTAATACTCCAATGCTTTCAGCACATATTCTTCGGTCTGTCGCATAGGGATTGTGGCAGGGATATGTTTTCTTAACTTGTCAATTCTGAAACTGATTTTTTCTTTTTGATTTGGCTTTTCCTCTGAAATTATGGATTCTATCACTTCTTTGGACAGTTTTCCCTCTTTTGAAAAACTTCTCATTTTTATAGCCTGTGCCAATGAAGGTGTAGCATCTGCAAAAGAAATTGTTTCAAGCAGATTATTTTGTTCTTTTTCAGTTAAGTAAGAGAGTTCCACTGCCGGGCGGAGTGCTATTTTGCCATCGTCAACAAGGTTAAGTAATTCGGGAATAAGGTTTGTAAGGCGGATATATCTTTGAATCTGTGTATTACTATCTGAAGATGTTTCAGCCAATTTTTCTCGCGATGTAGATTTTGACAACTTCTGTCCCAGTGGGACAGAAGTTAAATCTGTGCGCTGTCCTTGTCTTTTCATAGCATCAAGCCTCATTTTATACGAGAAAGCTTTTTCTGATGGGAGTATTGTAGAACGCTGCAGATTGGATTCTACCATCAAAATTATAGCTTCATCTCTGTCAAGTTCCTTGATTTCTGCTTTTATGGTTTCAAGACCTGCAATTTCACAGGCTTTTTTACGCCTATGACCGGAAACAATCTCATATCTGCCATCTTCTTTTTCACGCAGGGTTATTGGAGTGATAATACCACGCTGTTTGATACTTTCCACAAGTTGTTCCATATCTTCATCGATTTTCACTTTAAAAGGGTGGTTTGGGAAATCATCAATTTGTGAAAGTGGAATATCATGTATTCGTGGCAAACGATTTTCTTTGCGCTCTTCATCTGTCATAAACAGTTCATCGTATGCCTCTTTCAAACCTAAATCTATTTTCTCTAACTTTTTCATTACTCAACACCTCCTTTGCAAAATCTCTGTATGCAGTTGCCACTTTACCATTGGAATCGTGTTCAAATATGCTTTTCCCAATCTGACTACATTCAGCGGCTCTTACAGAATGCGGTATTTCTGTCTTGAAAATATTTAAGTTTCCACCAGTTGACCTTAATGAACTGATAACTGCTTTTGCATTGTTTGTTCTGCTGTCTACCATAGTCAATAGCACACCTTCGATTTTAAGCTGTGGATTCAACTTTCTTTTTACATTGGATATTGTTCTCATCAACAGTCCCAAACCCTTAACAGAAAGGAAATTTGGCTGTGATGGAATTATTACGCTGTCTGCTGCAGAAAGTGCATTTACAGTCATCATACCAAGAGACGGCATACAGTCTATTAATATGTAATCATAATTCTGCTTAATGTCATACAGATAGTTTTTTAGGATAAGCTCACGACTCATTGTATTTACAAGGCCAATTTCAAATGATGACAGTTCAATATTTGATGGAAGCAAGTCAACTCCTTCATTATGATGAATAATACCCATATCCAAATCGTAATCTTCATCATCAACAATATGCTGTAAAACAGTAGCCAGAGAAATATCCAGGTCATCAGGCTTTGATATTCCCATACTTACAGTAAGGCTGGCCTGTGGGTCAGCATCAATCAGCAAAACTCTTTTGCCTTCTTTTGCAAGTGCAACACCTAAATTAACTGAAGTAGTTGTTTTTCCAACACCACCTTTTTGGTTTGTAATAGCTATTACTTTGCATTTTTCCATTTTTATCTCCTTTTTCTTATTTGTGCAATAACAGCACATTAATACAGCAGTGGTAATCCCACTGCCATATTTTATCTGCTGTCATTTAATACAGCATTTTTGTGTCTGTCATATCCAATCCCGTTCCTACCGTCGTTTCTCTGTTCCATCGGTGTAATTCTCTTTAAGACACGCAGAATGCACATTCAAAAAGAGTATCAAATCGGCCAGCTCATCCATTTTTCAAGGTTCAATGAAGAGCTATGCTTATTCTGCCCTTCAATATATAGATTTTGGCAGAGTCCAAAATTGGTAAAAAATTTTTAATTTTCACAATTTTTGTAACAACGCACAAAACACACCGATAGTTTTTATATATTTAGTCAAAAAAAATAAAAGCAGGCATAAAATTTAATTGATGCCTGCTTTTCAAATAAATGAAACTTTTATGAAATTTTATATTTATTCCCCAAAAATATATCTTTTAAAAATCTATATATTAGAAGCACTTTTTTAAAAGGAGATTGTAGTAATGGCAAGAAAGAGAAATATTATAAATAATACTGAAATACCAGAATTTGATTTAGAATTGCTGGCTAGATGTTTTATTCCACAAATACTAGAATATTATTCAGATATCGAAAGAGACAATGAAACAAATGAAGAAAGCCAGCAAGAGTAATTCTTGCTGGCTTATACTATTTTAATGTAATAGTTCCATCTTTGATATGATATTCTTTTCCATTGTCTATACAATAGCTTATTACTTCGCTTGCCATATTATTGTAAAAATCTTTATAATTCTTATATTCTGAAACTTTTTTATTGTAATTTAATCTACCGAATATGATTTTATCACAGAAACTAATTTCATTTAATATTTCGTATAAGTCTTGCTGAATAAAATTAGGAGTAGGATATGGTTCCATGCTAACCCAAGTTTTACATCCTGCTTCGCTTAATCGTCTCAATGCCCGAATTCTATCTCTGAAAGGAGCTGTATTAGGTTCCATTTCAGCTCTAAATTCTTCATCCAAAGAAACTATTGTGATTCCATACTCATTCTCTTTTGAAAGCTGTGACAATTCAAATGGCAATATCCCTTTTGTTAACACATTACATCTGATTTCCGCTAAATTTAACTTCTCTATTATTTTTATGCTCATATCAGATATTTCCTCATAGCCATACATAAATGGGTCTGTTGTAAAGCACAAATGTACTGATTCAATTTTTTCTTTCAATTTTGGAATTTCTTTATCTAATAATTCCAAAGCATTTCCTACAAGTTTTGGCCTACACCATTCATCATATGTTTTTACTTTACCAAATCTCTTCGCCATCATCATAGCGTAACAAGGATATTTGCACCCATGAGAGCAACCTTGAATATGATTCAAGGTATAGTCTCCATATTCAACCCCTGTTTTATACAACAATGATTTTCTTTCTATTTTCTCCATTAAAGTTTCTCCGTACTTTTTATTATACCTTTAACTAGTCTTGCAGCTAATTGTTGTGCTTTCGAGCTAGTATTAGTCATCATAAAACACAACATAAACATTGGTGCATTCTTTTTTTCATTTGTCAATATTTTAGAATTTGGTGAAACATAGGGGAAAATCGTTTCAAATCTCTTTCTTACATAATCCAATATTTCTTTATAATCTACCCTATCATAATTGGTATCATTAAAAAAGTTCATCTGCGATGATTCTACAAATAATTCTTCCAGCCACTTGTCAGTTCCCAAAATAGAAGTGACTTTTTCTTTATTATGCTCTGGTATATCTTTCTGTTTTTCTATTAATCTAATTAATGACAGAGGGAAAAGATACCATAGATCTACTACTGTGCATTCTGCTATTTTTTCTAATGTACTCCATTTTAATTCTAATGCGTATGGATCTAAAAACATAACACATCTATCATGTAATGTTATTTTAGATATAACTTCAAGTAATTTTACATTGCTATCCCCAGTGATAAAATGTACTTTATTATACTTGCCTGGATATTTTTCTTTAATTAATCCTTTTAGTGTTGAAATTCGACCTTCATCCAATTCAATAAAATAATACTCATCGAAATCAAATTGCAAAGATATCAATGCAGAACCATCAACAACAATATCCTCATCATTTGAATACTCGTTAAATAATGTTGCTTGCATTTCATTATTTATAGTCTTATGGCTTTTCAATGCAGTTTTACCACTTCCAGCAAATCCATCAACATATATCTTTTTTACATTTTGATTTTTCAGAGCTGTACAGTAAGTTTTGAGATATTCTTCTATTATATAAAGTTTTTGTATAGTCCAATCTCCGCCAAAATTACTACCTTTTTGCTTTGTCTGTTTTCCCATAATGCATCTCCTTTCTAAACTAATTCAATTATGCTTGTATATAATTATTTATAACAAAATTTTACCATAAATTATATTAATTCACAATAAAAAAGAAACCAGCACGCGAACCTCTCAAGGAGGTTCGAATACTGGTCGCTTGGTGCGGCTAACAGGGGTCGAACCTGCACGCCTGGGGCACCAGATCCTAAATCTGGCACGTCTGCCAATTCCGCCATAGCCGCATATTAGATATTTATTATACTAAAATTAAATCATGTTGTCAAACACCCTACTGTTTTTAGTAGATATATAAGCAACCGAGGGAATTGATATTTCCCTCGGTTTCATGTTAATTATATAATACCTCTTTCCACCATAATTTCCTGTAACGTCTTATACATTCGGCTTTTCCCAAGACGAGGCAAACTGTCCATATATTCAGCAAACTGACCGAAAACCTGTGAAAGATATTTCCAATCAAAAGCAATGTCTTCATAAGGAGCAAACGCATCCGCTGCCGTAATATCCATATTAACATTAATATTTGCAATTATTTCAAACCAATCAGAAGCAAAATCCATTATGCCTTTCTGTATATCGCTGATAATAGCTGTATTGGCTGTTTCCTGTCCAAAAATAAAATCACGATTACCATCTGCGGATATACAGTAACCCATAAGTGTAGGGGATGAAGATGAATACATTGCTTCTACACACATAAGTGCTGTATTTCCTATATTATTTTCCAGCAAAATATTCATATCTCTGTTTTGACCATATGTGAAAAGATATGAATTAAGTATACCAGTGTTTACATAATTATTTATATCTTTACGCATATTGGCAGCCATAAAAGCACCTATGATTTCAATATCATCTCTTTTCATTACATCTCTTACAAAATGACGCATATGAATCAAAATTTGTCCACTCCAGCCTATATCAGAAAGCACTATTTTTTTTGCTGTACCAAAACATTCATTGAAATAATCTGTCGCTGCATTGCGAGCAGGAGCAAATTGTTTTGATATAACAGACTTATTGTCATAGATAAATTGTCTTACATCAAAATATGTAGATGAATCCAGTATTACTGTACGATCTATACCCCATTCAGGTAATTTTTCAACAAGGAAATCCAATCCAGTTTCTATAAGTGCATCGTCAATTCTGGTATTTGCTGCATAAGCCCTGTTTCTGAAAAAGAAACGGATATATTCTTCAGTATGTATATCAAAAACAATCTGCCACATTGCAAATCTGGAAACAAGCATATACTGATGTGGAACTGTATTTATATGTTTTTCAAATATTTCACTAAATATCTGTGCATCACGGGCAAGAAAAAGAATTTTATCAGCATTGTTGGATAAAGAAAATTTTTCTAGCCATTTACAATAACCTACCGTAAGAATCCCGCCATAAACATATCCATGTTTATAACCTATGCTATAATCATCTGATGCTGAATATATTTTATTGGTTACGATTCCCGAATGAATATCCCCCACAGGTGACTGTGCCCCTGTAAAACGATATGGTGAAATATCTCTACAAGGGAAATAGCATACCGCCTGCCATCCTTTGGCATTTGCATTAACAATATCATTTATATATTCATCGCCAATATGAATAATCTTTTTTTCGCTATAAAAATTATTGATATATTCATACATACTACCGTCAGTTTTGGAACACCCGAATTCATTACTAACAAACAAATTCCGATATCCACTATAACCGCAGTTGGATAGAATTTTTTTCACAACATCTAATGGCAAATATGTGTCTGCTGTAATTATAATTTCTTTGCCTAAAGATATAAGGTTATCGAAAACCTGTTTCATATATGAATTTGCAGTAGAAAGTGTCTGTTCAACAGTAATCTCTATATCCATCACTTTTTCACTATCAATACCAATCCACTGTCCTAAAAGCTCATATATATCTTTCAATTTAAACTGTTTTCCTTGCGCGTCAGATGTTTTTGAAACTTGATTGAATGCTTCCATACGTAAATCAGCAAAACTTTCAAAACCTGATTCAAGTCCAACTAAATCATAAATATCATTATGTGTACGAATATTTTGTAAAACAAGCGTATCAAACACATCAAATGCAATTACATCATAATCTTTAACAGTATCTATAAAAGTCTGCACAGGCACACGATAAACAGGCTGAGGTATCTTTGTTTTCTCTTCATTAGAATGTTCAATCCGTTTTTTACCAGTTAAATTAGAGAACCAGTTGACAGCCTTTTTTACATTTGACATCTGGCTGTTTTCCAACTGCTCTTTTAGATTATTCAATTGCTTTTCCATTTCTTCTATTTTTGCTTCTTTTTCTTTAAGAGCCATCTTCAGCATAGCAGTAGAATTAAACATTTCAACACCATTTTCCTATAGTAATTATTTTAATTATACATTTTTGCGCACTGCTTTTTCAATACAAAAATAAAAAGACCAGTAAACTGGTCTTTTTATTTTTATATATCCAAATCAATATCCAGTTCTGCGATTTCGTCCATAATTTCTTTGTCGCGTTCGTAGAAAAGGAGGGATTTGTTGTGTTTGAAGTATTCATCACAGCCAAAGTTGGATATGAATTTGGAACCGTAGTAGTTCTGTGTAAGCTCTGTAACCAGAATCAGCATTTCCTGACCATCACCGAATACATCGTCAACAAATTTGAATGCATTGTCCATTCTTTCGCTGGTGGCTTTTGCTTCTTTTTTGTGTGCGCGTGTAAGTGCATTGTAGCTGGACTTCATATGTTTTACAGCTGTTTCAGCATCAGCGTTCATAACACCTGCCAGCTGTGCTTCGAAAAATTCGATAACTGTATTCATATTGCTTCTTTCCTGGTCTGTCAGGTTACCTGCTGAAAGACGTTTTTCCATTTCTTTCTTCTGCTTTTCAATAAGGTGCTGGAGAATATCGATAGGTTTCTGTTCGCCCACTTCCACTTTCTTTGTAAAGTTGCGTACAAGTTTGCGGATTTCTGCAATTATGTTGATTTTTTCCACAACTGCCAGTGTGTCTTCGTTGATAGCATCCAGCAGCAGTGAAACCAGCATAACTCTTTCGTCAAATTTGGCTGACTGTGCTTTGTAACGCACTGACTGGCTGTATTCACCCACCATAATTTTGTCAATCTGGTAGTCGCCGCGGTATTTCACATACAGGTCATAGTAAGCAGCAAAGGATTTTGCCACTTTTCTGTTCTGAAGATACTGGGAAATAAGAGTTTCTTTTACTGGAATACCGTGTTTTTCATACAGGTCAATCATCTGTGACAGGTCTTCCCAACCACGGGCTGTTGCAAAAGCTTTACTATCCACAGTTGTTTCGATTGTATAGAAGTCTGCTGTTTTTGATTCCAGATAAGAAATGATGGACATATGGATATTAGCCTTGTAAGCATATTCTTTCCAGATTTCAAAGTCAGGTGTGATATCAATACGTTTAAGTCTGTCCCATGTGGCAATGTCGTATTCTCTAACAGCATTGTTATATTCAGGTGGGTTACCGGCTGTAACAATCACCCAGCCAGCAGGGATTTTGTGTTTACCGAAAACTTTGTACTGCAGCAGCTGCAGCATAACAGGTGCCAGTGTTTCAGAAACACAGTTGATTTCATCAAGGAACAGGATACCTTCTTTCAGACCGGTTGTTTCCATAAGTTCGTAAACAGAAGCAACGATTTCAGAAAGTGTGTATTCAGAAACAGTGTATTCCTGACCATTGAAAGTTTTCTTTTCAATAAAAGGCAGGCCGATAGCGGACTGACGTGTGTGGTGTGTCATAGAGTAAGACAGCAGACCTACACCCATTTCTGACGCAATCTGAGCCATAATAGCTGTTTTACCGATACCCGGAGGGCCCATAAGGAAAACAGGGCGCTGTTTTTCAATAGGAATTACATAGTTGCCGAATTCATTTTTTGTAAAATACACGGTAAGGGTATTTTTGATTTCTTCTTTTGCTTGTTTAATATTCATAACTGCCTCTTATTTCTTATCGTCTTCTTTAATATCTTCAGGGTCAAGTATAAGTTTGATTGCCCATGGTGGCACCACAGGGTCAAACATAGGGTCATCACTGACAAATGCAAATGCTGTTTTATATGCAGGGGCGCGCTGTGGGAATTCGCCAAAACCGTCAGTAAAGTAAATCAGACCTTTCAGGTTGGAGAATTCTTTCTTTTCAATCAGCTCGTCCACATATTCAAATACGGGGCGGAAATCGGTACCGCCAAAACCATACAGCAACATATCAGACATATATCTGTCCAGTTCTGCCTGGGATGTGATTTTTTCATCATGCTGAACCTTTACGTCACACTGAATAATGTGCAGGTTGATATGTGATGAAAAACTTTCGGTGGCTTTGAGAATGTTATATGTTTTGCGCAGGAAAGCCTGCACTTCGTCACCATGAACAGAAAAAGATGTATCTATGGCTATTACAAACTCTTTAACCACATTTGTCTCTTTGTATTCCAGAGGTTCTACCAATGGCATATTGTCATAAAGTGACAGACCATAGGTGTAATAGATATAGTCGAACTCATCGTCGTCTATCATCATTTTTTCGCCCATGGAAGCAAATTTTTTCAAAAATGCTGTATAGTCATATTTTTCTCTGGTAACATTTCTGATATTAAGCAACAGGTCACCTACACGGCTGCCGGCCTCTTTGGAGAACGTTTCCATATCCAGGTCCATGTGTTTAGCCACATCTTCCCATTCTTCCATAAGTTCCTGTTTGTCTTTATCCACTTCCTGGGTACCATCGTCACCCATTTCTTCCATTTCTTCCTCGTCAGCATTTCTGCCGTCCTTGCCTGTTTCCTTGTTTTCAGATTCATCTTCTTCCAGTTTTGAATCTTCGTCACTTCCAGCGTCATCATCCGGCTGCTGGTCATCTGGGTTTGGCGAATCGTCAATCATAGGCGGTTTGTCTTCAGGTTTCTGCTTCACATCGTCTTTGGTCAGCTCCTGTGGTTTATGTTGCATATCGTACCAGCAGGAGTGATTATCCTGAATAAACAGGAAGAAAAGTTCTTCCATCTGTTCGTCAGTAAGGTCAGAGTCCATAAGCCAGCGGTAGATTTTTTCCGCTGTAAGCTGCGGCACATTTTCCTTTATCATCTCCATTGCCGCTTCCTTGTCAGGGTTAGGCTCTACCTGAAGATATTCTTCGGTTTCTGCCAGCTGATCAATAATGTTTTCAACTGCAATATCACAGGCTATGTCCCAAAGATTCTGGTTTATCTGTGGGCCCACATAGAAATGCAAAAACGTACAGTGCAGAATCATATGCAGATAGTTTCTGGTAACCAGGTTTTTATCTTTTTTATACAACCGCAGAACATACACAGGGTTGTACATGATAGCACGGCCGTCAACAGATATGTATTTTTCAGCCAACTCCAGCTTCAGTTTATTGATAGCAGCATCAAGAAAACGCAGATGAACAATCAATGAGCTTTTGGAGGCCTGCATAACCTTTTCGGCCACTCGTTTGATTTTTATACTCTGTGCCCGGTACTGGTCATTGCTGACCATAATATCGTTATCTGCCATAGTTTCTCCTTTCTTGAAAAGTTATATATTCAATTAATATTTATAATAAAATGCCGGGCGTACACCCAAAAAATTGAAATGGTCACCGCCTACCAGACTGTTCCGGCTGGTAAATCTACCGTTCAACACATACATTTTTTCTACTGTGTACTCGCCAGGTGTACGCAACCACCAGTAAGCATAGTTTTCAAACCTTTCATACAGCATACTGCGGGTGGCAAAGGATGTAACCGGTGCAAGGCGGTCTTTTTCGGTTCTAAGATATTTTTCTGCTTCCTGTTTGCTGAGAAGGAACATAAAGTCCTGCTTTGCATCTTCCCTTGGCTCAAAAGTCAGCCTGTCATCTGCAGAGATATAAACCGATTCAACCCTGTGCTTTTCTTCTGTCAACAGTGAATTGTAAAAATCGCTGTTTATATGTCTTCTGATTGTGCTGAATGGCCAGCGGGTGCGGTCAAAAGACATGGAAAAATAAAACGGGTCGTAAAAATCTTCAAAAGGCAGGCAGTCCAACACATATTCAGACAGCAAAAGCAGCCTGCCGCCTTTGTTTTCCAGCACTTTCCATGGCGCAGGTGTCCTGCCCAGCCAGATAATATCGCCGGCTCTGGCACGGCTGTAATCAGATTTTTCCACCACAGGCAATGATGATTTTCCTTTTACAAATTTAGTAACAACATCCATTTGTCTGGGCTGTGTACGGAACTGATTTCCCACTTCCATCAGATATGACATTATATCCAGCTTTCGATTTTCGCGGGCATATTCTGTAAGTTTCAAAATATTGGACTTTTTAATCAGCCTGTATTTAACCAGCAGCGGCATGATATGCAGTCTGTTCATATCAATAAACTGCATGATTGTATCCAGCCTGTTTCCAAAGAGATAATCCTGGTACATCAGGACTTTTTCTTCAGTGATTCCCACAGGGTTTTCCAGTCGGGAAACAGCTATTTCCACCTTTTCTGTACAGTCTGTCAGACGCTGAAAATCCTTTATTTCATCATAATAATTAATTATGGTCATTTTTGCTCCATATTGATATACATTGCAGGGCGCACACCGAAGTGTTCAAAATAAGACCCCTGCACTGTACTGTTTATCGACATTATCTCGCCATCTCGAACATAGAACATATCTGCGTCCAGTTCACCTGGTGTGCGCAGCCACCAGTGTGCCCATTTGTCAAAAACTGTCCACAACATACTGCGTGTGGCATATTTTACCACAGGTGCTGTACGCCGGCGATTGTCACGGAAATATCTTTTGGCTTCCTTTACGCTTAAAAGGAAAAATTTATCTCCTGTTTCGCCCTGTGGTATATCAAAGGAAAGACTGTCATCTTCCCTGTTTATAAAAACAGGAACAACACGGCCTATCTCTTCCTCTGTAAGCAGATTGGAAAGATATTCCCTGTTAAGTCTTTTTCTTATACTGGACTGGCCCCAGAAAGTATTTCTTTTATAGAAATCTTCATAAGGCAGGCAGTCCAGAACATATTTTGATATCAAAAGCAGTCTGCCGGCCTTGTTTTCCAGCACCTGCCAGGGCATCAGCGGATTGCCCAGCCATACTATATCACCTGTTTTTGCCTGTGTATAGTCAGGCTGTGGTACAGCCGGCAATTCTGATTTGCCCGGTGTGAATTTTGTGGCAATATCCATCTGTTTTGGTCTGGTGCGGAACTGGTTGCCCACATCCATCAGATAAGACATAATATCCATTTTTCTCTTTTCACGGGCATATTCTGTAAGTTTGATTACATTGGCTTTTTTTATTACCCTGTATTTAACCAGCAATGGGAAAACCGCCAGTCTGTTCATATCAATAAACTGCCGGGCAATTTTAGGCGCTGTGTTGAAAAGATAGTCCTGATACATAACCACCATTTCGTCATCCAGTCCCAATGGATATTCCAGACGTGATATGGCTATTTCTACCTTTTCAGGGCAGTTATCCATTCGTAAAAAGTCAACAGCTTCGTTGTAATATATAGTTTTGTTTTCCATTTTATCAGTCAAGTTTAATATACATTGCAGGACGAACACCAAAATGGTCGTAAAATTCGTCATAGGAATTGGACAGTATGTAACCGCCGTGGGTCTGGATAGCACCGTCAAGGCGGACAAAGGTGGCACCTTTACCCAGTACGTCCTGTGTCATGGAACGCAGCCACCAGTGTGCATAAACATCAAATGTGGCCCACATAATCTTGCGCTTGCCAAAGGCAGTGATTCGAACTGTTCTGTCCTGTTCTGTCTTGAAATATTTAGCAGCCTCTTCAATGCTGAGGAAAAACAGGTTGTTTTTCACAGTTCCTTCTTTTTCTTCCATGAAAAGAGTTGCATCTTTATCTATATAAACCGGGTGAATTTTTTCTTTTTCCAGCTCTGTAAAATATCTGTCTGCGTATTCACCGTTAAGCCATTTGCAAACAGAGGTATCGTTCCATTTTACCTTGTAGAAAATGTTGTGGTATGCCTGGCAGTCAAATACATATTTACTGATAACCAGCGCCTTGCCATCTTTCTTTTCCAGAACAACCCAAGGCATAGGCTTAACACCCAGCCATACAATGTCCCCCACACGCAGGCTGTCATAGTCAGGCAGCTGTTGAGGAATATTGTTGTCTGATTTACCCGGTGTAAATTTAGGGGCAATATCCACATCTTTCGGGTGGAAGCGCAGGTCATTGCCGATATTCAGCAGATAGGAAAGAATATCCATCTTTCTGGCTGTCTGTGCATATTCCACCATTTTTGCCACGTTGCCCTTTTTTATTGTGCGGTATTTCACCAACAGTGGAAAAGTGCGCAGGGCATTTTTATCTATAAGTTCAGGCACTGCCTTGGCGGCATCTCTGCCCAGATAATCCTGATACATCAGCCTGTCTTCATCAGAAATATTGTATGGATTTTCCAGGCGGGATACAGCCAGCTGCACTTTTTCAGCACAGTCAGGCAGCCTGTTGAATTCAATTTTTTCGTTATAATAATCAATCAGTGGTTTTGACATAGTTTCACCTTGTTTCAATCATTTCTTCCCAGATTAATTTTAATATATTTAATATATATAGTCAACCGATAAAATGTATTGAATACAATGCAATTCAGATGAAACAATCTCCCTCGGCAGAGGAAGATTGTTGATATTTTTATTCTATTGAAACAAATCTTAAAAAACTTTCTCCATTTTCAGTGATTTTATCAAAAACAAGTGTGTAATAATCAGGTGTCGGGTCTTCATACAGACTTCTGGCTGTAACCTTTACAATGTATCTTTCCGGGTTGGCAGTGTCCGTAAATACGGTGCTTTCTGCCACATAAACCGAATTGCCCATTCCCACATCAGGTACCGTATACATACCTGTTACAGGGTCATAGTCAGAATTTAAAAACCAGCCATCTGTGCCGAATATATGTTTTACCATTTTCTGTGCATCCACAAGACTGACCTGATGCAAATTACCATTCTGTTTTACAAAATCAACATAAGGGTGTGCCGGGTTTTCAAGTTTCTGTCCCCGGTCAAAAGCAAACAGTGATAAAACACATCTCCATGCTTCTATCCTGCTGGCTTGTTCTTTTGGTGCTTCGTATAACCACAGGGACCGGTTTACCAGATGTTCAGAAAGTGCCTGTGCCGCTGCAGGCCAGTCGGTGATTTCTTTGATAGCAGTTGGCTGTACCACAGCCTTTTTTATCTCTTCATCACGCTGCCCTGCCATAAAGATAAAATCACCTTTGCTGTTCTTTTCCAGCAATGCCCTGCCTTCACTGTAGCTGCCTTCCGGCATTATAAGAAGGTACTGAACTATATATTTATTTTCAGAATTATATATATCAACAATATTTATTTCGCACAGATTGCCATAGCCATCAGGTGCCGGCACACTGTCTGTAGCTTTGTCATAGACAGGCTGACTGGTATAGTGTTCCTCTAACGCCTGCTCTGTAAAAGGGAAATATTTAAGTGACTGTTCCTTCACATCGTCAAGATACATTCGGTATTCCCCATCTATATACTGCGCCATACTTTTATCATATTGTACACGGTGGCTTTGCAATATCATATCCCCAAAACCAAGACCTGATGACGGGCCTGAAAAGTCAACCTTGTCAGCAGTAAACTGCCAGTCGTTCCCCAGCAGAATAACCGCCCTGCACATCTGCTCCTGTATTGTCCACCAATCATTGTCGCCTTTTGTAACCAATTCCATATTTTCGGTAGAAAAGGATATTTCATCCTGTGGTGCAGACTGTGCTGTGCAGCCTGTAAGTGTACATATAGCCAACAGTATGGCAAATATTTTCTGCAATAATTTCATAAACCAATCCCCTGCAAACATTTTTTAACAGTATACCACAAACTGATAAAAACTGCTATAATTGTGACATTTCAGTTATATTTCAGCAAAACATTACAAATTGTATAATTTATTCACAATCTGCTCATAAATTTTTCTTATTCATTACATATTTATAGGTTATACTTTAATCATAAAATCAAGAATAAAACCAACAGATTTTCCCCGATATGATTATATTGGTCATTATATAAACTCCTAAGTATAGAAAAGAGAGGCCGCATCTGAAACCAGATGCGGCTTTTCTTATGTGTAATTATTTTGCGATAATCTGTGGGCCCTGTGGTGTATCTTTTACAATATAGCCCAGCTCTGCCAGTTCGTCACGGATCTGGTCAGCTCTTTCCCAGTTTTTGGCTTTTCTAACTTCTGTTCTTTCTGCAACCAGGTCTTTAACTCTCTGTGGGATTTCGTCTGTTTTTCTGTTGTAAAGCAGACCCAAAACGCCAGCCAGTTCGTCAAAAACTTTTGCTGTGTATTCGATAGCTTCTTTTGTCTGGAGAGTACCTGTTGTGTTGATAGCTGTAACCAGTTCAAACAGTTTGGACAGTGCATCAGCTGTGTTCAGGTCATCGTCCATAACTTCGATAAATTCAGCTTTCAGTTTATCAGCAACAGCTTTCAGTGTTTCTTCTGTGCCTGTTGTTGCACCTGCCAGGAAGTCCAGCTGTTCTCTAGCTGTGTAAAGACGTTCCAGAGAAGATTTGGCCTGTTCCATAACTTCGCGTGTGAAGTTCAGAGGTGAACGGTAGTGGGCTGTCAGCAGGAAGTAACGGATAGGCTCATAACCAAACTGGTCAGAAATATCTCTTACTGTAAAGAAGTTGTTGAGAGATTTTGACATTTTCTGGTTGTCTACATTGATGTAACCGTTGTGCATCCAGTAACGTGCAAATTCTTTGTCAGAAGCACATTCACTCTGTGCAATTTCGTTTTCATGGTGTGGGAAGATAAGGTCCTGACCACCGCAGTGCAGGTCAATAGTTTCACCCAGGTGTTTGCGGCTCATTGCAGAACATTCGATATGCCAGCCCGGACGGCCTTCGCTGAATGGGCTGTGCCAGTGTGGTTCACCCGGTTTTGCAGCTTTCCACAGTGCAAAGTCAGCAGCGGCTTCTTTGATTTCGCCCACTTCGATTCTTGCGCCTGCTTCCAGTTCTTCCAGTGGCTGATGGCTCAGTTTGCCGTAATCTTTGAAGGAATGAACACGGAAATAAACATCGCCATTTTCTACTTCGTATGCGTGTTCTTTATCGATAAGTGTCTGCACGATATCAATGATTTCAGGAATATGGTCAGAAACTCTTGGGCGTGCGTCTGCCAGACGAACATTCAGCCCCTGGAGGTCATGATAATATTCGTTTTCGTATTTTCTGGCTACTTCTTCAAAAGTGATGCCTTCTTCAATGGAACGTTTGATAATTTTGTCGTCAACGTCTGTGATGTTGGAAACATATTTTACATTGTTGCCTTTGTATTCCAGATAACGGCGCAGTGTGTCAAAAACTACTGCAGGGCGGGCATTGCCGATGTGAATATAGTTGTAAACTGTTGGACCGCAAACATAGATTTTGTATTCACCTTCAACCAGTGGAATAAATTCTTCTTTTTTGCGGGTAAGTGTGTTGAAAACATTCATATGTTTCATATAATTGTCCTTTCCGGCTTAAAAGCCTTTCAAATTTTTTAAACCAAAGACCGAATATAACGAAAACCGCCCCCATTTGCCCCAAGGCAAACGAAGGCGGCATAAATAACCACGGTTCCACTTCGATTTATATCTTGTGAGTCCTGTAACGGGGACAGCCGTATGCAGCTACTGCTACTTCGCCGCATCTGCTTTCAAGGGCATTGGCCGGTTTATTGCATCTAAGGTGCTTTCAGCGGGTCACACCTATTCTCTGTCAGACTTTTACGCCGGTTACTAGTCTTGATAATAACGCATTTAGACTATTCAACTACTGATTATAATACCATATACCCATATATTTTTCAAGGGTGTAAAATGTAAAACCAGTTCCTTATGAGTACATTGTACTATTAAGAAACTGGTTTGTCAATACTATTTTGCGTTTTTGATAAGGTCGATATTTGGCAGGATATACTGCATGCCGGAAACCACTGTAAGCACAGCCATAATCCACATAAGTATATTTGTAATCATAGCTATTGTCAGATATGTAGCCTGTGAAATCATTTCCATAGAAAGCAATGCCATAGCCATAAGCCCCAGCATGCTGGCAACCATCTGGAAAACTGTTTTCATTTTGCCCATCATACCGGCAGCAATAACTTTACCGCCGGCAGGGTTTGCAGCGGCAATCAGTCTGATACCGCTTACTGCAAATTCTCTGGCAAGAACAATGCAGATAACCACTTCGTGACACATGCCGTTAAGACACAGATAGATAAGCGCAACGGTTGTCAGCAGTTTATCTGCCAGTGGGTCCATAAATTTGCCAAAGTCTGTAACCATATTATATTTTCTTGCTATGCTGCCATCAAGAAAGTCTGTAAAAGAAGCAATAGCAAAAACTATAAGTGCAGTCAGGTAACTGTATGGGTTGTCTATATACATAAACACCATAAATACAGGCACCAGTACAAAACGCAGAAGTGTAAGTTTATTAGGTAAATTCATAATAACTCTCCTTAATCTTCCACAAGTTCGCCGTAAAGGTCGTAAATATCGCTTTCTGTAATATGTACAGTGTAGATTTCGCCAACCATTACAGGCCAGTCACCGGAAATGTAAACTTCGCCATCAATTTCAGGAGCATCGTATACTGAGCGGCAGATAAACAGTTCGTTTTCACTGTCATAATCATCAACGATAACCTCAATATCTCTGCCAACCATAGCAGCCTGTTTGTCAGCCATGATACCTGTCTGCAGCTGCATAATCAGGTCTGCACGGCGCTGTCTTTCTTCCATTGGCATCTGCTCCATAGTGGCAGCCTTTGTGCCTTCTTCTTCAGAATAGGCAAAGCAACCCAGACGTTCCAGTTTGATTTCTTTAACAAAATCATACAGCTGCTGGAATTCTTCTTCTGTTTCACCAGGATAACCTGTGATAAGGCTGGTTCTGATAGAAATATCAGGCACTTTTGCACGCAGGCGGTTGATTGCAGACATAATGATATCTGTGCCGCCTTTGCGGTTCATGCTTTTCAGCACTCTGTCATTGATATGCTGGATAGGCAGGTCAAGATAATGCAGTACCTTTGGATTTGTAGCGATAACGTCGATAACATCATCACCCAGTCTTTCAGGGTATGCATACATCAGACGAATCCAGTCGATGCCGTCAATTTTACTGATTTCTGTAACCAATTCAGCAAGTTTGTTTTCTTTGTAAATATCTTCGCCATAGCGGGTAATATCCTGTGCCACAACGATGATTTCTCTTACGCCTTCTTCTGCCAGCCATTTTGCTTCTTCAATACAGCTTTCCATTGGGCGGCTGCGATGCGGACCGCGGATAAGTGGGATAGCACAGTAGTAGCAGCCGTTGGAGCAACCTTCTGCAATTTTCAGATAGGCGTAGTGACGTGGTGTGGAAATAATTCTTTTCTTTGTAATATCAAGGTTTGTTTTAGGGCCATAGCAGGAAAGTTTTTCACCTTTTGTAACGCTTTCCATAACTTCCAGCAATTTGTCGTGGGCACCTATACCGACAACGGCGTCTACTTCAGGAATGTCTGTCATGATTTCGTCTTTATAGCGTTCTGCCAGACAGCCTGTAACAACAATTTTAAGTTTAGGGTTTTCAAGACGAGCGCCTACAGCATTGAAAATGTTTTCAATGGCTTCTTCCTTGGCACTGGTAATAAAGCCGCAGGTGTTGATAACACAAACATCAGCTTCTGTCATATCAGCTGTGGTTGTGTGGCCGGCTTTCAGCAGGCCGTGGGCGATAATATCGCTGTCTACCTGGTTTTTTGGGCAACCCAGAGAAACTAATGTAACTTTCATTTAATACTCCTGTAAATTTATGTGTAAATTGTCAAAGGCCTGCCTTATCTCACCGTATTTAAAGCCTTTGCGCAAAAGTGAAGCAACAACTTTGTCCGGCGTTGATAATTTGGACCGGTATTTTGTCTGTAAAAGTCTGGTAATATCATCTATCTGATTGTCCAGCTCAAAACTTAATAATACACTATCAATTATATCTTTGTCAATTCCAAGGCCTGCCAGTTTTATTCTGATAGCGGATAAAGACTGTTTTTTCACATTCAGCAGATAGTCTGCTTTCATCTGTGCAAATGTTTCATCATTCACAAGACCCAGATCTTCCATTTTATCAACAGCATATCTGGCATTTTCCGGTTCAAATTTGCGCAACAGTTTATCATATAGCTCCTTTTTGGAATGCATACGGGAGGAAAGAAGTGTATATGCCTTGTCCACTGCCTTCGTATCCTGGCTTTGTTTTGAAATACAAGCAAGCTCTTGCTGTGTAAAACAAGAGCCTATCTGTATGTTGTTGCGGTAAAGAACCACATCATCCACTGAAAAAAGGAATTCATCCTCTGCGAAAAGGGCATTGAAGCCCTTTTTGGTTTTGGTGATGTCGGTTATTTTTATATTATTCAACATCTATATCAATGTTTGCACTTCTGCGTTTTGTCACAGGTTTTTCAGCAGGTGCTTCTTCTGCTTTTGTATCTGTTGCAGTGCTGATGATTGTTTTGCCTGGCTTTTTCTTGTCAGGTGCAAGGGCATTCATACCTTTGTTTTTTGCTTCTTCCACTGCAGCAAAAACTTTGTCTTCCACTTCTTTTGCAAGTGCAGGGTTTGCTTTGAAATATTCTTTTGCATTGTCACGGCCCTGGCCCAGACGGATGTCACCATAGCTGAACCATGCACCGGATTTGTTTACGATGCCCAGTTTAACAGCGATGTCAACCATTTCGCCTGTTTTGGAAATGCCCTGGCCAAACATAATGTCGAATTCTGCTTCTTTGAATGGTGGAGCAACTTTGTTCTTAACAACCTTTGCTCTTGTTCTGTTGCCGATAACTTCACCGCCAACTTTGATTGCTTCAACACGGCGGACATCAATACGGACAGACGCATAATATTTCAAGGCACGGCCGCCGGTAGTTGTTTCAGGGTTACCATACATAACACCGATTTTTTCACGCAGCTGGTTGATGAAGATAACGATTGTATTTGTTTTGCCGATGGCTGATGTGAGTTTTCTCATAGCCTGGCTCATAAGACGCGCCTGAAGACCAACATGGCTGTCGCCCATTTCGCCTTCGATTTCGGCTCTGGTTGTCATAGCGGCAACAGAGTCCACCACGATAACGTCAATAGCACCTGAACGCACCAGGGCTTCACAGATTTCCATGGCCTGTTCGCCTGTGTCAGGCTGTGAAACCAGCAGAGAGTCAATATCAACACCCAGTGCAGCAGCATAAACAGGGTCCAGGGCATGCTCTACATCGATAAACGCAGCATTGCCGCCGGCTTTCTGTGCTTCGGCTGCAACATGGAGAGCCAGTGTGGTTTTACCACTGGATTCCGGTCCATAGATTTCAACAATACGGCCCTTTGGCAGGCCACCGATACCCAGCGCAAGGTCCAGTGAAAGTGAACCTGTGGAAATGCTGTCCACATTCATTGTAACATTTTCACCCAGACGCATTACAGCGCCTTTACCGAACTGTTTTTCTATATTAGCCAGTGCAGTCCGCAAGGCCTTTTCTTTATCTGTTGCCATAATTTATTCCCTTCATATCATATATTTTACAACTATTGGTTGTTATTTTACTAATATCTTAACATATAAACAGATAATATTCAAGTATTTATTTGATATAATTTACACTTTTTGTGCAATTATTCCCCTTGGATTTCCAGCTGTGTCCACAATTTCTTTTATTATCCTGTACTCAGCGTCAAACAATATATCGCGGACAGCTTTTGCCTGGTCGTAACCGTATTCAAATATTAGATATCCGCCGTCTTTCAGTGCAGGGCGGTAGAATTTGGATATAAATTTATAGAAACGCAGACCTTTTTCCGATGCAAAAAGAGCACTGGATGGTTCAAAACCAACCTCTTTCTGCAGTTTGCCCTGTTGGTCAGGGTTGATGTAAGGAGGATTGGAAATGATAACATCAAAAGTTTCTTCTTCCACAATCCAGTCATAGTTGAACACATCTCCCATTACAGGCAGAACAGGCAGACCTGTTTTTTCTATATTTTTCACAAGATACCCATAGGCATCAGCAAATTTTTCCAGTGCCATAACAGTGGCATCAGGGCAATAGCGTTTTACAGCCAGAGCAATAGCGCCGCTGCCTGAACACAGGTCCAGCACGTTTGGGCTGTCAAACTGTTTTATGTACTCAAAGGCAGCCAGGCACACGTCTTCTGTATCCTGGCGCGGTATCAATACACCTTCGCCCACAGCAAGTTCCAGGTCAAAGAACTGCCATGTGCCCAGTATATACTGTAAAGGGTAGCCGCTTTTTCTTTTTTCACAAAGTGACAGCAGTTTTTCGCTGTCTGTTTCGCTGACCTGAAAATCAGGTCCCAGTTCCAGGCGGTTTTTGCCCAGAACAAATTCTATCAGCCGGTTGGCTTCAAATTTCGGTTCACAGTTTTCGTTGGCTGAAAGTATTTCAGTCATCTGTCTGAAAAGCAAATTGAGATTAGGCATCTGTTTTTTCTTCTTTTTCTATAATAGTTTCCGGTAAAAGTGCATTTACAGAAGCAATAGCCACTTCTATCATATCATCTTCCGGTTCGTTGGTGGTAAGACGCTGGAACCACAGGCCAGGAGCAGCCAGCAGTCTGGTGCAGGCGTTGGTGTGGCGGCCTGTATAGCGGAGAATTTCATAGGATATACCTACCACAACCGGAAGGAACAGCACTTTCATAAAAGCACGGTTGAGAGTGCCTTTCCAAGGCACAAATGAAAACACAACAATGCTGACAATAAGTATAATAAACATCATACTTGTGCCACAGCGAGGATGAAAACGGGTATGTTTTTTTACATTTTCAACTGTCAGCGGCAGCCCTGCTTCATAACAGGCGATGGTTTTGTGCTCTGCGCCATGATAGCAGAATGTACGGCGGATATCTTCCATTTTGGAAACCAGCCACAGATACAGCACAAAAACAGCAAGTTTGGATACGCCTTCCACTACATTTTTAAATCCGCCAAGAGGAATGACTTTATCCAGCAGACCTGCAATAGTGGTAGGCAGTACCATAAACAGCACCAGTGCCAGCATGCCGCCCAGCACACCTGCAATCATAGTGATAATCTCACTGCTTTTTTCGCCAAAGTGTTCCTTTACCCATCTGTCAAAGGCATCTTCTTCAAATTCGCCTTCCATAGCAATTTCAGCAGAGTGCATAAGGGATTTATAGCCTGTAACCAGACTGTCAAAAAAGTTCATAATACCCCTTAAAACAGGGATTTTCTGAAACTTCACCTTTTTGTTGTCAAAAACCTGTACATCTATGGTGCCATCAGGTTTTCGCACTGCAATGGAATACTGTTCAGGGCTTTTCATCATAATACCTTCAATAAGTGCCTGACCGCCTATTGAAACTTTTTTATTTGCCATTATTTTCCTTTCATTGAACGGACGGTGTGCAGTGTGAAAGTCATATTGGTATATTTACCATATTCACTGTCTACAGTAAACTGTCCGCCATGGATTGTTATTATTTCCTGCACAAGTGCAAGACCGATACCGCTGCCTCGTTTTGCACCTTTGCCTTTATAGAATTTCTGGGTTACTTTTTCTATATCTTCTTTGTGTATACCTTTACCATTATCCTTTACACTGACATGGACAAGGCCGTTTTTCCTGTCATAATCAACGGTTATTTCTATTTTTCCACCGACAGGGGTATATTTGATAGAGTTGTCCAGCAAGTTTACCATAACCTGTTTCAAACGGGATTTATCCCCATAGACAGGGATAATGTCTTCCGGTTCATCAAAAACCAGTTCAATACCGCTTTGTCTGCAACGTGGCCGGAACATTATTGCAACTTCACTTATCTCTGCCACCAGGTCCAGTTTTTCTTTTGTAAGTTTTATATCAGCATTCTGCAGACGTGAAAAATCCAGCAGATTTTCCACCATTGAATACAGACGTTCTGTCTCGCTGAGAATTACCTGTGTACCTTTTTCAACTGTGGTTCTGTCGCCGCTGTTGTTCATTGTTTCGGCCCAGCCTTTGATAGCTGTCAGCGGTGTGCGCAGTTCATGGGAAACTGATGAAATAAACTCGTTTTTGATTTCATCACTGCGGCCCAGTTCTTCCGCCATGTTGTTTATGGTATCCACCAGCTGACCGATTTCGCCGTCATAACTGTTGTCTATACGCACGCCAAATTCGCCTTTGCTTATCTGTGCGGCAGTAGATTCAATATCCCTGATAGGATAAACGATACTGCGGACAAAATACATACCTGACATAACGCTGAAAGCTATGATTGCCACAAACATAAGTGCAGCAAAACCTGCCAGAATATTTATTTCACCGTCTACTTTTTCCAGACTGGTAACCAGACGGATTGCATATATATTGTCTATGTCCGGATGGATAACACAGGTGGCAGTCATCACTTTTTCCCCCAGGGCAGTGCGGTAGACATTGGTGGCTATGCCGTCAATGGCAGACTGGGCTTTCCCGATGTCTTCCATATGCATTTCGTCCCCAGGCATAAAGCCACTGGATGTTGCCAGAATCTTGCCGTTTACACCGATAAACATAAATTCAAACTTTTCTTTTTCGGTGAATTCTTCACTCATTCTGTACAGCATCTGTGTCCTTTCACTGTCAGAAAGTCGTGATGATGCTGCAAGTGTTCCGTTTATGGTATTTATTCGGCTGAGGATGGCGTTTTCTGCCGCAGAATAATAGGAATTGCGGACAAAAACCATAAGGAACACCATAGCAAAAACCAACACAATCACCGTGGTGGTCAGACTGCCCTTTATCCATCGTTTTGTAATACTTTTATTGTTCATATACTTTTATACTATACTGTCCAGCGGTAACCAAAGCCCCACACTGTTACTATAAATTCCGGGCCTGATGGGTCTTCTTCTATTTTCATACGCAGGCGGCGGATATTCACATCCACTATCTTGATGTCGCCATAGTAGTTTTCGCCCCATACGCCTTCCAGTATTTTTTCTCTGGTAAGTGCCACACCTTCATTTCTGAAAAACAGTTCCATAATGCTGAATTCCACAGATGTAAGGTCGATTACTGTGTCGTTTTTCATCAACACTCTGCTGGTGATATTAAGTGTGAAAGGACCCGAAACCAGTACATCTTCGCCCTGGGCAGCAGTTTTTTTATCTTCTTTTCTGATACGGCGCATAAGAGCAGAAATTCTGGCCTGCAGTTCATTTACACCGAAAGGTTTTGTGATATAGTCATCTGCACCTGTTGACAGGGCGATAACCTTGTCCTGTTCCTGACTTTTGGCAGACAGCATAATAATGCCTATATCGTCACTGCGTTCCCTGATATAATCGCACAGGTCTATGCCTGACATACCGGGCAGCATAATATCCAGCAGGGCAATATCAAAGGCTGTGTCTCCGCCTTCCCATATATCCTGTGCTGCTTCCGCACTGGAAACACGCACAACACTGTGACCTGCAAGTGTAAGGTTCAGTTCTATAACTTCCCCTATATTGTCTTCATCTTCTACCAACAATATTCTGGCCATAATAACCTCCTATTTAATGTACATCAGACCTTCTGTAATATATTGACGCTGGTCTGCTGATACTGAATCATCGAATGTTATTTTAATCTGCAATGTACCTGTACCTACAATTATCTCATTGTCTGCCAGGTCTTCGTCATAACCTGTTGACAGCAGTTCAAAGGTTACAATGGTTTTGTTTTCCGTTGTCTGCTTCAACAGCCAAATATTTTCATTTTCCCCATAGGTCATAACCACATAGTTCTGCCATAGTTCCGGCAGACGGAAATAAATACCTGATGAGGCTTCACAGAAACCGTAATATTTGCGGACAGGTTGCTGTGCAAGATAGCTTGTCCATTCCATAAATTTCATATTTTCTGGCATTGTGTTGCCGGAATCTATAACAGTAGGTGTTTCCAGATATCCGTCAGCATCCACATCCCTGCTGTCCAGACTGTAATCATATACCCATCGTTTCTGCACCTGGTCAGGAGAAAGTATTTCATTCAATTTATAGTCAGAAAAATACATACCCTGAGTATAAACACGGAAGTAGCTGTCTGTATAGTCCACCACAATAGCCATTTTATCTGAAAAATCATTTTTGCTGAGGGCTATGGATGTTACCCTGGCATTAGGCACTTTCAGCTGTCTGGTAACAAGGGAAGTCAGCACACCGTTTTCTGATGCTGACAGCAATTTCAGCTGTGTATACTGATTGTCCGCGTTTACACCGGCAAGTATAATATCCTGTATACCGTCCCCCGTCACATCTGCCACCAGATAGTCCTGACAGGTCTGATGCTGTATATCTGACACTTTGCCATCATCTGTAAAATAAACAGACAGGAATTTTTCACTGCTGTCTGAATAGGTGTAACCCACCACAATCTGCCTGTCCGCGGAAGGAGTAAGGTCTGTAAAGGAAATGCTGTGTATTTCACTGCCCAGGCCCTCGCCTTCATATTCCACCTGCCAGATATTGTCCTGGCCCGACAGCACTGCCAGGCGCACAGTTCCCCCCATACCTGGTGCTGTATACAGCACAACTGCCTCGTCACTGCCGTCACCGGACAAATCCACCGTTTGCACAGGTGAAATATTGCTGCCCTGTTTTGGATATTTTAGAATAACATCCTGTCCCAGATAATCTTTGATACAGGAAACAATCCGGTTTTCTCTCTGGGACAGTTTTGGGGAAGAAAGCAGGTTCATTATATTGTCTTTGTTGGCAAAGCCGTCACAGCCTGTGAACATAAACACTGCCAGAAGCAAAGTTAAAAATCGTTTCATAAACATCCTTTATACTGTATTGGTAAATCAGCCCATAATTAATTATATTTTATCACTAAAACAGAAATAAGCCAATAGCCATTACCATTATTCCTGTTATTATACCATAAAAAGTGTGTTTAATGTTTGATAGATTTATACCTGAGGGGATAAGTTCACACAATGCGGCCCGACACATTACGCCTGCCACCACAGGCATAAAACCATTGAGGAAAGCAGGTGTGATAATATCTTTCAGCATTGTATATGCAAGAATCCCACCAAATGGTTCAGCCATACCTGCTGCAAAAGCGGCAAAGAAAGCTTTGAAGGGGCTGTGGGTTGTATACAGTACAGGGCTGGCAATAGCCATACCTTCAGGTATGTTATGCAACGCCACAGCCACGGCCATGCGCAGACCGTCTGAAAGGTCGGCAGATGATGTAAAAATAGTCAGCATACCTTCCGGCAGGTTATGCAGCACCATTACTACCATAGTAATTATGGCTGTGCGGCGTACCGCAGAAACAGTGTCAGTTTGGGTATAAATATTATCAGGTACAGCCACAGATGAAATAAGATTTCCGATTATCCAGCCAATTACAAAAAGGCTGGCAACTGCTTTGAAAGCAGCCAGAGCAGGCATATATGTATAGTATACAGAAAAACTTTCCGGCAAAAGGTCAAGTGCAGATACAGCCAGCATTACACCAGCTGCAAAGCCCTGTGAAACAGACAGCCCTTTTTCTGAAATACCACCCGGTATAAGAACTATAACTGCCCCCAGCGCAGTGGCAAGACCTGCAAAAGTGCAGACAATAACAGGATAAAACAAAACAATCACTCCTTTTGTATATTGTATACGAGGGAGTGATTGCAATTATTACATTTCGTATTATATTGGACTTATTCCTGTTATATACCCTGAAAACATTACTGACAAAACAATTCATCTTCACTATCTTTTGCCTGTAGCAGAGACATTATTTTTTATTGTAAAATTTTGTACTGCTGCAGTTTGGGCAGCGGAAAGATTCCATTGCCAGTATATTTTTAGGTTTTATGTATGTTTTGCAGCCTGGGCAACGGGTATATTTCTGTAATGAAATATACCCCAGTGCAATAATCGCCAACATTGGAAACTGCATTGTTTCCACCATATCTGCCACAGCAGAACCAACAAAATCCTGCAAATACACACCTGTAGCAACACCAATAACAGGCAACACAAAATACACTGCTATAAATACAATCAAGGCAGTGTCAAAAACATAAAAAAGTTTTACTTTCTTTTTATAAGATTCAAAATCCATTTTATTTATCCTTATTTCTGAACTGATCGCCCAGTGTTTTGTACTCAAAATGCTTATTGCCGCAGGCGGGGCATCTGAACTCTTTCATCAACAGCAGCAACTGCGGTCTGACAAATTCGCCACACTGGCTGCATCTGCGACCTTTTGAAATTCTGACTGCGATATACCGTTCAAATGGCATCAGCATAAACACTGCCATTTCCAGCCACCATAAAAATGTATACGCCTGTGGAACTCTGCCCAGAAGATTGGCCGCAACAATAATAACCAACCACAAAGTAATAGCCGCCCTGATGTAAATATAATCAATCAGTTTCAATTTGAATTTTTCAAAATCTGTCATAATCAAACACCCAATTCTTCACCTACAAGTATAACTGCTATTCTGTCCGGAATACGGGAATAGTTCAGTGTCACCGATGTACAGCAGCTGCGCTGGAAGTGCATGCAGTTGTGGCACTGACCATCTTCCACACAAGGTGTGTCAAAACCTATTCGTTTGCAGTTCTGCGGTGCAACCCATTTGATTCTTTTTACGGCTTCGGCCTGTGTTTTTACGATTTTGTTAATACCTGCAACAATAAACACTTTATCAGGGCCATAAATCATAGGTGCCACACGGGTAGATGCACCGTCTTCGTTCCATATTCTGCCATCAGTTGTGATGGCGTTGGAAGAAAGGAAAAGGCTGTCTGCAAAAAAGCGCTGACGGGTAATGTTTTTCTTTTCAGCATCAGTCATATCTGCAGTTGGTGCAAGATAATTGAACCCGCCGCTTTTCAGCCAGTCAAGAACACCGCACTGCCCCAGTGTAACACTGCCACCATTTGCCACAGTTTCGCCTTCAGCCACCAGTGTTTTCAGCAGTGGCAATACATCTTCTTTCTTTTCCACAAAGAATGGGCGGAACTGGCGTTTTTTCAGATTTTCCATTGTTTCGTTTACTATATTCATATCAACAGCCATAATTTTTCTCCTTTATTCATACATTTGGCATTGTAAAATACTATAATAAATGCTATTATTATGATATATGAAATTGCGGATTGTCCGCTGTAATTCGTTACTTTTATATTATACCATACAAAGATATATTTCAACTATGGAGGAAAAATTATGAAACTGGCAAAAGGCACAAAAATGCCTGATTTTACTTATCTCAGTCCTTACGCAGAAGGCCCACAGAGTTTTGAAGCTTTTGCTGACGGCAAAAAAACCTATGTGGTTTTCCTGCGTTACTACGGCTGTACAGTATGCCGTCTGGACCTGCACATCTTCGCACAGAGAATGGCTGAATTTGCTGCAAAAGACTGCAAACTGATGGTAGTACTGCAGTCTGACCCAAATCTTGTAAAAGATGAAGCACCACTGGGTACTTTCCCATACGAAATCGCCTGCGACCCTGCACAGGAAGTTTACAAAAAATTCGACATTGAACCTGCAAAGAGTATGCTGGCTCTTATCGGTGGCGGTCTGTTCAAAGCACTGAAAAAGATGAAAGCAGCAAAAGGTTTTGGTTTTGAACACGGCGAATATGAAGGCAATGAACAGCAGCTGCCTGCACTGGTACTGGTGGACGAACACGGCATTATCACATACAGCCACTATGCAAAGAATCTGGCTGATATGCCAAGTGTGGATGAAATGCTGGCAAATATTTAGTGCTTAATAAATTTATTATAGAATAAATTGAAAAGGAGATTTTTATTATGGCAAAACTTGAAAAAGGCATGAAAATGCCTAACTTTAAACTGGACACAGTTTTTGGTACAGAAATCGTGAAAGATGTTACATTTGAACAGCTGGTTGACGGCAAACCAACATTCTTCTGGTTCCAGAGATACATCGGCTGCCCACCATGCAGAATGGATGTACATCTTCTGTCAGTTGCTCATCCAGAATTTGTGGAAAAAGGCGCAAACATCGTTGTTGTAATGCAGTCCAAACCTGAAATCGTTCTGCGTGATATGAACGGCCAGACACTGCCATTCCACCTGGTATGTGACCCAACAGAAAGCCTGTACAAAGAACTGGAAATCGGCTCTTTCGACCCTAACAACAGAGGCGAAATGAACGAAGAAGAACAGGCAAGAATGGCTGTTAAAATTCAGGGTATGAAAGAAAACGGCTACGAACATGGCGATTACGAAGGTAACGAAGCACAGCTGCCAGCATTCTTTGCAGTAGACGGCGAAATGAACGTTCTGGAAGCTCACTATGCAAGAAACCTGGGCGATATGCCATTTGCAAAAGAAGTTCTGGAAAAATACTTCTAATTAATAAAATTTTAATGTTTATATCAGGGAGGGATGGAAACATCTCTCCCTTTTTTATATTTACACTGGTAAAACTGACAGGAATATTGTATAATAAAATCAAATAAAAAACGGAGGTACCCACCTATGAAATTGGTAAAAGGCGATAAATTCCCTAATTTTACAGTTAACACAGCATTTGAAAACGGTCTGACAATCGAAAAAATCGTTGATGGCAAACCAACAATGTTTATGGTTCTGCGCTACATCGGCTGTACAGTATGCCGCTATGATGTACACGTTCTCACAGAAAGATACAATGAATTTGTGGAAAAAGGCGTAAACGTTGTAGTAGTAATGCAATCCAAACCAGAAATCGTACAGAGAGACCTGGCCGGCGGCACACTGCCATTCCACCTTATCTGTGACGAAGCACAGGAAATTTACAAAACACTGGAAATCAACGCTGCAAAAGATATGGCTGAATTGCTGGGTGACGGCATGGCAAAACTGCAGGAAAAAGGCGCAAAAGCTGCTGCAGCAGGCTTTGCACACGGCGACTATGAAGGTATCGAAGAACAGCTGCCTGCATTCTTCTATGTAGATGCTGACCTGACAGTAAAAGAAGCACATTACGCAAAAGGCATTATGGATATGCCAACAGTTGACGAAATGCTGGCTAAAATTTAATTTACTGCAAAACAAAAGAGGCTTGGAAACAAGCCTCTTTTTTTGTATTTTACAGGAAGAACAGGCTAGTGTTACCTGTTGTCTGCATTACCAGCTGGTCACCTTCGTATGTGTATGATGTGGTTGTAGCGCTGGTAGTTTTACTTACTCTCTGCCCTTCACCATCATATGTAAAGGTAGTACTACCTATAGAAGCCAAATCAATACCATTAATCCATGTAAGAGCACGGTTGCCTGTCCAGTTGGATGGCATACCATAATGTGGATAGCTGTAATTGGTGTTTTTTTAAATAATATCTGTAACCAGTTTTATGAAAATACCCACCAATACCACCATCAGCATTTTCTTTACTGCTTTGCCGCCGTTTTTCAGGGCATAGGATGAGCCAAGGAAGTTGCCCAGCGTGTTTGCAACAGCAGCTGGAATGGCGATTGCCCACAGCACTTTGCCTGCCATAATATAGCTGGATGCGGCGGCGATGTTGGAAGAAAGGTTGATAACTTTTGCATTGCCGCTGGCTGTGATATAGTCAAAACCGATGATTAATGTATAGGCAAAAATCAAAAAAGTGCCTGTGCCCGGACCGATAAGCCCGTCATACATACCGATGACAAAACCAATAACAGCTGCAGCAATATACATTTTTACGCCAAAAAGTTTCTGCACACCTTCTTCGCTTTTCTTATTGAACAGAACAAAGGCCGCAATAAAAGGCAATACACAGGTAAAGGCTGTTTTCAGCATTGTCTGGTCAATCAGCAATGCAATCTGGCTGCCGGTAAAACTGCCTGCAAAGCTGAGAACAGCACTGATAATAGCTGTATTCCACTGAATTTTGCCGCTTTTTATGTATTTTGCGGCCGCCATACTGGTGCCCACACTGCTCATTACCTTGTTTGTGGCAAGAACATTGTGCATTTGCAAGCCGGCCATCATATATGCAGGGGTGGAAAGCAGTCCGCCGCCTCCTGCCACAGAATCTATAAAACCTGCCAAGAAAACCAATGGGCAGATAATCAAAAGCTGTGTAAAATAATTCATATATCTTTTACCTCTTGTTAATGTTTTATTCATTATATCATCACAGAGTGTTGTTTACAATAATAAATGGAATATGATATACTATAATTTAAATTAGTACGTTTTTACAAGAGAATAACTATGATTGAAACATTATATAAAAAATTCAATAAAACCAAACTGGTTTTATCAATACTGATGCTGGCAGTGTATATTGCAGGCACAGTGCTGGCAGGTGGTAAAATATGGCATTTACCGCTGTTTGTGTTGGGATGCTGTGTTTACATATTCCTGCCCGGCAGGGCAATATATCACCTGCTGGATATGGATAACTGCTTTCCTGTAAACGGCAGGTTTCACAGCCTGTATTATGTATTCGGTATGGCTTTTCTGATAATCACCTATATCGGCGGATTTATTGCAGGAAATCTGGCACTGAAAGTCGCCCCTGCTTTGCTGTTTTTGGTAAGCGCATTTACCGTGAAAACCAAACAGATAAACGGGCCGAAGAAAACCACCGCTGACAACAGCCAGCTGGTACTGATGTTTTTGCTTTTCAGTTTTGTGGTGTTTATCTATGCTTTTCTGGGTGTTGCAAAACACGCACACCCTGCACATACCGGACAGATATTCTTAAGCCAGGACTTTATGTGGACTGTGGGCAACGCCGAAAGTTTCAAAAACAGCCTGCCGCCAATGGACATCCGATTTGACGGAGTGGTGCTGAAATATCATTATCTTGTGGAACTGGTGACAGCGGCAATCAGCACCTTTACAGGTATCCCCTGCTATGACCTGCTGGGCTTTTATATGCAGCCGTTGATGACACTGTTTTTCCTGACTGCCCTTTACGATCTGGGCAATCTTTACTATAACCTGAACGAAGGCAAAACCAATCTGTTTGTGCTTTCATTTTATACTCTGTCCTGCCTGAGCTTGTGGAAAGTGCTGCCAAACGGCAACAGTGTGTTTAAATACACCTTGCTGGAAACAGTTATCAGCAATGTAAACAGCCAATGCACTGCACTGGCCTTTCTGGCAGTGTTTGTAGGTTTGGTTGTAAATCTGATAAGAAACAACACAAATTTATCAGCTAAGTATGCAATAACTCTTTTGCTGACTTTTGTGATGCTGGTATTTTCCAAATCACCTGTTGCCGCCATTGTGGCACTGGCCATCATATCAGCGGCAATGGTTAACCTGCTGACAAAAAATGAAAAGAAAGTTACGACTGCTGTAAGCGTTGTGACATTAGCAGTTTTTGGAGCAATATATTTTGGTTTTCTGTCTGAAGGCACAGGCAAATCCACCCTGTTCAGCCTGACAAAGACACTGGAACTGGGATATTTCAAAAACTATCTCAATCTGTTTATGCACACTAATCCCACACTGTATAAATTGGCTATACCTGGATTTATGCTGTTGCAGACAATCTGTATGGCACCGTTCCAGACATTTACAGTATTTCCAAAAATGCTGAGGGATGTGTTCAGAATATTTAAACTTTCCTTTGAAAAGCTGTGGTTTTATGCCGCCATTGCCGGTGGCACACTGGCATTTTTCATCACTTACCACGAAGCATTCAGCCAGGTTTACTTTATTTATGTGGCAATATTCTTTTTAAACCTGTTGGCAGTGGAATATTTTGATTTTACAAAATTCAGATTTAAGTATATAATTCATTATGGACTGATAGTTCTCAGCTGTATTACAACCCTGTTTTTCTATACAAATTTTGGCGGCAGCGGCATAAGACAATATCTTTTCCATTATGACATACTGGAAAAATACCCATACCGCTGGTGTGTTAAAGCAGAAGATGAACTGGCCGGCAACTGGCTGAAGGTAAATATGGATGACGGAGAATTATTTATAACCAACCGCACACATACAGGCCAGGGAGAAGGGCTGTCCAATGTGTACACCTGCTATTCTGGAAAACAGAGCTATATGGAAGGTTTCAAATATACTGTGTCCAATATGGGTATTGATTTTGAAACACAGGTAAGACCAAAGCTGGAACTGACAGGAAAGATTTTTGGAATATATGACCAGGAGATTGCAGGTACAGACGAAATAACGCAGATGTGTGTTGACAATAACATAAAGTATGCCCTGTTCTCCACCCAGTTTGAGGGCGAAACCACAGCCCTGGATAACTTCCCAGTGGTTTTTGAAGACAGAACTGTTAAAATTTATAAAATATATTGATTTTCTTTACGGAGGAAAAAAATGGATAAATCACTTTACATCGTAATACCTTGTTACAACGAACAGGAAGTGCTGCCAATTACTGCACCAATGTTTCTGGACAAAATCAACAGTCTGATTGAACAGGGACTGTGCAACGAAAAATCACGCGTACTGTTTGTAAACGACGGTTCAAAGGACGACACCTGGAACATTATTCAGCAGCTGGCTGAAAAACACGAAAAAATAGTGGGCCTGACACTGACACGCAACCGTGGCCACCAGAATGCTCTGCTGGCCGGGCTGATGTGGGCAAAAGACCGCTGTGATGTGACTATTTCTATCGACTGTGACGGACAGGACGACATCAATGCTATGGACGAAATGATGAAAAACTATCACGAAGGCTGCCACGTGGTATACGGTGTGCGTTCCAAACGTGATACAGATACATTCTTCAAAAGAGTGACTGCAGAAGGTTTCTATAAATTTATGCACATTATGGGTGCGGAAACAGTATTCAACCACGCTGACTACCGACTGATGAGCAAAGAGGCTCTGGAAGGGCTGGCACAGTTCAAGGAAGTAAATCTGTTCCTGCGCGGCCAGGTGCCAATGGTTGGCTACAAATCAACTGCTGTATACTATGAAAGAAACGAAAGAATTGCCGGCGAAAGCCACTATCCATTCTCCAAAATGCTGAATCTGGCACTGAACGGCATAACCAGCCTGTCTGTAAAACCACTGCGCTATATCACAGGTATCGGTCTGGTAATGGCTGTTGTAAGTTTTGTAATATTTGCCTATGCAATCTTTACAAAACTGTTTGGTAACACAGTTTCCGGCTGGACAAGCATGATTGCCGTAATGACACTGATAGGCGGTATCCAGCTGTTCTGTCTGGGCATTATCGGTGAATACATCGGTAAAATCTATTCTGAAACAAAAGCAAGACCAAGATTTATTATCGAAAAAACAACAGAAGACGATAAAGAATAATATTTATTGCATACTAAAAAGCCACAGCAGACGCTGTGGCTTTTGTTGTTTATTGTATTATACAATTCAGACTGTATCTGTTTGGTAAATTGGGATTTATCGAACAGAAAGGGGTTCGGGGAAATACTTTCCCCGAATAACAATAGCGGAGTCTGCGGAGAGCAAGTAGATTTCCAGGGCGAAGCAGGTGGAAAGATACTTGCGAAAATCGCGAAGAAATTTGTCGAGCGAATGAGTGAAACGAATGAGGTTTCAAATTTCCGCGATTTGTAGCAGGCGCAGCATTCCACACTTGTGCGGCGTTTGTGGGGTGCGGGGGAATCGCAACCCCCGCGTTTTTGGTTACTTTTGACTCCAAAAGTAACATAACATCCATAAATGGATGTTATCAAAAAAATGCTAAAACTAATACTTTTCACAAAACGATAGTACAAAGATTCCTCGACAAGCTCGGAATGACACGGGCGGATAATATCCGCCCCTACGGGGAAAGTGTAAAATACAAGCCTTTGTAAGAAAACGGGCGGGGAAACCCCGCCCCTACGCGGTTTTACATATCAACAACTGTTCGACCTATTCAAATTTTTCCAACTGATTATATAACTGCCACAATCCACCATCACACACAACAGGCACAGCTTGATGCTGTGCCTGTTAGATATTTGTTTAATTGTTTTCCCGTGAAGTTTCTGTTGTTTCTCTGACTGTTTCAACAACATCTGCAACTACTGTATTTTCAACAGGAGTTTCTGCTGTTTCTTCCTGCTGTGCGACAGGGGCTGGTGTTTCAATGATTTCAATTTCTTCATCAGGGTTGTAATCAGGTGACATCAGCTGTTTGAAACGTTCACCGTTGATTTTTTCTTTTACCATAAGTTCTTTGGCTACGATATGCAGTTTGTCTTCATTTGTACGGAGAATATCCATACATTTCTGATAGCCTTCGTCAACAAAGCGGCGAACTTCAACGTCAATATCGTTGGCAACTGCTTCTGAATGACCTCTGCCCTGGGTATAGTCACGACCCAGGAAAGTCTGCTCAGGAGCTCCGCCATAAACAACGTTGCCCAGTTTTTCAGAGAAGCCATAGCGTGTAACCATAGCTTTTGCAATGGCTGTTACTCTTTCCAGGTCGTTGGAAGCGCCTGTGGAAATATCGTCCAGAATCAGCTGTTCAGCGCAGCGGCCGCCCAGCAGGGTAACGATTTCTTCGCTCATCTCTGTTTTTGTTTTGTAGTTGGAATCCTGTTCAGGCATTGACAGTGTGTAACCGCCTGCCATACCACGAGGAACAATGGAAATTTCCTGTACAGGGTCTGCAGTAGGACAGAAATAATGCGCAATAGCATGGCCTGCTTCGTGATAAGAAACCAGTCGTTTTTCCTTTTCGGTAACAACACGGGATTTCTTTTCAGGGCCTGCAATAACTTTGATAGTTGCTGCTTCGATTTCTGCCTGTGTAATGGCTTTTTTGCCTTTTTTAGCAGCCATAAGTGCTGCTTCATTTACCAGGTTTTCCAGGTCAGCACCTGTGAAACCAGGTGTGGACTGGGCGATTTTTTTCATATCGATATCCGGGCCGATAGGTTTGCCGCGGAAATGAACAGCCAACACTTCTTCCCTGCCTTTTACATCAGGCAGGCCAACATAAATCTGTCTGTCAAAACGGCCTGCACGCAGCAGTGCTTTGTCCAGAATGTCAGCACGGTTTGTAGCTGCCATTACGATAACACCTTCGTTTGCACCAAAACCATCCATTTCAACCAGCAACTGGTTAAGGGTCTGTTCCCTTTCATCCTGACCACCGCCAAGACCTGCACCACGCTGACGGCCAACGGCGTCAATTTCGTCAATAAAGATAATTGCCGGGGCAGTTTTCTTTGCCTGTTCAAAAAGGTCACGTACACGGGATGCACCAACACCAACATACAGTTCGATAAAGTCTGAACCAGAAATGGAGTAAAATGGAACACCTGCTTCACCGGCTGTAGCCTTTGCCAGCAGTGTTTTACCTGTACCTGGAGGGCCAACCAACAGAACACCCTTTGGTATTCTGGCGCCCAGCGCGTTGAACTTGCCAGGTTCTTTCAAAAACTCTACAATTTCAACCAGTTCTTCCTTTTCTTCATCAGCGCCGGCAACATCTTTGAATGTTTTGCGGGTTTTCAAATCTGTGGCATCTTTTGTTTTAGCCTTGCCCACAGACATACCTTTGCCGCTTTGCTGGTTGAACAGGAACATAAGCATAAACAGTGTAAGCCCGATAAGGATAACTGTAGGGATTGCCGCCACCCATGAAGGGAAGGTAACTGGTGTAATATGATTATACACCATAGGTGCGGCAGGATGCAGTTTGTTGTATTCTTCTACATACGGGTCAATTTTATTTACAAAATATGAAACACTTGGCACGCGGTAGTAGATAGGTTCTTCACTGCTGTTTGTTTTGATTTCAATGTCACCACTGCCTATATTCAGAGTGTATTCAACAACCTGCTGTTTTCTGAACAAATCGATAATTTCACTGGTTTTCATATCAGTGGAAGAAACAGGTTTGCTGAACAGTATGGCACCCAGCAGCAAAGCTGTAAACAGTGCCAGCATAGGCATCAGCGGATTTTTTCTTTGTTTGACCAAAAGAGGTCCTCCTTTGTGTGGAATTTTGGTTTAGTTTGAATAAACCTCTGGTTTGAGAACGCCAATAAATGGCAGGTTACGATATTTTTCATCGTAGTCAAGGCCATAGCCAACTACAAATTCATCCGGAATTTTGCGACCGATATATTTTGCATCAATTTCAACTTTACGACGGTCTGGTTTATCCAGAAGAGTGCAGATTTCAATGCTGTTAGGTTTACGTTCTTCCAGCAGTTTGTACAGGAAGCTGAGAGTAAAGCCTGTATCAAGAATATCTTCAACAATAAGAACATCTTTACCTTCCAGTGGCAGGTCAATGTCTTTTACAATTTTTACACTGCCTGTGGAAGTTGTGCCTGAACCATAGGAAGAAAGAACCATAAATTCGATTTCGCAAGGCATATCGATGGCACGCATAAGGTCGCCCAGGAATACAACTGCACCTTTCAGTACTGTGATAAGGAACAGGTTTTTGCCTTTGTAATCTTCTGTGATTTTTTTACCCAGTTCTTTTACAACTTTTTCAATATCCTCTTTAGTAAGCAGCACTTCTCTGATATCGTTTACCATAATAATCCTCCATACACTTTTTACATCTGTGTAATCAATAAAATATTTTTTGTGTTTTTATCCGGTACATAAGGCTTGTTTGTACCATATTCGCCCAGCCACACAACATTGTCGGTTCCGTCACAGAGAACGGGAATCTTATCCCTGTAATCCCGTGGCACCTTGTCCTCTATAAACAGTTTTTTCAATGTTTTTGTCACGTTTCTGTTTACAAATGTGAAACTATCCCCTGTTTTACGGCTGCGCAGACTAACATCACCTTTTAGTATATCATAATTAACAGTATATGTTAAATAGTTTTTGTAATTTTTTTCCATTTTTTCATATTCTTCAGCAGTAACAACTGAAAAACACAAACTGGTATAGCCAAAGGACATTATTTTGTCAAACTCTACCTTTACAGGCTGTTGAGGCTGCTGCTTTTTCTTTGGTGTATAGAACTGCAGCACGCCATCTTTTATGCGGCAGAAAACCGTGGCTGACAGCTGGCGTTTGAAAACCTGCTGTGACAGTGCAGCATACACTGCTTCCACATTGTCTTTTGACAGGCAGTCTAGCTTGTCCAGGCTGTTGCGGATAAGGTCTTTTGCAACAGCGCTGTGGGCAGCCAGCAGTTTGGAAACATCCAGCCCATCAATGCCGATGGCATCTTTATAAAGATTATCACTTAATTGTGACAGAAGTGAGTAAATTTCCCGACTGTCATCAGCAAAAGATGCTATTGACTTTTCTGCAGAAGGATTTATTTTTTTCAGCTGTGGCAGTACATTCAGTCTGATTTTGTTTCGTGAGTAAATATCCTGAAAATTGGTCCGGTCAGTAACATAAGGAATATAGTTGTCTGCACAGTATTTTTCCACGTCATCCCTGCTGCAGTCAATCAAAGGGCGGATGATATTGTCACGGACAGGCGGTATGCCCCCTGCACCTTTCAGCGATGTGCCGCGGGTCAGGTTGAACAGCACTGTTTCAGCCCTGTCGGACAGTGTGTGTGCTGTGGCCAGCTTTGCACCGTATTTTTCTGCCTGGGCGAAGAAAAAGCCGTATCTTAAATCCCTGGCCCATGTTTCGGTGGAAAGCCCCTGTGGTCTGATATTATTGTTCATATCCAGTGCGGTGATTATACACTGCACCCCCATTGATGCACAGTAATCTGCCACAAAAGACTGTTCTTCCCTGCTTTCTTCTCGCAGACCGTGGTTTACATGAAATGCCAGCAGATTTATGCCCAGTTTTTCCCTGTTAGTGCAGAAAAAATGAAACAGAGCCATACTGTCTGCACCGCCTGAAAGGCAGACAGCCACTGTGTCCCCCGGACTGACCATATTATATTGTCTGATTGTACGGAATACTTTTTCTGACAGCATAATTTATACCTGTAAAATAACAAGATTGGCGGGGATAGCCCCGCCTGTTGTTTTATAATCAATAATCGTCGTTGTGAGTAAAGTCCACATCATAAAAACGTGTGTGGGCACCGTCCCAGCTGAGGGGAATAGTACCGCTTTCACCATGACGGTTTTTAGCGATGATACATTCAGCCAGTGTCTGGTCTGCATCTTCGCTTTTGTTGTAATATGCATCGCGGTAAAGGAACAGAACTACGTCAGCATCCTGTTCGATAGAACCTGAGTCTCGCAGGTCAGACAGCTGTGGTCGGCCGTCGCGGCCGCTACCTTTTTCAGCAGAACGGGACAGCTGTGACAGTGCGATAATAGGCACATCCAGTTCTTTTGCCATAATCTTCAGATTACGGGTAATTTCACTGATTTCCTGCACACGGTTATCATTGCGTTTACCGGTAGACATCAGCTGTATGTAGTCCACTATAATCACACCTACATTTGGTGTTTCAGGGTTCTGGTTAAGACGGCGGATTTTTGCCTTCATATCTGAAACTGTAACGTTAGGTGTGTCATCCAGATAAATAGGATAATCGGCAATCTGACCGATAGCATTGGTAATAATATCCCATTCAGCCAGCTGAATATCCCCTGTACGCAGGCTGTTGGAACTGATGCCTGCCCGTGATGACAATATTCTTTCTGTCAGCTGTTCGTTTGACATTTCCAATGAGAAAATAGCCACAGGCAGTTTCTGCTGGGAAGCAATGTTTGTGGCAATATTCAGTGCAAAGGAAGTTTTACCCATACCAGGGCGGGCTGCCAGGATAACAAGGTCACTGCGGCCCATTTTGCCCAGTTTGTCATCAAGGAATCGGAAACCTGTAGGAATACCCCGGTACTTATCCTTGTCTTTGCCTGAAAGTTTGCGCAGACGGTCAAAACTTTTTGCTGCCGCATCAGAAATGTGTTTCAGACTTTGTGTATCCTTGCCCTGACGCAGTGCATAAATTTTCTGCTCTGCACTTTCCAAAAGCAGGTCTGCATCGGCAGAGTCCTGTGTAAGACGCAGTATTTCACCGGCTGTGTCCATAAGGGAACGGACCATATACTTGTCTTTCAGGATTTTTGCATAATACAGAATATTTGAAAGGCTGGGCACTGTGTCTGCCAGCTGTGACAGATAAACCTTTGCTTCATTTTCATCAGAGAAAATTTTTGCAGAGAGAACAGCGTCAACCACCGTTACAAAGTCTGACGGTGTGTTGGCCATAAAAAGGGTAAGTATTTCGTTGAAAATAAGCCTGTTCTGTTTTACATAGAAATATTCTGACCTTACCTGTTCAACAATGGCGGAAACCAGTTCGGGGTCGATGATTGCCGCCCCCAGAACAGCCTGTTCAGCTTCTATGGAGTAAGGTTGGTTTATGCCCATTCCTTCCAGGGCAACTTCCAGCTGATCCATTTATTATTCCTCTACAATAACTGTGATTTTAGCCTGAATTTCAGGATAGATTTTGATATCAGCATCAACACGTGAGAAAGTTTTGATATCCTTCATAACAATTTTCTTTTTGTCGATGTCCAGTTTGTGCTGTGCTTTCAGTGCTGCAGCAACATCTTTGGAAGTAACTGCACCGAAAAGTTTGCCTTCTTTACCGGCTTTGGCTTTGATTGTAACTTCTTTACCGTCCAGTTTTGCTTTCAGTTCATTAGTAGCTTTAACTTCTTCCCGTTTGTGATGTGCTTTTGCACTTTCTTTTGCTTTTACATCATTCATGGCAGCAGCTGTTGCTTCTTTTGCCAGTTTTCTTGGAAGAAGGAAGTTTCTTGCATAGCCGTCAGAAACTGTAACAACCTGGTCTTTTTTACCGATGTCTTTAACATCCTGTAAGAGAACTACTTTCATTTATATATCTCCTTAGATTTTAGTGGTATCTATATATTTTACATTTATTTTGGAATAATATCAACGGCTATTTTTTGTAATTGTCGATACTTTCCATAATTTTTTCTTTTGCCTGTTCCAAGGTTTCACCGCGCAGCTGTGCACCTGCCATAGTCAGGTGGCCGCCACCGCCCAGATATTCCATAAGAACCTGTACGTTTATTTCACCCAGACTGCGTGCAGAAATCTGGATAACATCATCAAATTTAACAGCAACTACACTGCCGCGTACACCATCCAGCCCCAACAGGTCGTTGGCGGCCTGTGGCACTGCCACATAAAGGTCACGTGTCATATTGTCAGCCAGTGACACAGCCACGTCATTATAGATAAAGGCACCGTTTACAAGGTCACTTTTCGCCTGATAAACCTCTTTAGGAATGCTGAACAGTTTCAGTACTTCTGTGGATACCGCACCCAGACGGCGCAGATAGGCAGATGCCTCAAAAGTGCGCACACCGGCGCGTTCTGCAAAGTTGCGTGTATCCAGCATAATGCCGGACAGCATTGCTTCAGCAGCCACCTGCGGTACTTTGAAACCAGCAGGAATGATATACTGTATAAGTTCGCACACCAATTCACTGGCAGATGATGCATACGGTTCGTGATAGGAAACAACTGTGTCGCTGATGTAGTCCACCATACGGCGATGGTGGTCTATAACCACTTTTTTGCGGAAACGTTTTACCAGTTCTTCACTTTCTGTCATTCTGGAAACATGTACATCAGTGATAATCAGCAGTGAATTGTCCCCAATACCCATACTGAGTGCTTTTTCCGGAGTGATGAACAGTTCTTCTTCCCATTCATTCCTTACCCTGTCAATCAGATTGCGTGCCAGGGAGGTTTCTTCGCGGATAACTATGTATGGGTGTTTGCCACAGCTTTTTACTGCTGTTGCAATACCCACTGCAGAACCCACTGCATCCAGGTCGGAAACACTGTGCCCCACTATCATTACAATATCGCTTTGTACAATAACATCGTGAAGGGCTTTCGCCACAATACGGCTGCGGACCTTACTGCGTTTTTCCACACTTGGCAGGGTACCGCCAAAGAATTCGTAACCTTCATTGCTTTTTACAACGGCCTGGTCACCACCACGGCCCAGAGCCATATCCAGCGCCTGACGTGCCAGCAAGTCATTTTCAGCAAAGTCTTTGCCACCGTGACCTACACCAATAGACAGTGTAACCATACCCTCTTCAAAATTTCTGGCTTTTGACAGAATTTCAAATCTGTTGTCGTGGAACCGTCCATAGTATCTCTCTTCCATAATAATATGGTATCGGCTGGTGCCTACCTTTGTTGCAATACCATTGGTCTGGGCAGCCACATCTTCAACAAGCTGGTCAAGGGTTGCCATAATACCGGCACGTTTTGACTCTTTCAGCTCTTTCAGTACATCATCATAGGTGTCCACTATTATCTGCATTACAACAGGGCGGGTAAGATGGTATTCCCTTGCTTCCCATTTAAGTTCTGTATCATCATTGAAATAGCACACCCACAGGCTGCCATCTTCAGAGGCAGCTGATGAGTATATGGTGTATTCCCTGCCGTTTACAGGCAGTGACAGACCTTTTGTGCCGCTGGCCTCATTTATCTTCAGCCCGGGCACCACTTTTTCCAGTGGTGTCAGGTAACAGTCAGCATCAGACAGTATGGCACTGCGGAAAGCCGCATTGTACCATACGATACTGCCTTTGTTGATAATAACCACAGGCACAGCCAGATTGTCAAAACTGAGCTGCTGTCGCGCAGACTGTTTGCCGCTGCCAAAAAACACACCGTGAATAACTTTGCGTACTGCACGTGCGTTCATAGCGATGATAATTGTAACTACCAACAGTACTGCCAGCGCAAATATAATCATTTCCGGATTGGAAACTGATATAAGGATACACAGTGCTGCCACAATTATCGTCATAATTGCAAGGATTATATCTGTACCCCAGAATTTGTTTTTCATAAAAACACCTGATTTCTTTCAGATTTTATTCAGGATTAAACTTCCATAACTATTGGAAGCACCATAGGACTGCGTTTTGTCTTTTTGTAAAGAACATTGGAAACCTGGTCGCGGATTTTGCCTTTGATAACCGACCAGTCTTTATAATCGTAATGTTCGTATTTTTCAATGACAGCACGGGCTGCCATACGGGCCTCGCTGATAAGGGCTTCGCTTTCCTTTACATATACAAAGCCACGGGAAATAATATCCGGGCCGGAAAGCAGCTGGTCTGAATAGCCGTCAATGGTAAACACAACTATTACAATACCGTCGTGGGAAAGATGTCTGCGGTCACGGAGAACCACGCTGCCCACATCACCAACACCCAGGCCGTCAACCAGCACCTGACCTGATGTAATGCTTTCTTCCACTGTAATACCGTTTTTGTCTATTCTCAGCACTTCGCCTGTATTTGCCATTACAATATTTTCTTTTGGAATACCTGCACCTTCTGCCAACATAGCGTGGCGTTTAAGATGTTTGTATTCGCCGTGTACAGGAATGAAATACTGTGGTTTTACCAGATTCAGCATAAGTTTCAGTTCTTCCTGGCAGGCGTGACCTGAAACATGCACATCATACATTGATTCGTAGATAACTTCTGCACCCTGTTTCAGCAGGCCGTTTACAACCTTTGTAACCATCTTTTCATTACCTGGGATAGGTGTGGCGGAAATAATGATAAAGTCGTTTGGACCTATGGAAAACTGGCGGTGTGTGCCCCCTGCCATTCTGGCCAGAGCAGACATTGGTTCACCCTGGCTGCCTGTTGTAATAAGAACAATCTGACCTGGTTCATAATCCTTTACCTTTTCAGGTTCAATAACCACATTTTCAGGGGCTTTCAGATAACCCAGTTCAAAAGCCATAGCAATATTGTTCATCATACTGCGGCCTGAAACAGCAACTTTTCTGTTATGCCGTACAGCCAGGTCAAGAATCTGCTGAATACGGTAGATATTGGAAGCAAAGGTGGCGATGATTATGCGTTTGTTGCCAGCTTTTTCAAAGAAACCTGCAAAACTTTTGCCAACTGTGATTTCGCTGGCAGAGTTGCCCGGGCGTTCAGCATTGGTAGAGTCTGACAGGAATGCCAGCACGCCCTGACTGCCGTAACGTGCAAATGTGGACAGGTCTGTTGTTTCGCCCTGTGGCGGTGTGTAGTCAATTTTAAAGTCCCCAGTGGTTACTACAACACCGGCAGGTGATTCAATAGCCAGACCAACTGCATCCGGGATAGAGTGGTTTACGTGTATTGGAACAACTGTCATACACCCCAGCTGTATTCTGTCACCCGGTTTGATAACATTGATTTCCACTTCGTTTTTGAGTGAATGTTCGCTGAGTTTGTTTTCAATAAGACCTTTTGTCAGCAATGTGGCATAAACAGGAACATTGATTTCTTTCATCAGATAAGGCAGTGAACCGATATGGTCTTCATGACCATGGGTTATTACAATGCCTTTAATCTGGTCTTTATGTTCCTTCACATAAGAAAAGTCAGGGATAACCAGGTCTACGCCAAACATTTCACTGTCCGGGAATGTGTTGCCGCAGTCAACGATAAACATATCGCCCCTGCATTCATACACTGTCATATTCTTGCCGATTTCATTCAGACCACCAAGCGGTATAAGACGGATAGCTTCCACAGGAACCTCCTTTTTCTTTTTTGTGTAACGTTTGTATTTATATTTTTTATTGTACGATTTTTTAAATGTTTTTTTATTATACGATTTTGATTCTGTATTTGACATTTAATCTCCTTTCCAAAGCCTGGATGCGTAAAAATGATACGCAAAAACACACCATATTCAAAATGGCGGAAAATAGCTTTATTAATAATTATGTAACGGACTCTATATTATGGGCATTGCCCTGTTTTCAAACGCACTGTTGGTATCAATAAAAATACCGATATATATTTATGATATATTATTTGGATTTAAATTGTCAAGGTTAGCAGAGTATTATTGTGTATTCTTTACATAATAATATATTTATTATATAATTGCATTGTTGCTTTAATAGAAATTTAGTCCCGAAAGGAAAGATATATGAAAACAGTTTATATTTACACAGACGGTGCCTGCAGCGGCAACCCCGGCCCAGGTGGATGGGGGGCAATACTGCGTTATAACGGTGTGGAAAAAGAACTGAGCGGCGGTGATGCCCACACCACAAATAACCGTATGGAAATGTGTGCAGTGCTGTACGCATTGCAGGCTCTGAAAGAACCCTGCCAGGTTATACTGACCAGTGACTCCAAATATGTAATAGACAGCATAACAAAAGGCTGGGTTTACGGCTGGCAGAAAAAAGGCTGGAAAAAAGGCGACGGCAAACCTGCACTGAATGTGGACCTGTGGGAACAGATTTTACCTCTGCTGAAAAAGCATGATGTTACATTCAACTGGATAAAGGGCCATGCCGGTCACCCTGAAAACGAAAGATGTGATGCCATGGCTGTGGCACAAAGTCAGAAATACAAATAACTTCACAGGCACCGCTCTGCGGTGCTTTTCTGTTACAATTATTACCACTTGAAATCCGTTTAATCATATTGAAAAAAAGATAAAAACAATATAATATATAGTTATAATAAATTATATATTCCGTTTGATTACAAGGAGAAACAATGACAAAAACTCTTGATTATAAAAAAGTGCTGGTTGGTGTGTCCGGCGGCGTGGATTCATCAGTTTGTGTGGACCTGTTGAAAAAACAGGGGCTGGAAGTGGAAGGTGTAGTGATACGCTTTTCACCTGAAAGCGATGAAGCTGTGGAAGACGCACGAAAAGTGTGTGAAAAACTGGATATTCCATTCCATATTGCAGATGCCCAGGCAGATTTTAACAAATATGTGGTTACACCATTCTGCCAGAACTATGTAAGCGGCAGAACACCAAACCCTTGCATTGTCTGCAATCCTCATGTTAAATTTGCCACTCTCATAAAAAAAGCTGATGAACTGGGCATAGGATATATCGCCACAGGGCATTATGCACAGACAGAAAAAGTGGGCGATATATGTTATGTAAAAAAAGCTGTAAGCACCGCCAAAGACCAGAGCTATATGCTGTATCGTCTGCCACAGGAAATACTGCAGCGTCTGCTGCTGCCAATAGGCAGTTTTGAAAAACCTGAAATAAGGGATATGGCAGGCCGGCTGGAACTGTTTACTGCCGATAAGCCAGACAGTCAGGAAATATGTTTTATACCTGATGGTGACTATGGTACATTTATCAAAAACCTGGGTTACAAAACAAAGTACGGCTGGCTAATGTCACCGGAAGGCAAACGACTGCGCCGCCACGATGGTGTGCACAACTTCACCATCGGCCAGAGAAAAGGCTTGGGTGTTGCACTGGGCAAACCCGCCTTTGTAAAAGAAATTAGCGAAAAAGGTGATGTACTGCTGGGTTATGCCGGTGAAGAATTTTTCACAGGCGTGGAACTGTCCGCCCCTGTATACCCTGCAGGGTATCTGGAAGAAGGCAGTGCAGTTACTGTAAAGGTGCGCAGTGCGTCAAAGGGTGACGGTGCAAAAGTAATACACAGCGACGATGAAAAAATCGTACTGGAATTTATGAATCCTGTAAGGGCAGCTGCACCGGGACAGAGCGTAGTAATTTACAACGGTGATTATGTGATTGCCGGTGGATTTATAGAAAAAGCAATAAAATAAACGAGGAAATCAATATGACAGTCAACATTAACAAAACTATTCCATCTGAAAAGGATGCCCGGAGTATTTTTGAAAAACAGAGAGAACAGTTTGCCCTTACTGAAGAAGAAAAAACATATATAGATAAACTGGGATTGGCTGATAAAGATTTCAGCAGTCTGGATTTTTTCTCTGAAAACAGTCTTTTGGATATATTGGCAAATATGTCGCTGGAAGAAAGTGCCAGTCTGAACGACGGTGCCGACTATAACAGCTGCACTGACTATGACGACTATACCAAAGCAGAAATTGCAGCCAGCTGTCTGGATAAGCTGTATGAGCACATCGGAACAAACAGTATCGATGAAAAAATGATAGACCTTAACGAAAAACTGCTGTGCTTTGCAGAAGGCGATGACCTGATAAATGCAATTACCTGTATGGGTCTGCAGCTGGCAAAGTTTAACCGAAACAACAATGAAGTGCGCTTTGACAACCAGCCTGGCGAAACAGGTTTAATGCTGAATTTCTACCACAATCTTGCCCGGACAGTAACTGACTGGAAATCTATGGACGCTGACACCCAGATGACTCTGGCAACAGAGGCTCATCTGATTGAAGACGAAGCAAATATCATTGAAAACATTACCTATATATATTCTGATATTATTGAACGTCTGAACAAAGCAGAAAACTATGTACCGTCAGACCCGGAAAAACTATTCAGACCACAACTTTCTGAAATAACTGTAAATGTGGTAAAAATGCACTACGAGTACATTTATTCCGCTTACGAAAAAGTAAACCAACAGATAGAACATTTTGTTTTCAAACTTAGTGATGATAAAATAAATCTGGACAACGGCGGAAAATACAACTCCGACCTGTCGGTTTTCAGACTGGCAAAAATGAAGGCATTTGGTAATGCAGACTACCGGCTTTCAGGTGACGAACGCAGAAAATTTGTCTGTGAAAAACCAAAGGCCGACAAGCCAAAAAACGAAACCAAAGCTGTACAGAAAACTACTTACGGCAAAGGCAATAAGAAACAGACCAAAGCCCGGAAACTGGCTGAAAAAAGAGCAGCAAAATACGGAAAGACTGATTCTGTAATTGAAGATAAAGACAAAGAAAGTTCTGCAATTCAAGAAACCTCTGCCAGCAAAGAAAATACAGCAAGCGCAGTAAAAGAACAGCCTTCTGTGCCACAGGAAGTCAAAGATGCCAAAGCAGAATACCTTACTTTTTTCGGAAAGGTAAACAGCCTTACCGATGCGCATAAACGTAAAATAATGATAGATACCTGCAAGGAACAGCTGAAGGAAAAGCCTGACAACATTGACGAAACAATAGACTATGCCGAAAAACTTCTTGCCCTTGATAGCGAAAATGAGAATTTTATTGAAATATATGATGATTTGCTTGCGGATGATTTGTCTGTACGTCTTATATTCAAAGCTGCAAATTTCGAGGAAAGTTTTAAAGGAACTTTAAATAAAGAACTGCAATATGTCAAAGAAATAAAGGCTGAAGTACCAAACAAACCGGGTATTGCAAACAGCCTGGTACTGCCTAAAGCGGGATTATTGCTGACAGTTGCTTTGCTTATCGGGGCATTGATGATACCAATAACATTTATCCAGTCTGTAATTGGTACTCTGGTTAAAATCATAGTGGTTCTTTTGGGACTGGGCTTATTGCTTACAACCGGTCCCGGTGTAGTTCTTTTCCTGCCACTTTTCATTTTTATAGCACTGACAGTATTCAACATAGTGGGCACCTTTATCAATCCATTCCTGTTACTCAAGATTCTGATAGTGGGAATTATCGGTGCATTTGCTGTATATCAGGCAAGAGAAATATCCTACGATACACGCAGACTTCAATTGAAATATGACAAATGTATTTCCACAAAAAAGGAATGCCTGTCAATAGCAGAAAAACTGCTGGCTATATGCAAAGAACGCAATATGCCAGCTGAAATGGTTACATACTACGAAAGAATGGTAGCGGAATTTAAAAAAATATAAAAAATAAGGAGTTGCTTTCGCAACTCCTGTTTTTTTGTATTAAATTAACCAATCAGCATTGTCCAGCCAAGGTAGTAGATAACTGTAAAGATAACAGTTGTTGCTACTGCAGGCATTGTTTTCTTGATAAGGTCACCCAGAGAAATACCAAAGTATTCTGCTGTAAGTGTAAGGCAGATGTGTGTTGGGGACATCTGCATTGCTGCATATGTAGTGCCCATCAGCAGACAAACCAGTGGCAGACCTGCACCTGGTACTGCAGCCATAGCAACCGGCATACACAGACCGATGATTGTCTGGGAACCGGAAACGATGGAACCAAAGAAGAAAATCAGCATAAATACCATGAATGTTGGGATTGGCAGCTGTGCAAAGAAGTCTGGCAGAGCATTGATAGCACCTGATGCTGTAAGGAATTCTTTCAGTGTCATAACTGCAAATGTGTTCAGATACAGTTTGAACTGCAGTGATGCTGCAAAGTTTGGTGTAACTTCGCTGAAAGAGAATTTGTGCAGGAAGAAGTATGCAACCAAAATGATTGCAGCTGCAACGTAGATAGGCATTTTAGCCACAACTACCAGAATGATGATAGCAAGGATTGGCCACAGACCAACAAAAATGTCTTTTACATCTTTGCCTTTGTTTGTGGAAGCAGCTTCACCTGTTGCCATTGGCACTTTGCCACGCAGGAACCAGAAGCAGCCTGATGCAATGATACATGCAACGATTGGCAGCATACCAACAACGAATTCGCCAGCTGTGATACCTGCCAGGCTGATAGCCAGGATGATAGCTCCGTATGTAGGCATAAAGGATTCGGAAACGTGACGGAAGTATGTAGTAGTAACAGCCATTTCGTCGTGTTTCATATAATCAGAAGCTGATGCTTTTACAATATCACCTGCGATAAATGCAGCGTTAGGTGTAGGCAGCATACCGATGAAGATAGGTGCAGCTGCACAGTTTACCCAGCGGTTGTTGAACAGAGAAGACAGACCTTTCTGTGCTTTGTCGATAGCACCGCGCTGACCCATCATTTTCTGCAGGAATGTGATAAGGTACATAACTACAATCAGCTGAAGTGTAGACCAGGATGTACATGCTTTGATAATTGCCTGAACGCCGTCTGCAACAGGAATACCGTAAAGTACCCAAGTAACAACAGCACCGGCAGTAACAGCAACATAGATTGGCTGTTTTTTAGCTACAAGAGCCATAACTACAAGAAAAACAACCAGAAGTTTAAGAACAATAGCAGTCATTGTTTAGTTTCCTCCATAAATTATTTCATATGTTAAATTTTCATATAGTGTTTTACACTCGAACTTTAATATTATACTATAAATTTATTATTGATTTCAAGTAATAATTGCAAACATATAATACATATTACAAGTTGAAAATCATCAGGAACTTGACTATAATATAATCAAACAATATTTATTTTGGAGATACACTTATGATTATTGCAAAAAGCTGTGGCAAAGATTATTTAACTGAAATGAAACTGGATGCAGAAGGTTTCCACGCTGTTTACGCTGACCAGGGTACAGACATAGGCGGTGCAGGTATTGATATGCGCCCAGGCCAGCTGGTGCTGAGTGGCTATGCCGCCTGCATGAATATTATGATTCGCCGCTGGCTGAACGAAGAAGGACTGCCTTTCAAAAATGTAACAGTAATGGTGGATATGGACAACTCTACACCTGGCGTGTCCAAATTCTATAAAAAAATTGAAATTGATGCGGATATCCCACAGGAAAAGAAAGATGAACTGATTAAAAGAGCTGACTCCTGCCCTGTGTGCAACATACTGAAAAACGAAAAAGAATTTTACAATATGGATTAAAGTAATAAAAGCCTGTCAGCAGACAGGCTTTTGTGTTATAATTAAACAAAAGGTGGTGATTATATGATAAATATTCCGAAAGAGGCACAGAAAGCACTGGAAATGCTGAACAGTGCAGGTTTTGAAGCCTGGGTAGTGGGTGGAATTGTGCGAAACAGCCTGATGGGACTGGAAGTCAGTGATATTGATATAACCACAAACGCACTGCCACAGCAGACCGCACAGGTATTCAGCGGTTATCATGTAATAGAAACAGGGCTGAAACATGGCACCATAACTGTAATGATATACAATATGGCGGTGGAGATAACCACCTACCGCACAGAAAAAGGCTATTCTGACGGCAGACACCCCGACGAAGTAAGCTTTACTGCCAGTCTGAAAGAAGATTGTGCCCGCAGGGATTTTACTATAAATGCACTGTGCTATAACCCTTCAGCAGGGCTGATTGATTTTTGTGGTGGCGTGCAGGATATCGAAAACAGACTGATACGCTGTGTGGGTAATCCCAATGAAAGATTCAGAGAAGACGGTCTGCGAATTATGAGACGGCTGCGCTTTGCCTCTGTATTGGGTTTTGGGATTGAACCGCAGACAAAACAGGCTATTTTTGAAAACTGTCACCTGCTGAAAAACATTTCTGCCGAAAGAATATATGTGGAACTGAGCAAACTGCTGTGCGGTAAAAATGTAAAACATATAATAATGGAATACACCGATGTGCTGGCGGTTATAATGCCAGAGATTATGCCACTGAAAGGCTTTGACCAGAAAAACCACCACCATATCTATGATGTACTGGAACACACCGCAGTGGCAGTGGAAAACTGCCTACCTGTACCACAGTTGCGTCTGGCTGCGCTGCTGCATGATTTCGGCAAGCCTGCCACATTTACAATTGATGAAAAAGGTGTGGGACATTTTTACGGACATGGTGAAGTAAGCCTGGATATATCCAAAAATATATTGAAACGATTAAAAGTATCCAACGAAGACTATAATTTAGTAACAAAACTGGTAAAATACCACGACGTGTTAATTCAACCGGATGAAAAAGCGGTGCGCCGTGCACTGAATAAACATGGAGCAGAATTTGTAAAAATGTTGCTGCTGTTAAAGAGAGCTGACAACAAGGGTCAGAATACGAAGGACTTTGACAGAACTGCGGAGTATAACACTCTTGAGACAGTAATAGACAGTGTGATATTGCAACAGCAGTGTTTTTCCATGAAAGACCTGGCTGTAAACGGCAATGACCTGGCATCTGTCGGTATACCGCCTTCCCCGCTTACTGGCAGGATTCTGAACAGCCTGCTGGAAATGGTGATTGAAGGACAGATAGCCAACGAAAAGGAACTGCTGTTGGCAAAAGCAGTTGAAATATGTCAATAAAACATTGTTTTATTTCGTTGTATAACATTGTTTTACAATTACACATTATAAATAAATATCAGGGTTAAAACACCCTGATTTTATTATTTTAACAGCAATTTATTACCATTTCATCTTTTTGTAATCTTTTTTTAATCTTTAAAAGAATAAAACCCCTCTATGCTGTTAATATTAATGACAAACACAAAAAATGTGTAAAATCATAAAGGAGTTTACTATGAAAAAGATATTTTCGGCTTTGTTGCTGGCTGTTATTATGGCAACAACTGCCTGTGGTTCAAAAACGCCGGCAGCAACAGGTAATTTCAACTATAAAGTGGGCACTGCCAGCTATACCCATACAAACGACAGCTACGGCTACACAGAAGGTAAGAACGGACGCGGCGCAGTATCTACCACACTGGTTGCCGCTGTGTTTGATGAAAATGGACAAATAGTTCGTATTTCTATTGATGAAGTTGAAAGCAATATAGGTTTTGACAATACTGGGCGGCTGGCAGATTTCACCCCCGGCGAAGTAAAAAGCAAAAAAGAACTGGGTGATGCATACGGCATGAAGGCGGCCAGTTCCATAGGCAAAGAATGGTATCAGCAGATTGAAAGCCTGGAAAAATGGCTGGAAGGCAGAAAAATAAACACAATCATTGGTGGGGCTGCTGCAAAGCTGGGTGATATGCTGGCTGACAATTCTGATATGGGATATACTGACCAGTACGGCACATATACACCCGGCAGTGCCAGTGAAATTACAAGAGGTGCCACAAACAGTACAAACAGTGATGGAACATCCGGCAATACAGCCAACAGCAGTATGAAAAACGACAGTTCTTCCGGTGGTATGATGGGCGACATTGCCAGTGGTACCAATAGTATAATAAACGATATGGCAGACGGCGGCGAAAACTACACCGGTTCAACGGCAGACACAAGCTGGATGGATGAAGACCTGAAAGCCAGTGTGACAATCGACACCACATATATTCAGAAAGCAATTGAAAAAGCATACCGGAACGCAAAATAAACAAAAGACAAGGTGAAATCACCTTGTCTTTTTATTCGATAATCAGATTATTTAACTATGCCTTTGCCTTTTATCCAAACCCGTTTGCCGTTAAGGATTGTTTCAACAAGGTCAAGATTTTCGTCAAGAACTGCAAAGTTAGCTGTGCCGTTTTCTACAATTTTACCTGCGGAGTTTTTCAGACCGTAAACTTCTGCCGGAATAGTTGTGATTGTGCGCAGAGTTTCTTCAAATGGGATGATACCATTCTTTGTTGCTTTTTTCAGGTCAGCAAGAAGAACTTTTGATGAGCCTTTACCCATGCCAATCATATTGCCCAGTTCGTCCCAGATAGGTGCAGAACCATTGCCGTCTGATGTCATTGTAACTCTGTCCAGTGTACCGTATTTTTTGTAAATAATTTCCAGACCTTCTACTGAGCCGTAGGATTTCTGGCTTGCGTCACCGTCAGAACCTGCTGTGATGTCAATCTGGCCGCCGTATTCAAGGAATTTAAGACAGCTGTCAAATACATCGTATTTTCTTGTTACATGTGTAGGAACGATAAGTGGACGGAATGTGATATCTTCTTCACAGGCGCGGATAAAGAAATCAGCAGGGTCAGAATAGTTGCCCAGATGAATATTGAGAACACCTTTGATGCCTGCCAGACGGGCGCCGTTTCTTGTGTCAGCTGCCAGACGTGTAAATTCTTCATATCTCATCAGGCTGCCACGGTGGTCACAGTGTGCAACTTCCCCTGTGCCCAGGCAGTATTCGTTGAAGATGATGTCTTCGGCAACAGAGCCGCGCATTGTTGTGATTGGGAATGTGTAGCTGCCTGTCAGGAAGTAGCAGTCAAAGCCTTCTTCACGGAGAGCCATACATTTTACCAGTACGTCTTCAACTCTTCTTGCATAGCCGTCTGTACCCAGAACGCCAACCAGTGTAGTAACGCCGGCTTCTGCAATTTCTTCAAATGTGATTTCACTTGTTCTTGTGGTAAAGCCGCCTTCGCCGCCGCCACCTGTGATATGAACATGTGTATCTACAATGCCAGGAATAATGATTTTGCCTGAAAGGTCAAATTCTTTGCCTTCAAAACCTTCAGGGATTTTCAGGTCTTCGCCGATTTTGATAACTCTGTCTTCCCACAGAAGAATATCCTTTACGCCCAGGTCTTCAGGTGAGTAAACATGGCCATTTTTAATAAGTTTAAACATATTGTCCTCCTATATAAAGTCTTGTCAGACCAAATTACATATCATTTTTATCCCATCGGCGACCTCTTTCCGGTTTATCGCCAAAAGGATTCTGTTTCTTTTTATACCCTGCTGCCATTACAGTGGCACTTTGCACAGATGCATCACCAAACTTGCCTCTTATCCGGTCGATTGCTGCCTGCAGTTTTTCATTTTTCTGATGTTTTTCGTCAACAGTGGTTTCAAACAGAGATAACTGCGACGCGCGTTTTTCTTTTTCCAGATCAATGGCTGTAACTGTAAGGGCACGTACTGCAATAGCAGGGTCGCGGTTGTCTGCAAACAGTTTCAGTGCCCGTTTGTATATTTCGTTGGTTATGTCGGTAGATGGCACTTTGCACTGTCTGGTAAAGGTATGAAAATCAGGATATCGGATAGTCAGCTGAACACCGTTGGCATACATTCCATAGCGGCGCAGACGGGTGCCCACATCTTCGCTTAATCGCAGTAAAGCCGGACGGATTTCCTCCATAGTATTGAGATTGTGGCCAAAGGTATTGCCGCTGCCTACACTTTTCACCTCTTTTTCAGCATAGAAGCTGGAAACCGGACTACTTTCCAGCCCATTAGCGTAGTTATACAGCTCCAGCCCATGTTTGCCAAAGCGGTCTTCCAAAGTTTTCAGCGGTATTTCAGCCAGTTGCCCTATGGTGCGTATGCCCATATCATTAAGGGCAGACTGTGTGCTTTTACCTACATAAATCAGGTCCTGTACCGGCAGTGGATACACTATATCTTTATAGTTATCCTGGGATATAACTGTGGTGGCGTCCGGCTTTTTATAGTCAGAGCCCAGCTTTGCAAAAATTTTGTTGAAGCTGACACCCACAGAAATGGTAAGCCCTGTTTCAAACTTTATGCGCTGACGCAGGTCGTCTGCCAGCTGTTTTGGACTTTGGGCAAACAGTTGCCAGGTATTGGTAACATCCAGCCAGCTTTCGTCAATACCAAAAGGTTCCACCAGGTCGGTGTACTGTGTGTATATTTCGTTTATAATTTTACTGTATTTCGAATAAAGGTCGTGATGAGGTGGCAGAACAATCAGGTCAGGGCATTTTTTGCGGGCCTGCCAGAGAGTTTCTGCTGTTTTTACACCGTATTTTTTGGCTGCTTCGTTTTTTGCCAGCACTATGCCGTGGCGTGTCTGGCTGTCGCCCCCTACTGCCACAGGTTTGTCCCACAGCTGCGGGTGTGACAGCAGTTCCACCGATGCAAAAAAGCTGTTGCAGTCGCAATGGAAAATAATTCTTTCTTTCATATAAACCTCATCTGCATACACAATAATTATACCATATTAAACGATAAAATGTTAATTATCAATATTGATAAAGATTAATGTCATATATAGTAGATAGTGATAAAATATATAAATGCTTTTGACGTATGCTAACGCCTATAGGGCACATCTTCAGTAAACTAAACAACTATTTAAAATAAAAACACCTCTCTGAAACCCAGAGAGGTGTTAACATCAAATTATTTCAGCAGTTCAAATGCTGATTTCATAAGGAATTCTGTGCCGTAAACCAGTGCATCTTCGTCGATGTCAAAGCAGGAGTTGTGGTTTGCAACATGGCCAAAACCTTTTGCTTCGTTGGCGCAGCCAAGGTTTACATAGAAGCCAGGGAAGGAATCCAGCACGATAGCCATATCGTCACTGCCCATACCTTTGCCTTCTGTAAAGATTTCCATGCCCATTTCTGTGGCAACTTTCTGGGCAATTTTTGTTGCGGCAGGGTCGTTTACAACAGGAATCATTGGATCAAACATATAGTCCATTTCTCTTTCCACACCGTAGGATTTGCATACGCAGTCAGAGATGTTTTCCAGCCAGTCAAAGATAGGCTGTGTCAGGTCTTTGTTGAAATAACGCACTGTACCCATAATAACAGCTTCGTTAGGAATAATGTTAGGTGCTGTACCTGCAACTATTGAACATGTTGAGAATACGATAGGGTCCTGTGCATCGATAGCATTTGATGGCAGGCTGGCCAGTTTCAGCACCAGTTCGCAGGCTGGTTTGATAGGGTCTTTGGCTGTGTGCGGTACAGAGCCGTGGCCACCTTTACCTTTAACAATAATTCTGTAAGTAATAACACCTGAAGCAAACGGACCGCTGACAATTTTCATCTGGCCTACATTTTCACTGCAACCTACATGAACAGAAATGGAGTGGTCTGCACCGCCCAGTTCTTTCACATATTTAGCCAGTGTTCTGCCGCCTTTCAGATTTTCTTCTGCAACCTGAAAGCCCAGCAGGATTTTGCCTGGGATTTCGTCTTTGATTTCATTCAGTGATTTTGCCACACCCAGCAGCATAGCAGCGTGGGCATCGTGACCGCAGGAGTGCATGGCGTTGTCATAAACGCTGGCATATTCAGCACCTGTTTCTTCTTTCATTGGCAATGCATCAATGTCTTCACGGATAAGCACTGTTTTACCGCCTTTACCGTTGTCCAGCACACCAACAACTGTGTAGTCTGGGTAAACATGGTATGGAATACCCATTGCTTCCAGTTCTTCACAGATACGTTTTGATGTTTCTTTTTCCTGTGTGGAAATTTCAGGGTATTTATGGAAATGTCTTCTCATTTTTACCACATATTCGTGGTTTTTTTCAGCAAGGATTTTTAAATCTGCCATAGTCATATACCTCTCTGTCTAAAATTTAACAAATCAATGAAGACATTATACAACTAAAAAGCAGATTTGTAAATAAAAATATATTTCTTATGCATAAAAATAAAACAAAGACAGGTTATGCAACCTGTCTTTGAAAATTTATGCAATTTTGTATCGAATTACATTTCGATTGCTGCGTTGAGAGCAACTTCCATCATTTCTGTGAAGCCTGTCTGTCTCTGTTCTGGTGTTGTTTCTTTATGGTCAACGATAGAGTCAGAGATTGTCAGGATACATGCTGCTTTTTTGCCCAGGTGACGAGCGTTAGCAAACAGACCGAAAGATTCCATTTCTGCGCAAAGCAGGTCGTATGGAGCTGGTTCTCTTTCGATAGAGAAGTCTGAGTAGAAGTTATCTGAAGAGTGTACATAACCTTTCCAGATTTTTTTGCCCAGTTTTTCAGCTGTTGCAGCAAGGATTTCATTCAGTTCTGCAGATGGGTCCATAACATCTTCTGTGAAGCCAAATGCTTCTCTTGCGTATGTGGATTTGGAATATGCATGTTCAACAAGAACGATGTCAAACAGGTCGATTTCTGATTTGAAAGAACCTGCTGTACCAAATCTGATGATGTTTTCTACACCGTAGAATTTGTACAGTTCATAAGAGTAGATACCGATAGAAGGAATACCCATACCATGAGCCATGATAGAGATTTCTTTACCTTTGTATTTACCTGTGAAACCCAGCATGCCGCGAACTGTATTGAAGCATTTTGCATCTTCCAGGAATGTTTCTGCCACAAATTTAGCTCTGAGTGGGTCACCAGGCATAAGAACTGTTTTTGCGATGTCGCCAAGTTTTGCGTGGTTGTGGGCTGTGCCTTTAAATTCTGCCATTGGAGTAATCCGCCTTTCAATTTATAAATTAATTTTTTCTATATCAAAAAAAATTTGATTACATTTTGATTGCTGCTGCCAGCGCAATTTCCATCATATCAACAAAGCCTGTCTGTCTTTGTTCAGGAGTTGTTTCAGTTTTGTTTACAATACTGTCTGAAATTGTCAGGATACATGCTGCTTTTTTGCCAAGGTTGCGTGCGTTTGCAAACAGACCAAAGGATTCCATTTCTGCACACAGCAGGTCGTATTTAACAGGGTCTCTTTTGATAGAGTAATCTGAATAGAAGTTGTCGGAAGACTGGATATAGCCTTTCCAGTATTTTTTACCCTGCCGGTTGGCTGCTTCTTCCAGCAATGCGTTCAGTTCTTCACTTGGCAGCTGAACATCTTCAGTATAGCCAAATGCTTCTTTTGCGTATGAAGACGCACTGTAAGCGTGGTCTACAATAACCACATCAAACAGGTTCAGTTCAGGTTTGAAAGCACCTGCAGAACCGATGCGCACAATGTTTTCTACACCATAGAATTTGAACAGTTCATAAGAATAGATACCGATGGATGGAATACCCATGCCGGAACCCATAACTGAAACTTCCACACCTTTGTATTTACCGGTGTAACCCAGCATACCGCGAACTGTATTGAAGCATTTTGCATCTTCCAGGAATGTTTCTGCAATCCATTTTGCACGCAGTGGATCACCAGGCATAAGGACTGTTTTTGCTATATCACCAAGTTTTGCAGCATTGTGAGCTGTACCTTTAAATTCTGACATATATATTTTACCACCTTTTCCGGCCTAACAGCCTGTTATTAATACTATTTTATCATATAATTACCAAAAATAAAATATAATGCTGTCACAAAAAGACAGGCTGTTATTAGTCATTTTGACATATAAAAGTATAAACCCAGACAGTGTTTTACAGTCTGGGTTTGTGCTTATATATTTTGCATATTTACGACGTGTTTGAATTTCCCACTGACAGGGTGCTGCTGAGGCAGTGTGTCCGAAAGTAAAATATCAACACTGGTAATACCCTGTGTGGCAAGATATTTTTTAAGACTGTCGGCTGCCTGTTCAAAAGCGGCTTTTCTGTCAGTATCAGATGTTTGTTCAATACGCAGTTCCACCCTGTTTTCAGGGTAAACCAGCACCTGAAAACGACGCAGGCTGTGGACTTCTTTCAGCACTGCATAAATTGCCAGAGGAGCGATTTTTATGATTTTACCATCCCGTACAAATGCTGTGATGTCATCTGTCCTGCCTTCCAGTTCAATCCAAGGGGATGGATTTCCGCAACCGCAGGCTTCGTGGTGCATAATTACCCTGTCACTTACTTCATAGCGTATATATGGCTGAGAGTAATTATACAGGTTTGTCAGCAGTATTTTATCTGACAGTATGCCGTCCGGAACAGGATTGCCGTCGGCATCAACCGGTTCCACAATCAGCCAGTCGTCATTGATATGAAAATGGCGGTTGGCACATTCACAGGCCACAGTGCCGCCTTCGGTACAGGAATAACTGGTCTGCACATAGCAGTTGAAGGTATCTGCCAGTTTTTTGCGCACACTGTCTGCCAGATATTCCCCGCCCGTCATTATAACCACAGGAGAAATGTTCAGCCTGTCTTTTTCTGCCTCTTCTGCCAGCAGTTCCAGATGTGAGGGATACCCGCCCAGCATTGCAGGCTGGAAATCATTGAGATGTTTTACAATATCATCTATCGGATACAATGCACTGGATACCGCCATCTGTTTCTTTTTCCAGGGCATTGTTTTCAGTCTGGAACGTATACTGCTGTTGCCCAGATAAAAACCGCCATCTGCAAAAACACCAATGCTTTTTCCACCTCTTTTTATAAAGGCCACCAAATCTTCTTTCCTGGCATAACTTCGGCTGGCGGATATCCCGCCCATTATATTGTTTGCGTTTTTGTCAAGCACACATACCAGCGGATTGCCTGTGGAACCTGATGTGGTGATAACCATATACTTTTTATTTAAAAGAGCGCCTATATTATCTGGGTTTTCCATAAACTTTTCCACATCAGCCAGTTTCAGGTTTTCATCACAAACCCAATTGTCCCAATTTTCCATAAGGGTTCTTTTATCTGTAACAGGCAGGTCTGCCAGAGTAAAATCTGCCGGCAGTCCGCTGTAAAGCTGTGCATAATACGGACTGTTTTTTCTGGCAAAATTTACAATATCCTGAAAACGCAGATTGCGTATTTCTTCCCTTTCCTGATGTGACATCTTTTCGTATCTTTTGCAAAGCAGCATAGCCTTGATAATACCTGTTTTTTTCATAGTACCTCCTTATTCACAGATGCCATACAGCATAAAATCAAAATATGTTCTCATTTCCGTCTTTATACTTTCACTGTTCTCAAAAAATTCTTCAGGGGTATTCTGATAAAACAAAAGATATTTGTTTATCAATGCATTTGTGTACAGCTGCAGGCCTTCGGCAACTTTTGTGATGTCTGTATGATTTTTGAAATTCAGTACCGAAACAGCTTTCTGCATAGTTCTGGCAGACTCTGCCTTTACCGCCACCATATATTTTCCCAATATTTCTGCTTTTTCCTGTGCTGTTTCGGCATTTGCATCACGGGTGGCCATATTTACCATCAGCATTTCATTCCTGTATTCCATGCACAGTGCCATTTTACTGTTCATTGTGGAAAAAATGATGTCATAAAAATCATCAGAAACCACTTCTTCTGTTTTTTCTGTCAACCGCTTCATTGATTTTTCCAGACAATAAAGATAAAACTGCTTTTTACTGCCGAAATAGTGAAAAAGTATGCCCTTTGAAATTCCACAGGTTTTTGTCAGAGCGTCTGTGGACACATCTTTATAGCTTTTATGGGCAAATTCACTTATTCCTGCGGACAGAATAAGATTTTTCTTTTCAGGCGGCAGATTTTCAAAAGTTTTAAACATCATAACCTCGCTTTTTATTGACCGACCAGTCAATGTTCTTACAAAAAGAATAGCATATATCGACCAGTAAGTCAATATATGCTGTGTTATCTTTTATCAAATCAGTTGAATACAAAAATTTTCTGTGCAGCAGCGTAAACCAGCAGAATAAACTTTTGGCCTGGTTTGCTTTTGAACTGCATAACCCTGCCCATAAGGGTAGATTTTACCAGTTTGAACATAGGCATATTTTTTTCTTTCATATAATCCCAGAGAGCCTGTTTTTCTGCCATGTGCTGTGGTGTGCCTGATTTGATGCACAGTACAGTGGTAACCGTAGAAATCATAGTGAGATATTTTACCATATAAGCACGGCATTTTTTATCTTCCAACTTTGTCAGGTCACAGCAGTCAATCATCAGTTTGTTTACTCGCAGCTGCTGGTCCATGCGGCCAATCATAATTTTTTCGTTTACAGACTGGTCTTCACGGCCGATAAAATATCGGTATAGGTCTGTGTTCATATAATACATCGATTTCACATAAGGCAAAGGCTGGTATACAAACAGGTTGTCCACATAGAAAGTATGCTTTGGCAGCACCAGACTGCAGTCTATCAGCAACTGTCGGCGGTAGATAACACTGTGCATAAGAATATTCTGATGTGGAAGGAAATGGCCTGTATCAGCCCAGGCGAACACTTTGTCCTGTGGCAATACATTTGTATATCTGATAACGGTTTGTTTGTTTTCGCTTACCTTTTCATAAACATAGTTGGCTATAAACATATCCACCACTGTATCATCAGCCTGCAGCTGTTTCAGCTTTTCAGCCACCTTTACCAGACTGTCTTTATCAAACCAGTCATCACTGTCCAGAACTTTGAAATAAAGCCCTGTAGCATTGGCAAGACCTGTGTTTACAGCCTGACCGTGACCACCGTTTTCCTGATGAACACACTTTACAATGCCGGGATACTGTGCTTCGTATGCTTTTCCTATTTCAAGAGTGTTGTCTTTCCGTGAGCCGTCGTCCACAACAATAACTTCCACCTCGTCTCCCAGCACCAGACAGGATTCGATGGCATTGTGCATATATGCAGCTGAATTGTAACACGGAATAGCAACTGACAATAATTTCATTGTTGTTCCCCTTTTGGTTTAATTTCAAACATTATACCATAATAATTTGTTATTTTGCTGTTATTTCTTAAAAAATTAAGAAAATTTTAGTAATTTTTAAAAGAAACTTGTAATAAAAATTTCAAAACCGATAAAAATCAGGATAACACCACCCAGTATACCGGCTTTACCGGCCAGTTTTGTACCAAATTTTTTACCTATAGCAATGCCGCCAAAGCAGATAAAGAATGTGACAAAAGCAATCAGCAGTGCGGCAATCACGGCCATAACCAGATTGTATTCAGCAATGGTGAAGCCAACGGACAAAGCATCAATGGATGTGGCAATACCCTGTACAATCAGCTGTTTGAAATCCACATCACCACAGCATTCTTCATCCTCACCACAGCCACACAGACAGTCTTTCAGCATATTGCCGCCGATGTAGCACAGCAGGATAAGTGCAATCCAGGGAATAAGTTTTTCAAAGGCGGTGAAATACTGCATTACTGTATGCACGCAAACCCAACCTATAAGGGGCATCGCACCCTGAAAACCTGCGAAAACGCCTGCCATAGTCAGCATACGGCCGGTTTTCATTCGTGGTTCGTTAAGACCATTTGCCAATGAAACAGAAAAAGCATCCATTGCCAGACCTACACCCAGCATAATACTGTTGAAAAAGAATACAAAACTCCAGTCCATAATAATCGACTCCTCCAAAAGCAATAAAAAACCAGATATGGCACGCCATACCTGGTGAAAACTCTACATAAAGGCAGACCAGTGCATAGCAAAGCTAATACACATAAGTCTCGCAATTTAAAACAAGCCAGGTCAATAAAACCAGTATGTTGACTTGCTACGCAAAGCGCTTGCTACTCCCTTATCCATATCATAAAGATTATATCATACTATATTTAAAAGTCAAACAGAAAATGGCATATATGTAAAATATATGCTACATTTCTTCCCTGTATCCCGGTGGTGTGGATGTGGACCAGTTGCTGCCTTCAGGTTTTGCTGTTTTTTCCTGTTTTGCCTGTTCCTGGTTCAACAGTTCTTCTTTTTTTGCAGTTTCTTTACACATACGCTTTCTCCCCAATCAATATTCCTGAATATATTATAGCAAATAATGTTGCACTTGTAAAATACACATTTGAGGAGTATAATATAGATAAATAATTATCGAATAAGGAGATTTATTATGAAACTGAAAAATAAAGTTGCAATAGTTACAGGCGGTGCAATGGGCAACGGACTGGGTATTGTAAAAGTATTTCTGAAATACGGCGCAAAAGTAGCTATATTCGATTACAGTGAAAAAGTACACGAAACTGTAAAAGAATTGTCCCGGCAGGGTTATGACGTAAGCGGATATCTGTGTGATGTGCGCGACAACGAAATGATTAAAAAATGCGTGTCTGATGTTTTGGCAAAATACGGCACAATCGACGTGTTGGTAAACAATGCAGGTATCGCATGGCTGGACAGCTTTATGAACACAGATGACAAGCTGCGCGATGCACATTTTGACATCAACATCAAGGGCTGCTGGAATATGTGTAAAGCAGTGTGTCCTGTAATGATGGAAAACAAGAAAGGGGCAATTGTAAACCTGTCCAGTGTAACAGGGCCAATGGTGGCAGACCCGGGTGAAGTGGCTTATGCTACAACAAAGGCTGCACTGATGGGCTTTACAAAAGGTCTTGCTGCAGAAATGGTGCATCACGGCATCAGAGTAAATGCTATTCAGCCAGGTTACATTATGACACCAATGGTTGAAGGCATTGCAAATGCTTCTGACGCTGATAATCCTGACAGCGTTATCGAAGGTATCCGCGCAGGTATTCCAATGGGACGACTGGGCAACATTGAAGAACTGGGCGAACTGGCTGCATTCCTGGCATCTGATGAATCCAGCTATATCACTGCACAGGGCATTGTAATCGATGGCGGCAGCACACTGCCTGAAACAATGAGTGTAGGTGTAAACTGAATCAATAATTCTGAAAGCAGGCCAAGAGCCTGCTTTCATTTTTACAATGTTATTTCCCTGTCACTGTTTGATATTGACAAGAATACTGTTTTTATTGCTTTATAATTGTTTTTGTCGTACAATAAAATTAAATTTAAACCGTACAAAAATAAATGGAGGTATTTATGAAAAAACTGGCTCTTACAGATTTTTACAACTACACTTTCCTTTCCGGGCTCACATTTTCACCAGACAAAAGCAAAGCATTGCTAATGACAAAAAAATGTGACAAAGCAAACAACAGCTACAAAAGTGACCTGTGGCTGTTTGACCCTGCCACAAAACAGACAAAGCCACTGACATCTGCAGGCGATGTGGGCATTTTTACCTGGCTGAACGATGAAGAAATCATTTTCACAGCTATGAGAGATGCCGGTCTGAAAAACAAAGTGGCCGGTGGCGAAACATGGACTGTGGTGTACAAACTGGCCCTGGGCGGCGGTGAAGCAATGGAATATTTCCGTCTGCCTGAAATCGTGACAGGTATTAAAGTACTGGACAATGAAAACTTTGTGCTGACAATCAGCAATAATTCAAACAGACCTGACATTGAAGCAATGGAAGGTGATGAAAAAGCAAAAGCTCTGGCTGCACAGAAAGCAGAAAAAGATTACGAAGTAGTGGACGAGTTGCCATTCTGGGGCAACGGCGCCGGATTTACCAACGGCAAACGCAGTGAAATTCATCTGTTCAACAAAAATGAAGGCAAGCTGAAACCGGTTTCTGTTTATCCTCTGTCATCAAGAATTACAGATGTTAAAGATGGCAAAATCCTGTATATTGTATCAAAATTTGAAAAAGGCAAAACATCACTGAAAAACAGTCTGTGGCTGTATGACATTGAAAAAGGCGAAAATACCCAGCTGGTGCCACAGGACAAATGGTCTATACGCAATGCAGGTTTCACAGGTGTGGACAAAATTTTTGTACAGGCTACCGACAATGCAAAACACGGTATGAATGAAAATGCACTTATCTATCTGCTGGAAAATGGCGAAATGTTGCCTTGGTGCAGTGATGATATTTCCTGGGGTTCCAGTGTAGGCAGCGACTGCCGACTGGGTGGTGGCAAATCACTGTACAGCTGTGAATACGGCGTGGCATTTACTTCCACAGAAAGATATAGTTCTGTTATCAACACACTGACACTGGACGGAAACCGCGTTATTCTGCCGATGAAAAACGGTTCTGTGGACTGTTTCGACAAAGGCGGAGATGGTGTGCTGTATTTTATCGGTATGCGTGACAACAGACTGCAGGAACTTTACAGCTATAAAAACGGTGTAGAAGAAAAACTGACATCTTTCAACGATGCTGTTTACGAAGATGTATCCACAGTTGTGCCTGATTATTTCACATACGAAAATGACGGTGTTGAACTGGATGGCTGGGTGCTGAAACCTGTAGATTTTGACGAAAACAAAAAATATCCTGCAATTTTTGATATTCACGGCGGACCTAAAACTGTATTCGGTGATGTAATCTATCACGAAATGCAGGTATGGGCAAACATGGGTTATTTTGTATTCTTTACAAACCCACGCGGTGGCGACGGCAGAGGCAACGAATTTGCAGATATCCGCGGCAGATACGGCAAGGAAGACTATTCTGACCTGATGAAATTCACAGATGAAGTGCTGGAAAGATACCCGCAGATAGACAAAGACAAAGTGGGTGTAACAGGCGGCAGCTACGGCGGCTTTATGACAAACTGGATTATCGGCCATACAGACAGATTTGCTGCTGCAGCCAGCCAGAGAAGTATATCCAACTGGATTTCCATGGCTTATATCAGCGACATCGGTTTCTACTTTGCTGAAGACCAGGTGGCATCAACTCCATGGACTGACATGGACCTGATGTGGGAACAGTCACCGCTGAAATACGCCGACAAGGTGGTAACACCTACACTGTTTATCCATTCTGATGAAGACTACCGTTGCCCGATTGCAGAAGGCTGGCAGATGTTCAGCGCATTGAAATATCACGGTGTTGAAGCAAGACTGTGTATGTTTAAAGGCGAAAACCACGAACTGTCCCGTGGCGGTAAACCGCTGCACAGACAGCGCAGACTGGACGAAATCACAAACTGGTTTGAAAAATATCTGAAATAATATTATTTACAAAAGGGAAGAATCTTTCTTCCCTTTTGTTTTCACTATTAGATAAAAATTTATCAAATAATATTTTATTTTTTACTTATAAAAAGCAACAATAATGTAAGGATTGTATTAGAATTAAAAGTTTGGATGTTGACAAATGTAAAATGATATTTTACAATAAAGGGCAGTGTTTCACAGGAGGCAGCGTATGGAATATTCACAGATTATAGACCGTATGGAAAACTGCCCTGTTATAGCTGCCGTGCACCGGCAACAATGGCAGGATGCACTGGAAAGCCCTGTGGAAATAATATTTTATCTTGATGCCAGCCTGCTGACAATCAGGAATATGGTCAGCCAGGCTCACGCCGCTGACAAGGTACTGTTTGTACACATGGATCTGGCCGCCGGTATTGGCAGAGATAAAGCAGCAGTTGAATACCTGGCAGACTGTGGTGTGGATGGCATACTGTCTACACGCCCACAGATAATTCGCCGGGCAAAAGAACTGGGTATGGTGGCGATACAGCGATTTTTCGTTGTAGACAGCCAGGGTGTAACCAGTATAAGAGAAATACTGCGCAGCACAGCACCTGACATGATAGAAATTATGCCCGGTGTTATAACAAAAATAATTACAAGTTTCCAGAGGGAAAAAATACCTGTTATCGCAGGTGGTCTGCTGGAAACCAAAGCAGAAGTCACAGCAGCACTGGCGGCAGGTGCAAGCGCTGTATCCACCAGCAAAAAAGAGCTGTGGTATCTGTAAAAATCAAATAACCGCAAGAGATTCAGAGAGACGGAAAAAGAAGGACACATTTGATGTGACCTCTTTTCCGTTTTGTTTTTTGTCAAAAACAGTAACAAACTGTATAAATACAAGGAGTATAACTATGGAAAAATTTGATATCCTTATAGCAGGTGCCGGTGTAACCGGTGGTATGATAGCCAGAGAACTTTCACGTTTTCAGCTGTCCGTATGCCTGCTGGAAAAAGAAAACGATGTGGCCTGTGGTGCAACAAAAGCAAACAGTGGCATTGTACACGGGGGCTATGACCCTGTGCCCGGCACACTGAAAGCAAAACTGAATACTGCCGGCGTGGAACTGCTGTTTGAAGCAGCAGAAATGCTGAACGTTCCACACAAAAGAAACGGCTCTATGGTATGTGCATTTGCAGAAGATGAAAACCGGATAATCGACCACCTGTATGAAAGAGGGCTGGAAAATGGCATTGAAGGACTGTCAGTAATTACAGGTGACCGGGCAAGAGAGCTGGAACCTGAACTTTCAGACAAAGTGACAAAAGCCCTGCTGGTAACAAACAGCGGTATTGTGTGCCCTTACGAACTGACAATTGCCGCAGTAGGCAATGCTATGGATAACGGCGTGGAACTGAAAAGAAACTTTGCAATCAGCGATATTGCAAAAATCGGTGAAGGCTTTGTGGTTTCTGCCGCAGATGGCAGAAAAGTACAGGGCAAATATCTTATCAACTGTGCAGGCAGTTTTGCCGATGACCTGGCTGCCATGGTTGGTGATAAATTCTATCAGATTATTCCAAGAGCCGGCGAATATATGCTGCTGGACAAGGCAGAAGGTGTACGCGTAAGCCGCACTATCTTCCAGACACCTGGCAAAGAAGGCAAAGGCATTCTTGTTACACCTACAAATCACGGCAATCTGCTGACAGGCCCTACTGCCACCGAGGTTGAACACGGTGAAAGCACAGAAACAACAGGTGCACAGCTGGCTTATGTACAGCGAATGGGTGCAAAAAGTGTTCCCGGTGTAAATTTCCGTCAGGTTATCACTTCCTTTACAGGTGTGCGTGCATCAGTGGCCGGCGGCGACTTTATCATTCAGATGTCAGATAAGGTAAATGGTTTTGTCCATGTGGCTGGCATTGATTCCCCGGGTCTTACCTGCTGTGTATCCATTGCAAAATATGTGGTGGATATTCTGAAAAATGCCGGTGTTGTGCTGACAGAAAAAGAAAACTGGAACGGCACAAGAGAAGATATGCACGCATTTTCCAAAATGAGTGTGGAAGAAAAGAATGAAGTAATCAGAAACAACCCATCCTATGGCAAAATCATCTGCCGCTGCGAAACAGTAACAGAAGGCGAAATAATTGCTGCTCTGCACAAAAATCCTGTTGCGCTGGACCTGGACGGTGTAAAACGCCGTACACGTTCCGGTATGGGCAGATGCCAGGGCGGTTTCTGTTCATCCTATGTAATGAAACTGATTGCACAGCACGCAGGAATGGATATGACAGATGTAACCAAAAACGGCACTGGCTCTTATGTGCTGACTGAAAAAATATAACAGGGGGAAAGACAATGATTAATCATGATATAGTAATTGTAGGCGGCGGTCCTGCCGGTATGGCAGCTGCTGTGGCAGCCTATGACAATGGTGTGACAGATGTGGTTATCCTGGACCGCGACGACGACCTGGGCGGTATTCTGCGCCAGTGTATCCACAACGGTTTTGGTCTGCACAAACTGGGACAGGAACTGACAGGCCCTGAATATGCCGCTGTTTACAAAGCAAAAGTTGAAGAAAGAGGCATTACAGTATACAAAAACACAATGGTGCTGGACGTTTCACAGGACAAAGTGGTAACAGCAACAAACAGGGATGGCATTATGCAGATTCAGGCAAAGGCTGTTGTGCTGGCAATGGGTTGCCGCGAAAGAAGCCGTGGCGCACTGAATACCCCTGGCACAAGACCGGCCGGTGTATTCTCTGCCGGTACTGCACAGAAGCTTATCAACTGTGAAGGCTATATGGTTGGTAAAAAAGTGGTTATTCTGGGCAGTGGTGACATAGGTCTTATTATGGCAAGACGTATGTCCCTGGAAGGCGCAAAAGTTGAAGCTGTGTGTGAAATTATGCCTTATTCCGGCGGCCTGACAAGAAATATTGTACAATGTCTGGAAGACTTTTATATTCCTCTTTATCTTTCCACAACAGTTGCAGAAATCCACGGCAAAAAACGCCTGGAAGGCGTGACAATCGCACAGGTGGATGAAAACAGAAATGTTATAGAAGAAACAAAACGTTATATTGAATGTGACACTCTGCTGCTATCTGTTGGCCTGATTCCTGAAAACGAACTTACTGCACAGGCAGGCATAGATATGGACAGAATCACCAGCGGCGCCATTGTGGACGAAAACTGCCAGACACTGGCAGAAGGTGTGTTTGCCTGCGGCAATGTACTGCATGTCCACGACCTGGTGGACTATGTTTCTGACGAAGCAGAAAGAGCCGGCAAAGGTGCCGCTGAATATGTGACAAAGGGTACAAACAACAGTGAATATGTAAATGTATCTGCTGCCGGTGGTGTGCGCTATGTTCTGCCACAGCATATTCACACACAGCCAAAAGAAGCTGTAAGCCTGTTTATGCGCGTTGGCAAACCTTATGGCAAAGTGCGTTTTACAGCCAAATGCGGTGACACAGTACTGGCATCCGCCATAAGACTGAAAGCTGCACCGGGGGAAATGGAAAAACTGGTTATCAAAACAGATAAATTCAGCCATATCACAGGCGACATTACAGTTACACTGGAAGAAATGTAAGGAGGAAAGAAAATGGAAAGAAAACTTACATGTATTATCTGCCCAAGAGGCTGCAGCCTGACAGTGGCCGGTGAAACCGATTCGCTGACAGTTACAGGCCATGCCTGTCCAAGAGGTGAAACCTACGCAATCAATGAATGCACCAACCCTGTGCGTACCATCACCTCCATTGTAAGAGTTGAAAACAGAGAAGACACAATGGTAAGTGTAAAAACCGCACAACCTGTGCCAAAGGATAAAATATTTGAAATTATGGGTATGATTCGCAGCACGGCAGTTGCTGCCCCTGTAAAGATAGGTGATGTTATCATTGACAATATTTATGGCACACAGGTAATTGCAACCAAAAACATTGACTGATATTGATTATTATTGTACAAATAAGTTCAGCGGCGTTCCTATTTGTTGACAATATTGGTATCATTTGTTATATTAAATATGTTATTATAAATAAAAAGCGATGTAGGTGTATTCCTTACATCGCTTTTATATGTAAATTTGAGAAAAAGTGAGGATTTTTAAATGAGTGGTAGAAGAATACTTGTTGACGACAGAGTAAAACCGTCAACCACCATTTTACTGTTGGCATGGCCTGTTCTGATTGAACAGATTCTGTCAACACTGGTACATTCCGTTGACACTGCCATGGTTGGTTCTCTGGGCGCAGTTGCAACTGCCTCTGTTTCCATCAGTGGTACACCGATGATGCTTATCAACGGTATAGTAATGTCTTTTGGTATGGGTTTCACAGCCCTTATTGCCCGCAGCGTAGGTGCCCAGGACTATGACCGTGCAAGAGGTCTGACAAGACAGGCCCTGGTTACAGTTCTTATGATGGGTATACCTATTTCTATTCTTTGTTATTCCCTTTCAGAAACTATTCCACGTCTGATGGGTGCTGAACCTGATGTTCTGGTTCTGGCAACACAGTACAACAAAATTATGGCTCTGGCTATGATTTTCCGTACACTGACAATGGTTCTGTCTGCTATTTATCGCGGTTATGGCGATACAAAAACACCAATGGTTATCAACACAATGGTAAACCTGATAAACGTAGTAGGTAACTACCTGCTTATCTACCCAACACATGAAGTTAACCTGTTTGGTAATAAATTCACTGTATGGGGCGCAGGCTGGGGTGTAGCAGGTGCTGCAGCTTCCACAACAGGTACAATCATTATCGGTGCCACAGTAATGTTGCTGATGACATTCCTGAGAAAAGCACCACAGCAGATTCATCTGAACGAAAGCTACAGACTGGTAAAACGCGATATTCAGGCTGTTATGAGAATCAGCGTACCTATGATGTTTGAAAGATTTGTAATGGGTGGCGCATCTGTTATCATCGCTTCCACAGTTGCTTCCCTGGGTACTATTGCCCTGGCTTCCAACTCTCTGGCTGCAACAGTAGAATCCTTCTCTCTGATGCCTGGTTTTGCATTCGGTTCTGCATGTACTACACTGGTTGGTCAGTCACTGGGTGCTGAAAGACCTGATATGGTTGACAGATATGTAAACACAACAATCAAAATTTCTGTAACTATCATGGGTATTGCATCTGTGCTGATGTTTATCTTCTCACCACAGCTGGTAAGCCTGTTTACTCCTGATGCTGCTGTTATCAAAACAGGTGGCGAACTGGTTAAACTGCTGGCTGTTATCCAGGTGCCATACATCATTTCACAGATTCACTCCGGCGCTCTGCGCGGTGCTGGCGAAACAAAGAGTCTGTTTGCCATTACTCTTGTTTCCATGTGGGGTGTGCGTGTACTTGGTGCTACACTGTTTGTTCGTGTACTGGGCTGGGGTATCCACTGGGTTGTTATCGCAATGGATACAGACAACATCGTTCGCATGGTGCTGTACTGGATTCGTTACAAACGCGACGACTGGAAATATCTTAAATTCTGATAATAAAATATTAAACCTGAAAACAGACTGTACCGGCAAGTACAGTCTGTTTTTTTCACAATATGTAAATAATGTAATTTATAAACCCCAGAGCAGCGCACAAAGAATAACATACCACATAAAACAACTGATTCCTGTCTCCCAGCAGTTTGTATTTTTTATACGATACCGCTGCTGAAAAAGACATCATCATTGACATAAAGCCAAAGGCATTAACCCCTTTCATAAGGGAGGCGACAATCAGCAATGCACCTACAACCAGCATGGCCAATGCACCGCTTTCAATGCCTTTCAAGTGATACATTTTGGAAACATTGATAATGTTTTCTTCTGCCTTTTCTTTCAACATATTATCCTCCACTATTTCCCCGGAAAGTATATCATTTACAGACACCCCAAGAATTTCACTCAGTGGTTTCAGCAAAGATATATCCATCATACTCAAACCGCGTTCCCATTTGCTGACAGCATTTGTACTTATGCCCAGCATTTCAGCCAGCTGGGACTGTGTCAAATTCTTTGCTTTACGACATTGCGCAATAAATTTACCAATCTTTTCCTGATTCAAACTGTCATCCCCTTTCTTTTTCATCTGAATTATAACATATAAAGCCCTGTTTTTACACACACTGCCGGTTTAATTACAGATAATTACCGCAAGTTTTACCGGCACAAATAAAATTTTGTTATTTTTTTAACATTTAATATTGAAACCGCTTAAACTTTGTGATATAATTGTCAACAGTCGGTAAGACTATAAACAAGTATTCAAAAAAAATTCATATAATATTTGAAAAGGGGTTTAAATATGAAAGACTATTTGACAATCGTAAAAGTTGTTGGTCGCGAAATTCTGGACTCTCGCGGTAATCCAACAGTTGAAGCTGAAGTAACACTGGCTGACGGTACAATCGGCCGCGGTATGTCTCCTTCCGGCGCTTCCACAGGTATCTTTGAAGCACTGGAACTGCGTGACGGCGACAAATCCAGATATCTGGGCAAAGGCGTTACAAAAGCTGTTGAAAATGTAAATACAGTTCTGGCTGATGCAGTTATCGGTCTGGATGCTTCTGACATCTATGCAGTTGACGCTGCCATGATTGCTGCTGACGGCACAAAAGGCAAAAACAAACTGGGCGCAAACGCTATCCTGGCTGTTTCCATTGCTGCTGCAAGAGCTGCTGCTGCTTCACTTGACCTGCCACTGTACAGATTCCTGGGCGGTCTCAACGCTAACAGACTGCCAGTTCCAATGATGAACATCCTCAACGGTGGTGCACATGCTTCCAACACAGTAGACATTCAGGAATTTATGATTATGCCGGTTGGCGCACCAAGCTTTAAAGAAGCTCTGCGCTGGTGTGCAGAAGTTTTCCACAACCTGTCAAAAATCCTGAAAGCTGAAGGTCTGGCAACATCTGTTGGTGACGAAGGCGGTTTCGCACCAAACCTTGCTTCTGACGAAGACGCTCTGAAATACATCTGCAAAGCTATCGAAGCTGCAGGTTATGTACCAGGTAAAGACTTTATGATCGCTATCGACGCTGCTGCTTCCGAATGGAAAGGCGAAGTTAAAGGCGAATACGTTCTGCCAAAAGCAGGCACAAAATTCACAACAGAATCTCTGGTTGCATTCTGGAAAGACCTGGCTGACAAATATCCAATCATCTCTCTGGAAGACGGTATGGATGAAGAAGACTGGGAAGGCTGGAAACTGCTGACAGATACAATCGGCGACAGAGTACAGCTGGTTGGTGACGACCTGTTCGTTACAAACACAGAAAGACTGTCCAAAGGTATCGAAGGCGGCAACGCTAACGCTATCCTTATCAAACTGAATCAGATCGGTACAGTATCTGAAACTCTGGAAGCTATCAAAATGGCTCACAAAGCAGGCTTCACAGCAGTTACATCACACCGTTCCGGTGAAACAGCTGACACAACAATCGCTGACCTGGCAGTTGCTCTGAATACATGCCAGATCAAAACAGGTGCTCCAAGCCGTTCTGACCGTGTTGCTAAATACAACCAGCTGCTGAGAATCGAAGAAGAACTGGGCGCTAGCGCAGTATATCCAGGTATGGCAGCATTCAACGTAAAAAGATAATTTGCGTTAAAAATTGCATATTAAAAGGACCTGCTCAAAGCAGGTCCTTTTTATTACGCCATTTATCAGCTTTAATATGTATCAGTTGGTCACAGTCACAAGCTTTGCAGAAAATTTCAGCACAGTCTGTACTGAAATACATCTGCTGTGGCAGCACCTTTTTATTTTGACATTTCCGCCAATTAGTAGTAATATGAAAGCATCAAATCCAAGGAGGCAATGTAATATGTTTGAATTTCTGGCAGGCGGCGTTTGTGCGGGAGGTAGCTTTATTCTCTTGGTGGTATTGGCAGCACTGTTTTTTGAACTGCCATTGTGGGTATTCTTTACACCATACATATTGTGTTTCGCTATGCCTTGTGCCGGCATATTGCTTACGTTGCCGGAAACTATAGCAAAAAAAAGCTTTAAGGAAGATATCAATTTAAATATCATACTCTGTTTTATAATCACCGCCAGCCTGTGTGTTGCGGCATTTCTTTTAAGAAACTATAACTGCAAGGACGTTCTGTTCTGGATTGTAAAACTGATACAGGAAATATTCTGAACAAAAAAAGAGGTCTTTTGGACCTCTTTCTTTTTTTATTCAGCTTCTGAAAACATTTCTTTGCCTACACTGCACAGCGGACAAAGAAAATCTTCCGGCACATTTTCCCAAGGTGTGCCCGGTGCAATACCTTCCTGGGGAAAACCTGCTTCTTCGTCATATTCCCAACCACATATATCGCATATATATTTCATATCATTTCTCCTTTTCTGAATTATTTATTATTATAATTCCTTAAAACAAGAGAAAAATCACTGTAAATTATTGTCAGCGCAATATAATAAAATCAAACTTGAAACATTCACCCCTGTCTGTTTCAATTAGCAGATTTTTGCATTTCATTAGCAAATGATAAATTTACAGGTGACAGTTATCAGTTCGATTTTTGTATTTTGGCTGTTTAAGGCAGAATTAAGCTGTAAAAAAAGAAAAATCCTGTGATTTCACACAGGATTTCTGGCGTCCCCGACAGGAATCGAACCTGCGGCCTGACGCTTAGGAGGCGTCCGCTCTATCCTACTGAGCTACGGAGACATATAAAAACAGTATATATTTTACTCTTTTTTTCAGCAAAAATCAAGATTTCAATAGCATTGACTTATATGCTATAATATAAATATATGATTTTAAAGGAGTATGTTATGAAAAAACTTGGTTTTGGTTTTATGAGATTGCCTGTTGTGGACCCAAATGACGCAACAAGTGTTGATTTTGACCTGCTGTGCCGGATGGTAGACAAATTTATGGCAGGCGGTTTTACATATTTTGACACTGCATACGTTTACCACAAAGAGCAGAGTGAAATTTTTCTGCGTAAAGTCCTGGTGGAAAGATACCCACGCGACAGTTTTACAATAGCCACAAAACTGCCTATGCCAAAGGTAAACAGCCCGGAAGATAACGAAAAACTGTTTAATGAAGAACTGGAAAAATGCGGAGTGGAATTTTTTGACTATTATCTGCTGCACGCAATGAACAGGGAAAGATTTGAAAAAGCCCAGAAATATGGCAGCTGGGAATTTCTGAAAGAAATGAAAGCAGCCGGTAAAATAAAGCACATCGGCTTTTCTTTCCATGGGGATGTAGTATTGCTGGAAGAAATGCTGACAATGTGGCCAGAAGTGGAATTTGTACAGTTGCAGATAAACTATATCGACTGGAAAAACCCATCTATCCAGGCAAAAGAATGTTATGACCTGTGTACAAAACTGGGTAAACCTGTGATTGTAATGGAACCTGTAAAAGGTGGCAGTCTGGTAAATATTCCTGATGAAGCACAGGAATTGTTTAAAGGCTATGCACCTGATGCATCTGTTGCCAGCTGGGCAATGAGATATGCTGCCAGTCTGGACAATGTAATGGTGGTACTGTCCGGTATGAGCAATATGGACCATGTAAACGACAACACTGAATATATGCAGGATTTCAAATCGCTGAATGAGGAAGAATACGAAATCATCAGCAAAGTGGTGGATATTATAAATTCATCCATTGCTATTCCTTGCACAGCATGTAACTACTGTGTGGACGGTTGCCCGGTGGGTATTCCTATTCCAAAATACTTTGCGCTTTACAATGCCGATTTACAGGCACTGAACAAAGGCTTTTCACCACAGCAGACATATTACACAAATATGACAATGACAATGCCTGCTGCCAGTCAGTGTATAGGCTGCGGCCAGTGCGAAAGTGCCTGTCCTCAGCATCTGTCAATTATTGACGGTCTGAAACTGGTAAGCGAAAGATTTGAAAATTAATATTCAAGTAATCTAAAATAAAATGTCATTCCGAAACGAAGTGAGGAATGACATTTTTATTGCTTTATTACTTTTTAATCTTTTCCCAATAGGCTTTTGCAGCCTGTTCAGTGCGATTTTCACCATATTGATAATAAATATGGTCTTTTATTTCATCAGGCAGATACTGCTGATATACCCAATGATTAGGAAATGCGTGTGGATATTTATAGCCTGTTTCATGGGTTGGATTGTGGGAATCACGCAGATGTGACGGCACATCACCAAAGCCACCGCGTCTGACCACCGAAGCCGCCGCATCAATGGCAGATTCACCACTGTTGCTTTTTGGTGCAGTGGCAAGCAGGATAACCGCATCAGCCAGCGGAATTCTGGCTTCCGGCATACCTACCTGCAGTGCAATGTCACAGCAGGCTTTTACTGCTGAAATAGCAGCAGGATAAGCCAGACCTATATCTTCACAGGCCATAACAAGTATACGGCGTATTGCCGCCAGCATACCGTCAGCTTCAAGCAGGCGTGCCAGATAATGCAGTGCCGCATTCTCGTCAGAGCCACGGACTGATTTCTGCAAGGCAGACAGCAGATTGTAATGTTCGTCCCCTGCATTGTCAAAACGGTTTGCACTGCGCTGACTCACCTGTTTTGCCATTGCTTCATCTATCACCTTTTCGCCTTGTGAAAAGCCGGCCGCTGCAATCAGCAGTTCCAGAGCGTTGAAAGCTTTTCTCATATCGCCACCACAGCCGTATGCCAGTACATCAGCCCCTTTTTCTGTAAGGGTTATGTTTTCGCTGTTTTCCCTGTTGTACTTTGCCACAGCTTTTACAAGCCCCTGGCGGATATCGTCAGGCTGAAGCGGTTTGAATTCAAATATGGTACTGCGTGAAAGAATAGCATTGAAAATAGCAAAATAGGGGTTTTCTGTGGTAGAGGCAATAAGTGTTACACTGCCATCCTCCAGTACTTCCAGCAGTGACTGCTGCTGTTTTTTGTTAAGATACTGAATTTCATCCAGATACAGCAATATACCATTTTCAGCACCCAAAGTGTTTACCTGGGCTATTATTTCCTTTATATCCGCTGTGGAGCTCTGTGTACCGTTCAGTTTGAACAGCTTTTTGTCTGCCATTTTTGCAATTATGCCTGCAACGGTAGTTTTGCCGACGCCTGACGGGCCATAAAAAATCATATTCTGTATGGCTCCATTTTCAATGGCACGGCGGAACACTGCATCTTTATTCAGCAGATGCTGCTGACCGCACACATCTTCCAGGCTTTCAGGGCGCAGGGCTGCCGCTAATGGTTTGTTCACTCTCTTTCACATCTCCATTTCCGGATTTCTTTTTCATCATAGTCGTTTTCAAGGAAAAATGCAATGGCGTGAAGAACTGCCCTGTCCCAGAAGGAGTATTCATGGGCGCCGTCCCACTGCCAGAATTTATAGTCTGCCAGTGGCAGTGTTTTTGCAAATCGGTCCATCTTCACATTCTGTTTATAAATTCCGATAAGTTCGTCCTGTTTACCGCACATACTGCGGATTCTTGGCTGCTGGGCTGCAGGCAGTTTTGAAACCTTTTCCAAAAGTTTGAATATACTGTCTTTTTCTGTGATTTCGGCATTGCCACCAAAAGCATTGATAAAAGATTCCAGACCTGTAACAGGTTTACCTTCTGCCATCATCTGTTTCAGCATATCGGAAATCATTTCCACATCACAAGGGGCTGACATAGGTGCAATGGCGCTGAACATATCTGGGCGTGACAGACCTATCTTCCATGTTCCATAGCCACCCATTGAAAGGCCTGCCAGAAAAGTTTTTTCTCTTGGAAATTCCAGACCAAACATGGATTTCAAAAGCAGTGGCAGTTCTTCTGTAACATAGCTGAAATAATTCATGCCGTGCACCATATCTGTGTACCAGCTTTGTGGCGCATTAAGATACACAATAGCCAGCTGGTTGTCGCGTGCATAACGGTTGGTAGCTGACAGTTCCTTGAAATATTTATAGTTTCTGCCAAGACCATGCAGGAAATACACAATGGCTTTTGGTTCAATAATGCCTGTCTTGCTGGTGTAGTCGTTTGGCAGATAAAGGTCTATCTCCACTTCCTGTGCCAGTTTGGCTGAATAAAAGCTGGATGTAATAAATGCCATTTTTTATACCTCCTGTCGCTGATTACTCAAAATCAATTTCATCCTGCCACAGTTTTATTCTGTCTTTGTCATAATCATTTTCAAGGAAGAATGAAACTGCGTGCATCATTGCCCTGTCCCAGAACATATATTCGTGACCGCCGGACCAGGACATAAATTTATAGTCTGCCAATGGCAATGTTTTTGCATATTCGTTAAACTCTACATTCTGTTTATAAATATATGCCAGTTCATCCTGTTTGCCGCACATCAGGCGAATACGTGGCTGCTGGTCAGCAGGCAGTTCTGAAACTTTTTTGATAAGATACCAAGGGTCATCTGTATCCTGCATATCCAGGTCTTCACCAAAAACATTGATATAAGTCTGTGCTGTGCCTACAGGGCGGTCTTTCATCATATCTTTCATCTGCTTCATATTTGTAGGTGCAGAGAAAGGTGCAATTGCACCAAACATTTCAGGGTGGTTCAGGCCGATTTTAAGTGTGCCATAGCCGCCCATTGAAAGACCTGCAAGGAATGTTTTTTCCCTTGGGAAATCAAGATTATAAGCTGATTTGAGAAACACGGGGAGCTCTTCTGTGATATATGTGTAATATTTCATACCATATTTCATATCACTGTAAAAGCTCATAGGTGCGCTGATATACACAATTGCCAGATGATTATCCATTGCATAGCGGTTTGCCGCTGTGTATTCGCGGAAACGTTTGTGGCTGGAACCCATGCCGTGCAGGAAATAAACCACACCTACCGGTGGTTCAATGGATTTTTCTGCCCTGTCGTTTGGCAGGTAAAGGTCCAGCATTACCTCCTGTTCCAGAACATTTGAATAAAAAGTACCGTTGATAAATGCCATAATATCTCTCCTTTATATTTTAACTTATATTTATTATCTCACTTGAATAAATAATTTTTGTGTAAAAAGAGTAAAAGCGTTTATTTTTTCTTATAAATATGATAACATATATTCATACTAAAATAAAAGAGAGAATTTGTATGAAGAGCAAAAAACAGGCCGCTGAAATAGTGGCATTGCTGGAACAGGAATATCCTATCGCAGAGTGTTTTCTGGACAATGACGGTGCATGGCAGCTGCTGGTGGCTGTGCGACTGTCTGCCCAGTGTACCGACCTGCGTGTAAACGCCACCACACCTGTTCTGTTTGAAAAGTTTCCTACCATAGATGCACTGGCAGATGCAGATGTGAAAGAAATTACAGAAATAGTAAAACCCTGCGGTCTGGGCAACAGTAAAGCCAGGGATATAAAGCGGTGCATGACAATGCTGCGTGATGAATATAACAGCGTTGTTCCGGACAATATGGATGATTTGCTGAAACTGCCAGGTGTCGGCAGAAAAAGCGCGAATCTTATTATCGGCGACGTATATGGTAAACCTGCCATAGTGGCAGATACCCACTGCATCCGTCTGTCAAACCGTTTGGGATTTATGAAAAAAAATGATAAATCCAGCACTGACCCTGTAAAAGTGGAAATGCAGCTGAAAAAAGTAATCGCACCTGAAAAGCAGAATGATTTTTGCCATCGTCTGGTGGAACACGGCCGTGCAGTATGTACTGCCAGAAAACCATATTGCGAAAAATGTGTGCTGGCCAGTGTGTGTGACTATAAACAGGCACTGGATAAGGAAGCTGAAAAACAGGCAAAGAAAACCACAAACAAATAGTTGAATATTTTTCAGGGGGCAATGTGAACCACCCCCTGTATTATAAAGATAAAAAACACCCCTGTGACAAAAATCACAGGGGTGTTTTTATGAATTTATTTGAAGGATTTTACCTGATATGCGTTTTAAGGCCGGTATACCCGGCCACTTTTCAGTGTGAATTTAATACTCAGGAGGTCTTCTTAAGACCACAGTTATTATATTGCATTGACAAAAAAATATCAATGCACAAATATCACAAACTTTGTTAAAATTGTATCAATAAAATTATATCAGTTTCATAAAAGCAACAAAAAACCCGCCGAAGCGGGTCTTTTGCAAGAGAAAAAGTATATGAGGAAATGCAAGACAATAACGCCAGCCTATTGCGTTATTAATCTTTGAATATATTATAACCTTACAAATATAAAAAAATTGTCAAAAATTCGTGGTAATTTTATGAAAATTGTGAAAATTACCTGTTTAACACAATCAAAATTAAGTTTTTATGCAAAATGTTAAACTTTCGTGAAAATCTCTTGAAAACTTTTATGCAAATTGTTATAATGTAGTAAAGATAATCAAATAACAAGATTATCGGTCCTTATAAAAAGGAGGCATCAATATGAAAGTTACAACAATAGGCAGAAAAGTTTCACTTAAGGACAATTTTTTACAGAGAGTTGAAGACCGTCTGGGCAAGCTGGATAAATTCTTCTCCGACAATGCCGAAGCTACAGTAACTGTAACTGTAGAAAAGAAATGGCAGACAGTGGAAATTGCCATCAAAGACAGAAAAATGCAGTTCCGCAGTGAACAGAGCGCAGACAGTATGGAACTGGCGCTGGAAGATGCCGTAGATAATCTGGAAGGCCAGATTATCAAAAACAAAGAAAAAATCCATAGAAAATTCAACGGCTATGCTTACTTTGACGACCTGGCAGGCGTAGCAGACGATATGGATGACTATGAAGTTGTTCGCAAAAAAGTATTTGCTCTCCAGCCACAGAGCGTGGACGATGCAATTCTTGAAATGAACATGTTGGGCCACACATTCTTTATGTTCAAAGATATTGTAACAGAAGAAATCAACGTTGTTTATAAACGTAAAGATGGCAATTATGGCCTTCTGATTCCGGAATAATCAAGGATATGACAGTTAATCTGTATTAATACGCTATCATCTCCTCTCTCTATATAACAAATCAAAGGACAGGGCCATTGGCCCTGTCTTTTGTGTAAGGATTGTTTCTGAATAATAATAGTTTATAATAAAGAAAACCACTTGTGGAGGTAAAAATGAAACTGAGAGGTATAATGGATAATATTCCAAAGGAAAGGCTGGCACCGCTGCCAACACCACTGCAAAGACTGGAAAACACAGAAAAACTGATTGGTGCAAATAATAAAATGTACATAAAACGCGACGACCTGACAGGTGTAGGCAGTGGCGGCAACAAAGTGAGATGTATGGAATATATCATAGGTCGGGCAAAGGCTGAAGGATGTGTGGGTGTGCTGGCCTCCGGCAACGGCCAGAGCAACCTGTGTTCCCTGGCGGCTGCATCTGCCGCAAAAGCCGGTATGAAATGTTATATTGTACACAACAGCGACAAGCCGGAAACTTCGGTGGGCAATTCTCTGCTGAACGACCTGCTGGGTGTGGAAAGAGAGTATATGGGTGCCTGCGACAGCAGCATAAGAGAGAAATATGTATATGAAGTAATAGACCGTCTGGCACAGAAAGGCGAAAAATATTATCTTATCCGAAACGGTGCCACAACAGGCCACGGCGCATTGGGGTATGTAAATGCCATAATCGAACTTATGGACCAGTGTAAAAAAGAAAACCTTGATATAAAACACATATTTGCACCGGGTGGCAATGGCGGTATAGCATCGGGCCTTGTTTACGGCAATGCACTGATGGGTTTCCCTTTCACAGTACATATTATCAGTGTTGAAGATACAAAACCTGTGCTGATTGAGCACATTGAAAACACAATAAAGGAAATTGAAGAAATCACCGATCTGCCTTTTGAATATGAAGTGGACAAAGCCGCAGATATAGTGGACAGATATATGGGTGCCGGCTGGAGTTGCAATACACCTGAAAGCGAAAATGAAGTACTGGAATTTGTGCGCACTGAAGGCATTTACATAGAAAATGTATACACATCAAAGCTGATGTACGGCTATAAGGATATGGTGAAAAAAGGCGAAATTAAAGGTGACAGCCTGGTTATCCACACAGGCGGTTTCGGCAGCCTGTTCAGCCAGTATTGATTGGAATTGAAAGGCATTTACGTATGAAACTGTTTTTTATGCTTATGGTGTTAAGTGTACCTGCGCTGGTAATAAGCCATTATGTGTCATTACATAAGAAAAACAAAATTCTTATGGAAGAAATGAACCAGCCTGTGCAACTGCCTGATATGGATAGTGTTTATGCCACTGTGCTGAAAAAAGATGTATTTATGGAGAAAAACGTGCTTTCCCCTGAAAAGATTGTGCGTACACATCAGATTATATATACAGTGCAGTTTCTGACAGAAGACAATCAGACGGTTGAATACACTGTGCCGGAAGAACTGTATGACTGCATCTATATCGGTCAGAAAGGTATACTGGCAACTGTTAATGGGGAATTTTTTGATTTTGGCTATGGAGCAGATATATGACAGAGAGGAGTATTTTATGTCAATACCTTTTGGAAGTGAATGGGCACCTGCTTTCAGACAACTTGCAGATATATCACAGATTATTTTAACTGTGGGACCAATTATTTTACTGGGAATTTTTTTGATTATAAAAATCAAATCCAAACAGCAGGACGAAGATATTCTGTATAATCTGACACAACTGGAACTGCTGGACAATTACAACAGAAACGAACTAATAAAAATTGACCGCAGCGATATACCTGTGGAATTTGCCGCAAAAGCAGAAGATACCATCGCAATGGCTGACTATGGCAAAAACTTAGGTCTTCCGGGCAAGTGTTTCGCAATAAAATACAACAAGAATTATGTGGGTATTCTTTTAATAGGCAAGGCTGTGGCAAATGCCGCTGACCCTGTGGAACTGAAAGAAACAGACTATTTCAGGGTAATGGGATTTTTTATTAAAAGCAAATATCATGGCTTGGGCATAGGTACAACAGCCCTGCAAAAGGCTATTGATGAAATACACAGTGAATACGGCCCTGTAACGTTGTTGCTGGAATGCCATAAAGACAATGAAAAAGGTCTGGCTTTCTATGAAAAAAACGGTTTTGTGAACACAGGTAAAATGAACGCCAAAGGTACAGATTATTTTATGATTTTAAAATAGTATACAGTCAAAGAGACAGGAGTTATACTGTCTCTTTTGTTTTTTTGAGTGATTGATTATTGTGTTTTCTTCTACTCGTTTCACTCTCTCAGAATGACATTGTGACAGTTTTGTGGATATATGATTTATTATAAAGAAAACATCTTCAGTGTGTATAAAAATAATTCACACAAAACAAAAGGCAGGTAGCCCCTGCCTTTTCATCGTTTCAATATCAGATTTATACTATTTCCACACCCAGGCCTTTCAGCACTTCAATGGCATGATGCTGCATATCTCCAAGTGCTGCTGTGGCATCTTCATGGACAATAATTTTTGCATCTTTAAAATGTGTCTGGCACAGCACTACATTGGACAGAACACAGATGTTTGTTACAACACCACAGAATTCTATCACATCGGGTGCACCTGAAAAAGCCTCTTCCAGTGTCCGGCACAATTTGTCACTGCCAAAAGTTTCTTTTTCCAGTATAACGGCATTAGGGGTAACCACATCTTCAAAATCTGCCAGTCTGCCATACAGTCCATGACCCGGTGTACCTTTGATGCAGTGTGGAACAGGCAGAAATTTGCCTTCGCGTGTTTCCATATAGTTTTCATAATGGGTGTCTTTTGTAAAGACAATAAAATCCCTGTTGGCCATAGCTTTAGCCACAAGGGTGTAGATTTTGTCCGCCACGTTTTCTGCCGCCAGAAAACCCAGTGAGCCATCTACAAAATCATTCTGATAATCTACTACAATCAATGCTTTTTTCATAAATCATTTCGCCTCCCCTGTAGATTTCATATATATTTTACCACATACGGCATACATTTGAAAGTGACAGAATTACATTTACCGATAAAAATAATAAATAATATTTGTTAAAAAATAAATTATCTTAATTGTTTAGTAAATATCAACAATATAAAAGTTGGATTTTCTACACTGTTTTGTTAAAAAATTATGTGAAAAATATTTAAAAAATCCAATGTTTATGATACAATTTTTGTAATGTTTGTGCAAGTTAGCACAAAAGGGATATTAAGACGTATTTAAAAATCTTTTAAGAAGGGGGTTCATTTATATTATGGACTACAAAAATCTGAAAATAAAGAACGTTATGGTAGCCGGTCACGCAGGCAGCGGTAAAACAAGCCTCGTTGAAGCATTGCTGTGGGCAACAAAAACAACAGACCGTCAGGGTCGTGTAGAAGACGGTAACACAGTATCTGACTTTGATGCTGAAGAAATCAAAAGAGCATGCTCACTGTCAAGTGCAGTTGCTCCTTATGAACACAACGGTGTAAAAGTTAACCTGGTTGACGTACCTGGTCTGTTCGACTTTGAACTGGGTATGTATGAAGGTGTAAAAGCCTGTGAAACAACACTTATCACTGTAAGTGCAAAAGACGGTGTTGAAGTAGGTACACAGAAAGCTTACAAACTGAGCAACAAATACGGTCGCTCAACAATGATTTATGTTTCTAAAGTTGACGTTGAAAACGCTGACTTCTACAATGTATTTGAAGAACTGAAAGCTGAATTCGGTCCACAGATTTGTCCTATCATCGTTCCTGTAGTTAATGGTGATAAAGTGACATACATCAACCTGATGGAATTCAAAGCTTACCAGTACAAAAACGGCAAAGCTGAAGAAGTTGTAATGCCTGCTACAGGTCACCGTCTTGACGGTCTGGTAACAGCTATCAACGAAGCTGTTGCTGAAACTGATGAAGAACTGTTTGAAAAATACTTCTCAGGCGAACAGTTTACAAAAGCTGAAATCACAACAGGTATCAAAGCAGGTATCAAAGCCGGTACAATCACACCAGTAGTTTGTGGTGCAACTACAAAACTGGAAGGCATTGATATGCTGCTGGATGCTATCAATGAACTGGCTCCATCACCAGAAGATACAGAAGGCACACCAATCGCTCTGGGTGATTCCGAAGTTATTCTGCCATTCAATGAAAACAGCCAGGTTGCAGCACTGGTTTTCAAAACTGTTGCTGACCCATTCGTAGGCAAAATGTCTTACGTTAAAGTTCTGTCCGGCAATCTGAAAGCTGACTCAAACGTTATCAACACAACAGTTGGCGGTCCTGAAAGACTGGGCAAAATCCTGACAATCCGCGGTAAAAAACAGATTGACACTGAATATATCAAAGCCGGTGACATCGGTGCTATCACAAAACTGGCTAACACAAAAACAGGCGACATCCTGTGCGACCCACAGAATGATTACAAAGCTCTGGATAACGAATTCCCAAATCCAACACTGGAACTGGCAATCCGTCCAAAGAAAAAAGGCGACGAAGCTAAAATCTCTTCTGCTCTGCAGAGAATTATGGAAGAAGACTGCACAGTTGGCTACCGTCAGGACCCTGAAACAGCACAGCAGCTGATCAAAGGTCTGGGCGAACAGCATCTGGACGTTGTTCTGTCAAAAATGAAAGGCAAATTCGGCGTTGAAGCTGAACTGGATAAACCAAGAGTAGCTTACAGAGAAACAATCAGAAAAACAGTTAAAGCTGAAGGTAAACACAAGAAACAGTCTGGCGGTCATGGTCAGTATGGTCATGTTTGGATTGAATTCTCACCAACAGAAGGCGACGAACTGGTATTTGAAGAAAAAGTATTCGGTGGCGCAGTTCCTAAGAATTACTTCCCAGCAGTTGAAAAAGGTCTGCAGGATGCTAAAAAATATGGTGTTCTGGCAGGTTACCCAGTTGTTGGTCTGAAAGCTACACTGCTGGATGGTTCTTACCACCCTGTTGACTCATCTGAAATGGCATTTAAACTTGCTGCTACACTGGCATACAAAGCTGGTCTGAAAGAAGCTTCACCTTGTCTGCTGGAACCAATCGGCACACTGGACGCATTTGTACCTGACAACAATGCAGGTGACGTAATGGGCGAAGTTAACAAACGCCGCGGCCGTGTTCTGGGTATCGAACCAGTTGGCGACGGTATGCAGAAAGTTAGCGCTGAATGTCCAATGAGCGAAATGTCTGACTTTACAACATATATCCGCTCACTGACAGCAGGCAGAGGCCACTTTACTCTTGAATTCACAAGATACGAACAGCTGCCAAGCCATATGGAAGGCAAAGTTATCGAAGAAGCCAAGAAATTTATTGTTGCAAAATACGACGAAGAATAGTCTTAATATTCTTTCCCCCACAAGCGAAAAACTTCCCGCAAGGGAAGTTTTTCCTTTCTATTAAAACCAATAAAATGGTGAATATACTGTGATTTATTGTGAAAATTGCCGTTTTTTACCATAATTTTATGGTTTTAGATATTGACATTGACTACTAATACATATATAATATAAGGCATTGCGAAAAGCAGTGTTTATTTGAAAAGGAGATTACCAAATTGGCTAAAGAAGTATTACTTACACAGTCCGGTTATGAAAATCTGGTTAATGAACTGGAATATCTGAAAACTGAAAAACGTGCCGAACTGGCAGAAAAAATCAAAGTAGCTCGTGGCTTCGGTGACCTGTCTGAAAACAGCGAATACGATGAAGCCAAAAATGAACAGGGGCTGGTTGAACAGAGAATTCTGGAACTGGAAGCAACAATCAAAAATGCTAAAATCGTAAACAAAGATAGCATGGACGTAAGCAAAGTAGGCGTAGGCGTACATGTAGTAGTTGTTGATGAAGACGATTTTGAAGAAGCATACGACATTGTAGGCAGCACAGAATTTGACCCACTGAATGGTAAAATCAGTGAAGATTCCCCTGTTGGTGCAGCTCTGAAAGGCCACAAAGCAGGCGAAACTGTAGTAGTTAACCTGCCAACAGGCGCTACAATGAAACTGACAATCAAATCAGTTGAAGTACACAGATAATAAAAATAAAGAGTCGCAACAGCGACTCTTTTTGTTTGCATAAATTATAATATCACCAGATATGTTCCAGCTGTTTCAGATATTCTACTGTATCTGCCAGCACAGCATCGGAAAAGCCTGTTCCCTGCCCTTTAAGGCTGTTGATACATTCTGTCAGATGAGGCACATCTTCCACATGCAGCATATATCCCATACCCAGTATATAGAAACTGTATTTGTCCAGCGTTTCCAGGGCTCTGTCTGCTGCCTGTGTCAGTCTGTCTGTATCCAACGGATGCCTGTTTTTATATTCACTGCACAGCTGCAATAATATATCTGCATACTTTTCTTTCACAAATTTTTTCATAATTTCCTTTATAAAAAAACTGCCTGCTTACACAGACAGTTTTCTGATTAATAAATTTTTGATTCACTGCTACCAACTTTGAAATATTTATACGCAATAGGAATTATTGTGCCTACAAAAGCCAGCAAAGCCACAACAAATACCGGTTTTTTGGCTTTTTTATGAATAACAACACCTGTCATCATACCCAGAGCAAACAGGCAAAAACGCACCAGTGTCCAGTCTGCCCAGTTGCTGCTCCATAAATATTTCTTTTCAGCCTGTACCAACCATTCCATAAATACATCCCCCTGTGTACGATTTCAAATCTGGTTTTCAAAACCATATATGGTTATTATATAACAAAAAAATATGTTTGTAAATAAACTAACATAAAGATAACACTATTTTTCCCTGTAAAATCAGCATTATGTTAAAAAAGAGTTTTGACCAGCCAATACTTTTTTATGTAATACAGATATTTTTACAATAAAAATTGTATATGCTTGTACAAGAGACTTTTTTATGTTAAAATAAAATGATTAAATATGTAATTTATTTAAAACAATTAAAATATATAAAGGAGCACAGTAATGGAAAACACAAATCTTGTACCAGAAATGCAGGAAGAAAACCTGAGCGAACAGATGCAGATTCGCCGCGGTAAGCTGAAAGCACTGCAGGACAAAGGCCAGGACCCATACGCTAAAACAAAGTATGAAGTAACTGACTATGCAAAAGATATTGTAGATAACTATAATGACGAAGATGAAGACCATGGCACAGCAAGCCTGGCAGGTCGTATTATGTCCAAACGTATTATGGGTAAAGCCGCATTTATGGACCTGAGAGACCATTCCGGCAAAATCCAGCTGTATCTGAACCAGAAAATCCTGGGCGAAGAATACTACAAAGAAATCACTACTTGGGACATCGGCGATATTGCCGGTGTTAAAGGCGAAATTTTTAAAACAAAACATGGCGAAATCTCCATCAGAGTAAAAGAAATCGAACTGCTGAGCAAATCTCTTATTCCACTGCCAGAAAAATGGCATGGCCTGACAGACACAGAAATGCGTTACCGTCAGAGATATGTAGACCTGATTGTTAACCCTGATGTTAAAGACACATTTGTAAAACGCAGCCTGATTCTGCGTGAAATCCGTCACTACCTTGACACAAAAGGCTTTATCGAAGTAGATACACCTATTCTGACACCATTTGAAATCGGTGCATCCGCAAGACCATTTATCACACACCACAACACACTGGATATGGATATGGTACTGCGTATCGAAACAGAACTGTATCTGAAACGTCTTATCGTTGGTAGTTTTGACAAAGTGTACGAAGTTGGCCGTATTTTCCGTAACGAAGGTATGGACACAAAACACAACCCTGAATTTACATCTATCGAACTTTACCAGGCATACGCAAACTACTATGACATTATGGACCTGGTAGAAGAAATGATGAAAACAGTAGCAATGAATGTTTGCGGCACTCTGGAAGTACCATATCAGGGCAAAGTTATCAACCTGGGGCACTGGGAAAGAATGACAATGCTGGAAGCTGTAAAAAAATACAGTGGTGTAGACTTTAACGAAATTCATTCTGACGAAGAAGCTATTGCAGTGGCTAAAGAACACCATGTTGACCTGCCTGAAGTTCCTTCCAAAGGCGCTATCCTGGCAGAATTCTTTGATGCTTATGTTGAAGAAAACCTGATTCAGCCTACATTCATTTATGACTATCCGGTTGAAATCAGCCCACTGGCAAAACGCAAACCTGAAGACCCAGCATACACAGAAAGATTTGAATACTTTATCAATGCTATGGAATTCGGTAATGCATTCAGCGAACTGAACGACCCAATCGACCAGAAAGGCCGTTTTGAAAGACAGGTTGCTGAAAGAAAAGAACTGGAACCAAACAGCAAAGCACAGGTTGACTATGACTATGTAACAGCACTGGAATACGGTCTGGCACCAACAGGCGGTCTGGGCTTCGGCTTTGACAGACTGGTAATGCTGCTGACAGACTCTGCATCTATCCGCGATGTTCTGCTGTTCCCGACAATGAAACCTGAAAAATAATTTTTTATACAATTACAGCCCGGAGTTTTCCGGGCTGTTTTACTTTTCTGTAAATATATGTACTGCAAAAATTTCCATCTATATGCCTTTATAATATTCTCATTTCTTATTGAACTTTCCCCCTATATATGCGATAATATATGCATTAAAATATTTAATCAGGAGAACTTTTATGGAATATAAAGACGAAGTACTGTATGACCTGCAGGATTGCCCTTTCTGCGGTGGCCCTGCACTGATGGACCATGTTGGCGGCTGGTGTGTTTACATTGAATGTGTGGACTGCGGCGCACGGACAGGCCATATGGAATACAAAGATGAAAAAAGCAAAAAAGCGGCTGAACTGGCCAGCGTAGAACTGTGGAACAACGGCAGAGTAGTAAACTTTGGCCGCGGTGAATAATTACTGTATAAAAAAGCAGACCGTAGATGAAAAATCTTCGGTCTGTTTTATTATTTTATTCAGTCTTTCGCCATAAGCTCTTTGTTAATCTGTTTCATTCGTTTCAGGTCAGCTTTGGTAGCTGTGCCTCCATAGCGGGCATTGATATAGATACTGCGCATTTCTGCCAGCATATCGGCAGGCGCAGTTTTCAGCAACTGTTCAGAGCTGTCCAGAATATCCTGGCTGGTGGTGCTGGGTTCCATTTTGCCGCCATACTGTCTGTACAGTTTCAGAAACAAGCGGTACTGACGTCTGACCTGAAGGACAGTGGTGGTGGCACGCTCTTTTTTCTGTTTTGCGTTTTCTTTACCACGGATAATATCTATACCCTGGCTGATAAAGTTTTCTTCCCCATTGTGAAGTGCAAGCCAGCGGAAAAACCAGAAAGCCGCCACCAGCAAAACTGCCGCCAACAGCACCGTCAGAAATGTTTCGGTAGTAGCCACATTATCCCCTGCTATAACAGCATCTTTAAAGGTAGGGCCAAAATCCGCACCACCCAGATGATTTTCTGTAAAGCGTATTTCACCGAATTTAAACCAGGAGAAAAGTGCCATTATCAGTCTTAAAACGCCCATAAAAAGCAATATAAAGCCGTTCAGCACAGGATAGACTGCTTTCATATAGACAAAATGCAGTGCACTGCCAACCATTCTGAAAACAAAATCACGGCTGAACAGCCACGCCATCCCCATTACCACCACAAACATAGTGGCATTTTTGCGCTGATACTGTGGCTGAAGATAGACAGCCGGCGGCTGACGAAGCATTCGCATAAGAAAAACAGAAGTTGCAAGTGACATAAAAGCCATAGGCAGACTGTACTGCACAAAGTCTGCTGTTTTGCCCAGCAGACACAGGGATATGCCTGCCAATGGGTAAAATTTAATCGTCATTGAAAACAGTTCGCACTGTCTGTCCCAGGACAGTTTTGTGTTTTCCTTATAAAGCAAGAACAAAATATAAATAACAGGTGGCAAAAGTGCCAGTCTGTAACTGCCCGGTGTCAAAAGTACCGCCAATGGCAGCAACATATATGTTTTATTTATGCTGCGGTTTTGCCGGAATACAGCAACGCCATAGGCAAGCCCCAGCAGCAGATACTGTATAAACTGTGAACCGCCCCCCTGTGACACCACAAACAGTTCTGCAATAAAGAAGTAGACAGACAGGTCTGCCAACATTCTCAGACTATGTATAAATATCATAAATCTACCCCCTTACATTACAGACGCATCCAGCACCAGTGTCTGGCTGTCTGCACCGGAGTGGGAAATGGCTGAAGTATCAGGTGTGATGATTATCAGGCCACGTTCACTGCCGCTGGCTTTTCGGGCAAAGGACAGCAGCCTGTCATATGTGAAAGCATGGGAATAGATACCACGGCCCAGACGCTCCATTATTTTACCAAAATGGTGGTGACCGATACCGTCATCCACAAAATGCAAATCTCCGCTGCCCCCAACCATCTGGGCATTTATATAAAAGCCATAGGAAACGCCTTTTGATTCAAGATGACTGCATACACTGCGTGCAACAGAATATGTCTTTTCCATCATCTGTGCAGGATTTTCGGCAGTGGTTTCCAGGTTGACCATAACAGAAAGCACCGGCTCTATGGTGTGGTCATATTCTTTTACCATAAGCTGCTGACGCCGTGCAGACTGTTTCCACGAAATCATTTTCATAGGTTCCCTGCCGGAATATTCACGGAAACCCACTGTCAGCACAGGGTCTTCGTATATGAAACGGCGCACGGAGTATTCACCCATAAACTTACCCAGCACCTGTTTCACATCTGCTGTGTCATAGCTTTCAGGAGCAACCACAACTTCTCTGAACAGTGAAATATCTTTCCGTTTTTCTTTCAGTCCCAGAAAATCCCCAAAGAACAGTGTTGGGTTTGGCAGATAATATCTGCCTCTTTCACTGATGGAAACAGGTATTTTCATCTTCAGTTTCTGGTTTGATTTCAGCCATGTGGAGATAATTACTTCGCTGTTGTTGTGGATATTTCTTATGCTGGCGTTTTTCACACCCGGCGCCACAGAAAATTCCCGTGGGAAAGTCATTTTCACTTTGACAAAATAAACAGGAAAAGACATTTTGTTTTCCAGTTCAACAACAATGTTGAAAACATCTTTCGGGTCAACCACATTTTCTTCAGGCCAGAAATTTGCGTCCACAAACTCTGTGGTGTTTTCCAACATCCAGTCCTGTACCCACAGAACAAGGAGAATACCAATAATAAGAAATGCTATCATGCCAGAGTCTCCAGTGGAACAGGAACATTTTCAATAATTTTGTTAAGGAATTTAATTGACGCAGATGTTTTACCGCTGTCTTTGGAAATTCTGTGTGCCAGAACATGAGGGGCCACCAGTTTTACATCTTCAGGAATAACATAGTCACGGCCTGCAAAAGCAGCTGTAACCTGACTGGCCTTGTACAGTGCAATGGCACCACGGGTGGAAACGCCTGTGATAAAGTTATCTTCTGTTCTTGTGCCTTCGATAATATCCATAATATAGCCCAGCACAGCTTCAGAAACAGTTACTTCTTTGAAAGCAGAGCACACATAGGCAGTTTCTTCTGCTGTTACAACCTGATGTAAATCTTCAATAAGTGCAACAGAGTCTGTTCTGCCCAGAACGCTCATTTCCTGCCGGCGTGTCATATAGCCAAGGGACAGGCGCATAAAGAAACGGTCCATCTGTGCATCAGGAAGTGGGAAAGTACCATAGGATTCCAGTGGGTTCTGTGTAGCCATAACCATAAAAGGTGGTTCCAGCTGGCTGGTTACACCATCAACGGTAATCTGCTTTTCTTCCATTGCTTCCAGCAGACTGGACTGTGTACGGGGTGTGGCACGGTTGATTTCATCTGCCAGTATAATATTTGAAAACAGAGGACCCGGACGGAATTCAAACTCACCTGTTTTCTGATTGTAAAAATTAATACCTGTCAGGTCAGACGGCAAAAGGTCAGGAGTGAACTGGATACGTTTGAAATCTCCGCCTATTGTTTTGGCAAAGGCACGCAGCAGCATTGTTTTGCCTGTGCCTGGAATGTCTTCCAGCAGTACATGACCGCCGCATACAAAACTGGTAAGTACCAGAGAAATAATATCGTCTTTACCTACGATAACTTTTGAGCAATTGCTTACCACTTTGTTATGGTAATCCACAAATTTTGAAATGTTCATAATAATCTCCCATTATATAAAAACTTACATTTTAAATATGATAATATTTTATTATAGCATAAAATACAAAAAATCATAGTGTTTTGTTGTTACAAAAGCTATACCGTGATATAATTAATTAAAACTGATACAAGAGGTAAACCTATGTTCAACAAATTTTCTGACAGAATTTATATACAACCACCGGAACACCATACTGACAGGCCAAATATAGGGCTTATTCTAGGGGATAAATATACACTTTTATTTGAAGCGGGCAATTCAGCTGCCAATGTGGAACTGCTGAAAGGCAGGTTGCAGGTGCAAAATCTGCCACAGCCGGACTTTATAGCAGTAAGCCACTGGCACTGGGACCACAGCTTTGGTATGGACGCCTGGAGTCTGCCAACCATTGCAGGTGCAAAAACCAATGAGTATCTGAAAAAGGTATCCGGCTGGCAGTGGGATGACGAAGCAATGCAACAACGTGTGGACACAGGTGAGGATATTGTTTTCTGCAACGAAATGATAAAGCGAGAATACCCTGACAGAAGTCAGATAAAGGTTATTCCTGCCGATATTACTTTTAACGATTGTATGACCATAGACCTGGGCGGCATTGAATGCCAGTTTATACATGTGGCAGGACCACACGCTGACGACAGTGTGGTCTGCTATATCCCCAGCGAAAAATTTGTTTTTCTGGGTGACAGCAACGGCAAAGACCTGTATGGCAACCCATGGCATTTTGACATAGAGTATGAAGATGATTTTATGGAAGAAACAGGCAAAATCCCTTATGATATGGATAAAGTAAAAAAATATCTGTCAGTTCTGGACAGGCTGGATTTCACCCATTGCATAGGCGGGCATGCAGACATAATGACCAAAGAACAGCTGTATAAATCTTTTGAGTAGCAAACCATTACCCCTGTATAAAAACAGGGGTTTTGTTTTGTCATTTTCATATATTATTTGTAAACAATCTATGCATTTTACATATAGTTTTTTTATCCGATTTTATGTTATTATTAAATTAACAATCAGGCAGGATTTCTGTATTATTCAACCGGAAACCGCCTGACCGTACGGACAAAAACGGAGGACAAAAAATGAAAAAACTTATTGCATTGGTACTGTCCCTGGCTATGGTATTTTCACTGGTAGCCTGTGGCGGTACAGCAGCACCAACAGAAGATGTAGCTATTCTATTCACAAACGACGTGCATACCTACATCGACAACCCACTGAGCTATGATGTTATCGCAGCAGTTAAAGGCGAACTGGCAACACAGTACAAAAACGTACTGCTGGTTGACGCAGGCGACCATGCACAGGGTACTGTATACGGCTCAATGGACTTTGGTAAAACTGTAATCGAACTGATGAACAGCGCAGGTTATGACCTGGCTACACTGGGTAACCACGAATTCGACTACAGTATGACAGGTACAATGGACATTATCGAATGGGCTGAATTCCCATACATCTCTGCCAACTTCTACAAACTGGAAAACGGCCAGAGAACAGAAAATGTTCTGGACAGCTTCAAAATTTTTGAACTGGGCGGCCACAAAATTGCATTTGTAGGCGCAACAACACCTGAATCCTTTACAAAATCCACACCTGCTTACTTCCAGAATGAAAATGGCGAATACATTTATGGTATTTCTGGTGGCGACAATGGTGAAGACCTGCAGGCTGACGTGCAGAAAGCTATTGACGAAGCTAAAAAAGCTGGCGCAACAACAGTTATCGGTCTGGGTCACCTGGGTGACGACCCATCATCAATGCCTTGGACTTCTGAAGAAACAATCGCAAAAATCAGCGGTCTGAACGCATTTATCGACGGTCACTCACACTCTGTAGTTGAAGGCGATAAAGTTGCTGACAAAGACGGCAAAGAAGTTGTTCTGGCACAGACAGGTGAATACTTTGACAGAATCGGTCTGATGGTTATCACAGCAGCAGGCGAAATCAAAGTTGACCACATTGAATACGAAGAAATTCTGGAAAAAGTTAAGGACGAAAACGGCAACGTAAAACTGAACGATAAAGGCGAAGAAATCGAAGAAATTGTTGGTTACAAACTGGTTAGCGAACTGTACGGTGGTGCACAGTGGCCAGTTTACGAAGATGTTAAAGAACTGAAAGACGGCTGGATTAAAAAGATTAACGACGAACTGGGCGCAAACATCGGTAAAACAGCACTGGTTCTGGACAACTACGAAGCAGACGGCACAAGACTTGTTCGTAAACAGGAAACAAATACAGGCGACTTTGCAGCAGACGCTCTGTACTATCTGTTTGACGACATGGATATGGATGTTGACGTAGCTATCATGAATGGCGGCGGCGTAAGAAACAAAGCTATCACAGGCGATATTTCCTTCCTGACATGTAAAGAAATCCACACATTCGGCAACGTGGCATGTCTGCAGACAGTTACAGGTCAGCAGGTTCTGGATGCTCTGGAATGGGGTGCACAGGCAGTTGGCGTTGGCGAAAGCGGCGGCTTCCTGCAGGTTGCAGGTGTAACATACACAGTTGACACATCTATCCCATCCACAGTTCAGAAAGATGACAAAGGTGTATGGACTGGTGGTCCAACAGGTGAATACCGCGTTAAAGATGTTAAAGTTTACAACAAAGACACTAACCAGTATGAAGACCTGGATCTGAACGCTAAATACAATATGGCTGGCAACAGCTACACACTGCGCAGTCTGGGTGACGGTTTCAATATGTTTGATGGCGCTATCAATGTTCTGGACTATGTAATGGTTGACTACATGGTACTGGCAAACTACATTATGGGCTTTGAAAACGGTGAAATCGGTGCAACAAACTCTCCACTGCTGGCAACATATCCAAACATGCTTCTGGACTATGGCACAACATACGGCAGCGGAAGAATTACAGTTAAATAAATTGTAAAACTTATTAAACAATTACAGTCACGGTGAAAACCGTGACTGTTTTTATGTAGAGTTGGTCTCTCACACAGAGCAAAATACTGTCATCCTGGGCGAGTGATATGTTTTTCCGGTCGGTCGGGCCGCCCGTCCCTACAGATAATTGGACATTACAGCACTTTATACACAAAGAAATCAGGGTATTGCTACCCTGATTTTTTACTATGTATAATATTCGACAAAATTTATACTATTTGTTATAGAAAATATCTACCAGCGGACTGTCCTGATTAAGTATCAGCACGTTGCCGTTCTGTGCCAGAGATTTTTCTGCTGCTTCGAGACTGCGTACAAATTCATAAAATTCTGCTTTTGATGAATTGTTGTATGCTTCAGACAGTATTCTCATATATTCCGCTTCGCCTTCAGCACGCAGCTGTTCAGCCTGTGCCTTTGCTTCTGCAAGCAGAACTGCCGCTTCTTTTGCTGCTTCGTTGGTAATAATAGTTGCCTCTTTTTCACCTTCTGCAGCATAAGTGGCTGAAATATTGTTTCTTTCAGCAATCATTCGCTTGTAAACAGATTCCTTGTTGTCGTATGGCAGGTCCAGATGTTTTGTTTCAACAGACAGCAGTTCTATACCATACTGTGAAAAATTTGGTTTTGCAGTGTCGGTAATATCCTGTGCCAGCTGGCCTGTTCTGTCACTTACCACTTCTTCCTGTGTGCGGGAAGATATTTCGTTTTTCATTGCATTGTATACCAGATATTCTATACGGCCTGTAGCTGTTGTAATCGAGCCGTTAAGACTGGAAATAAATTTGATAGGGTCAGAAATTCGCCACATTGCAAAGGAGTCTGCAACCATGGTCTGCTTGTCCTTTGTTATAACTTCGCTGATAGGCAGGTCATAAACCAACACTTTGTTTGGCAATGTGTCAACAGACTGAATAACAGGAATTTTGAATTTCATGCCCGGTTCATCATGGATGGCTACCACTTCGCCAAACTGCTTTACAATGGCATATTCGCCCTGGTTAAGAACAAAAGCTGACTGGGAGATGCCGATAAAGGCAACAACTGCAATTATAGCTGCAATAATTTTCTTTTTCATAATGCCCCTCCTATTCGCCCTGCAGGACATTTACAACTTTGCCGCTGTCGTCCTGGATAATAACTTTTACTTCCGGAAGCAGATTTTCCATTGTTTCGTAATACATACGTTCTTTTGTAATTTCAGGGAACTTTATGTATTCTTCATACATCGCATTGAATTTTGCCACTTCGCCTTCTGCCTCTTTGATTCTGGCAGTTTTTTCGGCCTGTGCATTTTCAAGTATCTGGTTTGCTTCTGCTTCTGCATTGAGAATTCTTTTGTTTTTGTCTGCTGTTGCGTTATAAACCGCTGTTTCAGCATTCTGTTTAGCGTCTTCTACTGCTTTGAAAGCCCGCACAACTTCTGCTGTAGGCGGGTCGCAGTCCTGAATGGATACATTTCGCACTGCTACGCCTATTGCTTCGGACTCCATACGTTTTGTAAGTTTTTCTTTTATTTCTGCCTGAATCTGCGCCTTACCTGTGGTGAGAACTTCGTCTACACCATAGGAACCGATGGTATCACGGATGTAACTCATAGCCAGTGTTTTAAGCATTGTAACAGGTTCTTCTGCCGCATAAACAAATGCCACAGGGTCCACCACCTGCCATTCCAGATAGAAATCCACATTGATAAAGTTGAAGTCTTTTGTAATCATCAGGGCTTCGTTTTCGATTGTGTTGTCATATTCATCATAACCGATGCGCATACCCTGTGTTTCTGTGCTTACCTTTTTGATTTTCTGCACAAATGGAATTTTGAAATGAAGGCCGGAACCTTCTTCTATGGCAGGCACACCAAATGTAGTGATAACAGCATCTTCTGTTTCGTCCAATGTATAAATGCCGTTCAGTACTACAGCCAGTGCCAGCACAACTGCCAGACCCACTTTGCCGAAACCGGACAGTTTTTTCTGTTGGTCCCGTGTCATATTCAGGTCAATTACATTGTCGCCATCGGCTGTGGTGCCTTTTTTGTTTTTAACAGCCTTTAAAATTTCAGAACCGATACTGCCCAGAATTATAACAGGTACTATCAGTCTTACAAGTAAAGAAATTAAATTACCCATTTTCTCCTCCTGAAAATACTTTCTTTTGACATAATTATAAATCAACTGTCAGATTTTTCAACAAAAAGATTTGTGAAAAATATGTCAGAAATGTGTTAAAACAATTGCATCTATATGGTATAATGATAAAAAGAGGTGTGTTTATGGCAAAAATTAAACTGACAGTAACCGAAAGCCGCTGCCGCAGCGGATATTTTAAAAGCGGCGATACTTTCGTAGTAGAGGATTTATGCCCTCCGCTGTGTCACGAACTGTGGCATGTGGCATATCCTTATGTGTTTGCTTTGCAGAATGGCGGAACACTTGATGAAAAAGACAGCAAAACAAAGAAATTCACCTGTAGATGTCCCGATGAAAGCAGAGTGGTTCTGGTGGGAGAAGTGTTGGAATAAAAAAAGACCTAGTTTATGCGGAATAGTCATAAAACAGTAAATCTGGTCTGTGAACTACACACAGACCGGATTTTTTATATATTGGGTTTAGCCGAGTTAAAGGCCTCCTTTACACAAGGGAGGCTTTGGTGCGGTGCAAAACCGAACCTCGCACGATACGCCTGAGAGGCGTATAGAAGTGCGCCCTTATCAGCTCGACAAATTGAAATTTGTTTGTACCTTTCGTATTTCTATACCTTCAAACATCTATTCACATAAGTAATCTGCAACAAATACGTCCACATTTGAAAAACGTTTCACTTCTATTCCTGCTGATTTATATACATCCTCGTACTTTTGCAAACACATATCAAAAAGTTCAACATTATCCTGCAAACAATCTGGATTATATACTTCCATGATGTTAAAATTACCAATCTCCACCTCATCCCCTATTTCTGCAATCATATAGTGAAAATTACACAGATTCATAAAAGATGCAACTGCATTGTCTTGCTCCGCCGCTTCTGCAACCTTATTTCTCCAGTTGGAATACATTTCCTCATATGTACCAGTTAATTCCTGTGAAGGTTCTCTTTTTTCCTCTTCCCTTCGGGTATAATTTTCCACGTACAAAAGAACACCTTTTGACAACTCACGTAATTCTGTAACATCTTTACTTCCTGCGACGCTCTTAATCATATCAGAAAACGCTTCCTCAATAGGCAGTTTTTCCAATTCCTCAAATAATCGTTTCACACCTCGTTTAAAATAAGTACCATGATAAAACATCATTGCATCCAAAAGGTAATAAATTACTCCAAATGAATCCAGTCTCACTTGCCCTAATTCATCATGCAAATACGCATTGGCATATTGTACTTTTGCTTTCTCTATCAATTCATTCACTCTTTCAAATCGATCCTCAGATTTCAAAAAGGCCTTTGCCTGCTCTCTTAATCGATGCAATTCATCAAGAGCTTCCTGCTTTTTCACATACACAACTTTTGAATCCATTAATTTGGAAATCTGTGCATGATGACATTCCGCATCATACTTTAAGCCATCCCAATTGGTACAATAGATATCATAACCAATATTACTATCATCCAAAATAAAACCTGTTCCAAGCTGCCAACCTTCATCATTCTCGATTAATATGAGCAAATCCAAATCTGATTTTTCATATGCATCTCCTGTTGCAACAGAACCATAGATTCCAATAAGTACCAACGAATCTGGACACACTTTTTCTGCTTTTGCAATCACTGCATCTATAATTTTTTGATTTACACTATCCATTTTCCATTACCTCTACAAATTCTTATTTATAGATTTGATTTCATCATACTACAATCTATCCACCAAGACAACAACAGGCGCAGCAGTTCGACTCAAACTGCTGTGCCTGTAACTGTTTTATGACTGTCGCCCTTACCCAGGTCATTTTATTATTCGTAATAGTGCACTACATAGCCTTCCATTTTCCAGCTTTCAATGGAAACACCCTGTTTTGTAAGGTTGCCTTCGGAGTCATATACATAGGCATGTGAGAACAATACCTCTCCGTTCATAGCATAGTCCATATTCAGCATTTTGCCTTCGCTGTCATAGGTGTATGTGTTTGTGGATACAAAGCCGTCGCCCCAGTCCACTGTTTCAACCAGCACATTGCCATCTGCATCACACTGATAGGACATATATTCGCTTCTGGTGCCGTCATTCATATTGAATGATTTTGACAAGTGGCCGTTTTCATCATATTCATAGCCGATGTAAAATTCTTCTGCACCCCAGTGTTCCTTTACAAGCAAGCCATTTTCATCATAAACATAGATGCGTACGCTTTCATATTCCGGTGAAAAGCTGTATGTACCTGTTTTTTTGATTACATTGCCGTTTTCATCGTATGTGTATGTGTCTGTTTCTGAATCGCCGTTGGCAACCCATGTGGTTGTGTTGGACAATCTGCGACCGTCAGCATCATATTCATAAGAAATATCTGCCAGTTTGTAACCGCTGTCTTCATAAAGTTCACTGCGGACAGGATTTTTTACCGTTTTTTTGTTTTCTTCCTGTTGAGTGCCGCTTTCGCCGCCACAGGCAACCAGAGAAAAAGCCATAGCCACAGACAAAACCAATGCTGTAAGTTTTTTCATAATCAATTCCCCCTATAATCTGTTTGTCTCAATTATACCACTTATAAAAAATTAATTCCATACATAAAACACATAATATTGTATTGGGCCAATTTATAGGGTAAAATATAATTTAGAGCTTGGAGTGATAACTATATGAGAGAAATTTTTATTCGCAGCATTATTCCCGGAGACGAAGAGGCACTGTTTCGTATTTACAGTGATATGGAGCTGTGTCTTTCCAGCGGTGCCCGACCGGTAAAGAATATGTCAGATGCAAAAGATAAAATGTACAACTTTATACGGGCAGGCGATACCTTTGCCGTTGTGCACACCGAAACCATGAAAGTGATAGGTGTAATTACTGTAAGGCAGGATGTGCACCGTTTTAACCGCAATGCCTATATGCTGGGATATGTTTTGCACCGAGACTGGTGGGGCAAGGGCATAATGGCCCTGGCTGTGGAATATTTGATGAAATATCTGTTTAAGAATATGGGTGCAGATGTGGTGTCGGCAGCCCATTTTGTGGGCAATAATCAGTCAAAGCGTGTGCTGGAAAAATGCGGTTTTGTGTATGAAGGCACAATGAGAAAGGATTACCTGCGTTTTGACGGTGCAGTGCTGGACAGTTGCATTTATTCTGTAACAAAAGAAGAGTGGCTGGCAAAAAACAGTTGACAATAAAATATGTGAGTAGTATAATAATAAGGCTATAAGCAAGCCGGTATGATGGAATTGGCAGACGTGCTGGACTCAAAATCCTGTGGTAGTGATACCGTGTCGGTTCGACCCCGACTACCGGCACCATTATAAACCCCATAGACCATATGGTCTATGGGGTTTATTTTTTATATTTTATTTTTAATCTATTTATGCTATATTGTTAATATACTCAAAGGAGATGTCATAATGAATATTGATAACGTTTATACACAATTGACCAATGTAGATATAGAAGAACAAAAAAAGATTTGGGATGAACGTGGCAAAGGATACTATGGCGAATATCTATTGTTTAACCATATATACCGACACTTGACTGGTTTTGGTAAAGTGTTAATGAATTTAAATGTCCCTGTTTCTAATAATAAGACAACTGAAATAGATGTAATACTTATACACGAAACTGGTCTGTATGTATTTGAAGCAAAACATTACAAAGGCACTATTTATGGAAAAAACACTGACAAATCTTGGACGCAGTATTTTATACAAGCTGAAAACCAACATTTCAACAATCCTATACTTCAAAACAATTATCACATAAGTGCTTTAAACAATTTGTTTCCAGATATTCCAAAACATTCTTTTATTGTGTTCACAAGCTCTGAATGCACGCTTCGCATAGAAAACAATAGTCCCGATGTAGATATCTGTACATTAGACAATATTCAATCCAAATTAGAAAATAAGTTTTTCAAAGCCACTAAAAGATTTTCAAAAGAAGAAATAAATGACATATTCATAAAATTATCCTCATTTTCACGGATGAAACAAAAGGTTATTATCGACCGTAAAGAAGCTGATTTTCTTTCATGGGTTACACCAACTATTGAAAAACTGGAGGAATCTCAAAAAGAGGTGGAATCTGTCAAACAAACTTTAAACAAAGAAATTGAAAAAACAAAACAATCTCTAATTTCAGAAAGAGCAAGCCTTCACGAATCCCGAAAAAAAGGAATTATTTTCAATATCATTATAGCAATATTGTGTGTAATTATTTCTGCTTTTATTTGCTCCAACATTATTAAAAAGAACACCAACGAACTGAATACCTTTAAACAAAAATTCCAACATATAAACCAAATTGATAACAAATATTTCAAAGATTTATCTTCATACGTTTCTGTTTCAAATATACAGTTATCACAATTACATTCTGATGCGGTATCTTTTACTGCACGAATTTCTATGTCCAATCCGACATACGGTATTGCACTTACTGAATCTTCCACATATATTGTTATGCTTGATGACGGTAACGTGTTGGAATACAACGTATTTGGTGAACATTTAAATTACAATGCTTTTGCAAATATTATCGGAAAAGGGATCAGAGATTATGGCGATTTATCAACAATAAATCTCTATGGTATATCTGATACAAATACAATCTCTTACATTAAACTTACCGGTATTAATCTTTTTCAGGTTAACAACATTAATGCGATTATAAAAGATAACCTTGAAATAGAACTCTATTCAAAATAATATATAACAAAAGGACAACATGTAAAGTTGCCCTTTTGCTTTTTGATTATCTTTTGCATTTTTCAGATATATATAGTAGAATAATATATTATCAATTAATAAGGATTTAAGATATATGATTAACAAACAATATAAATTTGGATATATTGTCGTAATTGCTCTGTGTATAGCCGCAATGGCAGCAGGTGCAAAATACGACTGGATAATAACCGACACACTGTACAACCCACAGAATGGTTTTGGTATGTTTTTTGAAGCGGCATCCTGGATACCTATTTACGCCTTTATACCTGTGCTGGGCACCTGCAATATGGTGAGAAACAAAAATAATATGACCACCTTTACAGCCGGGGCATTTATGCTGATTGTATCCACCTGTGTTTTTGCATATATGATTTGTGACCATTATGTGGCACGCGGTTTTGCCAGAAAGGTAAACCCATACCTGTGCGGTATTGCAGGGGGTATTATTTCTGCCGTGCTGTTTCTGGCTGTGCGCAGCCTGAAGCGTTCTGTAATACGCAAAATGCAGGCTGTATGCGCCTTTGGCACAATTTATATGATTAGCTACCTGGTGGTGATTTTTGCCCTTAAAATGGTTTTTGGCCGTGACAGATACGAAGATATTATCACCGGTGGGGTGTATGAATTCGCAGAATGGTTTAAACCAGTGTTTTTCTCTGACGGGTTCAGTTTTCCATCAGGCCATACCAGTGCGGCAATGGGTATAGTGATACTTTTACTGTTGCCTTTCCTGTTCAAAGCCTTTAAAAACATGAAATGGCCACTGTTTATAGGTTGCTATATTTATGCGGGCCTGACTGCCGTAAGCAGACTGATTATGGGCCGCCATTTTCTCAGCGACACTGCAGCAGCTATACTGATTATGACTGTTATTTTTATTGTGCTGACACCGAAATTTGAAAAAATATATAAAAAAGAACTGCTGAAGGAGTAATACTATGAAAATTCTTGTTACAGGTTTTGACCCATTTGGTGGAGAAAGTGTAAACCCTGCCCTGGAGCTGATAAAGCAATTGCCAAAAGAAATTGAAGGCTGTGAAATAATCACACAGGAAGTACCTACTGTTTTTCACAAATCAATTCAGGTTATAAAAGCTGCCATTGACCTACACCACCCTGATGCAGTGCTGTCCATAGGTCAGGCAGGAGGCAGGCCTGATATGACAGTGGAAAGAGTGGGCATAAACTGCGATGATGCCAGAATACCTGACAACGAAGGCAACTCCCCTGTGGATGCAAAAATCTTTGAAGACGGTGACGATGCTTATCTGCTGACACTGCCTATCAAAGCAATGGTAAAAGAAATGCAGGCAGCAGGTATACCGGCATCAGTTTCCAACACCGCCGGCACATTTGTGTGCAACCACGTTGCCTACGGTGTGGCATATCTGGCAAGAAAGTATTATCCGAAAATGAAAACAGGCTTTATGCATATACCATATCTGCCATACCAGGCTGCAGACAAACGCGGTGTGGCAAGTATGTCACTGGAAAGCCTGAAAACAGGCACAATAGCCGCAATCAAAGCAATTCTCGTCAACGAAAAAGACATAGAAATGTCATTTGGAAGTGAACACTGATGAGAGATACAGTTATCAGAAAAGCCATTGCAGCAGATGCCACAGGCATAGCCATAGTGGCTGCATATACCTGGACCACAGCATATAGCGGCCTGTTGCCGGACAGTCTGCTGAAAAACAGGATTGAAGCCTTGCCACAGAATGCAGGAAGAATTAAAAGTCTGATAGAAAAAGGTACTTTTGAATATGCAGTAGCTGCGCAGGACAATGCTGTTATAGGTTTTTGCGGATATGGAAAAAGCCGAAATCCAAAGTTTGCACAGCATGGTGAAATAAGCGCGCTGTATATTCTGAAAGGTTTTGCGGGCAAAGGCATCGGCAGAGAAATATTTGAATTTGCCGCCAGCCAGCTGAAAGCCGCAGGCTGTGAAAAGATGATAATAAACTGCCTGGAAGGTAACCCGTCATTAAATTTTTATATCCACATGGGCGGCAATGTTGTCGGCAGCCGTGAAGATGAAATATTTGGCGGATATAAAATAAAAGAGCATATATTGGAATTTGATTTATAACAAAAACAGTCACAGAATAATCCTGTGACTGTTTTTTATTGCCTATGTAGTTCTCTGTATTCTGCAGGTGTTACACCTTTTTGTTCCTTGAATACTTTTATAAAATAACTGCTTTCGGTAAAACCGCATTTTTCCCCTACAACAGATATTTTTTCCGTTGTAGTTTCCAGCATAATTGCGGCACAGTGTATGCGATAGTTGCGGATGTACAGCGCAGGTGTGACACCAACTGTGTTTTTGAAACAGCGCAGACATTCACTTTTGCTTAAAGATGCACTGTCTGCCACGGCCTGGATATCAATTTCAGAGGTATAGTTGGAATGTATAAATGCCAGCATCTTTTTGATGCGCTGTGCATTTCTGGCTGTTTTTTCAGTTGTTGGCAAAGATGCCTGAGGCATATTGCTACAAACCATAAAAACAAATTCGGACAGCAGATTTCTGACAGTAATGTGATAACCTGCAGGCTGTGTTTCACACAGCAGCCACACCTTTTCAATAATGCTTACTGCATCTCTGTGCCATGGAGCTACCTTTGTAAAAATCACAAAAGGGAAAGATTCATTCTGAATCACCGGCATAACATAAGCCTGGTAATAAATGCTTTCCACACTGCCGCCCACCACTGATGGATGAAAAACTATAGAGCGGTATTTACAGCCGCTGTTTTCCCTGTCTATCATGGAATGAATAACCCCTGAGTTTACAAAACAGCCGTTGCCTGCAGTAAGAATATACCTTTCATTGCCTATAGTAATCTCTGCACAGCCTTCAGTAACCACAAAAAGTTCCATATCATCATGCCAGTGCCAGTTGACTTCCCTTTGGGAAAGGTTGTCACTGTAACAGGCCAGCGGAAAATCTGCTGTGCCGCGAACAATTACTTCTTTGCCTGTGCTGTCTATGGATACACCCTGTCGGATAATTGCCATATTATTTCCTTTCTGACGATTTATTTTTATTAATTGCATATTTTTATCATATTATATTGTCTTTCAGACGATATAATAATATCATCAGATGGAATTTTTTTCAAGTGGTTTATATATTTATTTTCAACCTCAAAACAATAACTGTTTTGTCATCCTGTGTTTTGTTTTCCTCCATAATGGCATCGGCAACAGACTGGCAGGTGGCAGAATGCATATCTTTTAAAGTTCCTGAAATCACCCCGGCACCATCGCTCATAAGTATTACGGTATCCCCTGCTGCCAGACGGAAATCACACTGTACAGGTTTTACATCCTTCAGAATCCCAAGTGGCAGACTGTCCTGATAATAACGTGTAAGCCCCTGGGCAGTAAGTACGAGGCTGACCCCTGCACCTGCTTTGGTAATATGGGCGGTGCCGTCTGAAAGATTTATCTGCAGAATATCCACAGACGCAGAATTTTCCCCACTGCCTTTAAGATTAAGTGCCAGGTTTACAATATCAATTACATTTTTCATGGAAACTCCGGTGGTAATCAGGCTTTTTGCCATTGCCACAACGGTCCGGCTTTCTGCGGCTGCCTGCCGCCCTGTACCCATACCATCACTGAGTATGACATACACACTGCCATTGTGAACAAAAACATCTGTATTGTCTCCGTTTATTCTTTTGTACCGGCTGGTTTCCACCGCCATATCATAACTGTAAACTGGGCGGGAATCAAATATATATATCAGTTCTGCTGACTGCTGCTCTACATAAGGTTCTGAAAATTTCACACCGTAAAGGTATTCCAACCTGCTGCGAATTTTGTACAGTCTTTTTTCATCAACAGGATTTACCACAGCAAAGCTTGCTTTATCCGGATTCTGACTGCACAGACAATAACTGTGCCCCACTGACAGTTCCCCTAAAAAACGATGCATTTCCATTGTAATAGTGGTGTTTATCAGCTGACTGCGCTGATTCTGGTAAATCAGATCACCTACCGCACCTGAAACTGCCAGAAAAGCATTCTGTAACAGTTTCTGATTGTTTTTCTGGGCCAGTGCAATATATTTGCGTGACAGCAGCAAACGGGAATTTTCTTCAAAAGAAGCCAATACCCCTGATACGTTTATACACTGTGCACAGAAGCCGGAGGAAAAACGATTTTCCCCTGCCCAGTGCATTTTTTCACCATACCGGGAAAACTGCTGCTGTGTGAAAGAATATTTTTCCTGCCAGCAATATGTGTTTTTATCGCACCTGCGACAGACATCTTCTGCCACCATATCCTCCAGTGAAAGAGGTTGTGTATTTTTCTCATTCAGCTTTGAAATATCTATTACACTGCCAGCCAGAAAGGACAGGCTGTTTTCCAATTTTTTCAGGCTTAGCATCAGCAAACGCCAATCTCGGCCGCCAATAAATGTGTTTGACGGTGGGCTGATTTTTACATAAGGAAGATATGGCAACACTGTGTAAACCACCAACGCACCCACTGCACTGCCCAATAGCGCAAAACTGTTGAAATTTGAAATAAAGACTATATTTGCCAACACTGCAGAAAAGAACACTGCCGGATAAAAAGCCAATGACAGTTTTTCTGCAAAGAAACCACCTGCGATGATTATGGCCACCAGACAGATAAAAAGATATGTAAATCCTATTTTGTCATAAGCTGATATAATCCCTGACAAAAAACAGACTGTTGCTGCATCCATACATCCATTTGATATATAAAACCAGCCCAGACCCAGACTGACAGCCATACCCACATACAGAAAATGACTGTCTGCACCGCACAGCGATAAAGAAAGTGCCAGCATTGTCACCAGACTGCAGACCACATCTGTAAAACTGCGGCTATTTTTACCGGAGTTAAGCACAGACAATCCGGCCTGTGCTGTGACTGCGCCTATGTAAACAATTGCAGGCTCTATAACAGCCAGCAGTTTGTAGTCAAAAGACATACTGCTGTATGCAAGAAACAATTTGGCTGTTCCAATTGTCACACAGCTGCCGGCAAGAGCCATTTTTCTTATTTCTGTGAAGTTATCTATTACTACAAAAATTATAGCCCCCAGAAAATAAGCCAGATATGCTCTGTTGTCAAAGGATAAAAAACCGGCAGAAAAAGTAATTCCCAACATCAGTATGCAGTAATATATTTTATCGCGGATGCAATATGCCAGTATAAATGCCGTGGCTGCCATTGGCAAATCCAACCAACGTGACACCCCTGCGGACAGCCCCGCCAGCAAACAGCCCACTGCCCCCAGAATATGCTGTGTATTCGGTATGTACCTGCTTTTATTTAAAGAAGATTTGACCTTTCGTGATATTGCGGTCATTTTTTAATCCCTGCTTTCATATAATATATAACTATTATATTGGCAGGTATATAAATATTTTGGCGGATTGTGGTGGCAAAATAAAAAAGGCTGTCTTTTTCAAGACAGCCTTTTTAAAGCCAATATAAATATTACAGAAGGTGTTCGAATTTGGATTCGTCCACTTTGTATGTAAGTGTTTCTGGCAGTGTGTACAGAATTGGCAGACGCAGGAAGATTTCTGCACAGATGTAGATGATGAACAGCCACTTTGGACCAACGGAGTCGTAGATGATACCAGCTGCAAATGCGAATACAGAAGCAACCAGAGAACCAACCATACCGTTAGCACCGGACCAACGACCACGAGCCCAAGCTGGAACCAGTTCGTGCTGCATGGAACCATTGATAACCATACCGATTTCCTGGAAACCAACCAGCAGACCAACAAGGATAAGCATTTTTGTGTTTGTTGTTGTCATCAGCAGTACAAGAGCTGCAATGTAAGCAACCAGTGTGAATGCCAGTGTTTTTTTACGGCCGTATTTGTCAGCCAGGATACCGAAGAAGTAACCGCAAACAACAGATGTAAGAGCTGTAGCTGTTGTCATAGCAGCCAGTTCAGCTGTTGTAGCACCTTTAACTTCAGCAGCGTACAGCTGGAGGTAAGGAACGATCATAGCCATAGGGATACGGTTAACAGATGTCATAACCATCCATTTCATACAGTTTTTGTCTGCTCTCATCATTGAGAAAGCATCTTTAACTGGGTTACGTTTTGCTTTTTTAGCTTCGCCTTTTGCGCCCAGGTGGGAAACATCCAGTTTGAAGATGATCATCAGCAGTGAGAGGAATGTGATAACCAGACAGAAGAAGAACAGAGGTTTGATTGTAAGTGGGTCTGAAGGTGTACCAACAACGCCCATGATGTTAACCAGGTACCAGCCTGCAAAAGCAGGACCGATCATACCCAGAACACCGGCAGCGAATGTTTCACAAACCAGCATACCTTTTGCACGGTCACAGGATTCCAGACAGTTACCACAGATGTTTGCACAGGACTGGCCGCCCAGTGTAGCACCCATTGTGTGCAGGAACATACCCAGTGCAGCAACCTGCCATACAGGTGCCTGCCAAAGAGCAAGATAACCACCCATAAGAACTGAGATACCCAGCAGGTACATTTTCTTAGGACCATTTTTATCGATGTAGGAACCAAGGAATGGTGCCATAACAGCAGCAACCAGAGTACCCAAACTTGTAACAGTACCGATCTGAGTTTTTGTAGCACCCATCAGTACGATGTACAGTGTCAGGTATGGCAGAACTGCTTTGTAAACAAGACGTTCCATGGAAGTACGGTAAACAGTAATTTTCCATGCAGACTGCTGGGCTTTCCAGAAGCCGATAACGTCAAGGTCATTTTTCTTTTCTTTTACATTATTAGCCATTTTTGAAAATTTCTCCTTTCGTATACTTGCAAAATAAAAATTTGAATGTATACATCTTTTGTATAGAATTAAATTATACTAAATTAATCATATTACTATCGGCTAAAAAAGTCAATTATTATATTGTACAAATAAATAACTTTTAATTGATATTTATAGTGCAAAAAATAAAAACTCCTATCAAAAGATAGGAGTTAGCATTAGTTTACTTATTTTTTAACTGCACAAAGCCAACTTTGCGGTAAACTTTGTCCAGAATACGCTGTGAATAACGCTGTGCTTTCATGGCGCCGTCTTTCATAACACCTTCCAGATATGCTTTGTCAGAAAGGATTCTGTTGTATTCACCCTGGATTGGTGCCAGGCCATCTACAACTGCCTGACCTACAGCTTCTTTCAGGACGCCATAGCCCTGACCCTGGAATTCTTTTTCGATTTCTTCAAATGATTTGCCTGTGAATACATTGTAGATACCCATCAGGTTGGAAACGCCAGGTTTATTTTCCACATCATATCTGATTTCGCCGTCTGAGTCTGTAACTGCACGTTTGAACTTTCTCATAATAGCGTCTTTATCATCAGAAAGCAGAATTGTAGCATTCAGGTTTTCATCAGATTTGGACATTTTCTTTGTAGGTTCCTGCAGAGACATAATCTTTGCGCCTACTTTTGGACTGATTGCTTCCGGCATAACAAATGTTTCGCCGTATACAGAGTTGAATCTCTGTGCAATATTTCTGGCCAGTTCTACGTGCTGTTTCTGGTCGATACCTACAGGTACCACAGCAGCGTTGTAAGCCAGAATATCAGCAGCCATAAGAACAGGGTATGTCAGCAGACCACCGTTGATATTTTCAGGGTGTTTTGCGGATTTATCTTTGAACTGTGTCATTCTTGTCAGTTCGCCATACTGTACATTACATGCCAGAATCCAGTTCAGCTGTGAGTGAATAGGGTTGTGGCTCTGTACAAACAGCATACTTTTTTCAGGGTCGATGCCGCTGGCAAGCAACATTGCAAAAGCTTCATATGTGCGTTTGCGCAGTGTTGCAGGGTCCTGTCTTACTGTAAGAGCATGCTGGTCAACAACACTGTAGATACAGTTATATTCATCCTGCAGCAGTGGCCAGTTACGAACAGCCCCAATGTAGTTACCGAGTGTGAATGAACCTGTTGGCTGAATGCCGCTGAAAACTATTTTCTTTGCGTTATCTTTTTCCATACTGTGCCTCCTTGCTGTATTTACCCGATGTGCAGCATACAGTGTTTTATAGTATTTTTGTACGCCATTGGTGCACATCTGAGCATCCTTAAAGATAATATACCCCATAATAACACATTTTTGGCTGTTTTGCAATTGACAAAGTTGAAAATAAATAATAAGATATATATACGAATTAACAAACTCGGAGGATTATCATGGCATTAGAAAGAATTAGAACCAGATTTGCCCCAAGTCCAACAGGCTATATGCACGTTGGCAACCTTCGCACAGCTCTGTATGCATTCCTCACAGCACGCAGAAACAATGGCGATTTCCTGCTCAGAATTGAAGACACAGACCAGACACGTCAGGTGGAGGGTGCTGTTGAGATTATATATAACACACTTACAGAGACAAAACTTTTCTGGGATGAAGGTCCGGACATCGGTGGTCCATACGGCCCATACGTACAGTCTGAAAGAAAAGACATCTACAAAAAATATGCTGAAATGCTGGTAGAAAAAGGCGCTGCTTACTACTGCTTCTGTACAAAAGAAAGACTGGAAGAAGTAAACAGAATCAAACAGCTGTCAGGCCAGATTCCTGGTTATGACAATCATTGCCGCAATCTGTCCAAAGAAGAAATTCAGGCTAAACTGGATGCCGGCGAACCATACGTTATCCGCCAGAGAATTCCAGACGAAGGCCAGACATACTTTGATGACCTGGTATACGGCCGTATCACAGTTGACAACAGCACACTGGATGACCAGGTTCTGCTGAAAGCTGACGGTATGCCAACATACAACTTTGCAAACGTTGTTGACGACCATCTGATGCTGATCAACCCTGTTATCCGCGGTGCAGAATATCTGTCTTCAGCTCCTAAATACAACCTGCTGTATCAGGCATTCGGTTGGGAAATTCCTGACTATGTACACTGCCCACCAGTTATGAGAGACGCACAGCACAAACTGTCCAAACGTCATGGTGACGCATCTTACGAAGACCTGGTAGCAATGGGTTATCTGAAAGAAGCTATACTGAACTATATCGCGCTGCTGGGCTGGTCACCAAAATCAGAACAGGAAAAATTCACACTGGAAGAACTGGCACAGGTATTTGACCCTGCAAACATTTCCAAATCACCTGCTATCTTTGACATTGAAAAACTGAAATTCCTCAACGGCGAATACATCCGTGAACTTTCAGCCGAAGATTTCAAAGAAAAAGCAATGCCATTCATCAAAAAAGGTGTTAAAGGCGAATGTGACTTTGACCTGCTGTGCAGCGTACTGCAGAAACGTTGTGACGTACTGGGCGACCTGACAGAACAGGTGGACTTTATTGATGAAATGCCAGAATATGAAATCGACCTGTACACAAACAAAAAAATGAAAACAAACCCAGAAAATTCAAAAGAAATGCTGGGCCACATTCTGCCAGTGCTGGAAGGCATTGAAGAATGGACAATGGACAACATCCACAACAAGCTGTTTGAACTTATCGGTCAGCTGGGTGTTAAAAACGGTCTGGTGCTTTACCCACTGCGTGTTGCTGTTTCCGGTAAACAGTTTACACCAGGCGGCGGCGTAGAACTGGCTGCTATTATGGGCAAAGAAAAAACAATTGCACGTGTAAAAGCTGCTATTGAAAAACTGGCATAATAAAAATAATTACCTGCACAGAGAAATCTGTGCAGGTTTTGTTTTTTATAAAAAAATGTTACGGTTTGGTAAATTGGGATTTATCTAATAGTCAAAGAATTATTTATATTATACTGCAATCGCGTAGGGGACGGCGTCCTCGACGTCCCGAATTTGTAACGCTGCGCTGGCGTTACTTTTGGCGCAAAAGTAACCAAAACGTGGGGGTTGCGACTCCCCCACACCCCAACGCTGCACAAGTGTGGAATGCTATATCTGCTACAAATCGGGCAAAATTATAAACCTCACTCACTGCGTTCATTCGCACCATAATTTTACCTCGATTTTCGCAAGTATCTTTCCACCTGCTTCGCCCTGGAAATCTACTTGCTCTCCGCAGACTACGCGATCGTTATTCGGGGAAAGTATTTCCCCGAACCCCTTTCTGTTCGCCCTATTCAAATTTTTCTAACTGATTATAGACTACCACAATCTGTCATCGTATACAAAAACAGGCACAACAGATAAACTGTTGTGCCTGCTAATGTATTTTTCTAATATTCAACAACTGTAAAATTCTGTGTGCTTTCTTCCAGCACTGCCTGGGCAAAGTCTGCGCCGTACATATCAGCATAGTCTACCATAGCTTTGGCAACAATTCTTTCTGCCCGTTCATTGCCCAGTTCCACAGCGATAGCCTGTTTCATAGCAGACAGCAGATGACCAGTGTGATAGAGAAAATCTTTTATTGTTCTGTCGCCCAATGCCGCTTTTTTTGCATTGTAGCCATCAGGGTCAGTCATTGCAAAACCGTTCCACTGGAAAGCACAGGTTTCACCGCCCTGTGACAGCACACTGTTTATATCCAGTTTCAGCCGTGGATTAAAGCCTTTTACCAGATTTTTGTCAACGTATGTACAATAGTTTTTGCCGTATTCCAGCAGACCTGCTGATTTCCAGGCTTCACACCAGCCGCATACAGTACTGTTTGTACAGTAAACAGGCTGTGTGGCTGAAACATAGCTTTTGGAATGACCGTTTTTGTCCACCCATTCACCATACAACAGATAGCTTTCCATTGTCAGCGGTGCGCCGTCTTTTAAAGCGCGCTGTGCCATACGGCCGCCACGCTGCTGACCATAAAGTTTGGTGCCTTCATCGGCAGCAAGGGCACCTTTTTCGCCATAAAAATCCACTGCAGCTTTGTAGATAAGAGCAAAAAGATTGGCGTGATGAGGAATATCAAATAAATTTCTGTCCATAATGACCATCCTTTCTTTTAAAATCCGTTATCAGTCTATTTCAATCTGCATCATAATATGGGGAATACCCTCTTCTTCAAAGATTTCTCCGTAAGAAGTAAAACCCAGTGATTCATAAAAACCTTTTTTATCATATTTTGCCCCCAGTATCATTTTCAGGGCACTGAGTTCTTCGCATTTTTCAATTACCTTTTTAACTGTGGCTTTTCCATAACCCTTACCACGGTACCGCTGTGGTGACCGCAGTCTGCCGAAGTGCCATACGCCGGGCTGTTCCATAAAAATGCGGGCGTTGCATACTGGTACACCGCCATCATAGCAAACCAGGTGCAGTGCGTTTTTATCTTCTTCGTCAAATTCAAATTCTTCACTGAAACCAATTTCCTTGCAGAACACTTCCCTGCGGATTTCAAAACCATCCTGCAGGCCTATATCATTGTATGTATACCATTTAAATTCCATAACAGCCTCCCTGTGTGTTTTAAAACAATTATACAGTATATAAGGCTGATTAATCAATAACCGAAAATTATTTTCATCAGAAGCAGAGCCACCACCCCAGGCAGTGACAGCACCGTTGCCACAAACACAGTGGCAGTATTTACAGCTATGTAACAGCCTGTGGCTTTGCTGAAAACATTTACCATAAACAGCGCAGAAAGCCCGGTAGCAGCGCTTTTTGCGGCGGTGAGATAAGGATGCTTCATACGGGAGTATGCGTATGCCATAGCCGTCAGCATTACAGCACCAATCACAAACATCAATGCAGTCATTTTATTCTCCTAAACATTTACAAAAGTCTTTTCTTCATTTTCCTGCCCCAGACCTTTCAGTGCGGAAATAAGATAATCCTGATGCTTTGCCAGACTTTTTATATGATAAATTCTGGCTTCTATCAGGTCATCTTCCACCGTCATTTCAAACAGCATTTCCGCCTGTTTCAGAAGTTTCTGCGTGTCGCGCAATTCGTTTATCAGTTCTTCCTTTTGCCTTTGCAGTGGTGAAATTTCAGCTTTTCGCAATATATTCATACCAACTCTCCTATCGTTTTTATAATTGTTGGTAATTTATAACAGTTTATGCCTGAAAAATGAAAAAAATTCAACATTAGGGATTGAAAAAAAATTAACAAAGTTTTATTATATATTCATAAGAGATAGGTTAGAGGAGACTTTATTATGAATTATCGTGAAAGAGCCGAAGGCATTTTCGAATATGTACAGGGTATCAGACGCCAGCTGCACAGCTGGGGCGAAGTGGGCTTTGACCTGCCACAGACAGTGGCCCTGGTGGACAGCGAACTGTCAAAAATGGGCATACCACACTATCCTGTAGGTAAAGCAGGCATCTGTGCCATTCTGGGCAAAGGTGAAAAATGTGTACTGCTGAGAGCTGACATGGACGCACTGCCAATGGCCGAAACTACAGGCCTGCCTTATGCATCAACCAGTGGTGGCACACACAGCTGTGGCCACGACTGCCATACCGCAATGCTGCTGGGCGCTGCAAAGCTGCTGAAAGAAGACGAAGACAAACTGAAAGGCACAGTAAAACTGATGTTCCAGCCTGCAGAAGAATTGCTGGCAGGTGCAGTGGATATGATTGAAAACGGCATACTGGAAAATCCAAAACCTGATGTAGCCTTTGCTACCCATGTTTCCGTTGGTCAGCCAGGCACAACAGTTGGCCGTGTTACATATTCTTCCGGTCCTGCCCTGTATTCCGGTGATGCAGTAAAAATTTCTGTTTACGGCAAAAATGCACACGGTTCTGCCGCATATATGGGTGTGGACGCAATAAACATTGCCGCACATATCGTGGTGGCACTGAACGAAATTATCTCCCGTGAAATTCCACTGGACGAACATTCTGTTGTTCTGGTAGGTAAAATCAGCGGTGGTGACACTGTAAATACAACTGCTGGCTATGCCGAACTGGAAGTAAGCCTGCGTGCACAGACAGAAGAAAAACGCAATTTTCTGAAAAAGCGTGTAAAAGAAATAAGCGAAGGTATTGCAGCTACTTTCCGCGGCCGTGCCGAAGTGGAATTTGTTTACGGTATGGCACCTCTGTACTGTGACCCGAAAACCGCAGCCGATGCTGACAGATATGTGGCACAGCTGGGATACACACCTGTGTGTGTACCTTGTGCAGGCGGTACAGAAGACTTTACTGCAGTGGCAAATATTATTCCATCTGTTATGCTGAACCTGGGGGCCGGCAGCATAGAAGAAGGTCATCTGTGTTCAATGCACAACCCCGGTATGATAGTAAACGAAGATGTATTGCCAACAGGTGTGGCAATTTACTGCCAGTGCGCTACACAGTGGCTGGAAGAAAACAACTAAAACAAAAGGTGTGGATTATTCCACACCTTCTTCTTTTTCATACTGTTTCCACAACTGTGGGAATTTTTTCTTTATATACATTGCATAGGAGCAGTACGGAGTTTTAATCATATCCTTTTCCTTTATATATGACAAAATCATATTGTGCCAGTTGGCCAGCTGTTTTTCGGTTTTGTCTTCATAGCGGCCGATTTTCATTTTGCCGTCTGCCACATACTGCATAAACAGATTATAGGCATTATCCACTTTTATCACATCTTTCACCGCCATAGGCTGTGTGGCAAGACGGGCAACAGGGATATTTTTAAAAGGCAAGACAGAATCTTCATCCGCTTCCACAATATAAATATAGCCGCTGACACCGTCAGATACTTCTTTCAGTGCATCTTGATAAAGTTCGTGATAGACAGGCACACCTGTTTCTTTGTCAAATCCGTATGGAAACCAGTAATATGGTCTTTCAACTGCATTGCACAGGTAAAAGGCCGCCACCACTTCCAGTGTGGACATATAAATATATGGGCGGTCATGGTCTGCCTGATGCGGCTGTAAAACCTGAATATTTCCCGTATTGCTGCCGTGGTAAAGTATCATAGTAAGTTCTCCTGTCAGTTGGTTTAAGTCCAGTATAAAGGGATTTCAAGGCAAAATCAAGAATTGTAATCAAGTAAAATTTATAGTATAATAAATACAGCAAACGGGCAGTCGGCTGACCAATGCCATTTAGTTAGGCAACAGTTTTGTTAATTTAAGGAGAAAGTCGCATGATTTTCTCCTTAACTTTTTTCAGTTTCAAAAAATCTGTTAAGTTAAGCAAAATAAATTTTATAAAATTGCTGACTTTTCAAGAAAAATGCGTATAATCTAGATATAACATTAACGAACGATATGTTAAGTTAGCGTGGAAAAACAGATTGAGATTAGATTTAGAAAACGAAGTAAAACACAGAAACGCAACAGAGAGAACGAAACAGATTTAACGAATTAGAATAGCCAATTTAAGTATAGTAGAGATTGATTTAGAACGAAATTATTTGAGAGATTAGAGAGAATTTGAGAGAAGAAAACTACGTAACAAGACAAGTTACAACTCACTTTTAAGTGGGTTCTCTTGTCTTGTTTTTTACATATCGTCACTACTATATTTTAGTGAGGTAACGATAATGAGTTTAGAAAAATCTGTTCCAGAAAATTTGAAACAAGAGTTGGACGAAGCAATCTCTATTGCGATTGATAGATATAAATAAGAATATGGAGAACTTAAAAAAGCAATTTCTCTCGCAAAAGAGTTTTGACAAGAGAAACCATGATAAAATTACTGCTCTCCTTTGGCGGTGGAAGTTTAAATAAGGAATTACATGAAGCCGGAATAAATGTAACCGCTTCAGCCTTTTCACAGCAACGTGACAAATTATCTTCAATGCTGTTTGAAGAAGTTTTCGAACAATTCAACAACATACACCACGATACTAAAACATATAAGGGATAGATAAACTTGAAGTTTCATCAGATAAATATTTAGAAAAAGTCTTGACTCCTACGTTGCGTAATAGTTTAAAGTGTACTTATCGATAGGAGGAAATGATATGCATGAATTTATAATAGAAATAGTAAAATCAGATGAGATTTATCGAAAGATAGCAAATGCATCGTTAGAGAAGA
>JAFSCU010000019.1 GCA_017436575.1 Oscillospiraceae bacterium
GTACGCTCTCTTTTTTACGAGGTTGAGCTCCCTCTCTCAAAAAAATCTCTTAGATTCCTTCACAAGCTTTTGTTCTTTTCTTATTGTTTAATTTTCAAGGTCCTTGCCGCCCCTTCCGAGACAGCTTTTTAATTATATCACCAATTCGGATTTTGTCAAGTACTTTTTTCAAATTATTTTTAATTTGTTTTTCGTTTTTGATCATCTCCGTGTCGGTGAGATATATATTACACCTTTTTCTTTCTTTTTGCAAGTGTTTTTTTAAAAAAATTTCACTTTTTACACTTTTATCAGTTTATGCAGAATATTATACGCTTTGTTTGTATATTTTGTCGAAAAACTTTTATTCCATAAATCGTTTTCTCAATTTTTGTATTATTTTTCGCTCTTTTCTTGATATCTGGACCTGTGTTTTACCTAACATCTGTGCAGTGACTGATTGGGTATAATTTTTGAAAAATCTTAAATAAATAATTTTCTTTTCTTCTGGATCCAGATCACTTATAGCATATTTTAGTCCCATCATATTTGTCAGTTCTTCCTCTGCACTTTCGATAGGAATATCAAACTCACTCTGACCGTCTTCATCTTCAAATGCAGCAGTCAACGACATTGGCGGTGTGGCTGCTGATACCGCCTGGGCAATATCCTCTACCGGAACATTCAATTCAAATGCTATTTCTTTCAAAGTAGGTTCCTGGCCCAGCCTTTTTTGTAAAATATCTCTCGCATAATTAATTTTCAAAGATAATTCCTTTACACTGCGGGTAACCTTTACCATACCTCCGTCACGGAACAGCTTTTTGATTTCGCCAAGGATAACCGGTACAGCATAGGTGGAAAACCGCACACCTCTGTCGGTATCAAAAGCATCATAAGCTTTTATCAGTCCCACACAACCTGCCGCATACATTTCTTCATACTCTATCCCTTTGCCTCGGAAACGATTTGCACATGAATGTACAAGACCAAGATTTGATTCTATAAATTTTTCTCTGGTTGCGTCTTTAAGACCTAATGACATAATTATATACCTAACCTATTTTTTTAGTCATAACAACCCTTGTGCCTTTATCTTGCTTTGAATAAACCTTTACTTTATCCATAAAAGAAAGCATCACCGCAAAACCAAGCCCAGCTCTTTCACTTTTAGAATCAGTTGTGAACATAGGCTGCATAGCCTGGGAAATATCCGCTATGCCCACACCATTATCCTTTACTGTGATTGTAAGAGTATCATTTTTCAATCTGGCTGTTATGTACACGATACCTGTAGTGTCCGGATAGGCGTGGACCACGCAGTTTGTCACCGCTTCACTTACTGCAGTCTTTATATCGTTCAGCTGTTCTATGGTAGGGTCAAACTGCATACAGAAAGCCGCTACTGTCATACGGGCAAAAGCTTCGTTTACTGAACGGGATGGAAAAGAAATTCTGAAATAATTTTCGTTTTTCATAGTGTCACCTGTCTATATATTTGAATTCTGAATAGTTTTTATTCCGGCAAGGGAAAGAATTTTGCTCATCTGCCTGTCCACATTTTCCACATACAAAGTTGCACCGCAGTCTGTACAGAAACGAGAGCGCGCCAGCACCAGACCAACGCCGGATGAATCCATAAAAGTAACTGCGGAAAAATCCATAACAACCAGTCTGGGCATATATTTCAGAATCCGGTTGTCTATTTCACCTCTGACCTGCCGCGCTCCGTGATGGTCTATTTCACCACAAAGCAGTACAGTCAGTTTTGATTTGTCCTGTATAAACTCTGCTTTTACCATAATCTCTCCTTGATAGCTTGTCCTTCAGGTACAATGTGAGAATTGTACCCCCGGTAAGTAATATTTAAAAAGTATATATAATATATTAATATATCTTAAATAAAAAAATTGTCGGTTGTTGTATGGGAAAGAAAAAACACTGCACGTTTTAAGTGCAGTGCTTGATTATTTTATTGTAACTCACCATACAGTTTTATAACAGACGCTATAGTTTCAAAATCACCATTGTTCAAAGTGATATTTATTATTTTTCCTGTTTCAGGTGAATGACAGCGCATAATATTATCTCTGTCTGTAAGTATATAGCTGTAAAAATCATTATCAACATTAAACTCTATATAAACCTTGCTCATACCTGTGATATGAGTCAATATATTTCCATATCCACTGATACGTTTTCGTGATTTGATTTTATCCAGATGCTCCAGCACAGATATTATATCGGGCTCTTTGATATCACCTTTAACTATATAAACATTATCCACATAGTAAACACCTGCATCTCCTCTGTCTTCTGTAACACTTTCGGAATAATAAAATGTTATTTCTCCTTCCACCTGTTTTAACTTCAAGTTGTCTGATAAAGGTTTTCGATTAAAAAACCAAATAAAATTTACAACCAAAATCAATACAAGTCCATACATTATTATGTTGGTTGCAGGAATATATCTTTTATCCACAATAGTCTCCTTTATTTTTGCAACAAGTGATTTCTTGCGTCAGCTGCAAGATAAAGAGAGCCAAACACCAGAAGACCGCTGCCCGGAGTTTCCATGGCCATATCAATAGCTGATTCCACACTGTCAGCAGTGTGCACATCTTTGAAATATGGGCGAGCCATATCTGCCAATTGCTGTGGAGTAAGGGCACGGGCACCATAAAGAGGAACTGTGTATAACACATCTATATATGGTGTCATCATCTGTATAATTTTTTCAGGTTCTTTATCTGAAAGTGATGCCCATACGGCAGTAAGGCCTGTAATGTTGTTTTCTTTAAGAACATTTAACAGCGCTGTTACACCGTCCACATTATGGCCACCGTCAAGGATAATCAAAGGCTCCTGTCTGATAACTTCAATTCTTGCAGGGAATTTTGTATTTTCAATACCTTTTACAATATCTTCATCAGAAATATCAAAACCAAAATTTCGCAGCTGTTTCATAGCCTCGATAACAACTGTGGCGTTATAGCTTTGGTGTTTGCCGGTAAAGGCCTGTGTGATTTTTTTGCCGTCATATTCCAGAGTTGACTGCATAAAACCTGTTACAGTTGTTTTTATATCATTTATATCCGGCAGAACAAATGGTGCATTTTTACCATCGGCAACTGCTTTAATTGTTTCAAGTGCAGAGGCTTCCTGTGCAGGATAGCAAACAATCGGTCTGCCCTGCTTGATAATGCCTGCTTTCTGATATGCGATTTCAGAAAGAGTGTTGCCCAGAATATTTGTATGGTCAAAACTGATATTCATAATACAGGACACCAGACTGTCTTTGATAACATTAGTGCTGTCCAGAAGACCGCCAATGCCAACTTCAAGAACAACTATATCACAGTTTTCCTGATTGTAGTAATAAAAAGCAAGGGCTGTTACTATTTCAAATTCCAGCAGTTCCAAACTATCTTCTGCCAGAATTTTTTCCTGGTAGAATTTGATTTTTTCGGTGATTTCTGCCAGTTTGTCCTTTGGGATATACTGCCCGTTTATCTGAAAACGCTCTGTAAATTCCACCACAAAAGGTGAAACATTAAGGCCCACTTTATAGCCTGCAGTTTTCAGCACATTGGCAGACATAGCCGCACAGCTGCCCTTGCCATTTGTGCCGGCAATATGGACAAACTTCAGATTGTCCTGCGGATTGCCCAGGTAATCCAATAGCTTTCGCATAGCTTTATGGTTATCGGTATTTTTAAATCTTGGACGTGAATGGATATAGTCAACAGCTTGCTGATAGGTCATAATATATCTCCTTTACTACATCTGTTATTTATTGGGATTATCAAGTATATGATATCTTGCCGCGCGGGTGCTGCCGTCTGTCAGTTTTCTCACTTTTTCAAGCACAAAACGGAAACCGCATTTTTCCATAACTCTGGCAGACTGTCTGTTCTGTGGAGAACAGCTGCACAGCAGATAGTCACAGCCCGCTGTTTCAAAGCAATAATTGATTACCGCTTTAACAGCTTCCGGCATAAGACCCTGACCCCAGTAATCTTTGCTGAGAACATAGCCTATTTCTCTGCCGGTCATATTATCATAGCCATCAATTTCAGTGCTTAATTTTTCTATACCAACCGAGCCTATTGCTTTGTTGTTTTCTTTCAGCACAACAGCAAAAGTTTTTCTGCCTTCAATAAACATTTTCAATATAGTTGCAGATTCTTCAAGAGACTTATGGGGTTGCCAGCCGGCCATCTGTCCCACACCGTCAACACTGGCATATTCAAAGAAATCATTAAGGTCGCATTCTTTCCACTCTCTCAAAATAAGCCTGTCTGTTTCGAGGCAGACATTTTTAAGGTCAACTGCAGCATTCATAGTACTCTCTCCGTAAAAGTATTTTATATTTATATATTATACTATAAATAAACCGCAGTTACCAGCTGTATAATATATGATATTTTTATGAAATTTTAAGCATCGACACTATTATTATGGTATAATATTATCAAAAAAGATAGCCGACAGAAAGAGGTGTTATTATGAAAAAACTTATTGCTGTTATACTTGCCGTGATTATGTGTTTTTCTTTTGTCAGCTGCAGCGAGGAACAGGCAGAAAACACACTGTATAAAACAATATCAATAGTTCAGAACAACAACCGCAACAGAATGACTGCAGAAGATGAAAACTACATCTATTTTTATAATGAAAATGAAATACTCAAAATGTCCAAGGCAGATAACTCGGTTGAAACTGTATATGCTTTTGAGGGCGATAATTATATTGTGATTGAATGTATCGAATATTTTGATGGTGCCGTATATATGATTGGCTTTGGAAAAGAAGCATCCATGGGTATGCTGTTGGCCACTGTAAAAACAGACGGCACAGGCATGAAAACAGTCAGTCTTGGTAATACCGGCTATATGCCAAACTTTTATACCTATGATAACACTCTTTATCTGGGTAAAAATACACTGAACCCGGATACACTGGAACTTGAGCCAGAAGATATCAGTATAGATTATCTGACCAAAACTGCAGACGGCACAGTATTCGAGAAAAAGCTTGAAGGTCAGTATGGCAGACTTTACAAAACAGACCCAAGCGGAAATACACAGCTGTTTTTACATAATGACAAAAGCGTATTTATGCAACATGTAACCGATTATTATGTTTTCTATGTGCTTGTTGACCCGGCTGCATTTGAAAAGTTTGAACTTTACCGTTGTGATGCAGACGGAAATAACGAAACATTTATAAGAGAAATTTCTCTTGAAAAAATCAGGGAAATACACCATGACAACAAATATCTGTATGTAGGCGAATTTGAAGGACCTATATGGAAAATCAATAAAGAAACTTTGGAAACAACCGATGTTTCCACAATAGAAGATATTGATTATACCTGGCAGGAAGTGAACAATGAAAAATTTTTCTACTGCCGTGGTGGCGAATGCTACTATATAGATACAATTACAGGTGAAAAAGTGGAATTTTAAATATACTGCATACAAAAAGGCGGAGTTTACACTCCGCCTTTAATGTTATTAAATTAGTTCAGTGCTTCAAGGCTTTCAAGAATTTTTGCCTTTTTGTTGTTTGCATTTTCCAGTTTTGCTTTTTCCTGTTCAACAACAGCCTGTGGAGCTTTTGCCATAAAGCCTGCGTTGTTCAGTTTGCCGGAAATAATCTTGATATCCTTTTCAACTGCTGCCAGTTCTTTGTTCAGACGGGCAGTTTCTTTTTCTTTGTCAACAAGGTCGCCTGTAGGGATAAATGCACGGGCACCTTCAACAACAATCTGTGAATACAGTTTTGCATCGCCTTCAAATTTTTCCACAATCTGTGTTTCTTTGGAGAATGCAAATTTTTCCACAAATACAAGACCCTGCTGGAAATCGTCACCGTGAGGTGTTTCGATAATCAGATGTGTTTTGTTTGTTGGGTGTGCACCCAGCTGTGCACGCAGAGCTCTGATTTCTTTTGCAAGGGCGAAAATTCTGTCCAGAGATTTTTCTTCTTTTTCAAAGTTCAGCTCTTCTGTGTATTCAGGCCATGCACTTACCATAATGCTGCCTTCGTTGTTTGGCAGTGCCTGGTAAATTTCTTCAGTGATAAATGGCATAAATGGGTGCAGCAGTTTCAGTGCGCCGTTCATTACATAAACAAGAACACGGAGAACATTGTGTTTTGTTTCAATATCATCAGAGTTAAGTCTTGTTTTTGCAATTTCGATATATCTGTCACAAATCTGGTCCCAGATAAAATCATAAGCTTTCTGTGCAGCAAGACCCTGATCAAAGTTTTCCAGATTTTCTGTTGCAGCTTTTGCTGTGTTGTTCAGCGCTGACAGAATCCATTTATCTTCCTGTTCCAGTTTTTCAGGCAGACCTGCTGGAATTTCACCGTCAATGTTCATCAGGATGAAACGTGCGGCGTTCCACAGTTTGTTTGCAAAGTTTCTGGATGCTTTTACTTTTTCGTCGGAGTAACGTGTATCGTTACCTGCGGAAGAACCTGTAGCCAATGTGTAACGCAGAGCGTCAGCACCGTACTGGTCGATAACTTCCAGTGGGTCGATGCCGTTGCCCAGGGATTTAGACATTTTAACACCGTTTGCATCACGAACAATACCGTGGATAAGAACAGTGTCAAATGGTGTTTTACCCATATGTTCAACACCGGAGAAAATCATTCTTGCAACCCAGAAGAAGATGATGTCATAACCTGTTACCAGTGTGCTGGTTGGGTAGAAGAATTTCAGGTCTTCGCTGTCTTCATTTGGCCAGCCCAGTGTGGAGAATGGCCACAGTGCAGATGAGAACCATGTGTCAAGAGTATCTTCGTCCTGTACCAGATGTGTACAGCCGCATTTTGGACAAACTGTTGGTTCTTCTTTTGCTACAATGATTTCGCCACATTCCTGGCAGTACCAGGCTGGAATTCGGTGACCCCACCACAGCTGACGGGAAATACACCAGTCTTTGATGTTTTCCATCCAGTGGAAATAGATTTTATCAAAACGTTCAGGAACGAATTTTGTTTCGCCGCTGCGAACTGCTTCGATAGCTGGTTTTGCCAGAGGTTCCATTTTAACAAACCACTGTTTTGAAATCATTGGTTCGATTGTATTGTGACAACGGTAGCAAGTGCCAACATTGTGTTTGTATGGTTCTACTTTTACAAGGTAGCCCTGTTCTTCCAGGTCTTTTACGATAGCTTTTCTGGCTGCAAAGCGGTCCATACCTGCATATTTGCCTGTATCTTCTGCCATTGTAGCATCATCGTTCATACATTTGATGATTTCCAGGCCGTGACGTGAACCAACTTCAAAGTCGTTAGGGTCGTGGGCAGGTGTCATTTTAACTGCGCCGGAGCCGAACTCTTTTTCTACATAGCTGTCTGCAAAGATTGGCAGTTCTCTGCCTACCAGCGGCAGAATTGCGAATTTGCCGATAAGATGTGTGTATCTTTCATCATCTGGAGCTACACAGATACCGCTGTCGCCCAGCATTGTTTCAGGGCGGGTTGTTGCAACTGTGATAAATTCATCACTGTCTTTGATTGGGTAACGGATATGCCACAGGCTGCCGTCCTGTTCTTCAAATTCAACTTCAGCGTCAGAAATTGAAGTAAGACAGTGTGGGCACCAGTTAACCAGTCTTTCGCCCTGATAGATAAGGCCTTTATTGTACAGGTTTACAAATACTTCTTTAACTGCTTCGCTGCAGCCTTCGTCCATTGTAAATCTTTCTCTGTCCCAGTCACAGGACACGCCCATCTTTTTCAGCTGTTCTACAATGCGGCCTGCATATTTTTCTTTCCAGTCCCATGCTCTTTCCAGGAAAGCTTCACGGCCAATCATTTCTTTTGTCAGACCTTCTTTAGCCATTGCTTCAACAATTTTAGCTTCTGTAGCAATTGAAGCGTGGTCTGTGCCAGGAACCCACAGTGCGCAGTAGCCGGCCATTCTCTTGTAACGGATGAAAATATCCTGCAGAGTGTTGTCCAGTGCGTGACCCATGTGAAGCTGCCCTGTGATGTTTGGTGGCGGCATCATAATTGTGTAAGGTTTCTTTGTTTTGTCAATTTCTGTGTGGAAATATTTGTTTTCCAGCCACATACTGTAAATCTTGTCTTCAACTCGTTTAGGATTATAGATTTTTTCCAGTTCTTTCATTTGATTTTTCTCCTTTTTCTATTTTCAGGAGCAGTACAAAAATATAAAAAAATAACCGCCCCACAAAAATATGGGACGATTTTATAACCGTGGTACCACCCAAATTGCCCTGTAAAAATACAGAACCCCTTGTTTTTCTTTAACGCAGAAGGTTACGGAAAGGGCTACTGAAAGTTCACCTAATCAGCTCAAAAGCTACACAATAAAATTTTGCTTGCCGGCTTTCACCTGCCCCGGCTCTCTAAAAAACAAAGATTTTTACTGCCTCTTTTTCACAGCTTTTAACTATATTTTTTATTTATTTTAATACCTTATACAAAAAATGTCAACAATTTATGGTCAAAATGTGCTTGCAATTATACCAAAGATACAGTACAATGAATAGCATAAATTTAAAGAGGTGAAACTAATGGCAGAATTCAAATATGAAATCGTTGAAAAACTGGGTGTTATCAGCCAGGGCAAAGGCGGCTGGGAAAGACAGCTGAATCTGGTTTCCTGGTCAGACAGAGAACCCAAATACGATATCCGTGACTGGTCACCGGACGGCACAAAAATGGGCAAAGGTATTTCCCTGACAGCTGAAGAAGTTGCTGTGCTGAAAGAAATCCTGGACGAAATCGACCTGTAATTAAATATTGTTTTAAAAAGGGGTGAATTTGTGATTTCATCCCTTTTAAATTTTATGTAAATGCTTTATAATATGATTATTAAAATATAAAGGATGAGATTTATGGATTACAAAGCTGAATTTCTGGAAATATTCAATAAATATGTTACCCGCGCGGGTGCAGACAAAATGCTGGAATGGCTGGAAAATACTGATTTTTTCACAGCACCTGCCAGCACAAGATACCATGGTGCCTGCGAAAGTGGCCTGGTTATGCACAGTCTGAATGTTTACAAAGTATTGAAAGCCAGAAATGATATTGAAAAACTGTATTCTGACGAAACAATTGCACTGGTAGCGCTGTGCCACGATTTCTGCAAAATAAACTTTTACACCGAAGGTACAAGAAATGTGAAAAACGATGTTACAGGACAGTGGGAAAAGGTTAAAGTGTATAATGTAGATGACCAGTTCCCTTATGGTCACGGTGAAAAAAGTGTATTTTTGGTTGACAGATTTGTGCGCCTGACAGTGGAAGAAGCTATGGCTATCCGATGGCATATGGGTGGTTTTGATGACAGTGCCAAAGCCGGCAGTTTCGCAATGAGTGAAGCATACCGCCGTTATCCGCTGGCTGTTATGACACATCTGGCAGACCTGGAAGCCACATATCTGTTGGAAAAAGGCACATCTGCTGTAAACAAAAGATAACTATGAAAAACATAAGACAAGCAACAGAAAAAGACCTGTCCAGAATTGCTGAAATAGAGATTTTCAATTACAGGCTGAATTTTTATCCCATTTTTAAAAGTGACTGGTTTTATTTTGAATATCTTACAGTGCCTTCCCTTATGGAAAAGTATGCAGTTGAAACCGGCAGTTTTTATGTTTATGATGACGGTGTGATAAAAGGTTTTGTAAAAACAAGTGACAATGAAATACAGAAACTGTTTGTGGAGCCTGTTTTGCAGGGTAATAAAATCGGTGATGCACTGGTGAATTTTGCCACAGAAAAACTATCTGCCGATAACCTGTGGGCACTGGAAAAGAACACAAAAGCAATAAAGTTCTATGAAAAACACGGATTTGAACTGACAGGTGAAAAGAAATTTGAAGAGGATACCACAGAGTATCTGGTAAAACTGAAACTGAACAAATAAAACAGGATGTCATTACGACATCCTGTTTTATTTATATAGATTCTATAAACAATTCAACCTGTTTTTTTAACATTTCAATATTTTCTTCTGAAAGGTTCAGCACATCAGTTGACCAGGCCGCACCGTCAATGGAAATGCCGCTGCCTTCGCCAGCTATAAGTTTCATTCTCATTGACTGCGCCAGTGCGGAAAGATTTTTTCGTGCACCTGCTGCCCCGCTTTTGCCGGCCACACCGGAAACAGTTACCGGTTTGTTTTTCAGTACAGAGTTTCGCTGTGTATCATCCTGGCTGACTGGTCGTGAAAGCCAGTCCAGCAGATTTTTCAATACACCCGGAATCTGATAATTGTATTCCGGTGTAAATATCCACAAACCATCCGCATCCATAACCTGACTGCGTGCTTTCAGTACACTTTCAGGTGTAGGAAATTCAAAATCCTGATTGAAGAAAGGCACATCTGCATACTCCAGATAAGAAACATCTGTTTTATTTTCCAGTATTTTTTCCACTGCTTTTGCCAGCTGTGTATTAAACGAATTCTTTCGGAATGAACCAACTATTATCAAAATCTTTTTCATATCAAATCCCCTTTCAGCAATCATTTTATTTTTTAATTATATTATACCATCTTAATTCTTTTTATTCTACGAGATAATCACATTTGCTACTCACTTTTTTATTATTGGCAATGCTACAATTAGCAGTTATTTTTTATGTAACTTATGCGAATTGATAAAAAATGGATTGTTTTGATATAATTAGGTTAATAAGTAAACGAAAGGAAAACAAATATGGACGCAAAATTTTTTGACAAACAGCTGGACAGACGCAACACCGGCGCATTCAAATGGGAAGCACACAAAAATCCAGGCCCATACTACACACCTGTACCTGAAGAAGATGTAGTACCAATGTGGATTGCTGATATGGACTTTGAAACAGCACCAAGCATTGTGGAAAGAATGATGGAACGTGTAAAACACCCTGCATACGGTTATTATCTGCCATCACAGGAATATTTTGATGCTATCTGCAACTGGCACGCAACACGCTATGGCAACCCAATGGTTAAAAGAGAATATATCCTGAACCACACATCTGTACTGGCAGGTGTTGGCGCAGCAGTAGAAGCATTTACACTGCCTGGCGACAATATTCTGATCAACCAAACAACATACACAGGTTTCCAGTCAACAGTTAAAAACCTGGGCAGAAACCTGGTTTACTCTCCACTGGTGAAAGATGAAAATGGTCTGTGGAGAATGAACTTTGAAGAAATGGAAAAACTGATTGTTGCAAACAAAATCAGCCTGATGATTTTCTGTTCACCACACAACCCAACAGGCCGTGTATGGGAAAAATGGGAAATTGAAAATGTAGTTAACCTGTGCGGTAAACTGGGTGTAAAAATTGTTTCAGATGAAATCTGGGCGGACTTTGTGGTAGACCCAGACTGCAAACATATTCCAACACAGTCTGTATCCGACTTGGCAAAAGAAATTGTAACAGCAAACTATGCACCAAGTAAAACATTTAACCTGGCCGGTCTGCAGGGCTCTTACTCTGTAACATATAACAAACAGATGAGAGACAAAATCGACAAAATCGGAAGTACAACACATTCAAACGCTGTTTCCCTGCTGACACTGGAAGCATGTATCGGTGCATACACAGGCGGTGCTGAATATGTGGATGAAATGCTGAAATATGTACGCGAAAACCAGAAACTGATGGTTGACTATTTCAACACATGTGAAGGCGTAAGCGTAGACCTGCCACAGGGTACATATGTACTGTGGGTAAACTTTGATGGTCTGTGCGAAGATGTAGGCGTTATCAGAGATCAGCTGAGAGAAGTGGGTGTTATCACAACTGACGGCCGCGGTTTCCATGGTAAAACATACCTGCGTTTCAACTGCGCATGCCCAAGAGCAAACTGCGAAAAAGCTATCAAAGCAATGAAAAAAGTTTTCAAATCAAAATAGTATTATAAAATAGTCAACAGGCACAGCTATGCTGTGCCTGTTGTTGTATATGACAGTAGAGTGTGATAGTATATAATCAGTTAGGAAAATTTGAATTTGGCGAACAGATGTTATGTGGAAAATTACACATTTATTTGATATAATACTGTTAGATAAATTTGAAGTTAACAAACTGATGGAGGAATAATCATGAAATATAAAAGAGAAGAAATGCTTGATTTGAATGAAGAAAATGTAAAAAAAATATTTTCTTACTGTGTAGCAACACCACAAACATTAACAGACAACATTAGACAATCTTCTTTCTTTTCACAAAGTTGTAATGTGAAAATGCCTAAAATGAATTTTGATAAAATTAGATTAAAAAAAATGAGAAATTCAATCAACTACATGTTAGGGCAATTAAAACCTGTTCATTCTCATTCACTTCTTATGTCTTTACAAGAGGGCTATAGGAAATATGATAATACTCTTTGGACAGAAAACAAAATTACATTGTTTTCTTTATATTTTTTAGGTACTGCAACAATACAGTTACCTCATTTTGAACATTCAATAAACACTCCTCAAAATTTTGATTCACCAATTAACAGACAAAGTGAACTTAAACCAACACTATCACCAAATGATCCTAACTTTCCTGCATGGTGGGAAGAACACAAGGTAGAATGGGAAGGTCATTAAATTACAAATTCCAATTTGACACGCAAAGGAGAATAAAAACCATGATTTCAGAACAAGAATATTTTAAATTTTCAAAGAAATTAAATAAGATATTAAAGAAATGTTATGTAGGTACAATTTATCCTGGAAAAGCTGTTTTTGAAGTTGTTGACGGTTATTCTAAGCAAGGATTGAGCCCATATTATGGACACTCTTCCTTAACAAAAGAAAATTGCTATTTTTTTAATAAACAATCAGTAATAGAAAACAAAGATGCCATTTTAGAACTATGTGCTATTTTACCAAAACTAAAAACAGTAAAAAATGGTACAGCTGGTACAATTGCATATGTTGATTTATTACCTGAAAGGAAAAATACTTTAGAATCATTGACTAAAGACTGTGAATTGGCTGATAAATTTGTAGCTTTATTAGGATTAGCTGAAATTGGTCTTGCTTCAGATGAATTTATTGGCAGCGATAAATTTTCAGCAACTACTATTGATTTAAACCCACGATATAAAGCTATTATCAATCCAGATGTTGAATAACGAGAAATTCCAATTTATCTAACAGATTGTACATTAACTTTTTTAATATTTATCACATTAAACAAATAATAATTGGCAAGCTGAAATAACAGCTTGCCAATTGATTTTATCTTTATTCAATATTCTATTTTCATACTGTAAAGTCACATTTCGGATTGGCGTAATGCCAGAAATACAAAGCCGCCACAGTGCGGTATGGAGAAAACTTATCAGTAATTCTGTGGAAATCTTCCACAGAAAGTTCCTCCAGACCATACAGTTTCATAATACCACGGCGTATGGCCAGGTCCCCGTAAGACAGCACATCAGGGCGCTGCATACAGAATGTCAGCATCATTTCAGCAGTCCACTGCCCCACACCCTTTATTTTTGTCAGTTCTTTAATCACATCTTCATCAGACATTGTGTAAAGTGAGTCTATATCTATTTCTCCCTTTAAAACTTTGGAAGAAAAATCTTTGATATAACCTGCCTTGCGGTAGCTGATGCCCACACTTTTCAGCTCTTCATCGGGAATTGACATTACTTTTTCAGGTGTAAGCACACCAAATTTTTCATATATTCTGTTTCTGATTGTATTATGAGCAGCAGTGGAAATCTGCTGGCCCACAATACTGTCAGTAAGGGATGCAAACAAATCTGTTTCACCATCTCGGTGAATATGGCCGGCCTTTTCTATAAGCCTGGCCATTTTTTCATCTTTTTGACAAAGATAATTAATTTCCTTTTCGCCGTATTCAATAACTTTTCTCATATCAGATATCTTTTTCCCAGATTTCTTCCACTGCACCTGGCAATACTTCGTCTTCAGGTGTTTCCTTTGTTATAACAAATCCCAGATTTCTGTACATATTTCTGGCAGGTTTCAGCACATTGTATGTGGAAAAGTATAGATGGTTATAACCCATATCTTTTGCCATTGACATAGCTGTAGTGAAAATCAGTTTGCCAACACCTTTGCCTCTTGTAAAAGGTTCAACAAAGAAGAAGCGCAGGCGTGCATTACCTTCTTCTTCACCGATAAGTGTAATTGTACCGCCGAATTTACCATCTATTTTTGCAATAAGCATAAAATCTTTTTCAGGGTTGTATGTTTTTGGGAAATCATCGATAGCCCCTGTGGCATATTTGTTGAAAAATTCTGAAAAGCCATATTCACCATCAAAAATTTCCACATGACGTTTTTTGGAATATTCGATATCTTCCTGTGTGAAGGTTGTTGTCAAAAGTACATCATTTACCATTTTTTCCATTTTTCTTTGCTCCTTGTTTTGCCTGCATATTTCTGCGTTTCTGTACGCTTTTTCTGCGTACTGAAAAGCCAAAATCACCTATCTGTTTGCCCAGTGCAAAATATTCACCGTGGGCGTATGCACACAGCCCTGCTTTTGACAGGTGCAGTTTGCCCTTTTCATCCAGCAGCCTTTCGTTTACATTTACTCCTACAATATCTGCAATAAACATATCGTGACTACCCAGTTTTACAATATCTGTAACTTTACATTCCAGATTTACAGGGCTCTGGTCAATCATAGGTGCAGAAATTTTTACACTTGGAGAAACAGTCAGATTACATTTAGCCAGTTTGTCTTCCTTTGCGCCTGTGCGGCAACCGCAGTAATCAACAGCTTTTACTATTTTTTCAGTAGGCAGGTTGATTACAAATTCGCCACTTTCCTTTATCAGATTGTAAGAATATCTTTCTGGGCGTACGCTGATATATGTTTTAGGTGGAATGGTGTTGAGTATGCCTGTCCATGCAACGGTCAGTGCATTTGGCTTGTCCACAGTTCCACAGCTGACAAGTGCCGGCGGCACAGGCCCCAGCATTGCACCACCCGGCCAATGTTGTTTTTTCATAAAATTACCTCCCGGTCAATCTATAAATCATTATACTACAGGGTGCATAAAATTTAAACATCATTTTCGTTTTACTGGCAATTTATCTGCGATAAAAATTGTGCTACAATTAAATCAGAAAAATGTGGAGGTGCCATTATGTCATTAGTTCATCTTAATTTTGAAAGCCAGTATCTGAACACGAATACTGATGTAAATATTATCCTGCCAGACAAACCAAGAAAAACCCAGCCTGCTGATTTTTATGGCAATGGCAAAAAATATAAAGTGCTGTGGCTACTGCATGGTACATTCGGCGACTACACCGACTGGATAAGAAAAAGCAATATTGAATTATATGCCAGCGAGAAAAATCTGATAGTTGTAATGCCAAGCGCAATGAACTCCAACTATTCCAATTGGGGTGCCATGATGGGAATAAACGCGTATGATTTTCTCACCGAAGAACTGATGCCGCTGGTTTACAACTGGCTGCCTGCTTCTGACAAAAGAGAAGACAACTTTATTTCCGGCCTGTCCATGGGTGGTGAAGGCGCTCTGAAATATGCTGTGAATTACCCTGAAAAGTTTGCAGGTGTAGCTGTTCTTTCAATGTATGCACGCAATTTGGATGAACTGGATCCCAAAAAAGGGTTCAAAGAAACGCGCATGCTGAACAGCTATAAAAATGCCGGCGGATATAAAAAATTCTACAACTCTTATGAAAACATCCGCAAAAACATTCTGGACAAGAAAGACAGCGGTGTGTTGCCAAAAATGTATTTTGCCTGTGGTGAAAATGACTTTCTGTACAACGGCTATATAGATTTCAAAAAATGGGCACTGGACATAGGACTGGAAGCCACTTTTGAAGAAACACCGGGCTATACACATGAATGGCGTTTCTGGGATATGGCTATACAGAAGGCACTGGATTTCTTTGGGATAGAAAACAAACCTGATGAAGGGAGCCCGTTCTGATAATAAATAAAAGCAAGGTCTGTGATACCTTGCTTTTTTGTTTCAATAAAAATTCACCCCGGCGGAATATTGTCTGCCGGGATGATAATACTGAATATGAATAATTAAAGTTTGTCGAAAGTTACTTTTTCCAGTTCTTCGTTTACATACTGGCCTATGCGGGCAAACTCCATACGGAAAGTACACAGACCAGGAGTTTTCCAGGCACAATCATACCCCGGCTGCAATACGCATTTGGCAAGGGCAAATGTACCTTCGATAGCTTCGATAACCTGTTTCATATTTATTTCGCATGCAGGGCGTGCCAGTTCGTAGCCGCCTTTGGAACCTTTGTAAGATTTCACGATGCCGTTCTGCACCAGTTTATGCAATATTTTAAGGGAAAAGCGCAGGGTAACACCCATTTCCTCGCTGATGGAACGGGCATCTTTTCTACCGTCTGCATTTGCAAGACAGTACACTATTCTGATTGCGTAATCAGTTTCCTGTGTAATATGCATGGTATTCTCCTAAAAATAACTTCTGTAATATGTCTCAAATCACAAGACAGCCTTAGTCAAGGAAGTCTTTAAGTTTTTTGTTTCTGCTTGGGTGACGAAGTTTGCGCAGGGCTTTTGCTTCAATCTGTCTGATACGTTCACGTGTAACGTTGAATTCTTTACCTACTTCTTCCAGTGTTCTTGGACGGCCGTCTTCAATACCGAAACGCAGGGACAGAACTTTTGCTTCTCTTGGTGTAAGAGTAGCCAGAACTTCGTTCAGCTGTTCTTTCAGCAGTGTATGTGTTGCTGCTTCTTCTGGAACAGGTGCATCGTAGTCTGGGATAAAGTCGCCAAGATGGCTGTCTTCTTCTTCACCGATTGGGCTTTCCAGTGAGATTGGTTCCTGTGCAACTTTCAGAATTTCACGCACTTTGTCCTGTGGCATGTCCAGTTCAGCAGCCAGGTCTTCTACGCTTGGTTCCTGACCATTTTTGTGCAACAGCTGAGACTGAACTTTTTTAACTTTGTTGATAGTTTCAACCATATGAACAGGAATACGGATTGTTCTTGCCTGGTCAGCAATAGCTCTTGTAATCGCCTGGCGGATCCACCATGTTGCATAAGTGGAGAATTTGAAGCCTTTTGTATGGTCAAATTTTTCAACAGCTTTGATAAGACCCAGGTTGCCTTCCTGAATCAGATCAAGGAACAGCATACCACGGCCAACATATCTTTTTGCGATGGAAACAACCAGACGCAGGTTTGCTTCTGCCAGACGTTTTTTAGCTTTTTCATCACCTTTCAGGATTCTTTCTGCCAGTTCGATTTCTTCGTCAAGTGACAGCAGAGGGAAAGAACCGATTTCTTTCAGGTAAACTTTAACAGGGTCGTCAATGCTTACGCCTTCGCTGGCCAGTGATTTTTCAAACTTTTCAATGTTGCTTTCTGTAAGAACTTCTTCCTCTTCTTCGCCCAGGTCGATAACATCAATACCTGCTGTTTCCAGGCTTTCATAGAACTTGTCCACCTGTTCCACATCAAAGTCCATATTTTCAAGGAACCGACCAATATCTTTTGATGTAAGTTTGCCGTTTTTCTTACCCAGTTCCATAAGTTCGGCCAATGTTGTGATTTTCTTTTCTTTTGCGCTCATATTGTTCTCCTGTTATTTCTTTTTCTCTTTTAAAGATTTAATTCTCCGTGCAAGGTCATCAATTGATTTTTCGCTGGCCTCACTCTGAGAAAGTTTTGCTGTAAGTAAGTTTTCTATGTGCATCTGCACATCTTTGCCGGTAATTATTATATCGGCATTTCTGGCAAATATGCCGGCCAGTACATTTGCACTGTCCTGTGGCATATGGTACGCCAATGTGGCATAATCCACAGGTATATGCTGCTCAATAAGATTTTCAAAAGCAATATACGCCCGTTTCATATCTCCATCTGTAAAATTATCAGCCGTCAGCTTTGTGCGCACATCGTTGTACAGGCTGTTATCCCTGACTAATGCACATATAATCTGCTGCTGGGCAAAAGCCTTTGGCATTGTATTGCCTTTCTGGCGATAATCCACCTTTATCTGCCGTCCCACACCGCTACGCAGCAATTCCTGCTCTTTTTTGCGATTTTCCCTGCGACGGTTTTTAGCCTTGGCCCTGTCTATCTGAAGTTTTATAGATGCTTTGTCTGTAGATGTTTCGTTGGCAAGTCGTGTGCAGTAAACATCCTGCTGAATCGGGTTTGTCAATCCCGCCAGAATATCACAGGCTTTGGTCAGATATTCCACCCTTTGTTCAGGATTTTGTATATCGTACTGATTTTTCAGTTTCAGCAACTGGAAATCCAGTGCACTGTTGGCACCTTCCAGCAACATTTCAAAACGCTGTGCCCCATATTTTTTTATGTATTCATCAGGGTCTTTGGCACCATCCATCTGCAATACCTGAACAGTAACTTCTTCCTTTTCAAATATTTCCATCGCTCTGCGGGTGGCTTTCTGCCCGGCCTCGTCAGAGTCATAGGAAATAATTACCTTTTTGGCATAGTCACCAATCAGTTTTGCCTGCTGGCTGGTAAGGGCTGTGCCCAATGTGGCCACAGCATTGTTGAAACCGGCCTGATGCATTGCAATAACATCCATATAGCCTTCGGCCAATATAAATGTATCTTTACCTGATTTCTTTGCCAAATTCAGTGCAAAAAGACCGTTGCTCTTTTTGAATACCGGTGTATCACCGCTGTTCAGATATTTCGGTCCGCCTTCGTCCCCCATACGCCTGCCGCCAAAGGCAATTACATTGCCACGCAGGTCAATAATAGGAAACATTACCCTGTCTCGGAATATATCGTAAAGATTGCCGTTTTTATTTCTTGCAGCCAGATAACCGCGTGTCATTTCTTCATCGGTAAAACCTTTGCTGCGCAGATAGTTTGTCAGCCCCTGCCATTCTGCCGGTGCATAGCCCAGGCCAAAATTTACAATGGTTTTGTCTGACAGCTGTCTGTCACGCAGATATTTGCGTGCATTTCTTCCGGCATCACTGTTAAGGGTGTCGTAGAAAAATCTGGCAGCAAGTTTGTTCATCTGCAAAATTCTAGATTTCAGCTTTGCCTGTCCGTCATCTTCATCCGGCATAGGCATACCGCTCTGCTGTGCAAGATATCGCACAGCCTCGATATAGGAAAGGGAGTTCATTTCCATTGTGAATTTAATCACGTCTCCCCCTGCACCACAACCAAAACAGTAATAACTCTGGGTTTCAGGATAAACCATAAAGGACGGGCTGCGTTCAGAGTGAAAAGGACATAAGCCTTTGTACAGTCTGCCTGCACGCTGCAGCGAAACATAGCGGCTGACTGTATCATAAATGTCATTTCTTGCCACAAGTTCCTGTATATATGAAGCAGGAATAGCCATACAACCCCTCCTTTTCCTGTTATATTATCATTTTATCACTAAAATATTAAAATTCTGTGGTAAATATATATTATATCACAAAATTATTTAATTTTCCACGCTTTTGGAATAAAAATATTGTCAAAAGTTGTAGAAGCGAAATCATCGCTCATTCCCTGGATATAATCTGTAACAGCACGGTCTATGCCTTCGTTGTCGGCAATGATGCGATACATTTCTGGCATCCGGTCAGGATTTTTGTAATAATATCTGTACAGTTCTTCTATCAGCTTGTCCACTTTTCTTTCTTCTATTTTTGCAGCGCTGTCTGTATAGACATTCCGATACATATATTTGTGCAGTTTGTCATAGTAACCAAAGGTTTCATCATCCATTTTTATTTCACTGCCGGAATTTTTTACCATTGAAGTAATAAGTGATGTGATTCTTTCGCTTTTGGAATGACCCAAAAAGTCAGTGCAGTCTTTTGGCAGGTCATTTTCAGTAATAATACCAGCTGTAATAGCATCTTCAATATCGTGGTTGATGTATGCAATCCTGTCTGCATAGCGGACAATGACCCCTTCCTGTGTGGAAGGCCATGTACCGCGGGTATGGTTCAGAATACCATCCAACACTTCGGCAGTAAGGTTAAGCCCTTTCAGGTTGCGTTCCAGATAGTCCACAACCCTTACACCCTGCTCAAAATGGGTAAATCCGCCAGGGTTCAGCTGATTGAGCGCCCTTTCCCCTGCATGTCCGAAAGGTGTGTGCCCCAGGTCGTGCCCCATACCTATTGCTTCGGTCAGGTCTTCGTTAAGACGCAGTGCACGGGCAATGGTGCGGGCAATCTGTGTTACCTCAAGGGTGTGTGTAAGTCGTGTGCGGTAGTGGTCCCCTTCCGGTGAAATAAAAACCTGTGTTTTCTGCTTCAGTCGGCGAAAACTTTTACTGTGGAGAATTTTATCCCTGTCTTTCTGGTAACATGTGCGCAGGGTGCATTCGTCTTCCTGCCTCTTTCTGCCCTTTGTGTTGGCAGCCAATTGGGCATAAGGAGATAAATTCTGTTTTTCTGCTGTCAGCAGATACTCTCTGATATTGTCCATAAAAATTCCCCTTTCATAATACTTATACTGAATAAAACCCAAAAAACCTTTTTATTGTTACAAATATTTTAAACTTTTTCAACTTTTATCTTTTATCTTTATTTTATCAGAGAAAAATGATATATTTAACTTAACGATACATCAAGGAGAAAGTTATGTCACTTAAATATTTATCTGAAAAACAAGTTAACGAAATGCTAGATATGAATACCTGTATAGGATTGATGAAAGATGTTTTCACAGCCTTTGCAGAGGGTAAAATGGAAAACAAACTGCGCAGTGTTTTCCCATTGCAGGCAGGCAATGTGTTCGGAATAATGCCAGCCGTTATTCCTTTTGAAGAAGTGTGCGGTGCAAAACTGATTACAGTTTTTCCGTCAAATCACAGCAAAGGTCTGTCAAGTCATCTGGGTGTGGTAGCTGTGTTTTCCGCCGGTGACGGTCAGCTGTTAGGGCTGTGTGACGGCACAGCAATCACTGCAATACGCACAGGTGCGGTAAGTGCTGTTGCAACTGAATATCTGTCACGTAAAGACAGCAGTACAATGTGCCTTATCGGTGGCGGTGTACAGGCTGATATGCACCTGAAAGCCATCACTATGGTAAGGGATATCAAAAGAGTTACCATCTGGTGCCCAACACTATCCGAAAGTGAAAAATTCTGTAAAAAACACAAGGCTGAATATCCACATATCGAGTTTATTCCTTGCGAAAACTGTGCTGATGCAGTAAAAGATGCTGATATTATCAACACTGTTACACCTTCAACAGTTCCTGTGCTGTTTGGCGAATGGGTTAAAAAAGGTGCACATATAAACGCAGTAGGTGCATGCAGCAAAACAGCCAGGGAACTGGACAGCCAGTGTGTTGCAAAAGCAAAACTGTTCTGTGATAATTATGATTCCTGCAGAAACGAAGCCGGTGACTACCTGTTCCCGCTTAATGAAGGTGTGATAAATGAAAGCCATCTGCTGGGTGACCTGGGTGAAGTTGTCAGCGGCAAAGTGGTGACAAGAACAAGTGATGAAGATATCACAATATTTGAATCACAGGGCCTGGCCTGCGAAGACGTGGTATGCGCCGCATGGCTGCTGAAGCAGTAAGGAAAATTTGAATAGGGCGAACAGAAAGGGGTTCGGGGAAATCACCCTGAAAAGTTATCGTCGCGTACGGCGACAGGCTGAAGCCCCTCTTGTCCGCTCGTAACTTTCCCTTCCTCCGCCTTCCTTTATCCGCCACCGGCGGCGGTCGGCTCCGTCACCCGAATAACAATAGCGTAGTCTGCGGAGAGCAAGTAGATTTCCAGGACGAAGCAGGTGGAAAGATACTTGCGAAAATCGAGGTAAAATTATAGTGCGAATGAACGCAGTGAGTGAGGTTTATAATTTTGCCCGATTTGTAGCAGACAGAGCATTCCACACTTGTGCAGCGGTGAGCAAAGCGAATTGGCGGTTTGCCGTGGAAGGCAACTTGTTGCCGACCGCGTGCAAATGCCCGCTATGGTGGGGCGCGGGCAAGCCAACGGGCTGGGGGAGTCGTCCGCTACACTCGCATGACCAGCTCGTGTTTTTGCTGCGCAAAACCGCTCAGGCGCTGCGCTAACCCCACGTTTTGGTTACTTTTGCGCCAAAAGTAACGCCAGCGCAGCGTTACAAATTCGGGACGTCGAGGACGCCGTCCCCTACGCGATTGAAGTATAATATAAATTAATTCTTTGACTATTAGACAAATTCCACTTTATCCAACTGTAACTTAAATTCCATTTTTATAACACATATAAAAAAACAGGTGAGATTGCTCTCTCACCTGTTTTAGTTTTGTCTTATTATCTTTTCTGTGCAGCTGTGCCGTGAAGATATTCTTTGAACTTTTTACCATCAAATTTGGTAACAACAGTTACATTATGTGGCTGCTTACTGTCAAAATCGTAAACAATCTGGCCATAGCCCGGTTCAGATTTGGTTTCACAACGCGCTGTACATGTGCGCTGTTCCAGCACAACACCTTCACACAGAGCCGCTGCAACAGCAGTTGGGTCCGGCTGGCTGATAATATCTTTGTCGTAGAAATCGATGTTGAACTGCAGCAGTTTCTGGTTTGCATTTACAATAAAGTCACCAAATTCTGTACCATAGCTGAGGAGTTTTTCCCTGTCTTCCCTTGTTACTTCTGCAACGCCATAGCAGGCATCCAGGGGAACAAATGTTACAGGGATACCACTCTGAAGAACTATGTCACAGCTTTCTGCATCAACCCAGATGTTGTATTCAGCATTTGGTGTAACAGGGTTTGGCATTCTGTACTGGCCGCCCATTGTCCAGATGCGTTTTACACGCTGCATGGCTTCCAGATTCAGCATAACTGCCATAGCAATATTTGTCATAGGACCAAGAGTGATGATTTCCAGGTCATCATATTTCAATGCCATTTCAATGATTTTGTCAACTGCATGACCAGGTGTAAATGGCAGTGTTGTTTTGGACAGACCTACATCAGACAGACCGTCTTTGCCGTGGGCATTTTCACCTGTCATTGGTGCACGCCACAGAGGCTTTGTCATACCTGTGTAAACAGGTGGCTGGTCAGCCTTGCCTATTTCTACCGCTACTCGGCCGTTTACATTGGCTGTTTCGTGGTCCAGAACACCGGCACAGATTGTGATTGCTTCAACCACACAGCCAGGGTCACGAAGAGCAAGTATACACGCAACCAGGTCATCACTGGCGGCGTCTGTGTCTATAATAAACCTTCTCATATTTACCTCCCGATTATTTCACAGCTGTGATAACTGTGTGTTTTTTGCCTGTTGCCCTGAAACCATTTATAGGGTTCTGGCCGGCAAGGTCGATGATTGTCTGGCCGCGTGTGAAGCCGATACCTGTATCCATAGTCAGGAATGCATCCCATGTTTCACATTCGGCACCCAGAACAACATCCAGTGCTGTCATTGGCAGATTGTCAGTAATATGGGCAGGGATAAGTGTAAGGTCGATGCCTGCTCTGAAAACTGTTTCGGCAGCTTCAACGTCGGCAAGAATATTGTGCTGTGAAGTAGGTGTGGTTGTCTGCCAGCCCAGCAGTGCACCACCGGCAATATAGATTCTTTTTACCTTTTTCATGGCTTCTTCATCTTTAAGAATAGCCAGAGCAACGTTGGAAAGTGTACCCAGACAAAGAATTTCCAGATCTTCCACTTCGTTTGCACTGTCGATAAGGAAGTTTACTGCGTGCTTTTCTTCAAATTTATATTCTGTTTCTGTAACAGGGCAGGTTTTGCCGGCAATATAGTCTTTCAGCAGCAGTGGGCGCTGTGCGCCTTTGAAAACAGGTACATCCTTCACCTGTTTTACAGCATTGATATTCAGGTTACACAGGTCGTCATAGTTTTCCACGTCCGGTGAAACTGTAACACCAAGAATATTCAGTTCTTTGTTTTCAAGAGCCTTTACCAGAGCGTCCTGACCCAAAGAAGCAATATCTACAATAATGTTTCTCATTATAGCCTCCTTGAATAGTATTATTTTGAACATATTTAGCTATTATAATAGTAACATTTTACCATATAAAAAAGCAAGGAAAGGTACACCCTTTCCCTGCTGAAAAATCAATGGTAATTATGTGCAATATGTTAGTTTGCCATCATATACAGAGGTACACCTGAAAGCTGTGATGAAACCATACTGTTTATATTGTCCATATCGCTTTTTGGCATTATATCTTCAACTTTATACAGCAGATAGTCCAGCCATGATGCAGAGGAGGCAAACTGCACCTGCCAACCTTCAACACCTGTTTTTTCTTCCATATAGGCCAGAGCATCTTCCCAGCCTTCCACTTTATCAACAAGACCGTTTTCAAAGGCCTGCTGTGCTGAATAAACACGGCCGTCTGCCAGCTGTTTTACTGTTTCTACATCCATATTGCGGCCTTTTGCCACGATATCTACAAACACATCATAACTTTCATCCACCAGTGACTGATATATAGCACGCTGTTCATCAGACAAATCCCCCGCAGATGAACCCATACCTTTGTTGTCACCTGTTGCAATAATGATTTCTTCCAGACCCAGTTTGTCATAAAGACCTTTCATATTTGTGTATGAAAGGATAACGCCTATAGAGCCTGTCCAGCAGTTGCGGTTGGCTGAAATATATTCTGCGGCACAGGAGATATAGTATGCACCTGAGGCAGCTGTCTGTTCAAAATAGGCGTGAACAGGCCTGCCTGTCACTTCTTTATACTCCATAAGTTTCAGATAAAATTCATCAGAATGGTATACTGTACCACCACCGCTGTTTACTTTCAGCAGAATACCGTGATTGGTTTCATCTTCCATTAAACCGTCCACATAGCCCATAAGGTTTGCATGGTTGTAACTGCCGGCATCTATAGGTGAGTCAGGCCCTGCCTGTATAGTGCCGGAAATGCTGATAATAGCAAAACTTTCCTCAGGCTGTTCGGTATAAGACATTTCTGTCATTCCACCCAACACGGCACCCATACAGCTGGAAAACATAAATACACACACCAATGCCATAACCGCCAGTGCAATAAGTATATTGCGTTTTTTATTGGATTTCTTTTCCATAATATTTCTCCGTAAAATTAATCTGTATAAATATATTATATACCTTATTCAAAGTTTTTCAATGTAATTTATGTGAAAGCCAGCAGTTTCAAAGCAGAAAAAATACTTATACATATAACAAAAAACAGGGAACCGGAGTTCCCTGTTAAAATCAATTATTCTGACTGTATGTCTATAAATACCTTTTCACCTGGATTTGCATAGCCCAGTCTTTCGCGTGCAACTCGTTCTATATACACTTCATCCCGGTCTTCTTCCAGCAGACTCTGTGTGTCTGCCACTTCCAGTTCCAGTCGGTATTTCTGTGCCTGTACTGCAGCCAGTTCCTGTTTTTTTGTCATAAGTTCAAACTGTGCAGTAATAAGATTTATAGTAAGGTACACTATGGCGAGGAGAAACAAAACAGAACGTATATTGATTTTTTTCTTTAAAATCTGCATCTCACTCACCTCCCAATAGTTTTTCTTACATTTTTGTAACTTTAATTATACATCAAAATATCAGTGGTTTTCAATAGCTCCGGTGTATTTTTTTGTGTAAATTTTTGCTTTTTTTCTTTATTTTTCTGTGAAATTGCCAAAAGTTTTCCACATACTTTTCTGCGTACATTACGGCCACAGTACACAGCTGTAACCGATATAAATCTGACGGCAATATTTCCCCACTTTGAAAAGCAGAAAGGAAATGACACCATGCCAATCAAAGCAGGCAAAACCATATACCAGCGCAGTATGCGATAATTTGCAAATGAAACGCTGTAACTGAAAACAAGGGCAGTGAACACAAGGCCTGTGGCAATATCCCTGATAAACAGTTTCAGCTTGCCTTTGTATAGAAAAGCACCCAGAGTCTGATAAAAAGCACCTGCTATAAAACCCACGCCCATAGCAAAAATGGCGTCGTGAAAAATCAGGGCATAGCTTTGCACTTCAAAAATCATCTGGTTATACGGGATAAAAGCCCTTCTCTTTTGTCCCTTGCCCCCTTGTACTGCAAAGTATCTATGTTTCCTGTAAGTTTCATGGTATTGTTGCTGCTGCTGATTTCACCTGCCACCAGGTCACGGCCTGTAACAATCAGTGTGCCGTAATCTGTGCGCAATACTATACGGTTTTCGTCATAAGCCACCACCTGAGTAACACCATCCACCGACATAGCTCCACGGTTTTCTATAATCACTTTATGCTGTAACAAAATTTTATCGGACATATTATTCCCCCTTACAGAAATATATGCCCGATATAAACTGATTATTCTTCAATTACTGTGTACATTTCCCTGGCACCGTCTTTTGACACTGTGTTTTCCACAGACAGCACCTTTACTTTGACAGGTTTTGTGCCAAACATAATCTGTACTTCATCACCTATTTTTACCTGATATGATGCTTTTACTTCGCGACCGTTTACAATAATTCTGCCGGCGTCTGCCACTTCATTGGCAACTGTGCGGCGTTTGATAAGGCGGGAAACCTTTAAAAATTTATCTATTCTCATATTTACCTCTGATGGATATTTTTAATAATTGTAACATATAAAAACTGCCGATGCAATGCACCGGCAGAACAGATAACAATTATTTGTTAACAGCGTTTTTCAGAGCTGTACCTGCTTTGAATGCAGGAGCTTTGCTTGCAGCGATAACCATTGTTTCGCCTGTCTGTGGGTTATGACCCAGTCTTTCAGCTCTTTCTTTTACTTCAAATGTACCAAAGCCTACCAGGCTTACTTTTTCACCTTTTGCCAGTGTTTCTGTGATTGCTTCGATAACTGCTGTAACAGCTTTGTCAGAATCTTTTTTTGTCAGTTCTGCTTTTTCGCTAACAAGTGCGATAAGTTCTGCTTTTGTCATTGTATTAATCCTCCGGTTTATTTTTTCTCATCAGGACGCTGTGCCTGAATCCATAGTTCATTAAATGTCGCGTTCTCCATTGTATCAAATGAAACACCATTTTGCAATGCTAAATTTTCAAAAATATTAAATATTCTGACAAAATCCCTGCTTTTTTCGCGCAAAACCATTTCAGAATCCATTTTGCTCTGTCTGACAAGGTTTACACATGAGAACAAAAGGTCACCCAGCTGTGTTTCTTCCGCTGTGTCACTGTGTTCCAACAGGTCAAGAATACTGCGTATATTGGCGATTTCCGCTTTTTTATCTGGTACCGGCAGACCACCGGCCGCCACCCTTTTCTGCACTTTCTGGGCATACATAAGTGAAGGAAAGCTGTGGGGAACTGCGTTTACTGTCCGGCTGATTGTAGTATGACCATGAGAGTCATTTTTAATCGCTTCCCAGTTATTCAGCACATCTTCCACACCGTTTACTTCCAGCCCTTTGAAAACATGTGGGTGACGCAGCACCAGTTTCTGTGCCAGTGCGTTTACCACATCTTCAAAAGTGAAACTGCCCTGTTCTTTTTCCATCTGGCAGTGAAGAAGCACCTGCAGCATCACATCACCGAATTCTTCCAGCATCAGTTCCTTGTCGTTGTTATCGATGGCATCCACTGCTTCATAGGTTTCTTCAATAAAATCTTTACGGACAGACAGATGTGTCTGCACCCTGTCCCATTCACATCCGTTTACAGGGTCGCGCAGCATTTCCACAACTTTCAGCAGGTCTTCCATTGTATAATAATCTTTTTTAACAAAATCCATAGTTTCAATCTCCTTTATGGGATTATTTTAGCACTTAATTATTCAGTTATCAACAAAGAACCCCATAAACATAAAAATCGTCAGATACACCACCACAAAAATACCACCACACATAAATGTTTTGAAAACAGTCGGCACTGTGTACAGCACAAAATCTGCAAATATCCTTAAAAATGTAAGCAGAAGATATGACACAAGAACAGGCATAACCAAAGTTTTTATGACGCTGACACCCGGCGAACAGTTTCTGACTGCCAGTACCGAAAGAATAAAAACAAGTATATGAAAAACAATCTGCGAAATAATACACCCCATAATGTTTATTTTTTCCTGTGAACAGAGATATGAACTGAGCGCCACTTTTATTCCGCATGAAACCATAAGTATTTTCAGTATCACTGCCGATTTGCCATTGGCATGCAAAACAGAATTAAGTGGGAATGTAAAAGCCGAAAGTATGGCAACAGGTGCCATAAAACGCAGAAAAGATGTGGCCAGCACTGTCTGTGCACCACGGTGGCCATAAAGTGTCGTCAGCACCTCACCGGGAAAAAATGATACAAACAGGCTGACCGGTACAACCAGAAAAGCAGTCAGACTCATCAGTCGGGTTGTCTGCTTTTCAACAGTCAGCCTGTCTTTTGACCGCATACTTCGTGTTATCAGCGGCAGGCCGGACGAGCCTATTGCCGAAGAAAGTGAAGGTATAAGATTTACCACAGAAAGACATAAGCCCTGGTAAACACCAAAAAGCCATATAGCCTTTTCATCCTCTGCAAAAAAACTGATAAAAGGATATGCCGCCATAAGTGCATAATCAGGAATTGATTTTACTATAGACAGACATATAACAGTGTCAAAAAAGTTTGCCAGCGACACCACCAGAGCAGATGCCGCAATGGGAACAGCCATGGAAAAAAGAATTTTTGCTGTTACTGTGCCATCAGTTTTTACTATTTTTACTGGGTAAGTCTTTTTAAAGTTTTTGTACATATAAAACAGACATATCCGCCCGCATATACTGATTGTCGCAAAAGCACACAACAGCTGGGCATCCCCTGCGTTATCCCTGACCATAACACCTGCAAGATATACCGATGTAATACCTATCAGCAGTTTTGCGCTGCTTTCCAGCAGACTGGCTTTTGCCGTGATGGCCATATTCATACTGCCCTGGCTGATGCCTTTATAGACAGCTTCAAATGTAGCAAAAACAAGATTTGGGCACAGCAGTATTACACCGATAAAAATCATAGGCGTATCCATATAACCGCTGTACAGCCAGCTGACAATCACTGCCGCCACTGTCGCCAGTAATGATGTAACACCAAAACACCTGACTGCAGTTTTCTTTATATTTACCAGGCTGTCTGTATCTCCATCTCTGCACTTGGCCCGCAATCGTGAAACTGTGGGGGTGATGCCTGCCACCGCCAAAGAGAAAAACGGCATAAAAATATTGAAGGCGGCAGAGTATTTACCCATACCCTCTGCACCAATCATTCGTGTGAGTGGTATGCGGTATGCAGCTGAAAGCAACTTTACCACAACACCGGAAACAGCCAAAATAACTGTGCCTTTTATAAAAATATCATTTGAGTGTCTTTCTGTCATACGATAACCTGCTTTATGTTTTATAAATATATATTTGCAAATAAAGCTAAATATACAGTAAAACAGGGCGCAAATTCCAATTGCGTGACAAATTTACCCCATTGTAGTAATATAAAGGCAAAGGAAGGTGAGCGTATGCATATAATCAGCAAGAATATTAAGGCGCTGAGGACAGAGCGTGGCTGGACCCAGCAGGAAATGGCAGATATGCTGTTTGTAACCCGACAGACTGTAAGCAACTGGGAAAATGGCAAAGCACTGCCAGATGTGGAAACATTACTGCAGATAGCTGAAAAGCTGGATATAGATGTAAACGAACTGGTGTATGGCAAGCGCCAGCCTGACGAAAAGCTGAAAACAGATATTTTAAAGACAATTTTCTGCCTGGCGATACTTTATATTATTCAATTTATTGTAAATATCATTAATCAAAAATATTTTATAAATAATTATCGAATGTCAGCTTTTCATTTTTACTATTTTACAATTGACCCGCTGAAATTATTTTTTAAAGGTGTATTACTGATACAGTTTTTAAAATCTTGCGGGATAATAAAAAGAACCAAAGGTATCAAATACATAGGTATATATAAATATTTTCTTGTAGGATTATTTTTTCTTTTCTCTATATGTCCATTTGAGTCTTACAAAATAGATTTTTTCAGCATATTATTCGATTTAAAAATAGGTGAGTTTGCAAATGCTACATATTTCAGCAGTGCAGATTATGCGTTAAACCTGCCTGTATGGATGGTGTCAATAAGAGACTTTCTGACTAGTATCGCATTTTCAGGCAGTAAGTTTTACAGACCGCCATATTATCTTATATTTGCGTTACTTGGTTTAGGCTATGAACTGGCAAAACCATATAAACATGAAAACAATCTGCCATATTTGCCAAATATAAATGATATAAAAAATGCTGTCAAAGATATTACCAGCAATCCCTCTGTTTATATAAAAAAGTTTACAGAAAACTGCAAAGAATCTTTTAAATTTATCACCAACAAATCACTGTTTGTGCGCAATGCCACATTGCTTTTGATAGTGCTATTCCTGCTGAAAATGCTGACAGGCAGATTCACAACGCTTTTCAGAAAGTTGGTTTATACAGGTATCACCTTGCCGCTGACTGTTTTTACCACAGGTATATTAGTGGCAATTCTGTTAAAGCGAATTGTTACAGTTTACAAAACTGACGGATTCAGGATAAGAAAAATAATTTCAGCTTTATCGCTGATTTTACTGGCATTGTCACTTATAGCCTGTGTTCCTGAAATAGCCCGTGAAATTATGGTTTTACTTGACAGATACGGAATTATCACTGTTACAGGCACTTACGACATTACTGGCTGGGTGCTGACACCGCCACTGTGGTTTGACAGACTGAATGAGTTTTTTGTAAAAATGAACACATCATCAAAAATTTTGTGGTGGGCTGTACTGGGGTTTGTGAATGAGATAGCAAAACCATATCACGGCAAAGAAAAATATAATAATACAGATAAATAAAAATATCCCACTGTTTCCAGTGGGATATTTCAGTTTTAATGAATATATTGTGGCGGAACACAATACGGGCACAGCTCATCAGTCATTTTTGAATTTTTCATTCGTCCGTATGTATCCTGTTTTGCTATCTGCCCCCAGCCACCATACAAATGTGGACAGTCAGGGTCTAAATGAAGATATATATGCCGCGGCACATAGTATACAACAGTATCACCCGGCAAATGTGTGGCTCTGTATTGGTCATAATCTGTTTTCAGTTTAAAACCAAAAGCAAGCACCGCCAAAACAGTCAGCATACACAACAGTTTTTTCATTATTTCATACTTTCCTTAATAACTCGCATTACATTTCCGTAAGCAATTTTTTCAATTTCGCTTTCGTGGAAACCTGCTTTTGCAAAGGCATCCCACAGCTGTGGCAGCATAGAGGAATCGCTGATTTCCTGTGTACCGCCGATGCCGTCAAAGTCTGTGCCAAGGCCCAGAACATCAATACCGCCCACATTAACAATATGTTTTGCATTTCTGATAATATTGGAAACAGGAGTATGTGTGGCATTTACATCCAAATCCATAAACTGTGGTGCAAAATTAAGCCCTGTTACACCGCCTTTTTCTGCCAGCACTTTAATCATATCATCTGTCAGGTTTCTCTGGTGAGGAGAAGCTGCCCTGGCATTGGAATGAGTGGCAACAAAAGGTTTTTTTGTGTATTTTGCAACATCGTAGAAACCGCCGTCAGACAGGTGGGAAACGTCAATAATGATGCCCAGGTCATTCATTTTGCCGATTGCTTCAATACCAAAATCTTTCAGGCCTTTGTTCATAATTTCTTTGTCAAGGCTGTTTGGCCAACCAAAGCAGTTTTCAAAGTTCCATGTAAGAGAAATAGCACGTACACCGCGGTCATATACTTTCTGCAGCATATCCATATTGCCATTGATAAAACGACCGTCTTCAATTGTGAGAACAGCGCTCATTTTGCCGTCTTTTGCATTCTTTTCAATATCAGCAGCGTTGCCTGCAAAGGCGATAATATCACTGTGTTTTTCAATATCTCTGTAAAAACCTTCTGTCAGCAGTTTGAAATACAGGTCGTCTGTCATTTCAACACCCTGCTGTTCAAACATTTTCATTGGTGGGAAAAATACTGCAAAAAACTGTGCCAGCGCATTGCCTTTTTTCATTTTCTGAAAATCAACCTGACCATTGTTGCTGAAAAGGTTATAGTCACCGCCTCTTGCAAAAGGCATCAGTGTATCACAATGCATATCAATAAATTTCATATATACGTCCTCCATATAAAATACGTTATAATTTAAGTATATTATAACGTAAAATGAAAAATTAATCTATATAAAATATGTTATGAATTATTGTTTATGTGCACTAAACGTGCGCTCTTTAGAGTATTAAACATATATCCGGAAAACTGTCACAATGTCATTCTGAGCGAGTGAAACGAGTCGAAGAATCTTTGCACTTATAAAACATCAAATGATGTTTTATTGTTCTTTTCTTGAGAAAAGAACCAAAAGCATGGGGCGTCAGCGTAGTGCCTGAGCGATTTTGGCGAAGCCAAAAACACGAGCTGGTCATGAGAGTGTAACGGACGATTCGCCCTTGGCTTGCCCGCGCTCCACCGTAGCGGGCATTTGCACATGGTCGGCAACACAGTTGCCTTCCACGGCAAACTGCCAATTCGCTGCGCTCATCCCCTAACGCAGCACAAGTGTGGAATGCTGCGACTGCTACAAATCACGGGAATTTCCCCCTCGCTCACAAATAGTTCGCTCGCCAAAAAATTCTTCCGTGATTTTCGCAAATATTCCGCCACCTGTCAGTTGTACTGACCCTGGCGGCCTATTTGCTCTCCGCAGTCTGCGCTATTTATATTCGGGGATAAATCCCCGAACCCCTTTGCCTCCCTCTGACGAGGGAGGTGGCACGGCAAAGCCGTGACGAAGGGAGAGAAATCTCCATATAAACAATAATTTAAAACTTAAAAGACAGGGTCTGTGCCCTGTCTTTCGGTTTGTTTATGCGTTTTCAAACTGGCTCTGATAGAGTTTTGCGTAGAAACCGCCTTTTGCAATCAGTTCATTATGGTTGCCTATTTCTTCCACATGACCGGCGTTGAGCACAATAATCTTGTCAGCGTCTCGGATAGTGGACAGACGGTGGGCAATAACAAAGCTGGTGCGGTTTTCCATCAGTTTCTGCATAGCCTGCTGGATAAGAACTTCTGTTCTGGTGTCAACACTGGATGTTGCTTCGTCCAGAATAAGAATTTTCGGATTCTGCAGGAATGCACGGGCAATGGTAATAAGCTGTTTCTGACCCTGGGAAATATTTGATGTTTCTTCGTTCAGTTCGAAATCATAACCGCCCGGTAATGTCTGTACAAAGTGGTGTACACGGCTGGCTTTTGCTGCCCGAATCATTTCTTCTTCGGTTGCATCAGGGCGTGAATACATAATATTTTCACGGATAGTGCCTTTGAACAGCCAGGTTTCCTGAAGTACCATACCAAACATTTCGCGCAGGTCATTTCTGGCAAAATCTTTGATGTTGATACCGTCAATGCTGATAGAACCACCATTCAGTTCATAGAATCTCATCAGCAGTTTAACAACTGTTGTCTTGCCGGCACCTGTAGGACCAACAATGGCGATTTTTTCACCAGGGTGAACTTCCAGGTCCAGGTCATCTATAATAGTTTTTTCCTCTGTGTAACCAAAATTTACATCCTGGAATGTAACATGACCGATAATACCTTCTGTGGAAACAGGTGTGTCTGTGTCAGGTTCTTCTTCCGGCTGTTCCAGAAATTCAAATATACGTTCGCCACAGGCCATAGCAGACTGCAGCATTGTAGAAATATTTGATAACTGCTGGATAGGCTGTGTAAAGTTGCGGATATATGTGATAAATGACTGGATATTACCAACTGTGATTTTGCCAAAACCTGCCATAGTCGCACCGATAATACATACCAGAATATAGCCCAGATTGGAAACAAAGTTTGTAATAGGCATCATTGCACTGGAAGCCACACGGCTGCGCCATGCATTTTCGCGCAGTTCTGTATTGTAAATACCGAAATCGTCAATGGACTGCTGTTCCATGTTGAAAGCTTTTACAACAATGTGCGCAGACATCATTTCTTCGATATGTCCGTTTACCATACCCAGTGATTTCTGCTGTTTGCGGTACAGCGGCTGGCTGATTTTGATAATCTTTGCAACAATAAAGCCAGAAACAGGAATCATTGCAAAGGCAATCAGTGTCAGTTCCCAGGAGATTGCAAGCATCATCGCAATGGTGCCCACCATAAGAGTAAGTGCTGATGCAAACTGTGTAAGAGTTTCGCGCAGTGAGTTGGACAGTGATTCCACATCATTTGTAA
>JAFSCU010000020.1 GCA_017436575.1 Oscillospiraceae bacterium
ATGATATAAAGGTACTTCTTTTATTATTAAAATAACATCCCTTGTAAGTAGAATATAGGTGGAATCTCTGTAAAATAGCCAAATATGCCATAGTGAACTCAACAGAAACTTCAAATTTATCTGTTTATTTAATTATACTTTATGGTGATAATCTGTGTCAACTTAATTGACTTTACTATCTTCTTTGTAAAAAGTATAATGTAAACAAGTGTTGAAACAATGAAAAGCTTATATGAAATTTTACTCAACCATTTAACAATATATAAAATATAATTCTGTTAATAGATTGATATAACAAAGTATAATCGAGGTGATTAAATTGCCAAAAGAACCAAACAACTCTGCTAAAGGCAAAAGAGATAACCAAAAGATGAAGCCATTCTTTGTAATGGAATATCTCTTAAAAAATTCTGATGAAAACAAAAGAATAACTGCTGATAAGATAAGAGACGCATTATTGGAAAAATATGATATATCTTCAAATGTAAGGTCTATTTATGATGATATAAAAGAAATCAATAAAGCTTATTATCTTCTGAATAATGCTGATGAAACAGGAACAATGGAGGCCGCTGCCGATGTTATCGAAGCTGACGAATATGATGAAGAAAAGCTTATTGCTTACAGCCATTCAAACAAGAGAGGCTTTTATGTAAAGAACAGAAAGCTTGAACTTGATGAAGTGCGACTTCTTGCTGAATGTATTTACACAAGTAAATTTATCACACAGAAAGAGGCAGACAGACTTATTACTGTTATCAATGATTTAACAACATTAGAAAATACCAAAAGTATAAAACACGATGTTGTATTTACAGACAGAGTAAGAACAACCAACAAGAGTATTGTTAATAATTTGAGCATTATAAATACAGCTATGAGTTTAAAGATAGACTCAAAGCCACATACACCTGAAAAGATAAGCTTCCAAATGCTGACACACACAATAGCTGATAAACAAAAGCCGCTGCCACGCAAAACAAAATATGTGGTAAGCCCTTACAAGCTGATTGTTAATGATGGCAACTACTATCTGTTGGCCTTTGAAGATAAAAGCCAAAAGATGAAAACATACAGAATAGACAGAATGAAAAGTGTTTCTCTCACAGGCGAAAGCAGAGATGGTGAAGAAGCTTTTAAGACTATGGATATGGATAGATTTTTAAACGCTTCTTTCTCTATGTTCAACGGCAAACCTGAATATGTGCGTATGCGTTTTATCAATCCTCTGTTGGACACTGTTATGGAAAGATTTGGAACAAAAGATGTTCTGTATAGTAAAGATGATGATACACACTTTACTATTTCAGCAAAAGTTTATATCAGCGACCAATTCTATGGATGGCTCTGTGGCCTTGGCAAAAGAGTAAAGATTATATCCCCTGAATATGTGGCAAATGATTACAAAGCATTTTTGGATAAAATCAGAAAGATGTATGATTCTGATTAAAAGATGTTAAAAAGATGTATCAAAGTAATTAAAAAGTAGTAAGAAACTTAATTGTTTCTTACTACTTTTCTTTTTACTATTTGTTTTTAGTTATTGTTTTCTTATTTAGTGAGTTTATCTGTGCCAACGGAGAAAATCTGTCGTAATTTTTTACTATATCAGCATTATATATATTACAGTAATGGCGTGTCATATTAAGTGTGCTATGGCCTAAAAGCCTTTGAAGTGTAAAAGCATTTCCCCCACAGTCGATAAGATATTTTTTAGCAAAGGTATGTCTGAATTGATGTATGGATGTTTTCTTTACTCCCCTGTTGGTATTATATATTTCTATTGCTTGCCTTAATCCACTTTCTGATAGTTGTTTTCCATATTCAGTGCAGAACAGATAATCTGTTGTTTCTCCACCTCTGATTGCCATATATTCTTTGAGAATTACAAGCATTGATTGACACAAAGGAATTACCTGAACTTTTCTGTTTTTAGTATGTCGTAATGAAACTATGCTATGTATCAGGTCAATATCCTGTATTTGAATATTTCTTATTGTTGAGGCTCGACAGCCACTGTTCATCAGAAAGTTTACAATTGTCCAATTTCTATATTCGCAAAAACTACAATTTGCTTTTGGTTTTTTCAATAACAATAGAAGTTCTTCATCAGTATAAACATCTTTTACTGTTTCCTGTGTTTTGTATAAAGGTATATTCAGATTTGTAAATCCCTCATCATTACACCAAGAAAAGAAAACTTTTAATGTTCTTGTATAACTGTTAATAGATTGAGAAGAAAGGCCGTCATTATTCATATTGTTAATCATCAGTTCAAGGTCTGACTTGGTTAACTTTTCTATTGGTATTTCTACATCTAATCTTTTGGAAATTGCTTTGAAATGTGAACGATAAGTGCATAAAGTTTTATCTTTCACACCTCTTGCTGATACTGCTATTAAAAATCTGTCAAAAGCAGTTTTAACTGTTGTGTTTTTGTGATTTGTCATTTTAATTTTACCCATTTTAACACCTCTTGAATACTATAATATTTAGCAAAAATTCAAGCACTGTTAAAATTTCTTATAAAACAAAAAAACACTGACTTTCCTTAGAAAATCAGTGTTTGGTGGAGACGATCGGGATCGAACCGACTACCTCTTGAATGCCATTCAAGCGCTCTCCCAGGTGAGCTACGCCCCCATATATTTGGTACTTGATTATAATATCATAAGTTAATTAAAAATGCAAGTATTTTATTTGTAAAATTTAAAAAGCTGCAGTTTCCTGCAGCTTTTGTTGTCAGTCTTCAAATTCAAGGGTAAGGCCGGCACCTGTTTTTACATAACAGGTCACTTTGTCAGCAAAATCAGCTATTGCAGGGCCTGTACAGTGGCATACACCTGCATACTGTATCCCGCTTTCATTGAAATATCTCACAGTTTCTGCAACTCTCTGTGGATTGTATGGCACAAGATGTGTTCCGCCAAATACAGAATGGATTTTTTCACCCGGGAAATGCTTTTTCACTGTTTCGATTATATTGATAATACCATTATGGGCACAACCGGAAAGTATAACCAGACCGTCTTTAACTCTGATTACACAGGCCTGTTCATCGCGGAATTCATCCACTACATATTCACCTGATGGGGTTTCCATACGGGATGCCGGGAATACTGCTTCTATTCCTCTCTGCACAGGGAAATTGCCGACAAGATAAACATCATCACTGATTTTATACAAATCATCTTCAATAATTCTCATACCGAATTTGCCATTGGTGAAAAACCATTCCAGTGGCATGGCAGGACCAACCATTTCCAGATTTTTGGCTGCTGTCGGGTCTGTTTCAGGGTCAAAACGATGATCCCAGTATTTACGGATGTGGAAACCTTTATGAAGTAAAATCTGTACATCAGGTGTAAATTTATCTTTCATAAAAACAAATCCGCCGGCATGGTCAACATGGTTATGGCTGAAAGCCACAACATTTACTTTTGAAAGATCTATCCCCAATTTGTCTGCATTTTCACCTGCTGCGCCAAAATAGCCTGCATCAAACAGCATTTTTACATCGCCTTTTTCAAAATAAACTGATGTGCCGTGTTCACCTTTCAGCCCGTCTTTTACAACTGAATTTTCGGATAAGAATACCAATTTCATAACAAATACCTGCTTTTTACTTGATAGTTATATTATAAACAAAAAAGACTGTCTTTTGCAAGACAGTCTTTTGATTTACATTAGATAAGTATTACAGAGCAATACCGATAAATACACTGTAGAATACCAGTGCAACGATTGTCATCAGTTTGATGAGAATGTTGATAGCTGGACCAGATGTATCTTTGAATGGGTCACCAACTGTATCGCCTACAACAGCTGCTTTGTGAGCTTCAGAGCCTTTGCCGCCGTGTGAGCCGTTTTCGATGTATTTTTTAGCATTATCCCATGCACCACCAGCGTTGGACATGAAGATAGCCATAAGAACACCTGTTACCAGGGAACCTGCCAGCATACCGCCAACAGCTTCTGTACCAAGCAGGAAACCTACAACCAGTGGAGCAGCCACAGCCAGAACACCTGGAACAATCATTTCTCTCAGGGAAGCTTTTGTAGAGATATCTACGCAAGCTGCATAGTCAGGTTTGCCTGTACCTTCCATGATACCTGGAATTGTACGGAACTGACGACGAACTTCTTCAATCATAGAGAATGCAGCTTTTGAAACTGATTCCATTGTGAATGCAGAGAAGAAGAATGGCAGCATACCACCGATAAGAAGACCGATGATTGTTGTGTGTGAAAGGATGTTGATAGATTCAAGACCTACTGATTCTGCGTAAGATACGAACAGAGCAAGGGATGTCAGAGCTGCAGAACCGATAGCGAAACCTTTACCCATAGCTGCTGTTGTGTTACCAACTGCGTCAAGGGAGTCTGTGATTTCACGAACAGAATCTTCCAGGCCGGACATTTCTGCGATACCGCCAGCGTTGTCAGCGATTGGGCCGTAAGCGTCAACAGCAACAGTGATACCTGTTGTTGACAGCATACCAACAGCTGCAAGAGCAATACCGTACAGACCGCATACTGCGTAAGCAACATAGATACCAACACAGATGAGGAGAACAGGAACAGCTGTAGATGTCATACCAACAGCCAGACCAGAGATGATTGTTGTAGCTGCACCTGTTTCAGACTGAGCAGCAATTTTCTGAACTGATTTGTAGTCGCCGGATGTGTACATTTCTGTAACTGTACCGATGAGCAGACCAACGATAAGACCAGCAACGATAGCGCCAGCTGGAGCAAAGCTGTTAAAGAATACTTTAGACAGAGCAATAGCACCAACAACTACGATAGCGTCAGCTGTGTATTCGCCCATGTTCAGAGCTTTCTGTGGTGAAGAACCGTCTTTACCTTTAACGAATGTTGAACCGATAACAGAAGCGATGATACCCAGAGCAGCAAGAACTACTGGGAAGATAGCAGCGCCGTTTTCGATAGCAACTGTGTTTGTGTTCTGCCATACAAGACCAAGTGTGATAGCAGAGATGATAGAACCTACATAAGATTCAAACAGGTCAGCGCCCATACCAGCAACGTCACCTACGTTGTCACCAACGTTGTCAGCGATAACAGCTGGGTTACGTGGGTCGTCTTCTGGGATACCAGCTTCAACTTTACCAACAAGGTCAGCACCAACGTCAGCAGCTTTTGTGTAGATACCGCCACCAACACGTGCAAACAGAGCGATAGAAGAAGCACCCAGGGAGAAGCCGAACAGGATGTCAGCATTGCCTGTGATAGCATATACAACGGAAACGCCCAGCAGACCAAGACCTGCAACGCACAGACCCATAACTGCACCACCGGAGAATGCTACAGACAGAGCCTGAGCAAGACCGGATTCTCTTGCTGCGTTAGCTGTTCTAACGTTAGCTTTTGTAGCAACGTTCATACCACAGTAACCAGCGATAACTGAGAGCAGAGCACCAAGAACAAAGCAAACTGCTGTTGGCAGACCTCTCAGAACAAACAGCAGCACAAACAGTGCAACTGCGAAGATAGCCAGAATTCTGTATTCAGCGAACAAGAAAGCTCTTGCGCCTTCAGCGATAGCGCCTGCGATTTCTTTCATTCTTTCTGTGCCTTCGCTTACTTTGTTGATTTTACCTGTAAGCAGGAAAGCATAGCCAAGACCGATAAGAGCACAAGCAGCTGCAATATACAATAAATTCACTGTTATTTCCTCCTAAAAAATCTTTGAAAAATTGTTTATTTTGCTATTAATTATTTTAATGCCTATCAATTATATACAATTATTCACAATTTAGCAATACTTTTTAAACAAAAAGTTCAACTTTTTTACATTTTTGTTGAAATTGCAACTATTCGGTGAAAAATTTATCGAATTGACTTGCATATTGTATAAATTATCTGTTAAGGAATGCAACAAATGCCTTATAAGTTGTGTAAACGTCGATTTTTGATACCAGTTCAAATGGTGCATGCATTGAAAGAACAGGCACACCCAAGTCAACTGTGTCGATGTTTTTCTGTGAAACAAATTTGGCAACTGTGCCGCCGCCGCCCTGGTCAACTTTGCCCAGAGTACCTGCCTGCCAGAAGCAGCCGTTTGCATCCAGCATATTTGTGATTTCAGCATAGAATTCAGCTGTGGAATCGTTTGTGCCGGATTTACCGCCTGCACCTGTGTATTTTGTGATAACTACACCTTTGTTCAGATAGCAGGAGTTTCTTGGGTCCATAACATCTGGGAATGTTGGGTCATAGCAAGCGTTAACGTCTGCAGACAGACATTTTGAATTTCTCAGTGCTGTGAGAACATTTACGCCCTGTGCCTGTGCCAGATATGTGATGAAATGTTCCATCCAGTCAGAGTGCAGACCTGCAACGCCGTCTGAACCAACTTCTTCTTTATCTGCGTAAACAGAAACTGTTGTGTAAACAGGTGCTTCTGTTTCAACTTCAGCCATAAGTGATGTGTATGCACATACTCTGTCGTCGTGGCCGTATGCACCAATCATAGAACGGTCAAAGCCAACGTCTCTTGCCGGACCTGCAGGAACAACTTCCAGTTCAGCATTCAGCAGTTCTCTTTCTGTGATGCCATATTTTTCATTGAGGAAAACCAGTGCTGTCAGTTTTACAGCATCTTTCAGGTCTTCACCCTGGTATGGCAGGCTGGCCAGAACGATGTTCATTTCTTCGCCGCGGATAACATCAGCCATTTTTCTTTCTCTCTGGTCTTTTGCCAGGTGTGGCAGAAGGTCTGTGAGGCAGAATACTGGGTCAGATGGGTCTTCACCGATGTGAATTTCTACTTTTTCACCGTTTGTTTTGATAACAACACCATGGATAGCCAGAGGTGTTGCAGCCCACTGATAGCGCTTTACACCACCGTAGTAGTGTGTTTTGAAGTAAGCAATTTCATTGCTTTCGTAAAGTGGCATTGGTTTCAGGTCAAGACGTGGGCAGTCGATATGGCTGGCAACGATACTTACACCGTTATCAACTGTTTTCTGACCGATTGTGGACAGGATTACAGCGCGGTCACGATTGTTTACATAAACTTTGTCGCCTACTTTGTATTCTTTGCCCGGTACAAATTCCACATAGCCGTTTGCTTTTGCAATTTCCAGAATATTTGATGCTGCAAGTCTTTCTGTTTTGCTGGCTGAGAGGAAGTCTTTGTAGTTTTCGCAGAATTCAAAACTTTTTTCTGTCATTGAAGCATCAACTTTTGCGATGTGTTCAACAGAATATGTCAGTGATTTCTGCAGTTCTTTGCCTGTGAGTTTTTCCATTGTTATACTCCTTCTTTATTTTGGTATATTTCTTGATAGCTTGTATAAGCTTTATTTATCTTATAAACATAGTTGTTCATCTGCACATAAGGAAACTCGGTAAGCACCTGTGTTCCCTGCTGCTGCAGCAGTTTGTCCACTGTGCCCCATCCGCTGTGATAAGCAGCGGCGGCTGTGTCTATGCTGCCGGAATATCTGTCCAGACAACGGGATATATAATAAGCGCCAAATCTGATGGAAACGCTGGGCTTATACAAATCTTCAAATACAATTTCTTCTTTGGGGCAGAGTTTCAGTTTTAACCATGCAAAGGTTTCTTCTGTAATCTGTGTCAGCCCTATTGCCCCTGCTGACGATTTTGCGTTTGGGTCAAAACTGCTTTCAGTTTTGATAAACGCATAAAGCAGATATTTGTCTATGCCAAATTCCTGTGCATACTGTTCCACATATTCCTGATATTTCAGCGGATGTGAAGCCTGCTGGAATGTAGTAGAGTTAGTGGAATAAAGATACATCAGATATGTGGTAGTGAGAAATATCGCCAAAGCTATAAAAAACTTTTTAATGCCGTTTATAAACCATACCTCCTATAACGCTTCAAGCTGTCTGATTACCAGCTCGCCCTGAAGAATAAGACTCTGGACGTCTGTATTGTTATTTATAACATAATCAGCCTTTTTCAGCATGTCGGAATATGGTGTCTGTTTAAGAACTCTTGTCTGTGCCTGTTCAAAAGTAATGTTGTCGCGTTTCATAAGGCGTGCACACTGTTTTTCAAATTCCACAACCACAACAATAAATTTGTTGCAGTGTTTTTCAACCCTGTGACCAATGATAACCGCGCCGTCAACAAAAACAATTTTGTCGCCTTTTGCAAAGGCATCATCTGCCTGACGGAGAATTTCTGCCTCTATAAAAGGATGTGTGATGTCTGTAAGCATCTGCAGTTTTTCTTCTGATGCAAAAGCACGCATTGACAGCAGTTTTGTGTCTACCTGACCATCAAAAATAATGTCAGCACCAAAATATTCAGCCAGTTGCTGCTGACATTCTGGAAAGGAACGGATATCCTTTGCCACTTTGTCACAGTCAATTACTTTATATCCTTTTGAAGAATAGTAAGCAGAAAGTGTGCTTTTACCACAGCCACTCTGACCTGTAATGGCAACCATAAGTCTTTTTTCCATTATAAATTCACCACCCTGAAACCTGCTGCACGCAGCAGACGATTATATACTGCCAGACCTACACCTTCTGTGGAAGGCATCATGGCATAAACTTTACCAGCGCCAATTTCATCCAGCTGACGAAGTGCATGGAAAAGCTTTACAGCCTGTGCAGCACTGTCGTCTTTGCTGCCATAGCAGACAGTCCGGACATTCAATTTGTCTGCATATTCATCAAAACACAGCGCAGTTGCGTTTTCGCTTTCAACAAGCTGTTTGTACTTTTCAAAATCAGAATTGATAATCACAACCTCTGCCTTTGGTGCATAATGTTTATGTTTCAGTCCTGGTGACAGCACTTTTTCATCCTTTTCCAGTTCTTCTGTAATGCCTCTGGAAAGAATAACTTCTTTGTGCAGTACATCTTCCATCTGAGCTTTTGTTATAAAGCCGGGACGGAAAAGTACAGGCTGTGGACCGGCAAGTGAAATAACAGTTGATTCAACACCAATGTTGCACTCGCCGCCGTCAAGCACAAGCGGTATTCTGCCATCCATATCATCGAAAACAGTCTGTGCATCGGTTGGGCTCGGTCTGCCGGAACGATTTGCAGATGGGCCAGCCAGAGGCAAACGTGTCTTTGAAATAATTTCCAAAACCACAGGATTTGACGGCATACGGATACCCACAGTATCCAGACCGGCTGTGGCAGCATACGGTATTACATCTTTTTTGTTAAGTATCATTGTAAGAGGGCCCGGCCAGAAAGCTTCTGCCAGCTTTATGGCATCTTCAGGAATATCCTGGGCAACATCATTAAGCATTTCATAGTCACTGATATGAACTATAAAAGGATTGTCCCGTGGGCGTTCTTTAGCTTTGAATATATTTGCACAGGCCTGTGCATTGGTTGCATCACCAAACAGACCGTAAACAGTTTCTGTCGGTATAGCAACAACATCGCCCGCTTTAAGTATGTCGCAGGCCAGCTGAATGCTTTCCTGTGTTGGTTTAAGCAATTTAGTATCCAAAATTATGCCTCCGCACTTTTCAGTTTTTCTGCCTGGTCTGCTGTAACCAGTGCATCAATCACTTCATCAAGGTCACCATTAAGCACCTGTTCCAGTCGATAGATTGTAAGACCTATACGATGGTCTGTAAGACGGCCCTGTGGATAGTTGTAGGTACGTATTCTTTCACTTCTGTCACCTGTGCCAACCTGGCTTTTTCTTTCCTGTGCAACTTCTGCATCCTGTTTCTGTTTTTCAATGTCATACAGACGTGAACGCAGAACCTTCAGTGCTTTATCCCTGTTTTTATGCTGGCTTCTTTCATCCTGACATTCTACAACAAGGCCTGTTGGCAGATGTGTTACACGAATGGCAGATGATGTTTTGTTAACATGCCGACCGCCAGCACCGGATGAACGGAATGTATCTATTTTCAGGTCGGCAGGGTTGATATCAATTTCAACATCGTCAACTTCCAGCATTACAGCAACTGTTACTGTAGATGTATGGATTCTGCCCTGTGTTTCAGTATCAGGAACTCGCTGAACGCGGTGCACACCGCTTTCAAATTTGAAACGGGAATAAACACTGTCGCCTTCAATGGAGAAGGAAACTTCCTTGAAACCGCCCAGCTCTGTTTCATTAAGTGACAGGATTTCTGTTTTCCAGCCTTTTGAGTCTGCATACATATTGTACATACGATACAGATTATATGCAAAAAGAGCTGCTTCTTCGCCACCTGCACCACCACGGATTTCAATGATAACGTTTCTGTCATCATTTTCATCTTTTGGCAGCAACAGGATTTTCAGTTCCTGTGAATATTCTTCTATCTGTTCTTTACTTTCATCATACTGCATCTGAACCATTTCTTTGAAATCAGGTTCCAGACCGCCTTCTTCCAGCATCATTTTTGCTTCTTCAAAGTTTTCCTTTGCCTGTGTGTACTGGTCAAATTTTTCAATGAGAGGAGTAAGGTTCTTATACTCTTTCATCAGGTTGCGGTATCTTGTATTGTCATTGATAACTGAAGGGTCCATCAGCAGCTGATTGATTTCTTCATATCTTCTTTTTACTTCAACAAGTTTATCAAACATTTATTATTCTCCATCCTGAGCAATGATTTTTTTGATGTTTTTTTCTATCTTTGCGCGGGGAAGCATTACTTCCCTGCCGCATTTTGTACAGCGGATTTTAAAGTCCATACCTACTCGCAGAACAAGGAATTCATTGTTCTTGCATGGATGCTCTTTTTTTGTAACAATAATATCATTTACCTTTATGTCCATTTATTCACCGCCTATATTACAGTATCTGTATTATTTTACCATAAAATTTAAAAAGATAACAGCCCTATATTTAAATTTTCTGCAAATTATTAATTTTTTCTTATATTATTTTCTCTGCCGGCATATTTATATAGAAAAATCAACTTCAAGGAAGGTATTGTATGGAGTATTTACGGGAACCAAATATGGAACTGACTGAAAATATAGATATGGAAAAAATCAGAAATGCAGCTAACACCGGCCAGGTTTTGTGTGCAAAACCCCTGGTATACGAAAAAGGTGTGGGGCTCCACTTTAACCTGGGTGGATTCAAAGCAGTAATGCCTGTAAACGAAACTGCTTTTTCTCCGGCTGATGTTACTGTGAAAGAAGCAGCTATTATAACCAGAGTAAACAAAAATGTATGTTTTGTTGTAAGTGACATAAAGAATACAGCCACAGGAACTGTGATATATCTTTCACGTAAAGAAGTACAGAAAAAGGCTTACAATAATTATGTTGCAAAGTTGCAACCCGGTGATGTTATTCCCTGCTGTGTAACCCACGTAGACAGTTTTGGAGTATTCTGTGATATTGGCTGTGGTATAACAGCGCTGATGCCCATTGATTTTATGTCTGTATCAAGAATAAACAGTCCGGCTGACAGATTTTATGCCGGGCAGAATATATTTGCCTGTGTAAAAAACGTGGACGAAAACGGCAGAATTGTACTGACCCACAAAGAGCTGCTGGGCACCTGGCTGGAAAACGCACAGCTGTTCAAACGGCAATCAGTAGCAACCGGAATAGTAAGAAGCATAGAAGAATATGGAATATTTATAGAACTGATGCCTAATCTGGCAGGACTGGCAGAAAGCTGTGATGGTGTAAAAATCGGTGATGCGGTAAATGTTTATATCAAAAGTATACTCCCGGAGAAAATGAAAGTGAAACTGGTAATAATAAGCAAAGCAGAAAACAGCATGCCTTCAAAAGAAATAGAATATTTTATCACTGAAGGTCACATTGACTTCTGGAGATATTCCACAGACAGCGGAATAAAAAATATCTATACTGATTTTACATAAAAACAAAAGCTATTCAGCAAAACTGAATAGCTTTTTTACTATATTCTGAATTCCGCAACCAGCAGATAAATAAGTGTAACAATCAGGCCCAGGCCGAACAGCAAAAGACTGTATGCCAGTGACCGTGTGATATGTACTTTTGAATTGCGGCGTGCAATATCTGCTTCTGTTTCAGGTTTACCGTACAGGAATGTATCCGGTACTTCTACAGATTTACAGAATAGTCTGTTTATAACAAACACAACAACATCCATGGAAACATCCAATACCCTTGAGAAGAAACCGCCAACAAAAGGCAGAACTGTAAACAGCATCGGGCGGAAAATTTTGTTTTCCACTGTCCAGGACTTGTTATACGGATTGATATATCCCCTGTCCTGTTTAATCAGCATATTTTTTACCACACCGATATAAAGAATTACACCGATTGTGATTGATATAAGACCACCTTTAAGATTTGTAAAGTTAAAATAGTGAACACTGTGATCCAGTGGATGTACACCCATAAAATGTGCTGTCTGTGCAGCAATTTTATCCAGTGTAATATGTGGGAAAAAACCAAACAAAGCAATCACTGCAGCCACCGTGCCCAGCACCATAGCTGTGCGTTTTGACATATAGCCATGTGGATTTTTGTGATGTGTAACCACAGGGTCTTTTACGAAAATACAGATGAACAGTTTTGTCATATATGCAACTGTAAATCCACCGCTGATAAGAAAGACTGCTTCAATAACTTTGAAAAGCTCAACACCGGTGTGATGGAGATGGATGTATTCCACAATACCTTCATGTAACAGGGTTTTACTGATATATCCATTGAAGCCCGGAATACCCATAATGCCCATTGCGGCAATAGCAAAAACGACTTTAAGCATATCTTTGTCTTTACCGAATCCCTGTACTTTGTTCAGGTCAAGACTGTGGGTGTTCTGATATACAACACCGGCGCTGGTGAACAGAACCAGTTTGATAAGCGTGTGGTTTATCATATGGAGAACTGTGCCGTAGGCCGGAATAGCGCCGTGGTCACCCAGAAGTGATGTCATAGCAACACCGATGATGATAAAACCAATCTGGGACATAGATGAATATGCCAGTGTTTCTTTCAGATTGATTGACATAAGCGCAAAAACTGCACCAACAAACATTGTGAGAACACCCAGCATAAGCATAAGCATTGCCCATTCATAACTGCCTGAAAGTATTTTCAATGTAACAACTATTACACCGTAAACGCCTGCTTTGATAAGAATACCTGACAGTGCTGCTGATGCAGGTGCAGGTGCCGCAGGGTGAGCTTTTGGCAGCCAGCCATGCAGTGGAAACATACCGGCTTTTGCTGCAAAGCCAAAGAAAACCATAAAGCCGGCGGCATAAAGTGCAGGTGTACCTACAAAAGGTGCACAAGCCCGCTGCAACTGTGATATAACCAGTGTGCCTGCAATACTGTTGAGCATAAATATACCCATAAGCACTACCAGACCACCAAGAACGGCAACTGTAAGGTAGCTGTTGCCTGCAGCGATAGAGTCATCATCCTGGTTGTGTGCTACCAGTGCATAGCTTGCAAAGGACATAACTTCAAAGAATACGAAAACTGTAAACAGGTCGTATGCAAGAAAAATGCCCAGAGTTGCACCGAAAGTTACACAGTAAAAGGCATAATATCTGTGAAGATAAGTTTTGTCATGGTCAAAATATTCATCAGAGAAAACAGATGAACCAACCCAGATAACTGATGTAGCCAGTGCCTGAAGAATACCCAGACCGTTGATTTCAAACTGTACACCAAGGCCGCTGAACCAATTTACAGCTACTATCACACCTTCATAGTGATGATTTGCTATAAAAAGAAAGATACAAAGTACCAGTTCAACTGCACAAAGTGCAACAATAGAAAGATTGAGTTTCTTTAAATCTTTTATAAACAATGGTGCAAAGCCAAAGAGAATTGGCACAAACACCATAAGCGGCAACAAGAAGTTAATCATATATTAAAAACCTCCTTTTGCTACAACTTCAAAGAATGTAAACAATGGTTTTGAAAACAGTGAAAGTACAACCATTGTTGCTGTAATAACCACAACAGGCATTGTCATGGACTTTGGTGCCTCTTTTACTTTTATAAGTTTTCCGTACTCAAAATCCTTGTGTGGCAGATATGCCAGCACAACAATCTGTAACAGATACATTGCTGTAAACAGTGCAGAGAACATCAGTGCACAGATGCCAATAAAGCCCATTCTATCGCCCAGTGCTGCTGCCGCTGTGGCAATGGAAAATTTAGAGAAAAAGCCTGCCAGTGGCGGAACACCTATAAGGGCCAGACTGCATACTGTAAAGCAGAAAAATGTTTTTGGCATTTTCTGACCGTAACCTTCAATTTCGCGGATATATTCTTTATGATTCATATACAGCACAGAACCGGCTGTGTAGAACAGAACAATTTTCATAAGTGCATGGAACACCATGTGAGACAGTGCACCTGCAAAACCTGCAGGTGTCATAATTGTAACACCCAGCAGAATATAGGACAGCTGGCTGACTGTGGAATACGCCAGACGGCGTTTGAAATGTTTTGAACGAAGTGCCATCCATGAGCCGAAGCAGATAGTGATAATGGCAATTGACATAACCATATCCTGTGCCCATGTACCAGCCAGGACCTGTGTGCCAAAAAGATAATAAGTGGCTCGCATAATTGCAAATACACCGGCTTTTACAACTGCAACGGCATGAAGCAACGCTGTAACTGTAGTTGGTGCAACAGAAGCACCAGGCAGCCAACCGTGAAGTGGGAAAATTGCAGCTTTTACACCAAAACCAGCAAACATCATAATATACGCCAGCAGAATTGTAGTGTCACTGCCCAGTGTACCAATACCGCCGTAAGCAAAATCAAGGCTGCCACCTTTGGCAAGAACTATCATCATACCAACAAATGCCAGTGAAGCACCGCTTACAGAGTAAACAAGATATTTTGTACCTGCATATTTGCTTCTTTCATCTGTTGTGTGCATTACCAGCGGCAATGTGATAAATGTAAGCAATTCATAGCAAAGATAAAGTGTCAGCATATTTGCTGAAAATGCAATAGCCAGTGTAACACCGAAAGTCATAATATAGAAAGTAAAGAATTTTTTCTGTTTACCTTCGTGTTTCATATATTCTGTGGCATAGATTACTGCAAGAGGCCACAGAAAACTTACCATTGCAGCGAATACTGTGGAAAGACCATCAATTTTAAAGCCGATTTTCAAAAGATCATTGAAACGGAAAAGTGTAACGCTTTCACCTGACATAGAAACAAGTGTAACTGCAGCTGTCAGTGAAACCAGAATTGTAGACAAAACAGCATATTTATTCAGCTTTTTGATGTCATCCATGCTCTGATATACAACACCTGCACCCAACAAAAAGGCGGCAAATGTAGGTAAAAGAATAAGATAATTCATTTGTATTGCCTCCTTTCATCAAACAATGTGCTGTGTGATTGCAGAAACCACTGCAATAACAGGTGTTGGGCAAATACCGAACAATACAATAAGAACTGTAAGAACAGCCAGAGGAATAATCATATAATTATTTGGTTCAAAGCTTTCCTGTACCTCATCCTCTCTTTTTGCAAAGAAAGCTCTGGCAGTAACTGTAACCAGATAACCGCCTGTCAGCAGAGCGCTGACCATAATTGTGGCAATACCTACAAAGCCAATAAGACCGCTACCCTGCTGCAATGCACCCTGGGCAAGATACCATTTGCTTACAAAACCTGCTGTCATAGGTACACCTACCAGTGACAGACCTGCAACTGTAAAGCAAGTAAATGTTTTTGGCATAGATTTACCCATTGCATACATATCTGCAACAAGAGTTTTGCCTGTTTTGTAGATAAATGCACCGGCTGTAAGGAACAGCACATTTTTTGCAAGTGCATGGAATGCAACCTGCAGAAGAGCACCTGTCACACCTGCTGTGTTCAGCAGCATAAGGCCGAAAATCACATAGGATACCTGGCTTACTGTAGAGTATGCAAGTCGCTTTTTCAGAACTTTTTCTTTATAGGCCAGCATAGAACCCATAAAGATAGTAACTATGGAAAGTGTAAGCAGGATATACTGTGCAGATGTGCCTCGCAGTATATCAGCACCTACTGTAAAATAAACAATGCGGATAATAGCGATTACGCCGGCTTTTGTAATAAGACCGGACAGTACGCTGGAAGCAGGGGCCGGTGCCTGTGGATGTGCTGTAGGCAGCCAGGCGTGCAGTGGGAACATACCACATTTACAGCCAAAGCCGATAACTGCCAGTACCACCATAAGAGAAAGCGCCGGCATTCTGCCGCCCAGTTCCATAGGTACCACGCCACCCGGTGTAAAGGATGTATCCCAGCCTGTTGAATAGAAATAGAAAATGCCAATCAAGCCAAGGGATGCACCAAACAGTGAGTAATAAATATATTTTCTGCCAGCCAGCAGACTTTCGTTTGTTCTGGAATGAACAACCATAACATAAGAAAGCAGGCTCATAGCTTCAAAAAACAGATACAGTGTAACAAGGTTGTCTGCATAGGCAACACCTGTAAGACCACCCAGACTGGCGATAAAATATGCAAAAAAGCGGTTTTCTTCACCTCCATGCTTCATATATTCAAGGCTGAAATAACCAACCAGCGGCCAGATAATTGCAAAGATTGTGCTGAAAAATACTGCAATGCTGTCAATGTGGAAAGATATTTCTATACCGCCTGCAAATTTTGCAAAGGTAAGATGTGTATCATTACATAAAAAATTGGAAATCAGGGTGAGTACAAAGTTTAAGCCCAGTACTCCCATAACATACTTTTCCCTGTCCTTGGATTTTGAAATTTTAAGGTCCAGCATAGCAAGACCTGCCAGGACAGGAAAAAACACAGGAAATAATGTAAACATTTTTTTACCGTCCTTTCTTAAAAGAATTTCATGCCAAGGCTGAGAATATCAACTATTCTCTGATAGAAAAGCCCCAGTGCAACATTTGCAACAATAAAAAGGCTCATGCCTATTGTGTATGATTTTGATATTTTGCGTCTTGCCGTGTCTTCTACACCCTCTCTGGAGTAAACAGTTGCAAGGGCTTTGATATAATAAACAGCGTTCAATACTGTACTGATAGCCAGTGCCAGAAGGACAAACCACATTTTCCCCGGATTTGTCATAGCTGCTGTGGAAAGATAATATTTTGCACCAAAACCCGCAAAGAAAGGAATACCTATCATTGAAAGACTGCCAATGACAAAAGCTACACCGGCTATAGGATTGCGGTATGCTGCACCTTTCAGCTGATCAAAATGATACTTGTGACCGCTGGCAGATGCAAAACCGCCTGCAGCAGAAAACAGCATAGGTTTTGTAAAAGCGTGAACAATGATGTGGAATACAGCAGCAACAAAACCGGCTGTTGTGCCAAGACTGATGCCTACATAAATATAGCCCATCTGTGCTACTGATGAATAGGCAATCATTCTCTTTATATGTGTTTCGCCTATTGCATCGATTGAACCTATAATCATGCCCATCACACCGAATACAAACAGAATGTTGAGCACTTTCATCTGTGAAACAATTTCAATACCAATCACCCTGCAATATACTTTGATAAGCAGAATAATATAGCCTTTCAGAACCAGACCGGAAAGAATTGAACTGGAGGCTGTTGTGGCACTGCCGTGAGCATGGGACAGCCATGTATGGAATGGAAAAAGAGCACTTTTCATAGCCATACCTACGGAAAGCAGACCAACAATGATTGTCAGCGGGAACATATAGTCGCCACTGGCCATCAGCTGTACCAGGTTTTCGTGGATGTTTACCATCAGCAAATGACCTGTAAGGTCATACAGCAGAATAATGGACATAAGGAAAAGACCACTGCCCAGCAGGCTCATAATCAGATATCTGATTGTGGCACTGATAGTTTTTCCGTTTTCTTTTGCCATTACAACAGAACAGGCAGACAGTGTATTGATTTCAACAAATACATAAGCTGTGAAAAGGTCGTTTGTGTAAACGAGAGCCAGCAGTGATGACATAAGCAGATTTATCATCACATAGAAGATATTTACTCTGTCTGATTTAACATCTTCAAAAATATCTGTCTTACCACTGATAAGTGACACCAGCATTACAAAACAGAATACTGTAGCAACAAGGGCTTCCAGCGGACCAAAACGTGTTTCATTGCCCCAAGGTGCTGGGAAATGGCCCATCATATATGTAATCTGCTGAGGATTTGTAACAAGATAAACCAGCAAAGAAAAGTTCATTACCAGACACAGTGAAATAATAAATGTGTTCAGTCTGAAAGCATTTTTGCCGTTAAGCATACTGGTGGCAACACTGCCTGCCAGTGTGATTACTATACAAAACAAAGGAAAGTTGGCTACAAATGGCATCAGTGGTCACCCTCCTTTGATACTTTTGTCAGGATTTCATCCATATCAAGAGTGTGGTATTCTTTGTACAGTTTCTGTATAAGTGACAGTGAAACTGCAGTAACAGAAACACCCACAACGATACCGGTAAGCACCAGACCGCTTGGGATAGGGTTTATATATGTTTCCATATCTGTAACGCCATTTACAACGATTGGTGCCAGTCTGCCGTCAATATAACCTTTTGCCGCAAGGAAAAGATAGATGGCAGAGTCCATTATATTAAGACCAATAACTTTTTTGATAAGATTTGGTTGTAAAAAAAGTGTAGTAAAACCGATGCCGAAAAGAATCATGGCAGCAGTTTCAAAATAGTTATTCAACAGGTTAGGACCCATAATTAAATTTCCCCCTTACTGAATAATGAATAAAAGCTGTACATTGTACATGTAACTACCAGACCTACGGCAATGTTCAGCGGAAGAATAAGACCGCTGGACAGGATTGCACCTGGCTGACCAAGAGGAATACCTGTAGGAATATGGTTAGCACCTGTATAGAATGAATAGCATTTGATACCTGCATAAAACAGCAGTGAAGCAAGTGTAACAATTTTTATGAATTTTTCTGTAAACACAGTTTTGATTTTTTTGTAACCAAAAGCAGACGAGAACAGGATAAGAGCTGCCCCCATTACTGCACCGGCAGAAAAACCGCCGCCAGGTGACAGATGACCGTTCAGCATAAGATAAACACCGTACACCAACAGGAAAGGAATAATAATCTGTGCAACTGTTTTTACGATAATATCACGCTTTGGTGAAAATCTGTCTGTCTGTTCTTTTCCCCTTTTTTCTTTTTTCATCAGCAGCATTACTGCAGCAGATGCTGTAAAAAGAACATGGCTTTCACCCAGTGTGTCAAATGCACGGTAATCCAGAATCATACCTGAAACAATATTTACAGAGCCTGTTTCTTCCAGACCTTTTTCGATATATCTTTCGCTTACTTCGTTGTTTACAGGGTTATCCGGGTTGCCATATTCAGGCAGGAAAGAAGCTGTGATAAGAAGAATTGTAATCATTGTAAGGCAGATTACAATACTGGCAATGCCATATGCTGCTTTAAAAAAAGCAGGGCCTTTTTCATCGTGCCATTGTGTAAATCTTTCCTTGAATGTCGGTTCGTGGTGGTCTGTATGTCTGCGTGCAGGTTTTGCCTTTCGCTTTGTTGTGATTGTAAATTCACCATCAACAAATTTTACCAGACCGGTGAAAAATTTATTCATCATCTTCCTCCTCCCCTTCTTCTTTAAGTTTATTTACATTTTTAAGTGTAAGGAACATAAGTGTACTTGTTACACCTGCACCAACTGCTGCCTCTGTGATGGCAAGGTCAGGTGAGCGAAGCAGCAGCCAGATAACACTGGCAATAAGGCTGTAAGACATATAAATGATTACGCTGGACATCAGGTTTTTTGTTGTGGAAACAGAGATCGCACATATAATCATAAATGTAAGCAGAATTGATTCAAATACTATCATGGCGTACTACCTCACATTCCTGCATAATATTTTCGTTTGAGATAATCTCTGTTCTTGCCAGAAAGTGTGATGAAACAGGGTTGGCAAACCAGAGAAATGCTACCATCACAATCAGCTTTACTGTAGTGGCATTAAAACCTGAAACCAAGATAAGACCAAAGATAATAAGGGCTGCACCCAGTGTATCTGATGTGGCACCTACCTGCATTCTGTTGAGAACATAACCAAAACGGAAATTGCCAATCATTGCAGTGGCAAGGACAACAACGCCCATAACAATAAAAATTGCACTGAGAATAAATCTAATCATTTTTTTACTGCTCCTTTCAGGTTGTTCAGATCATTTGCTCTATCTTTATGGTGGCTGCGCAGATATGCTTTGCATACAATAATAACTGTTACAAAACCCAGCATTGCATAAATAAGTGCAATGTCTACGATGTAGTTTTCACCATGAAGAACTGACAAAATACAAATTATAAGGATAATAATTGTCTGTATACCGTTTACAGCCAGGATTCTGTCTGCAAATTTAGGGCCGGAAACTGCTCTTGCCAGATATGCAAAAGCAATAACTGCCATTATACACATTGCAAAAACAAGAAAGCCGTTATATATATTTTCAATCATTGTAAGCCTCCTCCATTTTCATAAGAAGATGAACAAAAACACAGTTTTCAATGCCGTCTGCCAGAGTATAGTCCAGGGCATGAACACAAAAACGGTTTTCGTCTACATCTACAGTGATTGTACCAGGTGTAAGTGTAATTGAGTTAGCCAGGATTGTGCGCAGAAATTCGCTTTTGAGCGGAACTTCAAAGAAAACAATCTGTGGCTGAATTTCAAGTTTTTTGGAAAAAACAATTCTGATAACTGCAAAACTGGATTTTACAATTTCTATAAATAAAACACAAATATAATGCAGGGTTCTGAAAAAGTTTTTGAAAAAACGGATATCGTTTTTCGGACTGTATTCAAGAAATCTGCACATAAACCAATATACTGCTGCTGAAATAACAACACCAAAGGCCAATATTTCAGCCGTAATTCTGCCGTTAAGAGCAACCCACAGCATAAATAACAAAATGTACATACACAAGCTCCTTTTTAGTAGTCTGAATCAGCTTTTCACATTATGGCACTGACAAATGTTTTTCTTATTAACGAAAAAAAACCGCATATGCGGATAACCGCGTATACGGATTTACCAATAAGTAAAAGCTATACTAAATGCGTACTAAAATATAGCCCTTTTTCAATAAAAAGTCAATGGCAAAATAGACAAACATATTCCACTTTTTCGATATGTTTTTGGACAACAATATAGCCTTATTTAATACAAAATAAAAGACAGGACTATTGCCCTGTCTTTTTAACACATTTCTTATAATATAATTATTTTTTTGGTACTGATTCCCAGTCTTTCAGGAATTTTTCGATACCTGCATCTGTCAGTGGATGTTTGAGCATCTGAGCAATTACTTTGTAAGGAACTGTTGCGATGTCTGCACCAGCAGCTGCACATGCTGTTACATGTGTAGGCATTCTGATTGAAGCAGCGATAATTTCTGTTTCGATGTTATGAATTGCAAAGATATCAGCAATTTCTGTAATCAGGTTGATACCTTCCATACCAATATCATCCAGTCTGCCAACGAATGGTGAAACGTATGTTGCACCAGCTCTTGCTGCCAGCAGTGCCTGTGCTGCAGAGAAAATGAGTGTAACGTTTGTTTTTACGCCCATGCCTGAAAGGATTTTTGTAGCTTTCAGACCTTCTTCGCACATTGGGATTTTGATAACGATATTTGGATGGATTTTGATAAGTTCTTTAGCTTCTTCAACCATAACTTTGCTATCCAGGCTGATAACTTCAGCAGAGATAGGGCCGTCAACGATTGTTGTGATTTCTTTTACAACTTCCTGGAAATCTCTGCCTTCTTTAGCGATCAGTGATGGGTTTGTTGTAACACCACAGATAACGCCAAGGTCGTTGGCTTTTCTGATTTCTTCAACGTTAGCTGTATCAATAAAAAGTTTCATTGGTGGGGTCCTCCTGATATTTTATGTTACTTTGATAGTAACACATTTTAAAAGCATTTACAAGTAATTAATTGCTTTTTAACCATATATTTTTAAAATATATAAAGTCTTCTGCCTAAAAATACTGTCGCAGATTACTTTAACTATTATACCTGTACACCTGTCTTTTTATTTGTCTTATATACTATTTCGCATATTTTTGTACTGATTTCCAACAGAATTACCATAGGTATGCCCAGCATAATCTGAGATACAATATCCGGTGGTGTGATTATGGCAGCAGCAATGAATATGATTACAATCATGATACCCTTATTCTTTTTAAGGAATTTCGGTCTGAGTATTTCCAGCTTTGTCAGCAGAAAAACAACCACAGGCATTTCAAAAACTGCGCCGAAAGAAAGCAGCATAGCATTGATAAACGAAATATATGATTTTACAGATATCATAGACTCCACTTCTTCAATTGCTATTCTGACAAAAAAGCCCAGAGTGGTTGGCAAAACCATAAAATAACAGAATGCCACCCCTGCCAGAAAACATATTACCCCAAAAATAAGAGATATCACTATATATTTCTTTTCATTGTCATACAGACCTTTTTCCACAAATGCCCATATCTGATACCCTGTTACAGGTGAACACAAAACAAAGGCCATAATAAACGCCAGCTGAATATATACACCCAGCAGTTCAGACGGTGTGATATATACCAATTGCATGCCGGGATTTATTGCGAGAAAGTAATCAAGAATAATGCTGGCTTTATTGAAAAGAAGCATTGCCGCACCTATATTTACTGCGGCTATTACAGTCAGTCTTTTTCTCAATTCATCAAGATGAGTCATAACTGACACATTTTCATTATTACTCAAAACAAGTTGCCTCCTGTACAGGTTTTAATACAGAAGGTATATTATTTGTTTTCAGGCTTTTCATCTGTTGATTTTTCAACTTCTTCAGCCATTTTGTCGATTTCTTTTGAAACCTGGTTTGCACCTTTTTTGAATTCTGCTATTGCTTCACCCATGCTTTTGGCAAGTGAAGGCAGTTTTGAAGGTCCAAATATAATAAGAACGATGCCGAAAATAAGCAGTAGCTCGCCCATACCAATTCTACCAAACATAAAATATATATCTCCTTTGATATCAATTAAACATTAATAGACAAAACGCACTACAGTCACCCGCCTTGGCGGCGGGTGATTATAGCCGGTAAATAATATAATTATTATTTAACTTTTGAAAGTGCGTTTTCTACAGCAGCCATAATAGCTTTGGAAGAAACAGTTGCATTTGCAACTGCATCAACAGCTGTTGAGTTTGCAGCGATGATTGCAGCTGGAACTGTTTCAAATGCTGGGTCAGAAACGCCTGCTGTTTCACCGTGTGAAAGAACATCAATTTTAGCAATTTTGTCGCCGTCCATTGTTACTTTTACTTTAACAGGGCCGCCAAAGCCTTCTGCTTCACCGATGTATTCGTTTTCACCAAGTGGTACTTCATTTTCGTCGCCTGCAGGTGCTGGTGTTGCAAAGCCGAAGTGAATGTTCAGCAGTTCAACTGTTTTTCTTGCTACGTCAGCAGACAGGGATTTACAACGTGTGATACGAACAGGGTCGCTCATTTCAGCAATATTTGCTGCAGCCATAAATTTAGTTACAGAGTCTGAACAGTTTACAGAGCCTGATACTGTATGAGCTGGAGCTTCGCCTTCTGGCTGATAGAGTGGGAATGATGTTTTGCCATACCAGCTGGACAGTTCTTTGATAACTGCTTTGGAATCTGCGCCGCCGCAAACAAGACCAACAACTGCAAATGCACCACCAAGAGCGCCACACAGTGTGCCCTGGCCGTAACCTGCTGCACCGTTGAGGAACATTTCTTCTGGGATTACATTGTATGGGTAACCAACTTTTTCAGACAGTGTCTGAAGCAGAGCTGAAGCTACAGAATAGCAGCAACCGCCACCTGCAAAGTTTTCATAAGCCAGTTTTTCAACTGCTGCTGGGTCCAGTTCAACATATGGCCATGGATGTGCAGGGATTTCTGGTTCTTTTTCAATAACCTGTGGTTCCTGTGAACATGCAACCATAGATGTGCCCAGAACTGCTGCTGTACCGACCAGCATTGATGATTTCTTAAGGAAATCGCGACGTGATTCTTTCATTGACATAATAATCTCTCCATTTCTTATATAGATAAATCTATATATTGTACTATTTCAATCAATAGATATTTATTTATCGATTGATTTTTACTCATTATACAGCCAAAATTATTCAAAGTCAAATCAACAAAAGTTTTGTAACTTTTTGTTTACAATTTATATTGTCTTGAAAATGATAATAAAAATTTGCTATAATATGTATATTCTTTATGGGAGGTGCTGATATGGACAATAAAGCAATTACTGCCGGTGTAAGAATAGGCGGACTGACTGACAGGACAGAAATAAAAATACTGCTGTGTTACCTGCTGTCTGAACTGAAAGAGCCTATTACACAGAATCAACTGATTGAATGTGTATGCGGTCAGGAACTGGTAAACTATTTTGAAATGCAGAGTGCATTGCAGCATCTTCTGGACAATAAGCTAATCAAGGAAGATGAAAATGGTTTTTCCATTTTGCCGGAAGGTCGAGATATTGCCAACCAGCTGGAAAATGTAGTTTCTGCCACTGTAAAGCGATATGCATATACAATGGCTGTGAATATATTGCAGTACGAGGCACTGAAAAAACAGCATAAAACAAAAATAACTGCTGTTGAAGGCGGTGGATACAACCTGCACTGTTCCATTGAAGATGACAAATTTACTATTTTTTCAATGGACATTGTGATGCCTGATGAAGAAAGTGCAAAATTTGCCGGAGAGCAGTTTGTACTGAATGGTCAGGATATGTTCAGATGTGTGCTGGGCGTTATGACAGACACACCAAATATGTATAAAGATTTTTTGAAAGATAAATAATGAAAAAACCGTGTACTGCACAAAATGCAATACACGGTATTTTTTTATTCAAATTTCAGATTTTCAACTATATATCCGACAATATATTTTATTCTTTCGTCCTGTCCTGTAAGTTTAAGGTATCCCAGCATGGATTCAAAACCTGTTGAAGCACGATATTCCGCCACTGAAGCATTTTTGGCCACTGTGGCCTTTGATGTATTCTGACCTCTTTTAAAATAGGCAATTTCTTCTTCAGTCAACAGGTCTTTTATCAGTTCCATCGCCATAAACTGACCATGTGCACTGACATATCTGACCGTCATTTTATTCAGTACATTAATGTTGTATCTTTTGCTTGTAACAAAATGTTCACGGATTAAAAGTGAGTACACTGCATCACCGACAAATGCAAGTGACAGCGGTGACTGTTCTCTTATATCAACCATATAAACCTCGGATTAATATACAAATTCAAATTCAAAATCATCAATTCTGATGGTGTCGCCTTCTTTAACACCCATTTCTTCCAGTTTGGCAATTATACCACTGTCACGCAGACGGCGCTGGAAATACTGCAGGCTGGAGTAGTCATCGATGTCTGTAGTATTCAGCATATCAACCAGCCATGCTGCATCAATGTTGAATGCACCATCATCTGTACGGAATACAGAGAAGCTGTTGCCATCAATTTCAGTTTCAGGCACAATGTATTCAGGTTCATAAATAACAACCGGTGGCAGTTTCTGCAGTTCGTTATAAACTGTCTGAACCAGACCATCGAGGCCCTGTCTTGTGGCAGCTGAAATAACAAACAGCTGAATCCCTTCTGATTCACAGAAATCTTTAAATCTCCGGATGTCTTCTTCTGTTGCGATATCAGTTTTGTTTGCAACAGCAATCTGTGGGCGCTTTGCAAGTTCTTCAGAAAAGTTTACAAGTTCCCTGTTGATAAGTTTGAAATCTTCAATAGGGTCACGATATTCTGAACCTGAAACGTCAACAACATGGAGAAGCAAACGGCAACGTTCTACATGACGCAGAAAATCATGGCCAAGACCAACACCTTCGCTGGCGCCTTCAATAATACCCGGAATGTCTGCAGCAACAAAGGATGCTTCTTCATCTACCCTTACAACACCCAATACAGGAGAGAGAGTTGTAAAATGGTAGTTTGCAATTTTTGGTTTTGCAGATGAGATAGTGGAAATAAGTGTGGATTTGCCAACATTTGGGAAACCGATAAGACCCACATCTGCAATAAGTTTAAGTTCCAGAGTAACATCCATTTCCTGACCTCTGAAACCAGGTTTTGCAAAGTTTGGAATCTGGCGTGTAGCAGATGCAAAATGCTGGTTGCCCAGACCGCCTTTGCCACCTTTGGCAATAACATAATCTTTTTCTTCAGAAATATCTGCTATAACAAGACCTGTTTCTGCATCTTTGATAACTGTACCAATTGGTACTCTGACAATCAGCGGTTCTGCAGATTTACCTGTCTGGCGTGAACCACGGCCATCTTCACCATTCTGTGCCACATATTTGCGTTTGTAGCGGAAGTCCATAAGTGTGGACAGATTTCTTTCGCCACGGAACACAATGTCGCCGCCTTTGCCGCCGTCGCCACCATCAGGACCACCGGCTGCCACATATTTTTCACGGTGAAAAGCAACTGCGCCGTTGCCACCATTACCTGCTTTTATATGAATTCTGGCAATATCAACAAACTGAATAGCCATATTTACCCTCCCCTTTCTTATATGATATTTATTATCATTCAAATAAACTGTAATATTCTTAAAAACAAAACCCGAACTTGTGTAAAGTCCGGGTTGATTGTCAAATTATTTAGCGTAAACGCTTACCTGTTTTTTATCACGGCCCAGTCTTTCGAATTTAACTGTACCATCGATAAGTGCGAACAGAGTGTCATCGCTGCCACGACCTACATTTTCACCTGGGTGAATGTGAGTGCCTCTCTGGCGAACGAGAATGTTACCAGCTTTTACAAACTGACCATCTGCTCTTTTTGCACCAAGTCTTTTTGATTCAGAATCACGACCGTTCTTTGTAGAACCAACGCCCTTCTTATGTGCCATTATTCAATTCCTCCCTTATGAAAATTAACCAACAATTTTAGTGATTTCTACTTTTGTGTATGGCTGTCTGTGGCCCATTCTTCTGGATGAACCTTTTTTAGGTTTGTATGTGATGATGTTAAGTTTTTTGCCTTTGCCGTTTTTCAGAACTTTAGCTTCAACTTTTGCACCTTCAACAACAGGTGTGCCAAATTTTGCATCTGCACCTTCGCCTACGAACAGAACTTCTTCAAAAGTAACTGTTTCATCAGCCTGAACGTCCAGTTTTTCGATGAATACTACATCGCCTTCGCAAACAGCGTACTGTTTGCCACCAGTAACAAATACTGCTTTCATTTTAATACCCTCTCATTAATTAAGTCTCGCTGAACCAGGTGTATATAAACATTTATATAACTTAAATTAACCATTTACATGCGGCTTAAATATAATAACACAAACCCACTGTAAAAGTCAATAAGAAAATGCTTGATTTTTCGCTATTTTAAACAGTTTTTTGCACTTTTTATTGTGTTTTTCAACAGATTGGCTCTTGTCATCAGACCAACACCACCAGGTACAGGTGTAATCTTTGAAACCACATCGATACAGCTGTCAAAATCAGCGTCACCACAGAGTTTACCTTCACTGTTTCTGTTGATACCCACATCAATAACCACTGCACCGGGTTTCAGCATATCGCCTGTAAGGAAGCCTGCACGGCCTACCGCAACTATAACAATGTCAGCCATGCGGGTTTTGTCTGCAATATTCTTTGTTTTTGAATGACAGATAGTTACAGTAGCAGAGCGCTGAAGCGCCAGAACAGAAACCGGTTTGCCTACTATATTACTGCGACCGATAACCACAACATCCTTGCCTGTCATATCAATACCGGCATAGTCCAGCATATCAATACAGCCCTGCGGTGTACAAGGAGTAAAGCAGTCTTTACCTATGTTCATATTACCTACATTTACTGCTGTAAATCCGTCCACATCCTTTGTTGGTGAAATGGCATTGATTACGGCATACTCGTCAATATGCTTTGGCAATGGCAACTGTACAAGGATACCGTGAACAGAATCGTCATTGTTCAGTCTTTCAATTTCAGCCAGCAGATCTGCCTGGGAAACTGTTTCAGGCAGTGCAATGTTTTCAGAAACTATGCCGCATTCGGCACAGTCTTTGTGTTTGCCTTTTACATATGTAAGGCTGGCAGGGTTTTCGCCAACTATGATAACTGACAGTTTTGGGAAAACGCCCTGGCTGTTCAGCATCATAACTTCTTTTTTTACCTGTTCTTTAATACGTGCGGAAACTTCTTTGCCGCTGATAAGTTTACTGTCCATTTTCTCCTGCCTCCTGTTTTTTATTAATCATTATATAATTATACACTATAAATACCAGTGCGGCAACAACAGTAACCACTGCCACAATCTGGCTGGTTCTCAGCCCGCCGTTTGTTGCCAGGCTGTCTGTACGCAAACCTTCAATAAAAAATCTGCCAAAGCCATACCATGCGGCTGACATACACAGTATTTCGCCGCTGAATTTTCTTTTTTTGAAATATGTGAAAATAATTATAAATCCAATCAGACACCATACAGATTCATATAAAAATGTGGGGTGTACAGGCATATCCGGGTAAACAGTTATCCCCTGCTGTGCCAGTGATGGAGCAATGCGGCTGAGATAGCGTGTGGTATTTTCGCTTATCATACCGAAAAGACCGGTAGTGTTTGTGCCAAAGGCTTCCTGATTCATAAAGTTTGCCCAGCGGCCAAATGTCTGACCGAAAAGGAAACCTGTAAAAACGCAGTCAGCTGCATCCAGAAATTTGATTTTTTTCCATCTGCAGAGAAAAACACCTGATATTGCACCTGCAATAAGACCGCCATATACACCTATACCGCCATCACGCAGATTGATCATATCCCACAGTGTTTCATATTCAAAAGGTGCAAAGGCCACATAATACGCACGGGCACCGATGATACCAAAAATGGCACCGAAAATAATAACGTCAAGGAAATCGTCATCATTTATACCCAATTTTTTACCCAGATACAACGCCATTGATGCACCTGCAACCATTGTAAAAGCAAAGATAATGCCATACCAGTAAATATCAAAGCCAAAAACTGAAAAAGCAACACGGTTTATAGTCAGTTCAATGCCCAGATTAGGGAACTGCACATGATTAATCATCTTTACCCTCCATTGGCATAACTGTAAACACAGTGCGTTTATCAGGGCGGAACATTGTCTGCAGCTGGCTGTTTACATCTTCCAGTGTTATAGCACTGAGTGTTTCCAGGGCTGTATATACTGTTCTGCCTTTGAAATGTGAATTGGCAATGCTGGTGGCAACCTCTTCTACATTTTCAAAATCAACAATCATACTGCCGTACATTGAATTTTTGCTGGTGAAGAAATCTTCTTCATTGATTCCTTCTTTTTTCAGTTCATCTATTGCCATTTCAATTTCTTTCAGCAATACATCCGGATAAGCAGTTTCACCTGAAATAATTGTTGCATAATAGTCTGTGCCACAGAAAACTTCACCTTCAAAAGTACCATTTACAATATTGCGGTCATAGAGTTTGTTGAAAAGTTTGCTGGTTGCACCTGTCAGTACATCCATAATGATTTCACCGCACAGTTCTTCTCTGATTGTCACAGGATTGGACATTTTTTCTTTAAAGCCAACCGCAATAAGTGGTACTGAAACAGGCATATTGATGGATTTTTCTGTGTAGTTGATTTCATCAGGTTCTTCTGTGTACAATCTTTCAACTTCCAGTGTTTCATACTTGAAACCAGCCCTGTCACAGGCAGCAAGAACTGTATCCAGTGTGATGTTGCCCGCAACGGAAAGCAACATCTGGGATGGTGAATAGAAGGCTTTTGCACAGTCGTACAGCATTTTGTCTGTAATCTGTACAATACTTTCCACTGTGCCTGCAATGTCATCACGGACTGTGTGGTTCACAAACAGACCTTCCAGTACACCAAACAGCATGCGCCAGTTTGCACTGTCATCATACATTTTGATTTCCTGTCCGATAATGCCCTGTTCCTTTTCTACTGTCTGTGGAGTGAAATATGGAGTTGTAACAAAATTCAGCAGAATATCCAGTGATTCATCCACTCGGTCTGTAGCTGTGAAAATATAGCAGGTTTTGTCAAATGAAGTAAACGCGTTTGCGTTTGCACCTGTTTTTGCATATTTGTCAAAAGCATCACCGTCTTCGTTTTCAAACATTTTATGTTCCAGAAAATGGGCAACGCCTGCAGGAATATCATATTTTTCCCCATTCATAATAAAACTTCTGTCCACTGAACCGAAGTTTGTGGCAAAAACAGCATGTACAGCATTATAACCAGGCATATTGTAACAGGCTATCTGCAGACCACAATCTGTTTTTACCAGCTGATAACTTTCATTTAATATATTATTTCTGATTTCTGACATAAGTTTTCCTTTATTTAGTTAATGTATATACAACATTGAGATTGAGAAGTTTCAGAACATTTCTGATATCATCCGCTGTAACTGCTTCCACTCTTTCCATTACCATTTCCGGTGTAAAAGATGTACCTCGTACAGCTTCGTTAAGATACCATGCTTCCAGTCCGTGAAGGCCATCGTAGTTGGATTTCAGGCTGTTTATTATAATCAGCTTTGTCTGGTTGATTTCTTCTTCTGTGATTTCGCCCTCAATCATATTTTTCAGCTCTGCCTGAACAGCATCAATTGTACGCTGTGTGTTATGATGTTCAACACCGGAATCAACAGACATACTGGACGTAAAACCATTAAAGCCTGCTGCACAGTAATAACAGAGTGACTGTTTTTCGCGCACATTTTTAAACAATCTGGAGGATGCTGTGCCACCATAGAGAGCACTTGCTACCAACATATGATATCTTTCGTCCTCAGTGAGCAATCTTTCAGTTGTGTAAAGCAGACATACTTTACACTGTGTGGTATCCATAGACTCACTGAAAAATTCTGCTTCTTTTACAGGTACAGCTGTAACAGGCAGAATTTTTACTGTGGCAATGCGATCTGAATTAAACGCCTGTGTCAGTTTTTCTATTGCAGAGTCAGGATTGTTGGCTGTGATAAAAATTTCCACAACGGCCTGTGACAGCATTTCTTTATAGCATTCAAAAAGCTGCCGTGGTGTAATTGCATCAATTTCATCAATATAACCCATTCTTTCAACGCCGTTCAGACCATCACCAAAGAATTTTCTGCGGGCATTTTTTACGCAGTAACCGCGTTTGTCATTGATTTCACCCTGGATATCCTCACGAAGTTTGAATTTTTCAACTTCCAGCCAGTCTGACACAAAAGAACCATTCTCAAGACATGGGCGAAAAATTACACCCAGCAAAACATCTGTCAATTCTGCCAGCAGGTCTTCGCCATTGATGCAATATTCATTTTTGATCCCCTGTACTGTAAAGCGCAGGCAACGGTTTGCACCGATAACTGCATTGCCTACTGAAAGCTGGGCTGCATACATTCTGTTCAGTTTTTTGGAAAAAGTCTGCATATCAGGATAATCTTCATATGCTCTTTCAAGGATGCCCGGAAGCAATGCATACATTGTAGCCTTTTCCCTGGCGTTTGGCATAATAAAGTTAATGCTGATACGGTTTCTTTTGAACTTTTCATTTTTTAATACAGTTATGTGTGTATTAGGTGCTATAAGTTCTCTTTTCATATTATCTCCTGAATTTTAATTAATATCTTACTAATCTATTATGTTACCACAAAAGATAAAAAAAATAAATAGGCTCTTTTGTAGCTATATTATACAACAATCACAGAATTTCCCTAAAACTAAAAGGAATAAGCCCGGTACAATACCGAACTCATTCACA
>JAFSCU010000021.1 GCA_017436575.1 Oscillospiraceae bacterium
ATTTGGAACAAAAGATGTTCTGTATAGTAAAGATGATGATACACACTTTACTATTTCAGCAAAAGTTTATATCAGCGACCAATTCTATGGATGGCTCTGTGGTCTTGGCAAAAGAGTAAAGATTATCTCCCCTGAATATGTGGCAAATGATTACAAAGCATTTTTGGATAAAATTAGAAAGATGTATGATTCTGATTAAAAGATGTTAAAAAGATGTATCAAAGTAATTAAAAAGTAGTAAGAAACTTGATTGTTTCTTACTACTTTTCTTTTAGAAATTTGCTGTAAAAAATGTACTTATAATTTGTAATTTTAAAAAATTTTTTGTTAAATAAGAGGCTTGGAGGGCTCTTTCGAGGGGCTGAAAGCCCCTCATAACCCGAAGGTCGTTGGTTCAAATCCAGCCTCCGCAACCACAAAGTCTCGGCTATCCCAGTAGTCAAGGCTTTTTTTCTTTTGCCCCAAAACCAACGACCGAGGGTTCTCGAAGGCATCGCCTGCGACTGCATGCGGTGGATGATACAAGGAGCAGGGGATGGCGCAGCGGTCGAAAAAATCGAGTAAGCGAACAGCACGAAGATTTTTTCGAGAACCGCAAGAGGACGTTGGTTCAAATCCAGCCTCCCTGGCCACAAGAGAGTCTTAATCATCCCAGTGATTAGGGCTTTTTCTTTTTTTATTCATATACAAATGCTTGTCGGGGTACAAGTCTGCATTTTGTTGTTTGTCAAAAAATAAACAAATAGCTTGAAAACCTTTTCACTTTGTTGTACAATATAACAAATACATTTGTTTGCAATACAAATACAAAGGGAGAGACAGATTATGAATGAAAAAATGATTCGCAAATATGCCAGAATGCTGGTTACAGTTGGCATCAATGTACAGCCTGGCCAGAAAGTTCTGGTAGAAGCCTGCATCGAAGGCTATCAGTTTGCAAATATCTTTGCACAGGAATGTTACAAACAGGGCAGTGGCGAAGTTATTATCAACTACCTTGACCTGGCAGGGCTGAAAACAAAGGCACAGTATATGCCGGATGAAGAAGTGAGAAAGATTCAGCAGTGGGAAGCAGACCGCTATCAGAATGCACTTGACGATGGCGCCTGCACAATCCGTCTGGAAGGTGTAAACCCAAAACTGATGGAAGATGCTACAGAAGCACAGGCAAATGCCATTTTCTCTTACATTGACAACTACAGAAACATCATGCGCCGCGCTTCCAGAGAAAAACGCTGCCAGTGGTGTATTGCTATGGTTCCTACATACGAATGGGCAGAACTGATGTTCCCTGAACTGGACAGAGAGGCTGCTCTTGACAAACTGTGGCAGACAGTTCTGGACCTGTGCTATATCACAGAAGATAACGATATTGATGAAGTATGGAGACAGAAAAACGAAAAGAAACAGGCACAGGGCGAAAAAATGGATGCTCTCAACCTGAAAGCACTGCATTTCACAGCTTCCAATGGCACAGACCTGACAGTTGAACTGACAAAATATTCAAAATACAGCTACAAGAGAAATCCTGATGCTATCCGCTTCAATGCCAATATTCCAACAGAAGAAATCTGCACCACACCATACAAATACGGTACAGAAGGCGTTGTTTATGCTTCCCGTCCACTTATTCTCGGTGGCAAAAAAGTAGAAAACTTTGGTTTCCGCTTTGAAAAAGGTAAAGTGGTGGAAGTTATTGCAGGCGAAGGCAAAGAAATGCTGGAAGCACTGGTTAACACAGATGAAGGCGCAGCATATCTGGGCGAAACAGCACTGGTTGAATACTCATCTGCTATTTCACAGTCCGGTCTGGTTTACTACAACACACTGATTGACGAAAACGCCAGCTGCCATCTGGCACTGGGCCGCGGTCTGGGTATGTGCCCTGAAGAAGGTCTGTTCAACGACTCTTCAACACACATCGACTTTATGATGGGTACAGCTGATATGAACATTGACGGTCTTACACAGGACGGCCAGTGGGTACCTGTATTCCGCAACGGTGACTTTGCATTTTAATAACTGAACATATTTTGAACCGGCTCAGTAAAAGAGCCGGTTTTTTATAACACAGATAAAAAAGTATTTGTCAAAATGAAGATTATTATGTACAATATAGTTAATAATTAATACACTCTCTGGAGGAAAATATGGACGTTCTGGTTATAGGTATTGCCGGCGGTACAGGCAGTGGCAAAACTACACTTACAAATAATCTTAAAAAACACTTTGGCGATAAAATTACAGTTGTTTACCACGACAACTACTACAAACGCCATGACGAAATGACATACGAAGAAAGATGTCTTTTAAACTATGATATTCCACAGGCTTTTGATACTGATATGTTTGTGAAACATCTGAAAATGCTGAAAAACAATCAGGCTATCGACTGCCCTGTTTACGATTACACAGTGCATAACCGCAGTGATAAAATTATCCGTATTGAACCACAGAAAGTTATCGTGGTTGAAGGTATTCTGATTTTTGAAAACCAGGATCTCTGTGACCTTATGGATATTAAAGTGTTTGTTGACACAGATGCTGACACCCGTATTCTCCGCCGTGCAATGCGCGATATGAAGGAAAGAGCAAGAAGCATTGAATCAATTACACAGCAGTACCTTACAACTGTAAAACCAATGCACGAAAAATATGTGGAACCAAGCAAAAAGAATGCTGATATCATCGTTCTGGAAGGTGGTCACAACCAGGTGGCCCTTGATTTGCTGATTCACAAAATCGCAGATTTTATCGGTGAATAATTCTATATCATACAACAAACCGCCTGTGTACTGCACAGGCGGTTTTCATTATAATAACACATCATCGGGTATTGTGCGATAGATTGATTTTTTAAAATATTTTGCAGTTAACATTATGGTGAAAAATAAAAAAGCCCTGTCATAAGACAAGGCTTTTTTATTGGTGCACCCGGCGGGATTTGAACCCGTGCCCTTCAGAGTCGGAGTCTGACGTTCTTCCAGCTGAACTACGAGCGCATAGGCAGTTTTACTGCTGTAAAATTTATTTTACCATACTTTGCAAAAAAAATAAAGAGGAAATTTTGTCAGAAAAGGGTAAGCTGTTCGCTGTCTGTTTTTTCTTCAAAATGACGAAGATATTCAAAAATTTCATCACTGTTGTACATTATTCCGTTTTCTTTGCAGACTGAACGGAAAATTTTCATCAGGTGCTGATTGTTGGGGCTGGTGCAGTAATAACTGTCACCAAATGCAGCAATATATTTTTCTTTCATTCCCGGAAAGTGCCGGTCCAGTTTTTTATAAAAATATTCCCTGTTGCCCTCTCTTAAAGTCAGCCCCATATCAAAGCAGATTATACCTTTTACTCCGGCTTTTATGCACAGGTCCAGTATACCGCGCAGGTTTTCTTCGGTGTCATTTATAAAAGGCAGTATCGGTGTCAGCCATACCACAGTGGGTATGCCGGCAGCTTTCAGTTTCATCAGTGTATCAAAACGCTGTTTTGTAGTGGAAACATTTGGCTCCAGTATCATGCACAGTTTTTCATCAAAAGTGGTCAGTGTCATCTGCACCACTGCCTTTGATTTATCATTTATGCTTTTTATAAGGTCAATATCACGCAAAACCAGGGCTGATTTTGTTATAAGCGTGAAACCAAAGCCGTATCTGTCCACAATTTCCAGACATTTTCTTGTGTGCAGCAGGTCTTTTTCACAATGCATATAAGGGTCAGACATACTGCCCATCCCCACCATAATTTTCTTTCTTTTATTTTTAAGTGCTGATTCCAGCAGGGCAGGGGCATTGCCCTTTACCAGCACATCTTCAAAATCGTGGTCCATATTGTAACAGGTACTGCGGCTGTCGCAATAAATACAGCCGTGGGTGCAACCACGGTATATATTCATATTGCCCTTTGGGGACAGAATCCCCTTTACGTTTTCAAAATGCACTGTATCACCCCACTTAATATATAAGTAAATAATACCATATATAGGAATAAAAGTCTATTTGGTGTATTTTATGTGAAAAGAAAAAGACAATTTGTTTAAAATACAATATTTTACTTGCAACTTTGCTTAATATACGATAAAATATTGGTTACGACTGTTAAAATAATTATGGAGGATATAGATAAATGAATTCCAAAGCAAAAATGAAAAAGAATCTGGTAAGACTTGTTTGTCTGGTACTTGCCGGCATTATGCTGCTGGGTTGTTTTGCTGCTTTCACAATGGGTGATATGCCAGAAACACACGACTACAGCGCAGGCCTGACAGAAGAAGGTTTCTTCGAAGGTGTTACAGCACTGGACAATGTAGTGCTGCCAGATTACACAGCATACACAATTCCGGAAGATGCTACAATTGCAACAGAAGATGAAATCAATGCTAAAATTGAAGAAATCAAAGCTACATTTGCAACAAGCGAAAAAGATGCTGATACATCCCGTGAAGTAAAAGACGGTGACTACATCAACATTGATTTTGACGGCAAAATTGATGGTGTTGCTTTTGAAGGCGGTTCCACAGAAGGCGCCGGCAGTGATGTAACAATCGGCAGCGGCAGATTTATTCCAGGTTTTGAAGAACAGATTATCGGTCACAAACCAGGTGAAACATTCGATATCACAGTTACATTCCCAGAAGATTACGGCAATGAAGAACTGAATGGCAAAGAAGCAGTGTTCACAATTACAGTAAACCACTTCTATAAAACAGTTCTGCCAGAAATCACAGATGATTTTGTTGCTGAAAATCTGAAAGATTACTATAGTGATGTAGCAGATATGAAAGCTAAACTGGCTGAAGATATTGTTGATGCTGATACAAAAAACTATGTATGGGGCAAACTGATGGACGAAACAACAGTTACAACATACCCACAGCAGATTCATGATTATGAAGTTGCAGCAAGAAAAGCAAATATCGAACTGAACGCTGCACAGTTCAATCTGGATGTAGATACATTCCTGTCATACTATGGCTATGAAACAATGGATGCATATATTGAAGATATGGCTGATGACATTAAAGACTACGAAAAAGTATACCTGACAGTTCAGGCTGTTGCTGAAAAAGAAGGCTGGAAAGTTACAGAAGACGACATGAAAGCTTATTTTGACAAAATGTTCGGCACAGAAGACTACTCAGAATACGAAGATGTATACGGTATGCCTTACCTGAAATCCATCGTAATGCGTGACATTATGCTGACCAAACTGGTTGAAATGGCAGAAGTTGTTCCATCAACAGCTGAATAATTTTAACAGACTTTTGACACCGCAGATTTTCTGCGGTGTTTTTGTTTTTATCCATTGTCTGAAAAGATAAAATAATGTATAATTAATTTTTAAAGAATATTTTTTACAGGAGTGCTTAAAATGCAGGGAAAACAGAGTAAATTTCACTATGCCTGGTTGATACTGTTTGCCGCCGTTTGTATTCAGGGCGGTATCATCGGTATTCTGGTAAACTGTACAGGCGTTATTTTTTCAGCTATTATCGAAGATTTGGGTTTCCGCAGCGGTGACCTTTCCATCTACTATACAATCCGTGCCTTTTTACAGGCGGCGGCCTGTGGTGTGACCACAAAGCTGTTCCTGAACAAAAACCCAAAGGTTATTATGACAGGTCTTGCCACACTGGGTCTTGCAGGCTATGTGGGTATGTATTTCTACACATCACTCTGGCAGTGGTATTTTTCCGGTGTTCTGGTAGGTATCTGTATGAGCTGTGTACTGGTGGTTATCCCTGTTGTGCTGAATAACTGGTTTGCAACAAAAAATGGTATGGTTATCGGCATAGCAATGGCCGCATCCGGTCTTGCAGGTGCTGTTTTCAGCCCTGTTCTGTCCAGTCTTATTGTAGCTATGGGCTGGAGAAAAACAGCGGTTATCAATGGTCTTACAGGCTTTCTGCTGATTGTTCTGCCTACATTGTTCCTGTTGGTGCGCACACCTGAAGAAAAAGGTATGAAACCTTACGGCTGGACGGAAGATATGGCAAACAAAGCCACACAGTCTGCTGAAAAGCAGGAAATCAAATCCTATAAAATGCCGGCATCTATGTTTGTTATCAGTACCTTTGGCCTTATTGTAGCCGGTGTTATGACACAGTTTGGCAACCAGCTGCCTATGCTGGCACAGTCTGTTGGTTATACAATCCAGGTGGGCGCCATGGTTACCAGCTTCAATATGGTGGGCAATGTTGCAGGCAAACTGCTTATCGGTGTAATGGCTGACAAAATAGGTATTTTCCCATCTGTAAACCTGACCAGCGTTGTTATTGCTGCTTCCACAGTAATGCTGATGTTCAGCGGTGCAAATCCTGTTATGATGTATGCAGGTGCGCTGCTGCTGGGTATGGTGTACTCTATGGGTACAACAGTACCACCGCTGGTTTATATGGAAGTTTACGGCCCGGATGAATATAAACTGCATCTGTCCCGTTTCCAGTCATATAACTCTGTTGTAATGGCTCTGGCCAGCAGTGGCCTGCCATATATCTACGATTTTACAGGCAGCTTCAATGGCGCTCTTATCCTGGGCTTTGTATGCGCAGTAGTGCCAATCTTCACACTGACAGTGGCAAAGAAAAAAGCGCAGGCCATCAAAAAGGCATAGGGGCAATTAAATCAATAAATTAAAAGAGGAGTTCTGAAGAACTCCTCTTTTATTATCTGAAAATTCAGTCAGCAGTGAAAATTACCATTCGCCATTGAATACGTATTTGTTCAGACGGTCCATAGCTTCTTCAACTCTGTGTCTTGGCTGTGCAAGGTTAATACGGAAGTGTGTATTGCCTTTGAAGCCTACACCATCCTGCCAGCCTACACCATAGCTCATAGCCTGTACAAACAGTTCGTCATGAGTTTTACCGTGTTTTTCGCACCATTCTTTTGTATCAACGAAGATTACGTATGTACCTTCTGGGTCACCAACTGTAACGCCTTCAAAGTTTTTGCGGATGTAGTCAACTGCGTATTTAGCGTTGCCTTCGATTGTAGCAATCAGCTGTTTTGCCCATTCGAAACCTTCATCACTGTAAGCGCCCAGCAGAGCGTACATTGATGGCAGAGTCATTTTGTTGTACATTGTCAGGTAAGACTGTCTTGCAAATCTTGCCTGCAGGTATGGGTTGTAGCAGATTGAGTAAGAGCCCATCATACCGGCAAGGTTAAATGTTTTTGATGGAGCGTACAGAGCGATTGTGTTCATTTTTGCGTATTCAGAAACAGACTGTACAGGAACATGTTTGTGACCTGTGAATACAAAGTCAGCCCAGATTTCGTCAGAAACTACTTTAACTTCGTATTTTTCACACAGTTCCATCATTTTTTCTACTTCCCATTTTTCCCATACACGGCCCAGTGGGTTGTGTGGTGAACAGAACAGCAGTGTGCGGCAGCCAGCCTGGAATTCTTTTTCCATATCTTCAAAGTTCATTCTGTAAACGCCGTTTTCGTCGATAACCAGTTCGGATTCAACTGCGTTCCAGCCCAGATCTTTGATGTTTCTGCGGAATGAAGCGTAGATAGGTGTGTGGATCATGATTTTGTCGCCTGGATGGCAGAACAGTCTCAGAGCGTGAACGTTACCGCCGTGTACACCGTGGTGGTACATGATGTTTTCTTTTTTCAGGCCTGTAACACCGTGTTTTCTTTCCTGCCATTTGATGATTACATCATAGTAATCTTCTCTGTGTGGGAAGTAACCGAAGATTGGGTGTTCCAGTCTTTCTTTGATGCTTTCCACGATAGCTGGACAAGTTTTGAAGCCCATGTCAGCAACTGCCATTGGGATAAAATCAAAACCTTCTCTCAGATATGCTGGTTCATAGTCAGCAGCTGATGAGTCGTGACCTTTACGGTCAAGAGCTGTTACAAAATCAAATTCGTATGCCATTTTGTTTTCCTCCGTTTTAAACGTAATATTGTAATTTAATTATATAATATTCACTATATTTTTATAATAATAAATATTAAGATTTTGTATGGTAAATCTTAATATGTTGTTGTATAATATGACTATAGGAGATATTATTATGGATAATAAATTTATGCAATCCCTTGAAATAATAAAGGAAAAATATCAGAATCTGAATTGGGTGCTGGCGGATGTTCCGGGCAGCAATCAGCAGGAAAAAATGTTCAGATGGCCGGGAAAGCCGGATGAAGATATCATAATAGTGGTAAAGGGTGACAGTGATGAATTGCAACAGTTCCACCGACATGAATATTTTTATTTCAACTATGTATTCAGCGGTTGGCAGAATATGCAAAGTCTTAAATATGACCGCAGCCTGACATTACTGCAGGGAGATATATATGCAGGGCAGCCTTTTGCAGGACATGCAGCTGTGCCCAGTGGCGGCAATGTGCTGATGTTGTCGGTGCTTATAAAACCGGAAGTGCTTTTCCAGTTTTTTCTGCCATCTCTGTCCCGGTCTGTGGATATGGTGAATTTTCTGCTGAATCCTGTAACAGACAGCTTTTCCCAGGAGGTAATTCATTTTAATGCCATAGATGATATACATATACGCAAACTGATGGAACTGATGGTTATGGAATATGCCCAGGACAAACCTGATGTGCAGGTTATGCTGAAACCGCTGGTTCTGGCTTTTCTGCTGCAGATATCAAGATATTACAAACCGGCAAAGAAGATGAAAAAACACAACAATATTGCTGTTGAGATTACACATTATATAGGCGGGCATCTGGCGGATGCCAGTTTACAGGGAATAGCAGATGAATTCGGCTATCATCCCAATTATGTGCCGAGTTTGCTGAAAAAAGAAACAGGCAAATCTTTTTCGGAAATTTTACTGGAACAGCGTATGGAACGCGCCCTGATACTGCTGCAAAGTACAACAATGCCTATAGACAGGATTTCTGCCATGCTGGGCTATTCCAACCCAAGTAATTTTCACAAAGCATTCAAAGCATACTATGGCAAAACACCAAGAGAATATATAATTAAACTATAAAAAAGGAACTCCGCAGAGTTCCTTTTTATTTTATTTTTTAATCAGATTATCAATATATTCCTGCAACATATTGCCTGTTTCCAAAACAGTTTTGCTGCATCTTGCCTCTGGGGTAACATTTGCTTCCTTGATAGGTGCACACAGCGTTGTGCCCCATTTTTCGGTAAAGGCTGTTACAAAGCCTGAACACACATCTTTGAACTGTGGATTGTACATTTCGCCTTCAGGCAGATAAACTTTGCCCAGTGCGGCCATTGCACCGGCCAGCGCGCCGCACAGATTGCCACAGCCCATACCGCCGCCAAAGGCAGTTACCAGCTTTGCATCTTCCAGTTTCAGACCCAGATTATAAGTATCGCTTGCGCCCATCAGCACAGATACCGCACAGTTCAGTCCCTGGTCCAGATAATATTCCTTTGCTTTTTCACCCAATGTCATAAATTTGCCTCCTGTATGTAAAATATATTATTCGTCATCCCAGCCAGCGTACAACTCTTTAAAAGTACGGTTTACATTGATGCTGTGAGTAATATTTTTTTGTATATGGTGTATCACTTTGTGTTTCAGTCTGTTGTCTATGCCATCTTTCTGTGGCAGGTCAAAGGCTTCTTCCAGCAAATTGTAATAGTGCACATCTTCTTTCCAGTTTTTAAAAGGACATTTAACACTGTCCAGCCAGTGATAAGTCACATTCATTATATCGTTTATAAACAAATAGTTGTTTTTGTCGTTAAAAATACGATTGATATAATTTTTTATTTCTTCGTTTTCTGCAGGCAGTAAAGATTTGTCTGTGTCTGTATTTTCGATATGTTTTTTAATTTCCGCAACCAGTAAATTCATAATCGATGCCTCCTGTCAATTTTATTTTAACATAAAATTAAGGCTAATCAATAAGGAAGTAACAAAAAACGGCTATTTTCACATAAACTAAATCAGCAATCGCTAATTAATATTTTACAGGAGTCATTATGGCAACAGGTTTTTTGCAGGTAATGGTTACAACACAGACAGCCATACCTTTGGAAAATGTAAAAATTACAGTCATAGATTCTGCCAGCGGCAAACTGCTGGAAGACAAGACAGTTTATACCGACGCCAGCGGTCAAAGCCCGCTGATAGAGCTGGAGACAGTGGATATACAGTATACCCTGGACGAAAACAACACAACTGTATTGCCTTATAAAAACTATGACATAGTAACAGAAAAAGAATATTTCATCCGTGGCGAAAACACAGCGGTACAGATTTATGACGGGCAGACAACTGTGCAGACCATTGGTCTTATGCCACGCCCTACAGATTTTGGAAACGAATTTGAAAGAGAGCTGAACAGAGGCCGGGTGCAGAAACTTTTTGATGTGCAGCCGAATATGCAGGAAGGCACCAACGACTATATTCTTCAGCGTGTGGTTATTCCGCAGACTGTTACTGTCCATCTGGGCAGACCTGATGCAGCGCGGCAGAATGTAACTGTGCCATTCCGCACCTATCTGAAAAGTGTTGCAGCCAGCGAAATATACCCCACCTGGCCACAGCAGGCATTAAGGGCAAATATACACTGCCAGATTTCTTTTATACTCAACAGGATTTATACCGAATGGTACAGAAGCAGAGGTTATGATTTTGATATAACCAACAGCACCAGCTTTGACCAGAAGTATATACACAACCGCGCCACTTTTGAGTCAACTGATAAAATTGTAGACGAAATTTTCAATACCTATGTGACACGCCAATACAACCGCGAGCCGTATTTTACTGAATACTGTGATGGCAAACAGGTTACCTGCCGCGGTCTGAAACAGTGGGGAACCGTGGACCTGGCAAACAGCGGTATGAATGCCCTGGAAATTATCCGCTATTATTATGGTGATGATATACAGATAAATGAAACAAACAATATAGCATCTGTAAATTCATCTTACCCCGGCAGTCCCCTCAGGCGCGGTGCCACAGGGAATAATGTGCGTATTATACAGGCACAGCTGAACAGAATCAGCGACAACTATCCTGCCATAGGCAAAATGACTGTGGATGGGATTTTCGGTCCTGCCATGGAAGACAGTGTGAAGAATTTTCAGAGGATTTTTAACCTTACTGCTGACGGCGTAGTGGGCAAGTCCACCTGGTATAAAATCAGTTTTATCTATGTGGCAGTAAAAAAACTGGCAGAGCTGACCAGCGAAGGTGAAGCTATACAGGATGGCGCATACCCCGGCAGACCGGTGCGACAGGGAGACAGGGGACTGAATGTTACAATAGTGCAATATTACCTTTCCCTTGCATCAGAATATGTACCCACTGTTTCACAGGTTGCATTGGACGGCGTGTTCGGCAGCGGTACTCGCACACAGGTTATCAATTTCCAGCGTTATTACAACCTTACTGCTGACGGAGTGGTAGGTCCGGCTACATGGGAAAAAATGTACCGTCTTTTTCTGTCAGTCCGTGACGGCGTGGACAATCCGGCCCAGACACCGCCACAGTCAGCCACATATCCGGGTTCACCGCTGAGACCGGGCTCCACAGGCGCAAATGTTTCCAGAGTGCAGAACTGGCTGAACGATATTTCTGCTGTTTACACACAGATTCCCACACTTAATGTGGATGGACGCTACGGCCCGGCCACACAGTCTGCGGTTATTGTTTTTCAACAGTTGAACAGGCTGTCTGCTGACGGTGTGGTAGGGCCACAGACCTGGAACAGACTGTATTCAGTATGGCAGGATTTGGTGGCTGACGGGTTGATTTAATATAAGAAAGTAAACAATTAAACCAATTTTTGGTAATTATTATAATAGAATTTTTGTTGATTTCAGATAATTTGTTGAAATGAATAATTGAATATTGATTGGAAGTAATATATAATTAAATCGTTTTCCTGTGTGAAAGCATAGGCTAACCTGTGGCACATAACTGCATAACGCCACAGAATATCACAGGCATTGCCTGAATAAAACGGAGGTAAAAACCATGACAAAACAGTTTAAACAAATCACCCGCTCAACGCTAAGATGCTGTCAGACTTGTGTACAGTATTTCGACTGTCCGGGGGGAGGCACTGTTGCAGTTATGGGTGCATTCCGCAGTGAAAAAATGTAATTTTCACTTTATTTGAAATTTGATATAAGATAAAAATACAAGATATATGAAAAATTAAAGATTAATTTAAACGAGAGGATTTATAATTATGTGGTTAATGTTTACACTTGCAACAACCCTGCTGTGGGGTCTTGCAGAACTTTTCTATAAAAAAGGCTCACACGAAGAAGAAAAATTCGACCACCTGCGTGTATGTATTATGGTTGGTGCCGTAATGGGCATCCACGCAGTTTACACACTGCTTACCAGCGACATTACATACGACCCAATGAACCTGATTGTATACCTGCCGGTTTCACTGTGTTACATTGTTTCAATGGCCTGTTCATTCTTTGGTATCAGATTTATCGAAGAATCACTGTCGGACCCTATTGAAAACACATCAGGCGCTATGTGTACAGTTCTTTGTGCACTGCTGCTGGGTGATGAAATCGCACCTATGGTATGGGTTGCCATTGCTATCATCGTTATCGGTATCCTGGGTGTAAGCCATGCTGAACAGGACGCAGGCAGAGAAAGAAAACAGCGTCTGGGCAACAGACTGGCTATGATTGCTTTTGCAATGCCATTCTGCTATGCAATTATTGATGCTATCGGCTGTGTTATGGACATCTATTTCCTGGAAATGGAAACAAGCCCACTGATCGGCATTACAGAAGAAAATATCGAACTGATTGCAAACATTTCCTATGAACTGACATTTGCCATCTGCGGTGCACTGCTGCTGGCATATATGATGTACAAACGCGTTAAATTCAACCTGCCACAGCAGAAAGACAAGGCCCTGGCCGCTGTTTGTGAAACTGCAGGTCAGCTGACTTATGTATATGCAATGAGCGGTAACGGCGCTATCGCAGCACCTATCATCTCTTGTGTATGTGTTGTTTCACTGCTGCTGTCCAGAGTTTTCCTGAAAGAAAAACTGACAAAAAGACAGTATATGTTTATCACAATCATTATTGCCGGTATCCTTATGCTGGCAGTGCTGGAAGGCGAATAAAATCAAACTGCATAAAAAAGACTGTGTGATTTTTTCACACAGTCTTTTTTACCTTATCCGTTGTTGAATTCTGTCACAGCTTTTACTTCGGCCGCTTTTATATCTGCGTATGTACTGCGGTCAAACATACTGTTATAGCTGTACAGTGCATATCCGTCCAGTCGTGGATTTGCTTTGGTCACCTGCATCATTGCCGCCAGGTTATCACCTTTCTGCCATTCATCACTTTCTGTATAACTGCCGTCACCGTCACCTATGCGGTAAGCCCCCAGCCCCATATACAGTTTTACTCCGTCAGCCTTTTTATACTGCGACCACTCATAGCTTAAATTTTTAAAGGCATAGCGGTCGCTGCCGCTTTTTGTGGTGTAATCAAATCCCCAGTAAAGTTGTGGCATTATATAGTCTGCATATCCTTTTTCACCCAGCCACAGTTTTATGTCGGAATACTGCATATTGTAATTGTTGTCATCGTTGCCTTGTGGGCTGATACCAAATTCCACATCAGGATTTGCCTGTTTTACCGCCGCATAAACCTGCTTTATCAGCATATTTACATTTTCCCTGCGCCAGTCCTCCAGAGAAAGATTTCCACTGTAAGCAGCGTAATGACTTTCGTCCAGCTCTTTTGCAGTGTCAGGGTAAAAGTAATCGTCAAAATGCACGCCGTCCACATTGTAGTTTTTCACTATTTCCACCACACCCTCCGTTACAAGGTCGCGGACTTCCTGCAGGGCAGGGTTATAGTAAATACCGCTGTCGGTGGTAATTGTCAGGGTTGATTTCTGTGCAGGATTGTTGGCAGCCAGTTCCTTTGGATGGTTGTACAGCTTTACCCTGTAAGGATTTACCCAGGCTTCAAAACGCAGACCAATTTCATGGGCAGTTTCTATCATTATTTCCATTGGGTCATAGCCTACATCCGTTCCCTGTGTGCCGGTCATAATATGGCTGTAAGGGAAAAAGGAGGATTTGTAAAATGCATCTCCAAAAGGTCTGGCATGGACAATAACGGTGTTCAGCCCCATGTTTTTACAGTTTTCAAACATTTCTGAAATATCATCTGCAAAATTTTCACGGCTGGAAAAATCCACAGACTGAAATTCTATATAGCTTATCCAGATGCCTTTCATACCGTTTTTTTCATAGTCAGACAGTGCATCGCCATAGGCACCGCCGGTATCAGCAGGCGGTGGTGTGTCGGTGTTGCCGGTGGGTTTTACACCCCGGCTGATTTTGCCCACCAGTGCAAACAGCACCATGGAAACGGTGAAAATGGTTATTATTCTGGCCAACGGACTGATTGTTTTTTTCATATAGTCACCTTTGAAATATTATATTGAATACCTTGCCGGAAAAGCGCGTGTTTCGTTTTCAGGCAAAAGGCAGAGAAAGTTTATCAGCTATTTTTCTGTCAATTCTACTTTACCATACAAACCCTGCAAAATCTATGGAATAAGGTAAAAATTCACAATTACAAAATTGTCACATTTACCGGTGATTAACAGCAGAAAGGGGCGGCAATAATACAGTCAGAAAACAGTTTACAGGAGTGTAAAAATATGGAAATAAAGCGCGGAGAGGTTTTTTATGCTGATTTAAGTCCGGTGATAGGCAGTGAGCAGGGAGGCACACGCCCCGTAGTGATAATTCAGAACGATGTGGGCAACCGATATTCTCCAACGGTGATTGCCGCCGCTATCACATCAAAACAGTACAAAAATGTTATGCCTACACATATATCCATAAAAGGCGATAGCTGCGGTCTGGCTGTGGACAGTGTGGTGTTGCTGGAACAGATACGCACCATAGATAAAAAACGACTGAAAGAAAAGACCGGATGCCTGGCGGCAGAAGATTTGCGGAAGATAAACAAAGGTCTGAATATCAGCTTTGGCCTTGATGGTACTTATTAAAAAAATGTCATTCTGAACAGTGTTCGGAATGACATTTTTGTATGCAAGAATTCATCTGTCAAGATATTCAATCAGTTGTTTATAGCATCTGGCGGCATCCAGTTTTCCCTGGTGGTACAGTTCTACCAGTCTGGCAGGGTTCTTTTCCAGGCGTGATACCTCCACTTTGTTTGCCGGCTGTATTACAAAGGCTTTGCCCTTCTTTTCCATTTCATATACCAGTTTCAGCTGCCGGTTGTACATATGGTGGCGGTTATCCATTGCTTTTACAAAGTTGGGATACTTTTTATACATCACTCGGCAGGCATATCTGTTGGCACTTGGTTTTTTGGTAAAGCCTCTGTGCTGTGTCAGTACAACCAGATTTTTACTGTGACCGTCTTCCATGCTTTTTTTCAGCGGAATACTGTCGCAGCTGCCGCCATCCAGATATTTTTTGCTTTCATATTCCACTATGTTGGACAGCAGTGGCAGGGTGGCAGATGCGCGCAACCGGTCCATCTGCTTTCTTAAATCTGTGATTTTTATATATTCTGCCTTGCCTGTTTCCACATTTGATACAACAGAGTAAAAATTGACAGAGCTTGAATCAAAGGCGCTGTAGTCAGCAGGGTCCAGTTCATTGGGTATCTGATTGTATGAAAAATCGATGTTGAACCAGTCTCCTGTTTTAATCAGATGCTGTGGACCCGCATATCTTTCGTCATGAAGATATGATGCAAAGGTGCGCAGTCCTCTGCCGATCTGCCCTGCTTTGAAATTGGCACCTGTCAGCGCACCGGCAGATACACCATAAATGCTGTCAAAAGACACTCCTTTTTCCATCAGATAATCCAGGACGCCGGCTGTGTATGCTCCACGCATACCGCCGCCTTCCAAAATCAATGCAGAATTGCTCATAATACACCTCAAAAATTATATTGTAAAAATTATAATTCTTTTTGGAATGGGTTTCAATATATCAGACTTTCAAAAAATGTGAAATATAACGGTCTCAAATTCTTAATTCTTTGCTTTTAAGTTGAAAAACAAACGGTTTTATGTTAATATTAATATGATATAGTGCGTTATTATGCACTGATTTAACTGTTGACAAATTTTTAATATAAAGAGGAACTTAAAATGGCTAAATTTGAATTTATCAAAAATGAAATTGAAGGTCTGGTGGTTATCAAACCAACAGTTTTCGGCGATGACCGCGGCTTCTTTATGGAAACATTCCACAAAGATGAATTTGCTGCTGCAGGCATCACAAGGGAATTTGTACAGGACAACCACTCAAAAAGCTCCAAAGGTGTTTTGCGCGGTCTTCACTTCCAGACAGAAAACACCCAGGGTAAACTGGTGCGTGTAATCAAAGGTGAAGTATTTGATGTTGCTGTTGACTGCCGCCCGGGTTCAAAAACATTTGGCCAGTGGTATGGTGTAACACTGTCAGAAGAAAACAAAGTGCAGTTCTATGTGCCGGAAGGTTTTGCACACGGTTTCCTGGTGCTGTCTGACGAAGCAGAATTTGTGTACAAATGCACAGATATCTATAATCCAAAAGCTGAAGGCGGCATTCCTTACAACGACGAAACAATCGGCGTTCAGTGGCCTGAAGTAGATTGTGAAATCAAACTCAGTGAAAAAGACAAAAAACATACACCATTCGCACAGCAGAAATTTGAATGGGCTGAAAAATATTAATATAAAGGTAATAATCTGATATGAAAACTAAACTGACCAATTTCTGGCGTTACCGCTTTTTGCTGACTAATCTTATTGGCAGAGATCTTAAAGTAAAGTACCGTCGAAGTAAACTCGGCGTTATGTGGAGCGTTCTCAATCCTCTGCTGATGATGCTGGTTATGACCACTGTTTTTTCAAAATTTTTCAGGATGAACATACCAAATTACCCGGTTTACCTCCTCAGTGGTAATCTGCTGTTTACATTTTTTAATGAATCTACTACTTCCGCTATGGGCAGCGTGCTGTATTCAGCACCACTTATCAAAAAGGTATATGTGCCTAAATATATTTTCCCATTGGAAAAAAGTTGCTTTGCGTTTGTAAATATGCTTTTTTCTCTTATTGCTCTTGTGTTTATTGTGGTTATTACAGGTGCCCCTTTCTATATCAGCTTTTTGGGAGTGTTTATCCCATTGTTCTTTATGTTTTTCTTCTGTTTGGGTATCGGTTTGTTTCTGGCTGCCGGTGCAGTGTATTTCCGTGATATAATGCATTTCTGGTCTGTTATTGTTATGGCACTTAACTATTTCACACCTATTTTCTATCCAGTGGAAATATGGCAGGGTTCTATTATGATGTATATAGGCAGGCTGAATCCGATTTATTGGTATATCACTACATTCCGCGACTGTGTAATTACAGGTGTTTTTCCATCTACATTACAGATAAGCATCTGTGCGTTGTGTGCAATAGTAGCCCTGGCATTGGGTTCTTATGTGTTCAACAAATCACAGGATAACTTTATTCTGCATATTTAAAGGAGACACATATTATGGAACCTATTGTAAGTGTAAAAAATGTAAGTATGCGATTTAACCTGGCCAGTGAAAAAGTAGACAATCTGAAAGAATACTTTATCAAACTGACAAAAAATTCGCTGAAATTCGAAGAATTCTGGGCTCTTGACAATGTGTCGTTGGATATTATGCCAGGCGATTTTTATGGTCTGGTAGGTCTGAACGGCAGCGGCAAATCAACATTGCTTAAAACCATTGCAGGTGTGTTGAAACCGACTAAAGGTAGTGTTGATGTAAGAGGAACTATTGCGCCTCTTATTGAACTGGGTGCAGGTTTTGATATGGACCTGACAGCAAGAGAAAATATTTATCTTAATGGTGCTGTTCTTGGATTTTCAAAACGGTTTATGGATGAACATTTCCAGGAAATTGTAGACTTTTCTGAACTGCATAACTTTCTTGATGTGCCACTGAAAAACTATTCATCAGGTATGGTTGCCCGTATTGCTTTTGCAATTGCCACAGTTACTGACCCGGATATCCTTATTGCTGACGAAGTGTTGTCTGTTGGTGACTATACATTTCAGCAGAAATGTGAAAGAAGAATGAGAGAACTTATTGAAGGTGGCACAACCGTTATCTTTGTGAGCCATTCCATTGAACAGGTGAAAAGCTTGTGCAACAAAGCCACCTGGCTGGAACATGGCAAGATTATTATGACAGGCGATGCAGAAACTGTTTGTGATGCTTACAGCCATAAATATTGATAAAGGACAGAGAAATGAGCAATATTCAAGACTCTCCATTGAAATTTTTGAAAAGAAATCTAAATTTTAAAAGAATCGGCACCCTGGCTGGCAGAGGTGTCGCTTCTTTAAAAAACGACGGTCTGGAAGCCACCTGGCGAAAGATTGATTTCCGTATAAAGCTGATGACAAAAGGGGATGTGTGGAAATTCCGCAGTGATATCCCGCTGAAAAGGGAACTGAAAGCACAGAAACTGGCTACGTTCCCTTATATGCCAAAAATCAGTATTATTGTGCCGTTGTACAATACGCCTGAAAAGTTTCTGAAAGAAATGATAGACAGTGTGTACAACCAGTCCTATTCAAACTGGCAGCTGGTGCTGGCAGATGCTTCTGACAAAGACTTGCCTCATATCAGAAAAGTTGTGGACAATTATAAGGACAGCCGCATAGTATATGAAAAACTGGCAGAAAACAAAGGTATAAGCGAAAATACAAATGCTGGTTTTGCACTGGCAGACGGCGACTATCTGGCTCTGCTGGACCACGATGATGTCATCCTGCCAAATGCACTTTATGAAAATGTAAAGGCGATTAACGAAACAGGTGCCCAGGTGCTGTACAGCGACGAAATCACTCTGGACGGCGAACTGAAACACCTTATTCAGTTTCATTTTAAAATCGATTACGCACCGGATTTTCTCCGAGGTGTAAACTATATCACACACTTCCTTGTTTTTGACAGAAAGCTGTTTGAACAGGTGGGTGCTTACGAAGATGCCCGTTTTGACGGCGCACAGGACTTTGACTTGATTTTGCGCCTTTCAGAAAAGGCAAACAAAGTTTACCATATTCCAAAAGTTCTCTACTACTGGCGCGGTCATGCAGGCAGCACAGCCAGCGATATGTCCACAAAGATGTATGCTTTTGAGGCCGGCAGGGCTGCAGTACAGGCTCATCTGGACAGAATGGGGCTGAAAGGCCAGGTTTCTATCCAGAAATATCCGGGCAGCTACCGCACAGTTTATGATGTGGAGGATAACCCACAGGTTTCTATTGTTATTCCAAACAAAGACCACGTTGAAGATTTGTCCCGCTGCATTGACTCAATCTTTGCTCTTGGTGGCTGGGACAATGTTCAGGTCATTGTGGTGGAAAACAACTCAACAGAAAAAGAAACCTTTGATTATTATGACAAAATCACAGCCGGTAACAGTAAAGTTCAGGTTGTGTACTATAAAGGCGGATTCAATTTCTCCGCAATCTGCAACTTTGGTGTGCAGTATGCCACAGGGGATCATATCCTGCTGCTGAACAACGATGTGGAGTTTGTCAGCGAAAATTTTGTAAAAGAAATGCTGTCTTATTCACAGCGTCCTGATGTAGGTGCAGTAGGTGCAAAGCTGTATTATCCTGATGGCTATTTACAGCATGCAGGTGTTATTATCGGCATTAATGGCAGTGCCGGCCACAGTCACAAAGGTCTGGCCGATGCACGCAACAATACAGGTGATATGTACCGCCTTGTTACCACACAGAACTATCTGGCGGTGACAGGTGCCTGCCTTATGGTGAAAACTGACCTGTATAAAAAATTTCCATTGGACGAAGAAAATTTTGCCGTTGCCTACAACGATGTTGACTTCTGTCTGCGTTTGTATGAAGCCGGTTATCTCAATGTATTCACTCCATACAGCGAGGGTATACACTACGAAAGCAAATCGCGCGGTCTGGACGAAAGCGATAAACCAAACCTGCGTTACGAAGGGGAAAAGGCCCGCTTTGCCGAAAAATGGCAGAAATATTTCAACTACGGTGACCCTTACTACAACCCACACTTTACACTTTTATACGAAAATTACGGGTATAAATAATGCTTAAAATCAAACGATTTCAAGAGCTGGTTGCTCTGTTTTTTACATATCTGAAGGATGAAGGCTTTGCAGGTACAATGCAGCGCGCAATGGGCTTTTTCAAGCGCAGAATGAGAGCTAAAAAAGGTCGTTTTCTGCCACCTGCTGATGCACTGGCTATGCAGAAAGATTTTGTTCCGGATTTTGAAAACAAAACCATCAGCGTTGTTACTGCTCTGTACAACACAAATCAAGTCCATCTGAAAGAATATATAGACAGCTTTTTAAACCAGAGCTATCAGTTTGGTCAGCTGGTGCTGGCAGACGCTTCTGACGATGACCACAGCTATGTGGGCGAATATGTGCAGAGCCTGGAAAGTGAAAAAATCAAATATGTAAAGCTGAATGGCAACTTCGGTATTTCAGGCAACACCAATCTGGCTGTTTCTTATGCTGACGGCGACTATATCTGCCTGGCAGACCACGATGATATACTGTCACCGGATGCACTGTATCAGATGGCAAAGGCTGTCAGAGAAACAGGCGCAGACTTTATCTATAGTGATGAAGCCCTGTTTGACAATGACTGGACAAACCCTATCGTTGCCCATTTCAAACCTGATTTCAGTTACTATTATCTGACAAACTGCAACTATATCTGCCATCTGGCATGTATGAAGCGCAGTATATTTACAATGCTGGGCGGTCTGCAGTCATCCTATGACGGTGCCCAGGACCACGACCTGTTCCTTAAAATCACAGAAATTCCTGATGTGAAAATTCATCACATCCCAAAAGTGCTGTACTACTGGCGTGTTCACGCACAGTCCACCAGTGGTGGTGTCGGGGCAAAACCTTATGTTACACAGAATGCCATAAATGCCATTGATGCACATCTTGCCCGCATTGGTGTACAGGGCAAAGCAGTGGAAGGCCGTTTTGGCAGTACATATAAAATTGATTATACTCTTACATCACAGCCACTGGTTTCAATTATCATTCCAAATAAAGACCAGGTGCCTGTACTGACAAAATGTATTGACAGTCTTTATGAAAAGACTGCATATACAAATTTCGAGGTTCTGGTGGTGGAAAACAACTCTACCGAGCCGGAAACCTTTGAATACTACGGCAAAATTCAGAAAGAACATTCCAATCTGAAAGTTCTTTATTACAAAGGCGGTTTCAATTTCTCCGCCATAAACAATTTTGCCGCACAGCAGGCAAATGGTGAAATGTACCTTCTGCTGAATAACGATATCGAAATCATTAGCGAAAACTGGCTGGGAGAAATGGTTTCCCTTGCCCTGCAGAAAAATGTAGGCATTGTGGGGGCTATGCTGTATTATCCTAACGATACTGTTCAGCATGCAGGTGTTATCACAGGTCTGGGCGGTTTTGCCGGCCACAGCCACAAATATCACCCACGAGGCAAGTCCGGCTATATGTTCCGCCTTGCCTGTGTGCAGAATCTGTCCTGTGTAACAGCGGCCTGTCTGCTGGTTACAAAGCAGGCTTTTGATGCAGCAAACGGTCTGGATGAAGAATTCACTGTGGCTTTCAACGATGTGGACTTCTGTCTGCGCATCCGCGATATGGGTTATCATGTACTGTTTACACCATATGCCGAATGTTATCACCACGAAAGCATTTCCCGTGGCTCTGACAAAAAAGGCGAAAAGAAAGAACGTTTTGAAGGTGAACGCAACAGACTGAAAGACCGTTTTGGTGACAGTCTGCTCCGAGACCCATTCTACAACCCGAACCTTACCCTTGATATGGAAGATTTCTCTGAAAGCAGGGTTCTTCCAAAATATGACGAGGTATAAATGAAAGTTATTATTATCGGCGGCGGTGCCGCAGGGCTTTTTGCCGCAGGTTTTCTGGCAAAAGCCGGTGTGGACACCACCGTTATAGAACATTCTGACCGCACAGCGAAAAAGGTGCTTATTACCGGCAAAGGCCGCTGTAATGTAACCAACAACTGTGACGAAGAAACATTTTTGAAAAATGTCCGCACAAACCCTAAATTCCTTTATTCTTCCATCTATGGATTTCCACCGGCAAGAACTATGGAGTTTTTTGAAAATATGGGTGTGGCACTGAAAACAGAAAGAGGCCGCCGTGTTTTCCCGGTGTCTGACTCCGCCCACGATATCAAAAAAGCACTGGATACCCACGCAAAAAAAGCACACATCATCTTTGATGATGTTGTCGAACTGCTTTTTGACGAAGAAAGAGCAACAGGTGTAAAACTGAAAAGCGGTAAGAAGCTTTTTGCTGACAAGGTGATTGTTGCAACAGGTGGCCTGTCCTATAAAAATACAGGCTCCACAGGCGACGGTTACCATTTTGCCGAAAGTGCCGGTCACAAGGTGGTTACACCTACTGCCAGCCTTGTACCGCTGGTGGAAAATGGTACAAAATGCCGCCAGATGATGGGCTTGTCACTTAAAAATGTAAACCTGTCAATTATCCACGGCAAGAAAAAGCTGTTTACCGAACAGGGCGAAATGCTGTTTACACACTTCGGGATTTCAGGCCCGCTGGTGCTGTCTGCCTCCTGTCACATAAAGGACAAGGACATTCAGCAGTGTGTGGCGGTAATAGACCTGAAACCTGCTTTAAGCGAAGAAGTGCTGTACAAACGAATCTGCACAGATTTTGAAAAGCTCCACAGTAAAAAAGCCTCAAACTGTCTTGACCTGCTGCTGCCGAAATCAATGATTGAGGTAATGCTGAAAGAGTGGGGAATAGACACAGAAAAAACCACAAACCAGATTACAAAAGAAGAAAGAATGCAGCTGGTAAAATTGCTGAAAGGCTTTAAAATTCCGCTGAATTCAAAATATAAACTGGACATCGCTGTTATCACATCAGGCGGTGTTGCAACAAAAGAACTTAACCCAGCCACAATGGAATCCAAAATAAAGAAAGATTTGTATTTCATTGGTGAAGTTATTGATGTGGACGCTTACACCGGCGGCTACAATCTGCAGATAGCGTTTTCAACAGCCTATGCCTGTGCAGAAAGCATTATTGAACAGATGTAATAATTTTATAATAAAATATGGCGGACAGGCAGTGCTTGTCTGCTGAATATATAGATTGAGGAGAAGATATTATGATTTACTCCATAGCCCTTGATGGCCCGGGTGGTGCCGGTAAAAGCACCATTGCAAAACAGGTTGCAAAACGCAGAGGCATTGTTTATGTGGACACTGGTGCCATGTACCGTGCCATTGCACTGTATATGCTGAAAAACAATGTGGACATCCACAATGAAGAACTGGTGGTTTCACAGCTGGAAAATGTGGATATCAGACTGGAATACCGCGAAGGTGCCCAGTGTGTTATTCTCAATGGTGAAGATGTTTCCACAGCTATCAGAGAAAACGAAGTATCTATGGCTGCCAGTGTTACATCTGCCTACAAACAGGTGCGTGCTTTTCTTATGGACACACAGCGTAATGTGGCCAAAACAACATCTGTTATTATGGACGGCCGTGATATCGGCACAGTTGTGCTGCCAGATGCACAGGTGAAAATTTTCCTGTCTGCCGACAGCCGTGTGCGTGCACAGCGCCGTTTTGCTGAACTGCAGGCAAAAGGTGACAACACTCCTTTTGAAGAGGTGCTGGCAGATATAGAAAAACGTGACTGGCAGGATACACACCGCAAAGAAGCACCTTTGCGCCAGGCTGACGATGCTGTTCTTCTGGACACATCTTTCCTGGACTTTGAACAGGCTGTGCAGGCTGTTCTGAATATTATTGATGAGAAAGTGAAATAAAGAAAATATGATTTATACATTTTGCCTTGCTGTATGTATGGTGGCTTTCAGAATTATTTTCTCTTACCGCACATACAACAAAGAGATTCTCCGTGCTTACAAAACAAACGGCAGACCGTTTGTTGTAGTGGCAAACCACCTGTCTATGATAGACCCTATCTTTATAGTAATGGCTTACGGCTGGGGACCTAAGTTTTCCATCATGGGCAAGGCCGAACTTTTCCGTGTGCCACTTTTTGCCTGGTTTTTCCGTCAGATAGGTGTTTTCCCTGTTGAAAGAGGTACAGGTGACACTGCCGCTTTGGACAAAGCTATCGAAGACGGCAAAAAAGGCACAGGTATCCTTATTTTCCCAGAGGGTACCCGTGGCACAGGTGATAAAATGCTGCGAATGAAATCCGGTGCATTTATGGTTGCAGCGGCCACAGGTGCAGATATTATTCCTGTTCGTCTTATTTATCCAACTTCCACACGCAAACTCAAATTCTTTGCGCCTGTTATTGTAAAGGTTGGTCAGCCATTGCTGGCAGAAGAGCTGAATATGGTGGAAGGCGGCAAACGCGCGCTGCGTGCTGCAAAAACAAAAACACAGGAAGTACTGGACAACCTGTTGGCGGAGTACAACGAAATGGTGGGTTATGTGCCGCCGGTAGAAATTGAACAGGCAAAACCTGAAACCGAAGCAAAGGCGGAAAAAGAAAATGAAGATAACTAAGGCCAAAACTGCCGGTTTCTGCTTTGGTGTAAACCGTGCAGTGGATATGACAACCAATCTGGCAAAAGAAGGAAAAAAAGTGGCTACAATGGGCCCGCTTATCCACAACAAACAGGCGGTGGCAGCACTGGAAGAACTGGGGGTTATCACTCTGGACAGCCTGGAAGCCCCTGAAGGGTACGAGGTAGTGCTGCGCAGTCATGGTGTGGAAAAACCTGTGTATGACTATTATGAAAGTCGTGGTATAGTTACACACGATGCCACCTGCCCTTATGTAAAAAAAATACACCGTCTGGCTGAAAAAACAGGCAAAGACGGCAGGGTGCTGCTGGTGGCAGGAGATAAGAACCATGCAGAAGTAAAAGGAATTGTCAGCTATACTGATGGCGAATATTTCGTTTTTAACGAGCCGGAAGAACTGTCAGCCTGGTTATCTATTGGTCAAAATGCCGAAAAAAGTGCTAATTTGGTGGCTCAGACAACCTATATGTTAAAAAAATGGGATGAAATCGTAGATATTGTAAAAAAAGTATGTACAGATTGCGAAATTTTTGATACAATATGTAGAGCGACAAATGAAAGACAGACCGAGGCCGCGCTGCTGTCACAGCAGAACGACCTTATGGTTGTTATTGGCGGTCGTCATTCATCCAATACGCAGAAGCTGGTGAAGGTTTGCCAGGAATACTGCAAAACCATCAGCATTGAAACAGTTAAAGAACTCTCACCGGAGTTGTTTATAAATATTCAAAATGTGGGCGTCACAGCAGGTGCAAGTACACCGGCGTTCATAATTCAGGAGGTACTTAATAACATGAGCGAAGTAATTCGTGAAGATGGTATGAGCTTTGAAGAAATGCTCAACGAATCTTATGCAAACCAGCCAAAGGTTTACAGAGGCGCAAAAATTAAAGGAGTTGTAACCGGTGTTTCAGCTAACGAAGTTACTGTTGACATTGGCACAAAACACACAGGCTTTATTAAAGCAAGTGAACTGAGTGATGATCCAAGTGCCAAAGTTGAAGACCTGGTTAAGAAAGGTGACGAGCTGAACCTCATCGTTATTAAGCCTAACGACGCTGAAGGTACAGTTGAACTTTCCAAGAAAAGATACGATGCACAGGAAGGCGCTGATGCAGTAGCTAAAGCTGCTGAAACAGGCGAAGTTCTCACAGCTACAATCGTTGAAGCTGTTAAAGGCGGTCTTGTTGCATTCGTTAACGGCGTGCGTGTATTTATCCCTGCATCACTTGCAGCAGGCAGAAACGAATCTCTGGAAACACTGGTAAAAACAAAACAGGAAATCAAAATTATCGAATCTTCCAAAGACGGCAACAGAAGAAAAGTTATCGGTTCTATCCGTGCTGATAAAGAAGAAAAAACAAACGAGCTGAAAGAAAAATTCTGGGAAGAAGTAGAAGAAGGCAAAGTATACAACGGTGTTGTAAAGAGCCTTACACGTTACGGCGCATTTGTTGACCTTGGCGGCGTTGACGGTCTCGTTCACATGTCTGAACTGACATGGGAAAAAATCAAACACCCAGCAGAAATTCTCAAAGCTGGTCAGACAATCGAAGTATTCGTAAAATCTCTTGACAGAGAAGCTGGCAAAATCAGCCTCGGTCATAAAAAAGAAGAGGACAACCCTTGGACAAAACTGGAAACAGAATGCCCAATCGGTACAGTTCTCACAGGTAAAGTTGCATCCCTTACAAAATTCGGTGCATTTGTAAAAATCCTCCCAGGTGTTGATGGTCTTGTTCACATCTCCGAAATTTCTTATGAAAGAGTAGAAGATCCAGCAGCAGTACTCAAAGTTGGTCAGGAAGTTCAGGTTAAACTCATCGGTGTTGACCTTGAAGCAAAACGTGTATCCCTGTCTATCAAACAGACAATGGAAGCACCGGTTAAAGAAGAAGCAACTGAAGAAGAAGCTGAATAATTCTGGTTTTCACAATCCCCTTTCCTTACGGAGAGGGGATTTTTTTGTCCGTTGACAGAAGAATTGCCGCTATAGTAAAATTGATTTATAAATTATCAGTGAGGACAGAACTATGAAAAAGATAACCACTCTTCTGCTGGCTTTTGTACTTATGCTTTGCATGGTAGCCTGTGGTGGAGGAGAAAAAACTTTTGAAA
>JAFSCU010000022.1 GCA_017436575.1 Oscillospiraceae bacterium
ACAATTAAAGTTATATTAACAAGTAGCAATATTTTTTTGTATTGAAAAAAATTTTTACTTATTTTACAATTAAATTGAAATATGCTAAAGGAGGACTGTAAAATGAAAAACAAAGGTATTGGTCGTAAAATACTGCCCCTGTTGATTGCTGGTGCAATTGTTATTGTGGCGGGCTATATGTATGTGGATATGAATGGAAATCCTTTTGATGCACCAAAACTCAACAAGAAAAGTGATGTCTATATTCAGGAAAATTATCCTGATTTATGGGAAAATGTATACAGGTCAGCAGATGCGTATTTTGTAAATTCAAAGATTACCCAATGGGATGAAAATAACGAAAACTACATTTTATACGATGGTACATGGCAGGTATACTACACAGATAAAGACGATGAGTGGGCATATATGTATCTGGTGTATGACAGGGACTGCAATCTGATTTATGACAGCTGTGGTGACAGATATCTTAAAGGTGCAACCATCTATGAAAAATCAGAGCAAGAATACAGAAACTATATAGCCAATGTTTTCAATGAAGTATATAACTATGGAATTCCGAACCGGACTATATCTATGCAAAATATTCTGGAAAGCGACTATGCAACAGGCACATTCGAAAACAGTACCACAACGATTTCACATATTTCAGAATATACAGGACCTGTACTTGATGTAAATAAAAACTATACAATGGAAGAACTGGCAAAGGAATATGGCACTGTCCTGTTCAGATACAAAGATGGTGTAACCCAGATGGAAGGTGCCGAGTACTCAGATGCAGTTGATAGCATTTATAACCGATGCCTTGAGGTAAGGGATATTGTTGAAAAATATGATATTCCATTCTGGAAAATAAGTATTATCCAAGGCAACAACGAGGGAGTTTTCCGTATAGACTACAACCAATTGTTCGATGAAAATCTGCACCAATATATACAGGAAAATTACGTAGTAGGACAATAAAAAAATGGCTGAACCTTAATGGTTCAGCCTTAACTTTTATTCTGCTTTTTTTCTTAAAATAGACATTGGTCTGATCTCCACAGGGCAGTCAACTGTGAATGCCATTTTTGAATGTGGTGTAGACTCTACATTTTCGCCATCAGCATTTTTAATCCATGATGGTGTAAATTTCAGTGTATCACCTGATGGCTGGAGAATTTCGATTTCATCGCCAAGGGTGAATTTACCGCGCTGTGAACAGTACAGCACACCGTCTTTCCAGTCTCCAACTACACCCAGCAGGTCCCATTCCCTTACATAAGAAGATGTATCTGTTGTCTGAGTTGCATTTTCAGGTCCGAAATAGAAACCTGTTGAGTAACGGCGGTGGCTGGTTTTTGTCAGTTCTTCCATTGCAGACAGTGGGCACAGCCAGTCTGTTGGGTTTTCATAATAAGAGTCAATAGCTTTTCTGTAAGCAGATGTAACTGATGCAACATAGTAAAAGCTTTTTGCTCTGCCTTCAATTTTAAGGCTGGAAATGCCAGCTTCAATCAGCATATCCACATAAGGTCCCATACACAGGTCGTTGGCGTTCATAATATATGTGCCGCCTTCGTTTTCGCCAATATCGTATTCCATACCAGGGCGTGTTTTTTCGTGAAGAGTCCATTCCCAGCGGCAAGGCTGTGCACATTCACCACGGTTTGCATCGCGATTTGTCAGATAGTGTGACAGCAAACATCTGCCGGAGAAAGACATACACATAGCACCATGTACAAAACATTCAATATCCAGGTCGGCAGGTGTATTTTTTCTGATTGTGATAATATCTTCAAATGACAGTTCACGGGCCAGAACAACACGTTTTGCACCCAGTTTATATGCAGCATTTGCTGAAACATAGTTTACAATACCCGCCTGTGTGGAAACATGCACTTCCATATCAGGTGCAATTTCCTTTACCATTGCCAGAACACCGATATCTGCAACAATAACAGCGTGAACACCTATATCTGCAACTTTTTTGATAAATTCAGGCATTCTTACCACTTCTTCGTTTGTAGGCACTGTGTTAAGTGTAAGATAAATCTTTTTGCCAAGGCTGTTGGCAATGTTTACAGCTTCCTGCAACTGATCAAGTGTAAAGTTTTTTGGTGCGGCACGCATACCATATTCTTCTGCGCCCAGATAAACTGCATCTGCACCGTATTCAAAAGCGTATTTAAGACGCTCAATATCACCGGCCGGTGACAAAAGTTCAACTTTATTCATAGATAATTCCTTTTTATTTATTAAGTGAAGCATTTACTGACCAGGCTTTGTCACAGTTTACAAGATGCTGTGCATAAGTCTGTGCATACCAGTATTTGCCTGTCAGGTCTGTTACAAAGAAATAGTAATCATCGTCCATAAACTGCTGGTCTGGCCAGAGAGTAGCCTCTATGGCTGTGATGCCAGGGTTGGAGATTGGTCCTGGTGGCAGACCTCTTACTTTATAAGTATCGTAAGCAGCCATCATACCGGCAGGCACTTTGTTTACACCGCCATAATATGTAACGATATAATCGTAAACATAGTTGCCCGGTTCGTTGATGTAGCTGCATACATTGCATTCCAGCAGTGGCTGGCTGGAACCCGGTTCCAGTCTGTTGCGCAGACAGGCTGCAACATATTTCTGGTCTTCAGGGTGACCGGCTTCTTCCTGTACAAAGGATGCCAGTGTTACTACTTCGTCCAGTGTCATACCGATAGCGTCCATCTGGTCATACATTTCCTGTGTAATCTGGTTGTCAAAATGTTCGTACATTTTGGCAACATAGTTGTACACGTCATCATTTTCATAGAACTGGTATGTATCAGGGTAAAGATAGCCTTCAGCTTTCATAAATTTATGGTCATGTTCTTTGATTTTATTCCAGAATTCAAACTGACTGAAATCACCATTGTTTGCTACATCAATAAATTCCTGTGCGGAACACAGACCATTGTTTTCCATTCTCTTTGCCATCTGGATAAGTGTAAAGCCTTCAGGGAATGTAACTGTAACAGTAGGACGCAGGTCCTGGACTGTGGACAGTATTTCGATAATTTTTTCATAGGACATATTAGTGTCCAGTGTAAACTGACCATACTGCAGATTCTGCGGTGGGTTCAGTTTTGTATAAACTTTGAAGTAAAGGCTGTTTTTGATTACACCGTTTTCAGCAAGGATTTTGCCGATAGTGTTTGCACCACTGCCTTTTGGAACTTCTATGGTAACCTGTGTACCCGGTTTGTCACTGCCGTTTACATCGCCCAGTGCTGAAAAGCCCAGCACACCGCCACCTATAATTATAACAACAAGTAAAAGTGAAATAATCTTTTTCAAAGGGATTTCTCCTTTATAATCTGATTTTATTAATCTACACCTTCAATATGTGCACGTTCATTAAGCTCTTTCATCATTGGAATAACCATTATGAGTGCAAATGTAAAGGAAACTACGTCTGATGCAGCCTGTGCCAGTGAAAGGCCTGTAAGACCCCAGAAATGTGTCATAATAATTACACAAGGCAGCAGTGAGAACAGCTGACGGCAAAGTCCCAGGAAACCTGCCTGGAACGGTTTGCCAAGTGCCTGGAAAAGACCAGTTGCAATCATTACCCACACATGCATAGGCAAAACAACACACTGCGAACGGATAAGCAGCATACCGATATCAAGAACATCCAGTTCAGAAGAGAAGATTGTGATAGCCTGCTGTGCAAAGATAAACAGGAATGAACCCAGTGCAGCACAGAGTGCAACACCGATAGCACTTGTCATAAAGAATGCTTTTTTAACTCGTTTATATTTTTTGGCACCCCAGCAGAAACCGGCGATTGGCTGGAAGCCCTGACCAAAGCCCATAACAGCACTGCCTACAAAACGCAGTGATTTGTTTGCTACAGAAATAGCTGCAAGGGCTGCGTCGCCAAATGTGGCAGCTGTTCTGTTGATTGTAATTGTGGATATGGACATAAGGCTGGTACGCAGCATTGTAGGAATACCCATACGGGCAATTTCTGCATACAGATCCTTTTTAGGTGTAAAGTATTTTGGTTTGATGTCAATGATACATTTTCTCTGATAATATGGCATCAGAAGAATGATCATTGAAATAAATTTTGAAATGCCTGTGGCAATAGCTGCACCGGCAACGCCCAGACCCAGAACATTGATGAACAGCGGGTCAAGGAAGATATTGATAACACAGCCTGAAACAGAACCTATCATAGAATATGTGGTACTGCCCTCTGCACGCAGAGTCTGTGAAAGACAAACTGTGGCTGCTGTAATTGGTGCAGAAAATAAAATCCATGATGCATACTCAACAGAGAATGCTTTGGATGTTTCTGTAGCCCCCAGAAGAATAACCAACGGGCTGCGGAAAATATAGAATGTTGTGGCAATTACAGCCACTATGCCCATAGCGGTAAACAGTGTAGTGGATGCCGCACGGGTGGCTTCATCATGGTTTTTGGCACCAAGCTGACGGGAAATATAGCTGGATGCACCCATGCCGAAACCAAGAGCGATAGCACGCATAATCATCATCAGTGAATCATTTACACCAACGGCTGCAGTAGCTGCTTTACCCAACTGGCTAACAAAATATGTATCAGCCATATTGTAAAGAGAGTCAATCAGCATTGAAACAACCTGTGGCAATGCGATGACTGGGATAACTTTCAGAAGATTGCCTTCCAGCATAAACTGGCGGCGTTCTTCTCTTTTCTGCTCAACAGTTTTAGTTGAAGAGCTCATTTAAAACACCTCGGATACTTTTTCAATTTCATCATAACATTATAATTTTAACACAAATTTTACAAAAATGGAATAAACAAATTATAGGCTGTGTTTACTCTATTGATAAATTTGCATATATCTCATCACTGATACCTTTTATCATGCACCAATCAATTGTTTTTCCTTCCCCGAGAAAAAGGTCTGACTGAGGCGAAAGATATACAGTGGCTTTTTCGCAACCGGTTCTTTCCCTGGCTGCCTGTAAAATTTTTACCGCATTTAAAGTGGATGTAGCCATAAGTTCCACAAAACGCATTGTGTCACCTTCCACATAATACACACCATAGCCGTCCTCTGTTTCCACAGTGCTGCCACCGGACGAATAGTGACTGTACGCAAAGGTTTCATAACCTTTCTGTGTATAATGCAGGATGTTTTCGTGACAGAATTTATCGCGCAGAACTTTGAATCTTGATGCGGTAACAATATCAAACCGGGCATTTGTCCAGATATTCTTTTTGATTTCAATATCAGCACATCTGATTTTTGTGATATTGTCAAATCCCATTGATTTCCAGAAATCAAACAGTTTTTCATCTGCCGGTTTCAGCATACAGAAGGTTTTGCCCTGCTTCGCCTGATCTTCCAGTGCAAACTGCACCAGACTGTGCATAATGCCCTGACGGCGATATTCCGGTGCAGTGGCAGCAGAATAAAGATAAAAACCTTTTTGGCCTTTATACTCCATATCTGCCATTGCTATAAGCATTGAAACCACTTTTTCAGCTGTTTTCGCAATGTAAACGTCATCTGCTTTACACTGTGAAAAAACAAAATCACAAAACCCGGCAGTTCCATCATCAAACATCTGTGCCCACAAAGTTTTCACCTGTGGAATATCCCGGGCAGTTGCTTTTAATATTTGCATAAGTTCTCCTGTTTACCTGGTCTGTGCCAGATATTTCTTTCTTATTTCGCAAGGGAAATAACTCATTTTTGCTTTACGGAGATTTTCCATACCCATATCGTCTTCCCTGTTTATCAGCTGATAGCCGGAAAAACAGTTGGCGGCAAAATCTCGGTTTATAATGGCATAAGCACCATTTACATCATGCCATGCTTTTTCTACCAGAACATCAACCATTCTTTCATTTATCGGCGCAGCAATTGACAGAGCTACAATTCGTCCCTCTGTTTCAATCATTGCACCCATAAGTTCCAACTTGTCAAAATTATCCAGTAGCAACATAATTCCCTGCTGTTCGCTGAATAAATCCCAACTTTTTTCACTGTTGTATCTATGGAACCAGTGGCTGATAAACATTTTTGCAGTATGTGTATTGTTAGATGTTATCCTGATAAAACTGTAATCAGGATTTTCGCGGATAAAACGCGAAACATGATTGCGCTTTTTCTGATAGTTTTTTCCCGGAAGTACAGCAAGGTCTTCCCTTTTATAAATATAGTCTGAACCATTGCTGTCTTCAGCCACATCAAAAACCTGTGAAAAGTTTTCCTGAAGAAAAATCGCATTGGTTTCATCTATCCCGTAGATGCTGATTTTTCTGCCGTCAGCATCACGGAGTATTTTTTCTATTGCCTGTTTTTTATCCATTTCTCCCCGTGGGTAAAGATACCATATATGTTCTTTGCCAAAGGAACGCATAAAAACAGTGGTTTCTTCCACAGCAATCTGGATATTATAGCGTTTTGACCACACCAGCATAGTTGCAAAACAGTGTTCGCAGTTTTCTATGGATGACTGTTTCATCAGCTGTGAAACCTTTTCATAATCATCTATCTCAATATTTCGAAAATGTAACATAAATAATTAAAGTACCTGCTGTACAGTTGCCAGTACCTTCTGTGAAATTTCTTCAATGGAGAATGGGGTTTCACCATCGTCACAACGGATAACTGTCCATTTATCGTGGTCAGCACAGAATCGTGCAGCCAGTCTGGATTTGGCAAGATAGTCTGTATCCTTCTCATGAATATCTTTTTTGCTTTCATCACCCTGATAGCGACCGGAAAGCAGTTTCTGTGAAACATCCGGTGACATATCCAGATAAATTACACAGTCTGGGGCCGGAATTCCCATTTTTTTGTATTCAAAATCATACAGCCAATCCATATATTCCACCCACTGGCTTTCATCCAGTTTGGAACACTGGTGAACACCATTGGAAGTAGTATAACGGTCAGCAATGATAATATAATCATCGTTGTATTCTTTGCCCCAGTCGGCTTTGAAACTGGCAAAGCGGTCAACAGCGTAAAAACTGGAAGCCGCATAAGCATTTACATCACCCGGCTTTGAACCGAACTGACCTGCAAGGTACATTCTTACCAGTGCAGAAGAATCACTGGAGTAAACAGGAAAGCTGATTTTTTTCACTTTTCTGCCCTGTTTTGCCAGTGTGTCAAACAGCAACTGGGCCTGTGTGCCTTTGCCAGAGCCGTCAAGGCCTTCGATAACAATAAGTTTACCCATATTATTCACCAACTTTTGTGTTTTTCAGCTGCGCGTATTTGTCACGCATTTCCAGCATACGACCACAGCTCATTTTGCCTTCAGGGCATGGGCCGGAAACACAAGGTGGGCCGGAACGCACAAACAGTGCAGGTGCAACTTCACAAACCAGGCGCAGCATTTCATCTGCCAGTTCTCTGATTTCCCACTGTGCACGTGTACAGCAGCGGTGACGGAAGAAGTTGTTAAGACTGCGAGTATTCATTGTAACAATCATTTTTGTTGTGCAGGCATTTGGCAGGATAAAACGTGCATCTTCCAATGCTTTCTTTTCAGCAGTTCTGTTTGCTGTTTTTTCATCCATCCCCTGTGCCATAAATTTTTCTTTGTGTGCTTCTTTCAGCAGCTGTGTAACTTTCTGATAGTTTTCAGCAGCCATTGCCATAGAATCATTGAACTGTGCAAGTGATTCAGGGTCATCCATAATTTCAGGCGGTGTAACAAAGTCAGGTTCTTTCAGATTTACATATCTCTGGCTCTGTACAGAGTATGATGCAATTCTGTGGCGTGTAATCTGCGCCAGCAGACTGCGTGACACACCTTCAATAGCAAATGTGAAAGAAGCGTGTTCTGTTGGGCTTTCGTGACCAAGGGAAGCCAGCATTTCTACGAATTCCTTGCTTTTTTCTTCTGTCAGACCGTCCAGCAGAGTATCAATCTGGGCGTTGGAGTAGCACAGCTTTGCAGCAGCCGCTACAACTTTTTCAGGGTTAGGAGTATGAGCGATAAGTTTTACTTTCATAATAAACCTCTTCTCTGTATGTATTATAAACTAAAAATTATTAACTGTTTATTGGGTGTTTCTTAAGATTGGGTTAATTTATACGGAATTGGGACGAATCCCGCCACCGCAAGCGGTCCCCTCCCTTTAACAAGGGAGGCTTAATTATTCTATTTTTGAAACAGGAGCAAAGTTTGCCATTACCTTTTTGGTACCAACGCTGTCAAAAGTAATTTCCAGCATAGAGTCATTGGCAATAGGAGTGATTTTTACCACTATTCCGTCACCGAATACATTGTGATGTACCCTGTCACCCACTGCAAACACCTTTTTGGCAGAAGACGCAGCTGCTGCAGGCTTTTTAGGTGCAATAGCAGAGTTTTCAAGGAATGAATTTCTGCTGTATGGTGACTTTGTCTGTACCACAGTGGCACGGCTGAGTGGTTCCACTCTGTTGATTTTAGGGCGCTTGTCTATCATTTCGCAGACAGATTTGTCCATTTCTTCAATAAATCTTGAAGGGAGCGGACGCTTTGTCTGACCGAAAACCATTCTTTCGCTGCAGTGTGAAATGTACAGTTCTTTTTTTGCACGTGTGATTCCAACATACCGCAGACGGCGTTCTTCTTCAATATCGTCCGGATTGTAACGTGACATTTCACCTGGGAATATACCTTCTTCCACTCCTACAAGGAACACATAAGGGAATTCCAGACCTTTTGCGGAATGGATGGTCATAAGTGTAACGCTGTCAGCATTTTCATCATAGTTGTCGATGTCACTGATAAGTGAAACTTCTTCAAGGAACATTTCAAGTGTGGCATCTTCATTCATATCTTTGTATGCCTGAATATTGGAAACCAGCTGACCGACGTTTTCCAGTTTGGTTCTGCCTTCTTCACCCATATCAGCCAGCATCTGTTCATAGCCTGTGATTTTCAGCAGGTTTGGAACAAATTCTTCCATAGGGCGTGTGCGGTAAAGTTCCAGCAGTGCACGATATATATTGAGGAAATTGTTCAGTGGTGCCAGAGAACGGTTAAGGCGCGGATAGTCATACATATTGTACAACACCTGAATCATGCTTACACCTTTTTCGTCTGCTATTTCCTGCATTGTATTGATTGTTGTGTTGCCGATTTTTCTGGCCGGTGTATTGATAATACGTTTCAGACGCAGATTGTCAGTAGGGTTTACCACAATATGGATATAGGCCATAATATCCCTGATTTCGGCACGGTCATAGAAACGGTGACCGCCGATAACGCGGTAGGAAATACCGCTTCTTGCCAGGGCGTTTTCCATATTGGCAGACTGCATATTCATTCTGTAGAGAATGGCGTGGTCAGCCAGTTTGGCGCCTTTTTTCACATTTTCACCAATAATTGACACCACATTCTGTGCTTCGTCAAACTCTTTATCAAGGTGGTAAATCTTTACCTTTTCACCGCCTGCTGTAGATGTCCACAATGTTTTGCCTTTGCGGCCTTTGTTGTTTTCTATAACACTGTTGGCAGCATTAAGGATATTTGAAGTGGAACGGTAATTCTGTTCAAGGCGGATAACCTTTGAATCCGGAAACTGTTCTTCAAAACTTAAAATGTTTTCAATGGTAGCACCGCGGAAACGGTAAATACTCTGGTCATCATCACCTACTACACACAGGTTGTTATGACCCTGTGCCAGAAGGTTGATAAGTTCAAACTGGGCTGTGGAAGTATCCTGGTATTCGTCCACCATTATGTAACGGTAACGATTCTGATAATAATCCAATGTTTCACTGCTGGCGCGGAAAAGCATTACTGTATTGAAAATCAGATCATCAAAATCCATAGCATTGGCTTTTTTCAGACGGTTCTGATATTCTTCATAACAACGCACAATCAGTTTTTCGTGGGTATTGGTAGCATATTTTTCTGCTTCCACAGGACCTATAAGTTTATCCTTATAGCCTGAAATTCTGTTCATAGCTACTTTAAGCTGAACAAATTTATCATCTATGTTAAGGTCTTTCATAACCTCTTTCATAACACGTTTCTGGTCATCTGTGTCATAAATGGTGAATTCTTTCCGGTAGCCCAGCAGATAGCCGTCTTTTCGAAGAATTCTCATACACAGTGAGTGGAATGTGCTGGCCATAATATCCCTTGAAGCTGTGCCAAGGCTGCTTTCCAGTCTGGAGCGCAGTTCTGCAGCCGCTTTATTTGTAAATGTAATAGCCAGAATATTCCACGGATAAATCCTGCCTGTTGCAAGGCGTGTTTCTGTTTCAAAATCCAGTTTGATATTGTTTTCCACAGCATTTTCCAGCAAAGACAGTGTATATTCGTCCACATCACCAGGGAAATACCGGCTGTTATAGCTGTCGCCAAAACGCACCATATTGGAAATGCGGTTGATAAGCACACTGGTTTTGCCGCTGCCTGCACCTGCAAGAATAAGCAGTGGGCCTTTTATATGATAAACCGCTGCCTGCTGCATATTGTTCAGGTGGGAAAACTGCTGTGTGATATATTGTTTTCTCAGTTGAGTTGCTTTTGTAAAATCCATTGTTAATTCTCCTATATCAATCTATTATTTTACCATATTTCTTTCAGTTAAACAACAGATTAATATATATGCCAGTCTTTGAAATTGTCTGCCTGGGCGCTGAGCAAACGCCAGTCCGGCAGTATTTTTCCCACAAGGGAATAGAAATCTTTTGAATGGTCAAAGTGTACCATGTGAGCCAGTTCATGAACTGCAATATAGTCCTGTACCCTGTCTGACAGAAACATAGTACGGAAACTGTAGCAGACAGTATATCTGTCTTTGTTTTTTATACAGCTGCCCCAGCGTTTTTTTGCTGATGTGATTTTTATTTTATCCGGCTGCAGCCCCATAATCTGTCCATAATAGGCTGTTTTTCTGCTCATAACAGTGTATGCCTGCTTTTTCAGCTCTGATATATCCCTGGATGACAACACTTTTATGTTGGCACTGTTTTCCGCCAACGTCTGTCGTCGCTGTGCTATCCACCCCAGGTTTGCACGGTAAAAACTGTCTATGGCAGCTTTTCTGGTGTATTTTGGCACTTTGATTACAACAGTACCGTCATTTTCCACTGTCATTACCATTCTTTTTCTTCGGTTGTCTTTTACTGTTTTATAGTCCATTTTACACGACAAAAAGGCGGTTTTATAAAAATGCCGCCTTTTGGTTTATAGTTTAATTTTTATCTTGAAAAACCAGGAGTTACATCACGGAAACCTGTTTCCAGCTTGCCTTCCAGTTCAAAAGCTTTACCTGTACCTTTGGCCACACATTTTTCAGGCTCATCAGCCAGGAAAACACGTGTTGTCAGATGTGACTGCAGATATTTGTCCAGATTTTTGATTTTTGCACCTGCACCTGTAAGAACAATGCCATTTTCAAAAAGGTCACCTGAAAGTTCAGGTGGTGTAACTTCCAGCACCTGTTTTACTGTTGCCAGGATTTCGGCAATAATTGGTTCGATTACAGGATAAATATCATTAGTGCTGATTTCCAGTGTGCCCGGCAGACCTTTCAGCAGATTTATACCTTTTACTTTAAATACCACATTTTCTTCATCTGTAGGCATGCAGTTGGCAACTTCGTGTTTAAGGTTTGCAACTGTACGCTGACCTACAACAAAGTTGTATTTGTTTTTCAGTGCTTTTGCAATTTCTCGGTCAAAAGTATTGCCGGCAATTTTAATGGATTTAGAACATACGACACCACCCAGTGAAATAACTGCCACATCGGTTGTGCCACCGCCAATGTCAACAATCATATTACCGTTTGCCCTGATAACATCAATACCTGCACCGATAGCAGCTGCAATAGGTTCTTCAATAAGGAAAACCTGTCTTGCACCGGCTGAAACTGCAGCGTCAACCACCGCATTTTCTTCAATGCCTGTAACAGCACTTGGAATACAGATGCACACCTTTGGTTTCATAACTTTGGAATTGTATGCTTTGCTGATAAAATATTTTACCATTTCTTTGGTAAGGGTATAGTTTGAGATTACGCCATCTTTCAGTGGGTATTCTGCAACAATATTTTTATGTGTTTTACCAACCATCCGGAATGCTTCTGCGCCGAATGCAAAAGGTTTGCCGGAATTGGCATCATAGGCAACAACGCTTGGTTCATTGAGAACCACGCCTTCACCTTCTTTATATATCATAACCTTGGTAGTACCCAGGTCAATACCGATATCGTTTGTATTTGCCATTATGTATTTTCCTTTCTCTCTATATTCAAAGTATAACTCCAGACATACACCTTTTCCCGCCCTGCCAGTTTCAATTCAGTGGCAACTGCAGAAACAGTAAAGCCTGTTGTAATTACATCATCTATTACAAGAATGTTTTTGCCGGTCAGATTCCCTGTGACTTTAAAAGCATTTACAAGGTTTGCCTTTCGCCTGTCTTTTGGAAGATTGTGCTGTTTTTCTGTTTTGCGCACTTTTGCAACACAGTCTGAATATTGCACGCCAAAGTGTTTTGAAATACGCTTTGCCATTTCCACAGGCAGGTCGTATTCCTGGGTGTACAGCTTTGATTTATGGCTGGGAACCGGCAATACCGTATCTATATTATTTTGCGCTAAAATCTGTTTTATGTCAATGGAAATATCATCTAAAAGTGAAGCAAGAAAAGGGGCAGGATTTCGGAACTTTGCACCCTTTACCACAGTTGATGCTGTACCTTCGTATTTGTATGAAGCATAGCTTTCGTCCACAAAGTCAATTTTCTTGTTTAGTGGCAGATGCGGATTTGCAATCCTGCATTTTTCCAGTTCTCTTCTGCAACTGTTACACAGATTTTGGCTGTCTGCCGGTTTAAAGCAACATTTACATTTAGGGACAAGAAAAATCTGTCTGATAATATTATCCATTATATTCCTCTAAAAAGTGTTTTACACCTGAATAGCGTAGCTGTTTTTTACTGTTGTGTACCATATTAGCCAGTATTTCGCTGTTGCCAACTACCACCAGCAGTTCTTTTGCACGGGTAAATGCTGTGTAAAGCAGATTTCGGTATTGCAGTTCATTTGGAGTGTCAGACAGGCATAGTATAACCGCCCTGAACTCACTGCCCTGGCTTTTGTGCACAGTAATAGCCCACGCGTGTTCCAGCTGTGGAAAAAACTCCTGCGGGTAAACATAGGTTTTGTCATCAAATTTTATTGTCAGTGTTTTATTGAATCTGTCTACACCTATAATCTGACCTATATCGCCGTTGAAAACACCTACTTCTGTCTCGCCGTTGTCACGGAGATACTGCAAATCATAGTTGTTTTTTATCTGCATAACCTTGTCGCCCAGACGGAAAGTAATTCCATTGAAAGTGATTTCTGACTTTGAGGCATTTTCCGGGTTTAAAACCGACTGAAGAACAGCGTTTATATTTGTGGTGCCGCCACGGCGTTTGCGCGAAGGTGTAAGCACCTGAATATCATCAAAGCTGTCAAACCCATAGGCATTTGGCAGTCTTGTTTTTACAAGACCGCTGACAAGGTTTTCTATGTTTTCTCCTGTTTCGATAAAGAAATAATCCCCTGTTCTGCCACTTGTTTTAGGGTAGATACCCTGGTTTATTGCATGGGAATTGACCACTATATCACTTTCCCGTGCCTGTCGGAAAATATCTGTCAGCTGAACATTGGACACCAGCTGTGAATCCAGCAGGTCTTTCAGCACATTACCCGGCCCCACTGCCGGCAACTGATTGTAGTCACCTACCAGCACCAGGCGGCAACCATCTTTAACTGCTGTAATCAGCTGGCTGAAAAGAACTATGTCCACCATGGAACATTCATCAACTATAAGCACATCACAGGGAATAGGATTATCCCGGTTGCGCTGGAATTTTATATCATTTTTTGTGCCCGGCACCACTTCCAGCAGACGGTGGATTGTTTTGGCATTTTTTCCAGACAATTCACTTAATCTTTTGGCGGCTCGGCCTGTAGGGGCACAGAGACTGACAATATCAGCCTGCATTTCAAACATTGTAATAATACCTTTTACAAGTGTGGTTTTACCTGTACCCGGGCCACCCGTAATAATGCACACAGAACTGTCTGCCACCTTTTCCAGTGCTTTAACCTGATTGGGTGCATAGTTTATGCCCAATATATCCTGTACTGTTCTGATGGTCTGTGCCACATTTATATTGGTTTTTGGTTTTGCTGTCAGCAACTGTGATAACTTCTGGCAGCTTATAAGTTCTGCCACATAAAGCTGTGCCAGATAGATAAAATCACGACCATTTATTTCTTCACAGAACAGTTCGCCTTCGTCACATTTTTCATTTATGGCATTTTCCACCTTTTCAGGCTCAACACCGATAAAAGCCGATACTGTTTCCACCAGCCTGTCATAAGGTACACAGCAATGACCTTTCTGGCTGTTGTGGCGCAAAACATACAGCACACCACCTGCTATACGCCGGTGGCTGTCGTATTCTATAGTCATACGGCCGGTTGCAATTCTGTCTGCCCGTTCAAAAGACAGGAATGTGGGTTCGTTGCACAGAAGATAAGGATTGGTGCTGATAATTTCTGTGGTGGCCTGTCCGTATACGCCGTACAGAGCAATGGCTTGTGAGGCAGAAAGACCGTAATTTGACAGACTCATAATTACATCCTGTATGCCATAGATACGTCTGAACTCTGTCTGAATATCCAAAGCCTGTCGATAGGAAATTCCCTTTATCGTAGCTAGTTGAACAGGGTCGCATTCCAGTATTTCCAGTGCATTTGCACCGAATGCTTTTATAATTCTTTTGGCTGTTACAGGGCCTATACCTTTTACTGCACCACTGGCAAGGTAAGCATAAATTGCATTTTCGTCACTGGGTAAAGCTACTTCATAATTCTGAACTTTAAACTGCACACCAAAAGAAGGATGATTTGCATAGCTGCCATAGACAACAAGCTGCTGCCCCGGTGCAACGCCTATCATTTCACCCACTACAGTTACCATATCATCGTCAGTCTGCAGTTCCAGAACTGTAAACCCGGTATCCTGACTGGAAAAAGTAATATATGCTATTGTGCCTTCAAGTCTGTCAAGCTCCTGCACTTTGCACCTCTGTTAATAATAAAAATACATTATATATTATAGTTGAAAGTCAGTTTTTTGTAAATAAAGCATTTGTGATATATCTGTGTAATTCTTCTGCTGATACAGTGGTTGCCATAGGAAACACTGTGTTTTCACCATCTGAAACAACTATTATTTCATTGTTGTAAAGGGTATTGTGGATATACAGTATAGTATCGTATGTGGAAAAGGATTTATCCGCCGCCAGAACTGTAACTGACCTGGATGCTTTTGAAAACCTGACAGACATAACCCGCCATTCCACTATACCGAAAAGACCGAATACAGCCAAGGAAGTAAGAATAATCATATAAATATCATACAGCATATACAGCACCTCCGGGTTGTTTGATATATTGTATGAAAAGGCAAATTTATATGTTACAAAATTTATACTACTAACGGATATGCACAAGATAAAATAAAACCACCTTTTCAGGTGGTTTTATATCTGAATATTAAATTTCTCTTCTGCCTTCCAGTGCGCGGTAAAGTGTAACTTCATCGGCATATTCCAATGAAGCACCAACCGGCAGACCATAGGCAAGGCGTGTAACCTTTATTCCCAACGGTTTCACCAGACGGGAAATATACATTGCTGTGGTTTCGCCTTCAATAGTGGAGCTGGTAGCCATAATTACTTCTTTTACTGTATCATCCTGCAGGCGTGCCAGCAGTTCCTTTACAGTCAACTGCTCGGCAGTGATGCCGTCCATAGGTGAAATCAGACCGTGAAGCACATGGTACATACCTTTGTACTCCCTTGTTTTTTCAAAAGTTGCAACATCACGTGGGCTTTCAACTATGCAGATAACAGAATTATCCCTTTTGGTTGAAGAACAGATAGGACACATATCCTTATCTGTATAGTTCCGGCATACAGGACAGCGTTTGATTTTGCTGTGGACATCCATAATTGCGGCTGCAAATTCCGTCGCTTCCTTTTCGTCCATAGCCAGCACCTGATAAGCCATTCTTGTGGCACCTTTACGGCCTACGCCATTGAGGCGTGAGAAATTGTTTATCAGCCTTTCCAAAGGCTCTGCATTATACTGTGCCATAATTAGAATATGCCAGGTACGTTAAGACCGCCTGTAAGTTTGCCCATTTCTGTTTCGCTTTCAGCCTTTGCTTTTGTGATAGCATCATTTACTGCAGCTGCCACCAGGTCTTCCAGCATTTCAATGTCTTCTGGGTCTACAATGCTTGGGTCAATAGACAGTGCAACAACATCGTGTTTGCCTGTAACTGTTGCTTTTACCAGACCTGAACCGCTTTCGCCAACATATTCTGTTTCGTCCAGTCTGTCCTGCAGTGCTTTCATATCATCCTGCATTTTCTGTGCCTGTTTGATAATCCGGTTCATATTCTGTGGGCCGCCGCCCATACCTTTTGGTAATCTTGCTTTCATTTTATATATTCTCCTTAAAAATTAATCTATATTTACTTCCACGCCAAGATTGCGCAGGGCGAGGATATCATTTATACTGTCGTGCTGTGCCTCCACAAACATGTGGGCAATATTTTTAAAACCGCCAATATTATAGCGTTTTCCGCTGGCTGTGAATATGGCATTTTTGATTATACCGTTTACCTCTTTGTTGGTGCGGATATAATTGTTCAACCCCTCGTTACCTTTTATATATACAATGCTTTTATACAGGTAAGCAGTAGAATTTTTGATGAATGAGTGAAGTGGAATATCCACATCAGCTATTATATCAATAACATCCTGCCAGTATGCAAACGGTACCGGTTTTTCTTCTGCCTGCTGTGTAGCAATATCCTGTTTTGGCTGTGCTTTTGCAGGTTGTACCAGCTGCTTCTGTGGCGACTGAACCTGTGGTTCAGGCTGTGCTGCCGGAGGATTTGATGGCTGAACCGAAGCCGGCTGCTGTACAGATACTGTATTCACCACCTGCTGTGGTGCATTAACAGGCTGTGGACGGACAGGCACTGACTGCGGCACCTGCTGTGTGTTGCACATAGTGTAAACTGCAATGTCCATTGCTATTTTTGCGTTCTGACCTTTGGCAATACTGTCAAGGGCATCTGTAAAGCAATTAAGGGCAAAGGATATAAAGTTATGCGAACAGGTTTTTGCCTGCTGTTGCAGTCTGTCAAATTTTTCCTGTGAAATATTCAGAAGCTGTGCTGTACTGCCTACCAGATTTGCCACAAGAAGATTGCTGAAATGAGTAATCAGTTCTTCACAAAGACGGCGTATATCAACACTGCGACCTGTAAGTTCCATTAACGACAGCATTGACCCTGCCATATCACCGGCTATCAGTCTGTCTGTAAAAGCAAAGATGTCTTCATCTTTTGAAACACCCACCAGATTTGCCACTGTGGTTTCATCAATATAACTGCCCATGGAAACACAGGTATCCAGAATACTGTTGGCATCACGCATTGCACCGTCTGACAGAGTGGCGATCATTTTTGCTGCACCGGCAGTAAGCTGAATATTTTCTTCCCTGGCAATTTCCAACAGTGCCTCTGCAATATCCTCCACTGTCAGTTTTGTAAAATCATAACGCTGACAACGCGAAAGGATAGTAGCAGGTACTTTATGGATTTCTGTTGTTGCAAGAATGAAAATAACGTGTGCTGGTGGTTCTTCCAGGGTTTTCAACAGAGCATTAAAAGCTGCCGCTGAAAGCATGTGAACTTCGTCTATGATATATACACGATATTTTGCCATAACAGGCAGATAGTTTACTTCATTGAGCACATCGCGGATATCTTCAACAGAGTTGTTGGAGGCAGCGTCCATTTCAGTAACATCGTAAATAGATTCATTTTCTATACCTTTACAAACATCACATTCCAGACAAGGTTCACCATTTATTGGATGCAGGCAGTTTACAGCCTTTGCAAAAATCTTTGCACAGCTGGTTTTACCTGTACCACGGGTGCCTGTAAACAGGAACGCATGACCTATTTTTCCGGCTGCAATCTGATTTTTCAGCGCCTCTACCACATATTTCTGGCCGATAACCTGGCTGAAAGTTTTTGGACGGTATTTTCTGTATAATGCTATATGCATGGTCTACCTCCTTATTTTAAAATAGGACAGGCTATAAACGCATAAGCGTTCTGCATTATCACATATACAAAGAAAGCTATGCATCGCAGGGAGAATCCGCTTAGTGCTGCTTGGTTCCCCACCTGACACGGTTCACAGCCTACCCTCGTGCGGCTTTCTTTGTATATCTGACAACGCTGATAGCACTGTCCTGTAACTATTCTATATTAACATATATTTTTCTGAATTTCAATATATTTATTCAATTTCGATAGAAAATGCCTGTGTCAACTTAAAGTTGACACATAGTTGGTGGACTGAATTCTGCTTTTTTGGTAAAATACAGAAAAAGAGGTGAGCATTTTGACAATAGGTACACGCATACAGAAACTGCGAACACAAAAAGGATATACACAGGAATATCTGGCAAACCAACTGGGAATAAGCCGACAGGCTGTTCACAAATGGGAGAAAAATGAAACACGACCCGACACAGACAATCTGATACTGCTGGCGGAAATACTGGGCACAACAGTTGAATATATCGCAGTTGGAGATGCAAAAACAACAACAGCAAAAAAACATTTACCTGTATGGGTTAAGTATATACTGATAATTATAATAACAGCGGTCATCACCTTCACTGCTACTGTAATTTATATTGCAAACCGGCCTGTTTCCTTTGATGCCGGTGCCTGTGGCGGAGGTTTTGCCACAGCAGTATATGACCAATATGCAGACACATTGATTGCAGACAACTATTTTCATCTTACAAGGGATATTGACAGAGATATTGTCAGTATAACCCCTGTCCGTGACAGCAGAGATGTGAAATATGAAGGCAAAGCAATATATATGTCATTTGATATAATATATACTTTCGACGACCTGACTACAGAAACAGACAATATCAGTTTTATAGGCGAAAGAAAATGGATACAGAACTATAAATGGAGATTGGCACAGTGAGCTGAACAATCACTCTGTTTTAAAGAAAAAAGACTGTCGCAATGGACAGTCTTTTAATTTGCGATAATTAAAAATTATTTAACGATTTCGCCAACTGTTGCGCCACCGCAAGCGTTAGCTTCGTCTGTGTCGATGTGCATAGCTGTTGCGTAAGAAGCAGATACTCTAACTACAACATCATCAAAAATCAGGCTTCTGCCGTCGGAATCAGCTTTAACTTTTACGATTTCTTTGTCAGAAACGCCGAAAGCCTGTGCATCTTCTGGTGTGATGTGGATGTGACGTTTTGCAACGATAACACCGTATTCCAGATCAACTTCGCCAGCTGGGCCAACCAGTTTGCAAGGTGCAGAACCTTCCAGAACGCCGGATTCTCTAACTGGTGCATTCAGACCGATAGAACGAGCGTCTGTTGCAGACAGTTCAACCTGAGATTCTTTTCTAACTGGACCAAGAATAGAAACGTTTTTCAGTTCTCTTTTTGGACCAACAACTGTTACTCTTTCTTCGCAAGCGAACTGGCCTGGCTGAGAAAGGTCTTTTTTGTGTGTGAGCTGGTGACCAGCACCAAAGAGTATATCAACATGTTCCTGTGAAAGGTGAATGTGTCTTGCAGATGTTTCAATTAAAACTTTTGCCATTGTAAAATTCCTCCAGAAAAATTTAATTTTTATTTTTCGCTATAAATAATAATACATTAAAAATATGATTTTTACAAGTGCAAAATATTCATCTGTTGTTTTTCAAACAAATGCACAAATTTAAGTAAAATATCTGTAAATCATTGTAGATAATCACAAATACTATATCACATAATCATAACAACAAATATAATAAAATGAGGTGAATATGGTGATTAAAGGCTTTGAAGATGTATATTTTGTTGAAAAATTATATTTTGACTGTGGCATGGCAATAATTGATTATCTTTATTCCAGCTATACAAACCTGGCTGACAGGCAGAAACTGATGCAAATGTGTGAAAAACTGACTGAATCAAATAAAAAGTATATTGGTATATACGATAATATCGGGCGGAGTTTTACCCTGCTGTGTAATATGATTGCAAAACGATACAACCATAAAAGCGTAATATTTTTATACAGAGATGATATTTCTTCCACGGATAAACTGATGGGGGTATACATAAGCAAGAAAAACCTGCTAATAGCATTGGATAAATCCGGTATAAACATATCTACATATTATTATCACAGTGCAACGATTTACCAGGTGGAAAAATATCTGACTATGGCCGAAAGCTACTTTGAAAAAAGTGAGTATATTGCAAAAAACAGTGGTTTGTGATATGCTTTTTGTATAGTTATTAATTAACATCGTACAAAAAAGGAGAGTTAATATGGAATTCAATAAAGTTAATCTTGTTTACTTCAGCGCAACAGACGTAAGCAAAAAATACGCAAGAGCAATGGGTAAAGCACTGGAAAAAGAAGTTGTGGAATATGATTTCACAGTGCCAGAAAACAGAGACCCAGCAAAAGCACCTGCTTTCGGTAAAGACGAACTGGTAATTCTGGCATTGCCAATCTACGGCGGCAGAATCCCAAATATCTGTCTGGAATATGTGGAAGCATTGAAAGGTGACCAGACACCATGTGTTGTAGTAGGTACATACGGCAACAGACATTATGATGATGCTGTTGTTGAAATGGAAGATATGATGAACGCACAGGGCTTTGTTGTAGTAGCTGGTGCAGCAGTTGTTGGCAGACACTCCTTCTCCGACAATATTGCAGGCCACAGACCAGATGCAGCTGATCTGGAAGGTGCAGCAGAATTCATTAAACTGGTTGTTGCAAAAGAAGGTAAAAAACTGCCAGAAGGCACAATCCTGGGCAACAGACCTTACAAAGAAAAAGCTGCTGGCGCACCAAACGTACTGCTGCCAAGCACTTCCGATGCATGTATCGACTGTATGCTGTGTGCAAATACATGTCCTAACGGCGTTATCAGCAAAGAAAACCCAAGAGAATTTGCTAAAGATGCATCATTCTGTCTGAGATGCAACAGCTGTTACGTAAAATGCCCAGTAGGCGCAAAAGCATTTACACAGGAAGCATTCAAGAAAACACAGGAATTCTGTGAAAACGCATTCGGCAGCCCAGACAAAGACAACCTGTACTGGCTGTAATTAATAGCAAAATATAGATTAAAAGCACAAGGCGATTGCCTTGTGCTTTTTTGTAAAGTAAAAAAGAGTGGGTATTCCCACTCTTTTTATTTTCAATATTACATTGCTTTAACAGCAGCCAGGAGAGCGTCCACTTTATCTGTGTTTTCCCATTTCACGCCCAGGTCTTCACGACCGATATGGCCGTAAGCTGCCAGCTGGCGGTAGATAGGTTTACGCAGGTCCAGTGTGTCGATGATAGCTCTTGGACGCAGGTCAAATACCTGTGCAACAGCTGCTTCGATTTTTTCTTCTTCAACTGTGTTTGTACCGAATGTGTCAACCAGTACAGAAACAGGCTGTGCTACACCGATAGCGTAAGCAATCTGTACTTCACATTTCTTTGCAAGACCGGCAGCAACTACGTTTTTAGCAACGTATCTTGCAGCATAAGCAGCACTGCGGTCAACTTTTGTTGGGTCTTTACCAGAGAATGCACCGCCGCCGTGACGTGCATAACCGCCGTATGTATCAACGATGATTTTTCTGCCTGTCAGACCGGAGTCACCCTGTGGACCACCTACAACGAAACGGCCTGTTGGGTTGATGAAATATTTTGTTTCTTCATCCATCAGTTCTTCAGGAACAATTGGTTTGATAACATGGTTGATGATATCAACACGAATCTGTTCCAGAGAAACATCAGGTGAATGCTGGCTGGAAACAACAATTGTGTCTACTCTTGCAGGTACACCATCAACATATTCAATAGTTACCTGTGTTTTGCCGTCTGGACGGAGGTAGTCAAGAGTGCCGTTCTTTCTTACTTCAGAAAGACGTTTTGACAGTTTGTGTGCCAGAGAGATTGGCAGAGGCATAAGTTCTTTTGTTTCATCACAAGCGAAACCGAACATCATACCCTGGTCGCCTGCGCCGCCTACTTCGTCGTTTGTGCCCAGTGCGATATCTGCAGACTGTTTGTCAATAGATGTGATAACAGAGCAAGTGTCGCAGTCAAATCCGTATTTGGCTCTGTCATAACCGATTTCACGGATAACTCTTCTAGCAACTTCTGGGATATTAACATTGTGTGTTGTTGTGATTTCACCGATACATACAACCATACCTGTTGTAACAGCTGTTTCGCAGGCTACACGGCCGTTAGGGTCGTTAGCAAGGATTTCGTCCAGAACTGCGTCTGAAATCTGGTCAGCGATTTTATCTGGATGGCCTTCAGTAACTGATTCTGATGTAAAAAATACTCTTGACATAGTTTTCTCCTTTTTTCTTGTGTGTTATATATATAAACTGACTTGAATTCAACCTATCTTTAACGGCATATTTTTTAATATACACATTAAAAAACTCACAGGCAAAAAACCTGTGAGCATAAAATACTTATCTCTCGGTTTTCACCGCCGGATTTGGCACCTTACTTTCGCAGGTTGCCGGACTTCACAGGGCCGTTCCCTCAGTCGCTCTTCATAAGTTAAATTCAATTTTATCGAAAATTATTATAACAGACACAACTATTAATGTCAACAAAAAAATTGCAAAATATTTGTTATTTTTCACATATTTTTAAACTTTATCTTCTTTAATGGCAATATACTTCAATTTTGTCATATCAATGTTTTCCCTGCCGTATAGGTCAAGGAAATAATCGGTATACTTGTCTGTTTTAAGATTAAACCACAGGCTCCAGATACACCAGAAGATATCTATATGCCTGTCCCCTGCACCTGCAAGGCCGACATCTATAAACGCCTTGAAACTGTAATCTTCCAGCATAATATTAGGCAGGCAGAAATCGCCGTGGATATATGTGTCACAGATAAGGACATTATCTGATTTGTAATATTCCATAGACGGAGATAAAATGATATTGTCCATTGGCAGGCTGTGAAGATACTTCATAGACGCTGCAAGGGTTTCACACAGTTTATGTGGGTTATCAAGGTAATGTGTGGCATCCTGCCCCGGAGCCGGACGAGTTACCATATAGTCTTTATCTGCAGAAATATATTTTATCAATTCTGCACCGATGCCGCTGTCGTAGAAATAATCTGTAATTGTCGCTTCTCTTTCAAGACTGCCTTTTGGGGCAATTTTTATATAATATCCCAAATCAGAATACAGTACCTGAGAATTTTCACCGCAGCTACTGTCATAGATAGTTGTATTTTTCAAGTATTTATGTAATTCAGCTGGAAAAGCTGACAGGTTTATTTTTATCAATATTTTTTCCATATTATATACCGTAATGTATTGCAAAATTATTGTCTCTGCCGGCTGTTTCCAGCAATTGTTTAAGTGTATGAAGATTATCATTATCTCCTATTATAACAGCCAGCATAGCTGCAGACTGTGGCGGTATAAGAGTAACGCCACAATAATTCAGCCCTTGTGCCGGATAATCTAAAGTATGATAAAACACAGGAATATCAAGAGATTGTCTGTCTAATATTTCTATATAAATATCATCCACGCTGATACAATCATATTTCTGCGGTTCATATTCATCATAGCGTTCCCCCTGCTTTGGAAACATATTCATAATCCCAAACTCATGCTTTGCCATTTTTCACCTCATTTTTTCCATTCTTCAGACTGCTCAGAATATTCATTCATAATATCAGCAGAAGTACGATTAAGAAAATAATCACCATAACCATCTCCCGTACTGATAGCATATCCATTCTGGGCAAGATGTGAAAGTGCCTTCATTTCATACGGCTGTTTTACAAAAATATAGTCTGTATTATATGTGGAAACTGCAAAAATGCCAATATCAGCACCGGCAAGTATGGAAGATATTTTTGACAGTATACCCACCAAAGAAAAGTCCAATACACCATCTATGTAGAAGCCACGCCAGCCATCTTCCCTGTCTGTGGTATTTTCAGGGACATCAGCAGTAAGACAAACAAGAGATTTTTCATTGGCAGTTTTACCTGTAAAACAATATTCACTGTCCAGATTCACAAGTGAATAATCCTTCACTTTACATACTGTAAAGTCTTTATTTATAGTTTTTATTGTCATTATTATTCCTCATCAGCTTTCTGCCCATCATGGGCTTTCCACATGCATTCTGTGATTTTCATATCAGTAAACACTGCTGTAAATGAAGAATCTTCCGGACTGCAGGCATAGATGCCAAATCTGATTTCATCAGTTGCTTTATGTATATGGCAGATGCGCATCTGAGAAAATTCTTTTCCGTCATAAGAACATTCTATGCAAAAGTCATCTTTACGGCGGCTGAAACGGTACCACATTGTTTTTATATCCGCCGGGACAGCAGTTGTTGCCCAGTCTGAATAGCCATTGTTTGTAACCACACTGCCGAGATGCTGAAAGCTTTCATTTTCATATTCAACAGATGCTTTAAGCCAATTTTCACTGTCAAGATACATAACAACACCGCACTGGTCAAAACGGTGATGGCTGTTGGTAAAATCAGTTTTCACTATAAATGAGAAGTATTTTTCTTTTGTTTTCATCTGCAGAACAGGTGCATTGTCATTTCTGAAATGATAATACGTCCTCTGCCACAGGTCTGTGTGGGGTTTTGTTGTTATAGTGATTTTATCTTTTTCAATTGTGTAATTGTCAGGTTGTCTAGTCCATTGCAGATTGTTGAATTCAAACATATTTTTTCTCCGTTACTTGTCTATATATTCACTGATGTCTGTTATAAAATTGTACACGCCATCTTCTGACAGTACACCACGTTTCAGATTTTCAGGCAATAATCCCTGCTCGTCCAATTGATAATCAGCCAGCCACTGGCCGTTTTCATAATAATCCAGCAGATTATTCAGATGTATTTTGAACCAATCTTCCTTGTAAACAGAAACTGTTTTTTCTCTCACCATTTTTTGTAAAAAATCAAATACAGCTTCCATATTTTTTATTCTGTCGATTGTAGATTTCATAATTATACTCCCAAAATCATAAAACAAATTTCAAAATTCCAAGTATCAACAGATGCACTGGATAAAACCAATAGCAGAAATACTGAAAAGTTTTGTTGTGATAACCCTGGCGGCCACGATAAAGCCATATTGGTATAAATGCCAAAAGCGCAAAGGCTTGGCGTGCAATAAAATATGTGTTGCCAAGTATATTAATCTGATAAGAAAGACCACCCAGCATTTCCATATTGATATACCACAGGCATACAAACTGTGCAATATAATTGTACCATTTTCTCTCTCTGAAGAAATAGAATACAAGAACTGTAAGGATACCGGCATGATAAAAATCCACCATTGTAAGTAACCCTGACAGATATGCCAGGATTACTGATGTAACCCCTACAATCACTCTTTTCCACAGTTTCCCTGATTTTCTTGCTTTTTCATTCCAATGGATAAAACCGATCGCCATAAGAAAAGCCCATAGTACATTCTGATGTATGGGGTAAAACAGCCTGCTGCCCATAGCAAGATTGAACGGTATTTCTGAAATAACGGCAAACAGCAATAATCTGCCCACATATTTTTTCAGATTACCGGTGTGGAAATATCCTTCCACAATCATAAATGCAAATATCGGGAAAGAAATTCTGCCTAAACAGGTAAGCCAATCATTACCGGAAATAACAGTGCCCCACAGATGGTCGCAAAGCATAAACAGCATAGCTATAATATGCAGCACAGCAGAAGTTATTTCAAAGCTTTTTTCTTTATTCATATATCAAATCACCTTTTTTATTATTCCCTGAAATGCGCACCATATTTGACAGGACTGTTTTTCATATCAAAAATCATATTTATAAGTGACGGATAATAAGGCACAAACGTACCATCAGCAATCATTGACAGTATTTCTTGTCTGGTGGCCCACTTTACGCTTTCCACCTCTTTGTATTGCAGGTTCAGGGCAGATATATCTCCGTCCCAGTTCACAAGGTAAAAATCGTCAAAGCCGCCATCAAAATTGATATTGAAATTCGGACGGTGATTAATAGTTAAATCCAGCCCCAGTTCCTCCTTTATCTCCCTGTGGGCAGCCATAAGGCTGTCGTCACCCGAAATGGCACTGCCGCCAACAGAAATATCCCACAGACCTGACCAGCCTTTTTTAAATGGCTGGCGGTGTTGAATAAGCATTTCGCCTTTTGTATTAAAAATACAGATATGAACAACCAGACGCATATCTTCAGGGGCTGTATATTCTCCCCTTATACCCTTTCTGCCTGTCTTCTGTCTGTTTATATCATAAATGTCAAACTGTTCCATAGATTCACCTTTAAACTGATGTTTATATCATTATACAATATTTTATCAGCGTGGACAATAAAATGGTTGCACTTTACTAATATGACATTTGATGATATATTATTTATCAGTAAACTTTGGAGGTATAATTATGTATGAATTACTTACGCTGATTTTTGGTATCAGTTCCCTGCCATATATTGCCCTGAAGCTGGCTACTGCCCTGGCAATATACGCAGCAGCTGTTGTGGCATCAAAAATGGCTGAAAAAATATTGGGTTTTGTTGCCAAACTGCTGTTTAAAAACAAAAGCGAAAAAGTACATACCGCATTTAAAAACAGCTTTGCTAAACCGCTGACAACATTTATTAAAATTGCAGGTGTATACTTTGCAATTACAGCACTACCGCTGAATGCAACTGTTAAAGTGGCTGTGATGGGCTTTATGACAATGGTAGTAAGAATTGCACTGATGCTGATGATAAGCATTTCAATCCAGAATCTGATTGGAAACATACCTGACCTGGTAGACAACATAGGTGAAAAACTGGGTGGTGTAAACCAGACAATCGTTACATTCTTTACAAAAATTGCAAAAGCACTGGTTATGGTGTTTACAGTTGTGATTATCGTGGAAGAATTTGGTTATGATGTAACAGGGCTTATTACAGGTCTTGGTCTTGGCGGTCTGACATTTGCACTGGCAGCCCAGGATATTGCATCCAACTTTATGTCCGGTATCACCATTATTCTGGACAAACCATTTGCCATCGGCGACTGGATTGCTGTAAACGGTATGGAAGGCATTGTGGAAGAAATGAACTTCCGTTCCACAAAAATCAGAACATTTGACAACGCTCTTATCAGTGTACCAAACAGTCGGCTGGGCAGTAGCAGTGTAACAAACTGGACAAAGATGAACTACAGAAAAACAAATATTATCATCGGCCTGCTGTACTCTACAACAAGAGAAACACTGCAGAAAGTTATTGATGATATTTACAGCGAACTGTCACAGTTTGAGGAAATCAAAACAGATTCCCTGCTGGTTAAATTTGATAATTTCTCTGCATCCAGCCTGGATGTAAAAATCAGCTACAACTCTTACCCTATCCCAGCACCTGCACATATGGCACTGAAAGAAAAAGTGCAGCTGAAAATTATGGAAGTAGTGGAAAGACACGAAACAGACTTTGCATACAACACAGTTACAGTTGTAAACGGTTAAAATATTACATATAAAAAAGTGAGGTTCTTTGACCTCACTTTTTTATTGTTGTAAATAAAGCTGCATATCTTCCGCGGTAAATGGTTCGGTTGTAAAATGTATATCCCTGTAATAGTGGTACTCCCCAAACTTACTGTAGATATTTCAAGGTCTGCCACAGCATACCGTACCCCTTTTTCTGCCAAGAGAAGATTCATTTAATTCATTTTATCCATACTGTCAAAAGACTTTTACTTTTCAGCATCCATTTTTTCATAATAAGCATTCAGTTCATCATGGGCATTCTGTACTCTTTCAGCCAGGCCATCTTCATAGATATCATCCCACCGGAAATGGTCGATATTTATTCTTGTTTCATCATCATTTGGCATACCATCAGTTTTTCGTGGCTTTTCAAGGACAAAGTCTATATAGTAGAAACCTATATTGTCTTCATCCAGCTGCTGTTTTACAGTGAGAAGTATTTCGCAGGCACGTTCCACAGACACATTTTCATCCATAGCATACAGACAGACATAACCATATTTATAGCTGATATCTGTAAAGTCATACTGCTTGTCGAGTATGATTTCTTCCCGCGGCATATAGTGGACTTTGTCCGGGTAGTTTTCAGAGAAATATCTGTCATAGCTGCCCTGCACAAGGATATCGCCAAAGTAGATATCAATGCCAAAATCCACTTCTTCCTGCGGCATAGCCTTATCAAGCAGGTCGCGGTATTCCATCATCATCCTGTTCTGTGTGTTGTGACCGGATGAAACATAACTTTCATAGCTGTCACGTCTGAAATTGCCTAGCCAGTCGGTATAGATAAAGAAATTTGTATCGGGGCTGGTTTCGCACTGTATATTGGCAAAGTAGTTGCCATCCTTGAAATTATAGCCCCATCTTTCCACGTGGCAATGGGGGTAATTTTCAGCCACATATTTTTCCGCAGTGTTTTTGCAAAGTAATTTTGAAATCGGGTTGCCGAAAAAGCCAAGGTAAAAATACATTGTAACTGAAATTACAGCCACCAGCATAATACCGGCAACAACTTTTAAAACCTTTTTAGTACTTTGTTTCATAATTATTCTCCTTTCAGAAGATTATCAGCCAAAGCCGTAATTGGTAACTATCCATATACCACAGATTTTTTCCATATGCCACGACCATCCACGGCGAGTTTCACCTTTATCCCAGACGGGTGTATCCCACATAACTTCAAAGTCACAAAGCACCGTAATGCTATTTTTATCACTGCCAAGCCTTAAATTTGTTTCTTCGTCGTAGTAAAGTTTGTTAACTTTACATTCTGTAAGAATTGGTAAAAAATGTCTTGCGGCAGTGTTCAGTGCGCTGTTTATCTGTCTTTCTGAATATATGTCAGATTCACCTATTGTTTTTTCAGTATGTCGTAAAGAAAATGCGGTATAAGCATTGAACAACAATGTTACAAATATGATAACTGTAAAAATTTTCTTGGTACTGTCTTTCATATTTCCCCGTTATTAATAAAATATGTTTCTTTGATTATATTATAAAACAAAAAGTTCCCCTGTACAATAATAGGGGAACTTTATTAATTAAATCTTAAGAATTCTAATACCGGGCGATTCGTGAACCGCCCCTACACAGGTATATGATTAGTAATCCATACCGCCCATGCCCATACCGGCTGTAGCTTTTACTTCTTCCTCTTCGTCTGCTACCAGGCTTTCCGTTGTGAGAACCATAGCTGCTACGCTGGAAGCATTCTGCAGTGCAGAACGTGTAACTTTAGTAGGGTCAACGATGCCTGCTTTCAGCATATCACCATAAACTTCGTTCTGTGCGTCAAAGCCAAAGTTTACTTCACCTTTTGTCATAATCTTGTCGATGATTACACTGCCTTCCAGACCTGCATTTTTTGCAATCTGGCGAACAGGTTCTTCCAGTGCACGGAGAACGATTTTTGCACCTGTCTTTTCGTCGCCGGACAGTTCTTCGCACAGTGCTTTTACTGCTGGAACAGCATTCAGCAGTGCTGTACCGCCGCCTGCAACAATGCCTTCTTCAACTGCAGCTTTTGTAGCGGAAAGAGCATCTTCAATACGCAGTTTTTTGTCTTTCATTTCAACTTCTGTTGCTGCACCTACTTTGAGAACTGCCACACCGCCTGCCAGTTTTGCAAGACGTTCCTGAAGTTTTTCTCTATCAAAATCAGATGTAACTGTGTCCATCTGTGCTTTCAGCTGTGCAATTCTGTCTTCGATTTCTTCTTTGTAGCCTGCACCGTCAACAATAGTTGTAGTTTCTTTTGTAACTTTTACCTGGCGTGCTTTACCCAGCATTTCCATTGTTGTTTCTTTCAGGTCATAGCCCAGTTCTTCACTGATAACAGTACCGTCTGTCAGGATAGCGATATCCATCAGCATTTCTTTTCTTCTGTCGCCAAAACCAGGGGCTTTTACAGCAACACAGGTAAATGTACCGCGGAGTTTGTTAACGATAAGTGTAGACAGTGCTTCACCTTCGATATCTTCAGCAATGATAACCAGTTTTCTGCCGTTTTGTACAATTTCTTCCAGCAGTGGCAGAATTTCCTGAATATTGGAAATTTTCTTGTCTGTAATCAGGATAAGTGCATCATCAATAACAGCTTCCATTTTGTCGGAGTCTGTAACCATATATGGTGTGATATAACCGCGGTCAAACTGCATACCTTCTACAACTTCGCTGTATGTTTCTGCTGTTTTGGATTCTTCGATAGTAATAACGCCTTCTTTGCCTACTTTTTCCATAGTTTCAGCAATCAGTTTGCCAACATAATTGTCCTGTGCGGAAACTGTGGCAACTCTTTCAATATCTTCACTGCCGCTTACTTCCTGGCTGTTTGCAACGATTGCGTTTACAGCAGTGTCACAGGCTTTTGCAATACCGCGTTTGATATCCATTGGGTTTGCACCTGCTGCCACGTTTTTCATGCCTTCTTTTACCAGGCTCTGTGCCAGAACTGTAGCTGTGGTTGTGCCATCGCCAGCTGCATCGTTGGTTTTTGTTGCAACTTCACGCAGCATCTGTGCGCCCATATTTTCAAATGCATCTTTCAGTTCAATTTCTTTTGCAATTGTAACACCGTCATTGGTAACCAGCGGTGAACCGAATTTTCTTTCCAGAACCACATTTCTGCCCTTTGGACCAAGGGTGATTTTTACTGTATCGGCCAGTGTGTCGATACCTTTCTGCAGACTTTCCCTTGCCTGCTGACCATAAATAATTTTCTTTGCCATTATTCAATAACCTTTCTTATTCAATTACTGCCAGTACATCGTTTTCTTCAACAATAAAGTATTCGGCACCATCCAGTTTTACTGCGTTTCCACTGTATTTGCCAACATATACTTTTTCGCCAACCTTAAGTGAAACAGGCTGCAGCACACCATTCTGCATAATACCAGGACCTACTGCCACCACTTCATAGCAAGGCATATCGTCAGCTACATTTGCAGACAGAATAAGGCCGGATTTTGTTGTCTGTTCTTTTTCTGCTTTTTTAAGAACTACTCGGTTAAACAATGGTCTGAGTTTCATTACAGAACATCTCCTTTATATCAATATATTTTTAACAATTATAGAATTAGCAGTCGTAATAACAGACTGCTAATTTATTATATATCTTTGAAAAAACCTTTGCAATAGTTTTAACAGATTTTTTACAAATTATTCAAATTAACCCAATCTTTTCAAGGCAGGGATAACCACTTTAAGTATCGCACCTGTCATAAGACCCATTGGAATGGCAGACACTGCCAGAACAGGAAAATAACCCATAGCAAAGGCAGAGCCAAAAATAAATGACACGCCAACCAACTGACCTACATTGTGAAACAGTGCACCAAACACCGACAAAGTGTAATAATTCACTTTATCTCCAAACAATTTCTGCAGCACAATCATAACTGCTACCGAGAACACGCCACCCATAGTGGCCAGAAAACCACCGGTAGCACCACGGGTGAGAAACCCAAAAAAGCCTTTCAGCAATGCCAGCTGGAAGGCACTGCCACCACCCATATACACCATGCAATACATAACAACGATGTTTGACAGCCCCAGTTTTACCCCCGGAGGCAGACCAAAAAATGGAACTATTGTGTTTTCTACAAAAGACAAAACCATAGCAAGAGCAAAAAGCAGACCCATTGTAGTGGTTTTTCTTGTTTTATTATATCTTCTGCTCAAAACATACTCCTTAATATATATGTTGATTTGTTTTAATCTATCTTTATTATTTTAAAAGAGTATCAATATAATGTCAAGTTGTAAAATACAGCTGTATTTTACATATCTTTTACAAAACAAAGCAGATTGTGTTAATGGGGTAACATTTTAATTACAAAAAGGCTGATTATTTGACATTTGCATATGTTTTGTGTTATATTTTTAATGCGTGATTATGCGCTTTAGTTTGTTATAACTACAAATAAAATATATAAGGAAGATTTATGATGAAAAAGTTGATTTCATTGGCACTGACTGCAGTGTTTGCAATGGGTGCTTTTACCGGTTGTAGCGAAGAACAGATAAAATCTGCATCTCTTACAGATGGTACATACCGTGCTGAATTTGCACAGTTTGACGCAAACGGCTGGAAAGACTATGTTGAAGTGACTATTGCTGACGGTGAACTGAATGAAGTTGTGTTTGACTCTGTAAATGAAAAAGAACAGCTGAAAAGTGAAGACGAAAGCTATAAAGCTGAAATGGAACAGATGGTTGGTACATATCCAGCAAAATACAACAAAGACCTTATCAATCAGTTCCTTGAAAGCGGTAAAATCACAGCTGTTGACATCGTTGCAGGTGCAACAGAATCTACAGGCAACTTCAAAACCCTTATTGTTGAAGCAATGAAAAGTGCAAACAGCGGTAATGCAGAAGTTGTAATTGTGGAAAATCTTAAATAAAATACCAAATATGACGATTATCATTGTATTTACAGTGTATAATAATGTAAATCGTCTAAAATTAAGGAGAATATCATGAAAAAAATTATTTCTTTTGCTCTCGCTGCTGTAATGGCACTGTCTATGGTTGCCTGCGGTGGCGGTGAAGAAGCTAAATCTTACGATGTTGCTGCAGTTGCAAAAACAATCGAAGATGCAAATCCAATCAGAATGAGCACACCAATCGCTCAGGACTATATCGACTTTATTGGTCTCAGCGAAGATATGTACGAAGCTTATGCAGGTTCTTACTGCCCAATCACACCAGGTGTAGATGTAATCATGGTTGTTGAAGCTAAAGACGGCAAAGTGGAAGATGTAAAAGCTAAACTGGAACAGAGAAAAGCTGAAATCGTTGCAGCTAACGAAAACTATGTTGGTTCCCTGCTGGACAAAGCAAAAGAAGGCAGAATTGTTGTTAAAGGCAATGTAGTTGTTTTGGTTATCGCAGGTGACGAAATGGTTGTTGAAGACCAGGGTGTTGCAAAAGCATACGAACCAGTTGATGCAGCTATCGAAGAAGCATTTAAATAATTTGATTTAAAAAGAGGCTTCGGCCTCTTTTTTGTTTGTATTGAATTTAACCTGCATACCTGCATAAATGTTAAACTTATATTAAGTTTTATAAGTATATGGAGGATAATATAAAAGTAGGGTTTATAAGATGCATGCAAACTGAAGACTGCTGCCCTGGCAGTGTAGACTTTAAAACCGTTGCCAAAAAAGAAGGCTCTTTTACCGGTATAGAAGAAGATATAAAAATTGTAGGCTTATAAACTGTGGCGGCTGTCCTGGCAAAAAAGCTGTGCTGAGAGCCAGAGAAATGGTTAAGCGCGGTGCTGATACTATATGCTTTACAACTTGTATCACAAAAGGCACACCTATTGGCTTTGCATGCCCATTTGCCAAAAAGATGATGGATACTGTAGCAAAAGATTTGGGCGAAAACATCAGAATTCTTGATTATTCACATGAAGCTAAATAATTGTATTTGACTTAAAGAGAGGTTTTTACCTCTCTTTTAATTTGTATTTAACTAGTTTAGTCTTATTAAAGATTATGTAAAAACAATGTAAAAGTTTATCGTTATTGCTAATTTTCATAATTTTATTCTTGAATATGTAATTGCTTATATGTATAATATTATTTGTTGTATTTAAAAATAAATATATAAATAATCAAATAATTGGAGGTAAAACTTTTTGATATTCAGTAATATATTTTTTATGTTCCGATTTCTGACAGTAGTTTTACTGATTTACTATATAGTACCTTACAAATACAAAAATGGCATTATTACCATTGCCAGCCTTATTTTCTACTCATGGGGTGAAGTAAAATACTTCCCTATTATGATAGCAAGTACGGTTGTAGACTTTTTTTCATCACAGTACATTGAAAGAAACCGCGGCGATATAAAGAAAATGCGCAGAGGGCTTGCATGCTCTATGGTTTTCAATCTGGGCTGCCTGATTTTCTTCAAGTATACTGACTTTTTTATTTCAAACATCAATACCTTTGCCGGAACAAGTATTCCGCTTTTAAGATTTTCCCTGCCGCTTGGCATCAGTTTCTATACATTCCAGACAATGTCTTACACAATAGATGTGTACCGCGGCAAAGTGCCTGCTGAAAAGAACATTATCAATTTCTCTGCATTCGTTACAATGTTCCCTCAGCTGATTGCAGGCCCTATCGTTCTGTATTCCGACATCAATGAAAAGCTGAATACTCACGAAGGCAGAATCACACTGGATGGTATCAACGAAGGCATCAAACTGTTTATCTTCGGTCTGGGCAAAAAAGTACTGATTGCCAACAATGTAGGCGCACTGTGGACCGATATTGAAACAATGGGCTTTGGTATGGTTTCCACACCGTTGGCCTGGCTGGGTATTATCGCCTATTCCCTGCAGATTTATTTTGACTTTTCCGGTTATTCACTGATGGCAATTGGCCTGGGCAAAATGCTGGGCTTTGACTTTCCACAGAACTTCAACCTGCCATACATTTCAAAAAGCGTAACAGAATTCTGGCGCAGATGGCACATGACACTGTCCGGCTGGTTCAGGGAATATGTTTACATTCCTCTGGGCGGCAACAGAAAAGGCCTGAAAAGACAGATTCTGAATATGCTGGTGGTATGGTTTCTGACAGGTTTCTGGCATGGTGCTGACTGGAACTTTATGCTGTGGGGTTTATACTATTTTATGCTGCTTGCCATTGAAAAAGTATTTCTGCTGAAATGGCTGCAGAAACACCCTGTTCCTGCAAGAATTTATACCCTGCTGACAATTGCAGTAGGCTGGGCAATTTTTTACATTACAGACTTGGGTATGCTGGGCAGATTTATTGTAAAAATGTTCTCATTCTCCGGTGGCGTAAGCGCAGGCTATTACTTCAGAAACTATTTTGTTTCTATTCTGGTGGGCATTCTTTGTTCCACACCTCTTACAATCAGATTCTACGAAAAATACAAAAACAACAATGTGGTTATGATTCCTGTGCTGACAGCTGTTTTTCTGCTGAGTGTTGCGTATCTGGTAGATAGCACATACAACCCATTTATCTATTTCAGATTTTAAGGAGGTGGCAAAATGAAAGATTTATTTAAAAACCTGAAGAAATATCCTTTGGTTATCTATTTTGCCGTTGTCCTGTATGGTATTGGCATTGCTGACCTGTTCAGCCCTGTAAAAACCCATTCTGAACTGGAAAACAGAGAACTGGCTACATTCCCGAAATTCAGCTGGAAACAGCTGTTTGACAACGAATATACACCACAGATTGAAGATTTTACTGAAGATCATTTCATAGTAAGAGATAAATGGATTTCACTGAAAAGTATCAGCGAATCAATGCTGGGCAAAACTGAAAACAACGGTGTAGTATACGGAAAAGACGGCTATCAGTTTACAAAGTTTGTTACCACTGATTACAGCCAGATGGAAAAGAATGTGGGCTACATCAATAAATTTATTGATAGACACCCAGAAAGAAACGTGCATTTCCTGCTGGCACCTACTGCACCTGGTGTGATGACTGATAAAGTTACCGCTGACAGCCCTGTTATCAATACAGACTACATCCTGGGCTATGCGGCTGATAACATTAACCACCGTGCACTTATAGATGTGCGCGATGCACTGAAACAGCACACAGATGAATATATCTACTATCGCACTGACCATCACTGGACTACATTGGGTGCATATTACGGCTATGAAGCTATGATGAATGCACTGGGTAGAGAATACACAACAATCGACCGATACACTATGGTTGATGTTCCGGATTTTCTGGGTACACATTATTCCAAATCAAAAACTTACAATGTACAGGCTGATACACTAAGCTATATTGATATTGAAGCTGATATTGTAATCAACGATGTAGCCGCCAACATCTATGAAAAAGAAAAACTGGATGTACGCGACAAGTACGCAATGTTTACACGCGGTAACCCAGGCTATGCTACAATCAAAGGCAATGGCCAGGGTAAGATAATGATTCTGAAAGACAGCTATGCCAACTGTATGATTCCTTATATGGTGGCAGATTTCGAGGAAATCCATATCTTTGATATGCGCTATATGACAATGGGTCTGGACCAGTTTATCACAGAACACGATTATGATGATATTCTTTTCCTGTACAACTGCGAAACATTCCTGTCTGACAAAGACCTGGTAAAAATCAATATGTTCAACTAAAACAAAAGGACACCAGCCGGTGTCCTTTTTATTTGATTATGTTTTTATATACAAGATACTTATATATGCACATAGCATAGAGTACAAACGACAGAAGTCTTATAAAGATAACCAGGTAAATCAGTTCAGCTCTATGAAAAGTTCTATGTTCAAATTTTATCAGAAATTCAAATAAAATACTGATTAAAAGTATCTTGGTGGCATACAGTGCCAGTTTTTTATTGATTCCAATTCTTTATTCATAGTATTACCTCTTGATAAACACATTATAGCATTGTATAATGATAAAAACAATATTTCACAAGGAGGTAACACTATGGTTATAAGACGATTTGAAATTGCTGATGCGCAGCAGACTTTTGAAATGATCGCACACACATTGCGAACTGTAAACATCAGAGATTATTCACCACAGTTTATTGAAGAAACTATTGCACAGTTGACACCACCCATACTGATTGAAAGACGGACAAACAGCCATATGTATGTTATCTGCGATGGTGAAAAAATTATAGCCTGCGGCGCCATTGCCGGTTTCTGGGGCAGTGAAACTGAAAGTATACTGCTGACAATTTTTGTACACCCTGATTATCAGGGCAAAGGTGTGGGCAGAAAACTGATAGAAACGCTGGAAAGTGATGAATACTTCCTGCGTGCAGAGAGAATAGAAATACCTGCATCAATTACAGCTGTGGGCTTTTATCAGAAAATGGGTTACAATTATAAAGATGGTATATCCACACCTGATGAAGAACAGCATGTAAGACTGGAAAAGTTCATAAAATAAACTCAATTAACCTTTGTATATAACTAAAACATTTTAGCCAGGCTGCACTATACAGCCTGGCTTTTATATTTGCCGCCACAATACAGTGCAATGTTATCTGTATATGTGCAAAATTACTGTTTGTGAAATTGTGATTTTTACATCTGTTCAATTGGGATTTGGCGAACAGATAATAAAAATATTATATAATGAAAAAGCTATCTGTTAACTTAAATATCTTTTTTTATGAAAAACTATTGAAATTAATTTTAAATTCATTTAGGCTTATTATAGGACGTCCAAACAATATGATTTTACTGCTTTACAGGAGGATGTTTTAATGAAGAAAGTTTTGAATACTTATTCAAGCAAAAACGATACAAATATAAAACAGATTGTAGCCTATAAAGATAACGTGCTTGAGATTGAAGAGTATAAAGATGGATTTAAAAAAGACGATACAATGAATGTAATGAGCGTAACAAAATCTGTAACATCATTGCTGATAGGTATTGCCATTGACCAAGGTTTGATAAAAAGTGCAGACGACTTTGTGATGGACTATTATAAGGAAATTTACACTCCTAAAAGAGGAGAGCAAACGATATTTAAAGTTACAATTAAACATTTGCTGACAATAACAGCACCCTATAAAGGAAAGAGTGAACCTTGGACAAAGGTTTGCACATCTGAAGATTGGACACTGACAACATTAGATATTTTAGGTGGTC
>JAFSCU010000023.1 GCA_017436575.1 Oscillospiraceae bacterium
AACGCAGCACAAGTGTGGAATGCTGCGACTGCTACAAATCACGGGAATTTCCCCCTCGCTCACAAATAGTTCGCTCGCCAAAAAAATTCTTCCGTGATTTTCGCAAATATTCCGCCACCTGTCAGTTGTATTGACCCTGGCGGTCTATTTGCTTTCCGCAGTCTGCGCTATTTATATTCGGGGATAAATCCCCGAACCCCTCTGCCTCCCTCTGACGAGGGAGGTGGCACGGCAAAGCCGTGACGGAGGGAGAGAGTTACACACATAAACAATAATTTACTTTACAACAAATAAAGCCGCTGTTTAAACAGCGGCTTTTGATTTTTAATTAAAATTTGTTGTAAACTGCAACATCTTCAAATGCTTTTCTTGGACGTGGGTTTGGTGCTTCGTCTGGATAACCAACTGTAACAACTGTAATTACTCTTGTGCCTTCTGGGCAGCCAACGATTTCTGTTGCCATATCAGGGTCAAAAGAGCCTATCCAGCAGGAGCCCAGGCCCATACCGAATGTGGCAAGATGCAGGTATGTGGATGCGATGGAAGCATCGATTGTACCACGGTTGTAGCCGGAGTCGTTCATTTCCACATATTCAGTTGCACAGATACAGAAAATCAGTGGAGCTGTCATAGCAGGGCCACGGCTTTCGCAGGCAACTCTCATTTTTTTCAGCTGTTCTTCGTCTGTGATAGCAACGAATTTCCATTCCTGTCTGTTTGCAGCACTTGGTGCAATACGCATAAGGTCAATCAGTTCGTCGATTTTTTCCTGTTCAACAGGGATATCTTTGTATTTGCGGATAGAGATTCTGCTGCGCATAACGTCAAAAAATTCCATAATAAATCCTCCATAATATATAGACGTGTTTTGATACTTTAATTATATCATATAGCCGGCATATCTACAATTGAAGCAGTGTGTTCCCGTGTAGAAAATAATACAGTAAAATATAACTGTTTGCACAAAAAACAAAGGGAGAACACTCCCTTTGTTTAAAATTATAACTGATTTAGCCGATAATGCTTTCAGCAGCGTCTGTACCTGCGCACAGCAGTGCCAGCAGCATTGCAGCCTGGCAGCCTTTGTGTTCGTTGCCGTCAATAAGGAACTGTTCAGACAGCATGTGGCAGTTTGCAGCATAGTCTCTGCCACCGCCCAGACATACAGCCTGCAGGCCTGCTTCGATTGCTCTGTTACAGTTTGTGCTGCCGCCTTTGGACAGTGTTGCTTCGTCGCCCAAAAATTCTGCAACTGCAACTGCTCCTTCAACGATAGGTGTATGTGGGTCCTGTGCGCCTGCATTTACGTCACAGATGTGTTTTACTGTATATGTGATTGTGTCTTTGCCCCAGCGGTCTGTTTCTTCTTTGCAGGCCTGTTCAATGGCTTCAAAAATTCTGTCGCGGAGTTTTTCCAGTTCGCCCTGGTCGTTGGAACGGAAGTTGAATCTGATTGTACATTCAGGCACAATGGCGTGTACAGCGGCATAGTTGCCTGCTTCCAGGTTAGTGATTGCAAAAGATGTGCGTGGTTCGCTTGGAACTACGAAATCAGAAATTTTTGCGATTGCTCTGCCGGCTGCGTGGATAGGGTTTGCAACTTTGCCGAATGCGCCGTAAGCGTGGCCGCCGATGCCGTGGAACACTACTTCGTAAGTCTGAATACCTGTTGCTTCAAAGGTTACATCGCTCCAGCCGTCACCGTCAACAGAAATTGAAGCGTCCAGTTCCGGATGATGTTCAACATAGTATTTCATACCTTTCAACGCACCTGTGCCTTCTTCCTGTACTGTGCCTACAAAGTGGATATCGCCTTTTGTTTCAATGCCGGCAGCGTTCATAGCGCGCAGGGCAGACAGTACAGCAGCAAGACCGCGTGTATCGTCAACTATACCAGGGCATTTGATATAGCCGTTTTCTCTGATGATTTCCAGTTTTGTATCCAATGGGAAAACTGTGTCCAGATGGCCTTCAATCAGCACATTTTTGCCGCCGCCTGTACCTTTGCGCACTGCAACAGCGTTGCCGTATTCGTCAATATAAGCTTCCAGGCCTTCTTCCTGCAGCATTTCCACAAAGCGTTTTGCTTTTTCAGCTTCGTGATGTGTAGGTGCAGGGATAAGTGTCAGTTCGCACTGTTTGTCAAGGATAATATCCCGGTCGTCTTTGATGAAATCAAGTGCTTTTTTTACTTTTTCATCAGCTACCAGAGTAGCCATTTTGTTTTTTACGTTTTCAGAAATCTGATATGCCATAGTTATTTCCTTTCTTTTATTGAACGTGTTATTTGTATTAATTATATATTTTTTGGATTGTAAAATCAAAAAATAAATAGACAAATTTTTATATGTTATTTTGGAAGATGTGACTATTTACGGCAATGCAACTGTCAGTTGCACGGTTGCAAATGGCAGGTGGTGGATTTTTAAGGGGTAAAATGTTATACTTGACTTAAACAACAGGCAGGTGACAACAATGACTTTTGGACAGAAATTGCAGTTAATCAGAAAAAAGAATAATCTTACACAGGAACAACTGGCAACCCAGCTGTATGTGTCACGCCAGGCTGTTTCCAAATGGGAACAGGATACAGCGATGCCGGATGTAGATAAACTTCTTCTGATTTCACATCTGTTTGATGTATCTCTGGATTATCTGCTGAAAGAGGAAATAGATAATGATGTAACAGCTGCACCTGACGGCAGAAAAAATAATCTGGTTGACAGTATAATAAATATCTGTAGAAAATACGGCTATATTGCAGGCTATGGGTTGTCAGCAGTATCATTGTACTGTTTTATCGGTTATGTAATTACGCTTGTGTCTGTAATTGTTTTCAGCATACCACCTAAAGGCTTTACCGGTACTGGCGGCGCATTATTCGGTTCCGTATACACTATTCTGTTCTTTTACATGGCTTTGTCTTCCTTTGGTATTATTATGGGCATGTGGCTGGCAAAATATCTCAAAAAACGTACAGAAAAGTACCATAAAGGCGGTGATAGCCAGTGAAAAAACCATTTACAAAAATATTGCTATCGGTAGTGACTGTATATCGGTTGCTTTTTATAAAAATTAAGCTGGATCAGCCGGATTTTATATATGACAGAAAAGTCACTCTTGCACAAAGGGATATTGTAATAACTGAAACAGATATACCTCTGCAATCTACAGACAGGGAGTTTTATCTGTGGCAGGAGCATTTTAAGTGCAGACAGCGGCAAATATTTCAGGGGGATATACAGGTGCTGTTTTCAGCTTCTACAGATGAAAGTGGAAATACTGTTATAGATGAAATACTGGATATTACTGCCACCGGCGGTGATGAAGAATATAAATTTGTCACCGAACATTCCAAGGCATATTTTATAGAAGAACAGGACACAGCGGTTATTACACTTATGGGGTGTTATGAAAAAGAGTTTGCTGTGGACCGAGTTCCACTTATGAAGTATCTGCCGGGTATGTTTGCAAAGATAAAACTGACACAGCCGGGCTGGTGGAGAAGTGATCTGTTGGTGTTTATAATTGCAATAGAGCCGCAATATATACAGCAACTGAAAGATGCGGGAGAATTTACAAAACAGATTGTGAACACGCGAATATATGATTATTAACTGTAAAAAAACGGCCGCAACCCAAAGTTGCGGCTTTTCCAATGAATATATGTAGCTTTTGGGGTGGCAAAAAGCTATAATAAACGCGTAGGGGATGGCCTCCCGGACATCCCAAAATATCTTTTAGGAGTAAAAATGAACTTTAACGAAAAACTTTTGACCTTGCGCAAAAACGCAGGTATGTCACAGGATGCACTGGCTGAAAACCTGGGTGTAACCCGCCAGGCTGTGTCGAAATGGGAACTGGGCACTGCTATGCCGGAGACAAAAAGCATAGTGCAGATAGCACAGGTGTTCAGCGTTACAACAGACTATCTGCTGGGATATACCTCTGTTCAATATCCCGATATAAAACAGAAAATGAAAAGCAATAAAGAAAAAATCATATTTGCAGGCTATGTTTTAGTTACAATGGCATTTCTGTTTTGCTGTATGAAAACGGCGGTTCATCTTGCCAGGGAAATTACATTAACGGTAAGACCTCTGGCCTATGTTTCTGTGGAAGAATGGAAAGAAATAGCATGGAGTCTGGGATTGGATAACTTACAATATTCTGTATTGTTTGCTGTTGTAGCTGTGATTTTGTACATTGTGAAAATGTTAATCAGAAAATCAAATAAGGGGACAAAGATATGACTTTCGGAAAAAAGATATACTTGCTGCGAAAGAAAAAAGGATATTCTCAGGACACACTGGCTGAAAAACTGGGTGTAACCAGACAGGCTGTGTCAAAATGGGAACTGGATGAGATGTTACCTGATTGCGAAAATGCTGTAAAAATAGCAAAATTATTTTCTGTTACTACTGATTATCTGCTGAAAGAAAATATAGATATTAAACCGAAAAGAACAATTCCCGCCTTGCCGGATAAATATGACAATGTTGATTTTCTGGCCGCTATATCTGCCTTCGGTGCATCTTTGGCAGCCTTTGGCTTATATCGGTTCAGATTATTCTGGGCGCATTATGCTCACGATGAAACTTTAAAACACTTAAGAAACGACCATTGGTTTGTTTATAAAGACTGGATATGGGTTGAAACCATAGATGAAATTGTAATTCTTTCTTTTTTGCTGTTTATTATCGCGGTTTCATTTATTAATGCAAGAAAAATTTACAAAAACTGTAAATAACCTGTTTTTATCCTGCGAAATGTGATATAATATTACAAAATCCGACAAAACAGGAGAAAAAGTAATGAGTATTGTAGTAATGGGTGCCACTTTTGTGGATATCAAAGGCTTTCCGGTTGACGCTTATATTCCAACAGGACGCAATGTAGGTTATATCGAGTATGTTCATGGCGGTGTTGCACGCAATGTAGTAGAAGATATAGCAAATCTTGAACTGCGCCCTACATTTCTGGGTATAGTGGACGAATCCCCTCTGGGTGTTGATGTAGTAAAAAAACTGAACGACCACAAAGTAAACACAGAATATATTATGACACGCCCTGAAGGTATGGGTACATGGCTGGCAGTTTTTGACAATAATGGTGACGTGGCAGGGTCTATTTCTGTGCGTCCTGATATGATGCCTCTGGTGGAACTGCTGGAAGAAAAAGGCGACGAAATTTTTTCAAAGGCTTCTTCTATAGTATTCGAAGTTGACCTGGAAAAAGAAATTGTAAAGGCTGCACTTGACCTGTGTGAAAAACACAATGTGCGTGCATACAGCATGGTTTCAAATATGTCCATTGCTGCAGAAAGACGCGACTTTTTACAGCGTTTTGAATGTTTCATCTGTAATCAGGGTGAAGCAGGCATTCTTTTTCTTGATGATTATTCAAATAAAACTCCACAGGAAATGGCAGATATCCTGGCAGTAAAGGTAAAAGCTGCCAACATCAAATCAATGGTTGTTACAATGGGTGAACAGGGTGCTGTTTACGCAACTATTGACGGTGTGAAAGGCGTTTGCCCAGCCAGAAATGTGGCTGTAAAAGATACTACCGGTGCAGGTGATGCATTCTGTGCAGGTGTTGTGGCCGGTCTTACTTATGGCAAAACTCTGCCGGAAGCAATCGATATTGGTTCTATGCTGGCTGCATCTGTTATCACCTCCAGCGAAAATGTGTGCCCACGCTTCCTCCCAAGAGAAGTAGGCATTGATATTGATGTTATAGACTAAATTATTATAATTTATATATATAAAAACAGCCTGAAAATGGCTGTTTTTGTTTATTTGGACTATTTTTCCAATTATCCGTTGACTTTTTCACAGGTGTATGTAATAATTGACAAGGCTAAAAATAGTTTTAAAAACCATAAGAAAAGATTATTGACATAACTCCAAGAGGTATTTGAATATGAAAATAAAAATTGTTGGCGATTCCGCATCAAACCTTTACTCACTTACAGGTGTTGACTATGAATGTGCACCATTGCGCATTGTCACAGACAATAAGGAATATGTGGATACTGTTCAGCTGGATATTCAGGGCATGGTAGATGACCTGCGTACATACAAAGGTAAATCCGGCACAGCCTGCCCGGGTGTGGGCGATTATCTGGCTGCATTTGAAGGCTATGACATCATCTATGTTGTTACTATTATCAGCACACTGTCTGGCAGTTATAATGCAGCAATGCAGGCAAAAGCACAGTACGAAGAAGAAAACCCTGGCAAAAAAGTATTTGTTGTTGACTCCTACACAGCCGGTGGCGAACAGAAACTCCATCTGGAAAAACTGCGTGACCTGGTTCTGGCGGGCAAAGACTATGAAACAGTGTGCCGTGAAATCACAGAATACAAAGACCACGGTACATCACTGGTATTTTCTCTGGAATCAATGATAAACCTGGCAAACAATGGCCGTGTGCCTATGATTGTAGCCAAAGCTGCAGGTCTTATCGGTCTGCGTATGATTGGTATTGTAAGCGAAGAAGGCCAGATTCACCCTACAGACAAAGCCCGCGGTGAAAAGAACACTATTGAAACTATCTGGGCAAAAATGCTGTCTGAAGGCTATAAAGGCGGCAGACTGAGAATTGACAACTGCTTCAATGAAAAAACAGCAGAAGAAATCAAAAAACTGGCACTGGCAAACTTCCCGGGTGCAGATGTTAAAATTGAACCAACAGGCGCACTGTGCAGCTTTTATGCTGAAAAAGGCGGCCTGATGATAGGTTTTGAAATCTAAAGCAAAAAAAGGCGCAAAAATGCGCCTTTTTATGATGTGATTTTTAAAATATATCATATAGTTTTTATAATTATATGATGCATTTTTACATTGACCTTTTCAGCTTTATGTCGTATAATTGTTATTAATCTGAACTAATAAAGGGTGACAGTAATGGATATAGAAAAGATTTTGAATTTTAAAATGCCAAGATATAACGAACTGCCTGCAATCGAACTGTATATTGACCAGGTGCTTTCATATATTGACAGTATTTTTGCGCCGCTGGAAATGCAGGACATTGAAAAACCGTTGACAGCATCTATGGTAAACAACTATGTAAAACAGGGTGCCGTGCCTCCAACTGTGAAAAAACGCTATTCCCGTGAACATATTGCTTACCTTATTATAGTAAAGCTGGCAAAGCAGATTTTTACCATTGATGAAATTATCAGAATGATAAAAATACAGAAATCTGTTTACGATATTGAAACAGCCTACAATTATATCTGCACAGAACTGGAAAAAATACTGGTGGCAGTTTTCTCTGAACAGCAGCTGCCAAGTGATACATCCACAACAATGAAAACCCAGAGATATTTTGTGCGCAATACACTTATTGCCATTGTTTACAAAATCCATACACAGAAACTTATGGCTATTTATGATGTGGATAATAAAGAATAATCACAGCTCCACCTGTAAAGGTGGAGTTTTTTTATTTTTTCACCTGAAATTCACATACAGGTCAGCTGTATGTGTTATAATATAGAAAAACATACAGGGGGAATGGTATGAAAAAAATTAATTCTTTATTTCTGTCTGTGGCGATAATATCGGCACTGTTTACAGCATGCTCTCCACAGAATCAGGGCGAAGGCTCTGTGGTGGATTTTGTAGGCATACAGCTTTCAGATGACGGTGTTACGATAGGTGGTACACCTGCTTCCACAGATGAAAAAGACGCTGTTTATATTTCAAATGATATTGTTTTCTATCTTGAAGGTCAGGGTACAGAATACGGCGAAGGTGAAACAAATGATGAGCACCCACAGGCGGAAGCTGACAAACACACAGTTATAAACATTACACAGCCTGGTAACTATATGGTCAGCGGCAGTATTTCTCACGGACAGATTGCAGTAAACCTGGGAGATGATGCAAAATATAATCCTGATGCAGTGGCAAACATTATTCTGAACAATGCTGAAATAACCTGCACAGTTGCACCTGCAATTATCTGTTATTCAGCCTATGAATGTGGCAGTGATGATGCTGACACCGCCACAAAAGATGTTGATACAGAAAATGCAGGTTTTAATATAGCATTGGCTGATGACAGTGTGAATGTTGTAAAGGGTAGCCATGTTGCAAAAATTTATAAACCGGGAACCACCGATAAACTGCATAAATATGATGCCGCCATAGAATCACTGGTATCTCTGAATTTCAATGGTGACAGTGGAGTTTTGAACCTTGTTTCTGACAATGAAGGCATAGAAACAAAAATGCACATGACTATAAATGGCGGTACTCTGAACATCAAATCAGCAGATGACGCCCTTAATGCAGGTGAAGATGGCGTCAGCGTTATTACCATAAATGACGGCACTGTGTGGGCAGACAGCAACGAAGGCATGGAAGGTGACGGCATAGATTCCAATGGCTGGCTGGTTATCAATGGCGGCAGTGTAAATGCCTTTGGCAATTCAGACAGTATGGACAGCGGTCTGGACAGTGATAAAGGCGTTTATATCAACGGCGGCACAGTTTTTGCTACAGGCAATATGTATGATGAAATATCAAAAGGCAGTTCACAGAACTTTGCAGTGTTTAATTTTGCACAGCCTGTTTATGATAAATCTGTTGTACTGAAATCACTGGTAGATGATTCACTTACTCTTTTAAAAGGTAACGCAAAGGGCAGTGTAATGGTTTATTCATCACCACAGCTTGCAGAAGGCGACTATGAACTGTATTTTGTAAACGGATACACAGGTGGCGGTGAAGTGGGAGTATTTACTGATATTACTGCGATAACAGATGAAATACAGCTGGCCCACAGCGGTACTTCAGGCGGTATGATGGGCGGTCGACCACAGATGGGGGGCTTTGACCGGAAAATGCCACAGAATGGTGACCGATTTGGGATGCCATCAAGTTGGAATGATGGCAACAGACCTATCCCGGACCGCGGCACACCTCCACAGAATACGGAGAATATGCCCGCTATAGATTTTGATAAACAAAGACCGCAGGGAGATATGCCACAGGCAATGCCGACGCCGGATGGTGAAAATATGCCTATGGACTTTGGTGTTATGGGAAATGCCACAGAAACTATTTTTAATATTGTAAAAGGTGCAAATATTTTTAACGGAGTGACAGAACTTATAATAGAATAAAAATAAACCGTGATGCAGATTAAATACATCACGGTTTTTCTATATCATAAATACGTATTTATAAATAATATGCCATATCCACAGCAGTATCAGTGCCCATACAACCAGAACAGGCAACATATATCTTTTTTTGTTTTCACCCTGCCAGTCCGCCTGTGCCTGCGCTACACATTCTGCCATTATATCATCTGGCATCAGTTTCACAGCCAGCCACATCAGAAATGGCAGAACAATCACATCATCTATTGCACCCAGCACAGGTATAAAGTCAGGTACTATATCCAGGGGAGACAATACATAATAAACACACAGCCCACAGGCCAGTTTGGCATACAGCGGTGTGTCGCTGCGTCTCATTGCAATATACATCGCACCTATCTTGCTGTTAATAGTTTCTGTTGCATTTTTAAATTTACTCATAGCACCCTCCTTTTAAAGTTATAGAACATATAATATCACAATTGTCACAATAAATCCACAAAACTTTAAAAAATGATAAATATTTCACATTTGTGTGGTATACTTAACATATAATTTAAAGCAGGTGAAAAAATGAAAGACAATTCCTATCTTAAAAATCTTATTGAAAATATGGACGAAAGCACATCGCTGAAACAGCTTCAGGATTATGTGGAAGATATGGTTAATATACGCGGTTTTGCTGACGAAACCCCACAGGACTGTCTGTTGCTGCTGACAGAAGAACTGGGCGAACTGGCAAAGGAAGTGCGCAAAAGCCACACCCACATAAAAAACGACACAGCTAAAAACAATAAATCAGATTTGAATGGCGAAATAGGTGATGTATTGATGATGTTACTTGCCCTTTGCCGCACCCTTGACGTTGATTTGCTGCAGGCTTTCAGGGAAAAAGAATTGATAAACTGCGGCAGAAACTGGAAGTAGTATTGAATCTGTATTCACAAAAATGACCTGATGCTTAATCGGGTCATTTTTCAGTAATATAGCGGAAAAACAGCTTTTGTCCTTGACTTATTGCACGATAAAGTATATTATTAAATAATGATGATTTAACCTGGGTTGCACTGCAACCCACTATGCTGCCACAGCCAGAGGTGGTAAATACATATATTGGAGGAAAATCATGTTAAACACAGAAAAAACCATGGAAAAAGTTGTTAACCTTTGTAAAAACAGAGGTTTTGTATATCCAGGCTCCGAAATTTACGGTGGTCTGGCAAACACTTGGGACTACGGCCCACTGGGTGTTGAATTCAAAAACAACGTAAAAGCTGCATGGAGAAAAAAATTCGTTCAGGAAAGCCCATACAACGTAGGTCTTGATGCTGCTATCCTGATGAACCCACAGACATGGGTTGCATCTGGTCACGTAGGTGGTTTCTCTGACCCACTTATGGACTGTAAAGACTGTAAAACACGTCACCGCGCTGACAAACTGATTGAAGAAGCAGGCTTTGAATGTGCTGGTTGGTCCAACGAAAAAATGTCTGAATTTATCAGAGAACAGGGCATTGTTTGCCCAGAATGCGGCGGCACAAACTTTACAGATATCAGAAAATTCAACCTGATGTTCAAAACATTCCAGGGTGTTACAGAAGATGCCAAAAACGAAATCTTCCTGCGTCCTGAAACAGCACAGGGTATCTTTGTAAACTTTGCAAATATCCAGAGAACTACAAGAAGAAAACTGCCATTCGGTGTTGCACAGATTGGTAAATCTTTCCGTAACGAAATCACTCCTGGTAACTTCACATTCCGTACAAGAGAATTTGAACAGATGGAACTGGAATTCTTCATCAAACCAGGCACAAATATGCAGTGGTTCCAGTACTGGAGAGAATACTGCTACAACTGGCTGCTTTCTCTGGGCATGAAAGAAGAAAACCTGAAACTCCGTGACCATTCACCTGAAGAACTGTCACACTATTCAACAGCTACAACAGACATCGAATTTATGTTCCCATTTGGCTGGGGCGAACTGTGGGGCATTGCTGACCGCGGTGCATTCGACCTGACACAGCATTCCGAACACTGTGGCAAACCAATCGAATACTTTGACCCAGAAACAAACGAAAAATACATTCCACACGTTGTTGAACCATCCCTTGGTGCAGACCGTGTTGCTCTTGCTTTCCTTGTTGAAGCATACGATGAAGAAGTTGTTGATGCAGAAAAGAACGATACACGTGTTGTTCTCCACCTGCACCCAGCACTGGCTCCATACAAAGCTTGCGTGCTGCCACTGAGCAAAAAACTGTCTGACGAAGCAACAGAAGTGTTCCAGTCTCTGCAGAAACACTTTATGGTTGACTACGACGAAGCAGGTTCTATCGGCAAACGTTACCGCCGTCAGGACGAAATCGGCACACCTCTGTGTATCACATACGACTTTGAATCAAAAGAAGACGGCTGTGTAACAGTTCGTGACCGTGATACAATGCAGCAGGAAAGAATTAAAATCGAAGACCTGGTTGAATACATCAACAAGAAAATCGAATTTTAATTTATAACTCCAATAATTAAAGCCGCCCGGCAGGGCGGCTTTTTGTGTGCAGTAAAATGTAGGGGAGGGCTTCCATGCCCGCCTTACGGAATTTATGGCGGAATCATAGTGTTGTCATCCTGGGCGAGTGAAACGAGCCGAAGGATCTTTGATGCAACAGAAACGTATAAATGATAATTTAACAATTATTCCAGGGCGAAGATTCTTCAGTCGCTATGCTCCTTCAGAATGACAATAGAATGGACTGTTGTTTTTTACTGTCCACGTAGGGGAAGCTATCAGCTTCCCGATTTAGATGGAGGGATTTTATGCCCTATTGTTTTAAAAGGACGATGTAGGCATCGTCCCCTACGATAGACGATGCCCATATTATCCCTGAAAACAAAACAGCAGGTTACCCTGCTGTTTCTTCTGTATCAATTTTATTCTTCTTATATTTCTTTTCAAAAAAATCTGCAACAATGCAAAAAACTGTAAGTGCTATAAAATACACTGCATAAAGAGTAATAATGTCGGTTTTCGCATTTTCAATATTAACTGCAGTTGGTGCAGCACGGGCGGTGTTTACCATATTCATGGCTCGGCTTTGCAGAAAATCATGACCACCACAGATTATAAATGCAGTGGCTAATCCTGACCAGGTAAATTCTATTTTCTGTTTCGGCTTGTCTTTGTTCTTAAACTTATTTACAATCAAAAGAATTGCAAATGGTATTAAAAAGGCTAAAAGCAGGATACCGAAAATCATATTCTCTTTTGGGTGTTCACTGCCGTGTTGCCGCAGATAGGTATATGACCAGGCTTCTGCTGAATACATAGCTATCAGCAGTCCAAATATCCAAATATAAACTATTGCTTTTTTCACTTTTTCCATATTACCCCTCCTTATCCAATATATATTCCATCTTTACCATTTCCGGCACAAACCCCTGTTTTTCATACAGCGATATGGCACCGCTGTTCAGGGCGTTTACATTCAGCTGTATTCTGTCTATACCTTCTTCACGGGCTGTGGCTTTTATTGCTTCCATCAGCTGTCCTGCCACACCCATACGGCGGCAGTTTTCGTCTACTGCCAGGTCGGCAATCCACAGACAACTGAAAGGAATAATGCTGTTGCTTTTCATCTGTGTTATGCTGTAACTTACTGCACCGACAACATTACCGTTTTGGTCAACAGCCACCAGCCGCTGTGCCTCTGCCAGCAGTTGGTCGTACACTTTTTCGTCAAAAAAATCTTCCGGTAATATGTATGTATCAGGGCGTAGTTTTATATGATGCTGCCACGACTGCACCATAAGTTTTTTTACTCCTTCATAGTCCGCTTTTACCGCAGGGCGAATTATAATATCCATTTATGTCACCTTTATTTACTTGTATTCAGTATTTCTTTGGTTTTTTGCTGCTGTATTTCATTGTCAGCCGCCAGTGTGCCCAGTATTCTCAATGTGCTGTATATTTTATTCCTTGCATTTTCCATATTGGCCTTTGATTTTTTAATCCGGTCATTTACTGCTATGCTGGTGAACAGTCCGTCAAAGAAAAAGTCTGCAAATGAAAGAAAATCATCAAGAACAACATCAATGTTTTCATCTATGGTAACATCTGCCAGTTCGCTTCTGAAACGGTGCAGGGCCTGCTGCAGCTTTTCACCGGCATGCCGTGCTTTATCCAGAAAATCGTGTTTCTGAAAGTCCACCAGCATACTGTCAAACAGAACATCCCATACAAATAGTTCTTCTGCTTTTTCGAGATTGAAAATCACTTCGCTGGCCAGAGTAGCAGCCTGATTGCCAACTGCAATGGCTTCGTCCAGTTCTTTTTTATTGTTTTCAAGGAAATACAGGTTTTCTTCCAATGCCAGCAGGTCTTCGTCATTGGCTGCCTTTCCAAAGCCGATTGCATCAACCCTTTCTTTCAGCAGGGCGGCATATTCTTCATCGGCATTCTGCAGGTTTTCAAGTTCGGCAAGATAGCGGTCAAGGTCGTATTTTACTGCCTGTTTTTCTCTTTCGGCACTGTCATACTTTACTTTTGCGGCATAAGCCTCCCGGCGCTCTTTATCCAGTCTTTCTTCCTTTTTGCCAAACATATTAAGGAAAAAGCCTGTTAAACCGCCTTCTTCAATGGAAACAACATCATTTTCTTCCTTGTTCCAGGTATTGTACAGTTCATCGCATTTTATCAGCAGTTCGTTATATTGTGTTTGCAGATTTTCTGTCATACTTTCCAGATGTTTTCTGCGGTCAATTTTACCGCGCAGTTCTTTAATTCTATATGTAAAATCTGTCATAATTTATCCTTTCTATGATAATTGCTCCAGCTGCTGCTTCAACATTTCCACTGTAACTGCTACATTTTGTGCGGTCAGTGCCACTTCTGCCAGCATTTCTTTTGGAGTAAGCGGAAAATCGTATCTGACCACTGGCAGGTGCCCGTCTATATTGTTCAGATAGCTGCCTGGGTAACCCACTTTGGAATAAAAATGCCTGTAGGATGTAAAATCAATGGCAATATTGTTGCTTATGTCCACATCATTTACAGCCAGTCTGAATTTGTAAAGTTCTTTTTTGATATCCTGGGGTCTGTTGTATGGCAGTTTACCGTCCAGAATACTGCCAAGATAATTCAGCAGACTGTTTCCCGCATCAACAGCCAGTGCCAGTTTTTCCTTGCGGTTTTTCTGCAATGCGGCATATTCTTCTTCCAGCTCAGCCTGTGTGATTATATCGTTTTTGCCGTCTGCCAGGGCAGTGTCTATTTCGTTCATCAGGTTGGTGTATTGCCTTTTGGCATCAGAAAGACCGGCTGCCTCATTAAATGTTTTCTGAATTTTGTGTTTCAGACTGTCCAGTTGGCGTGCCACATCATTGTATGCTGTTCTGATGGCAGAAAGTTCAGTGTAAACTGTGTCGTCTTTTCTGCTGAAAATTGCAAAAATGCCGCCTTTCTGTGCTTTATCCGCTTTTTTTACTGCTTTGTCCAGTGCATCAGCCAAAGGCTGTAATTCATATTCCAGAGCGGATTTTTCTTCGTTCAACTGTGACAGCAAAGAATCCAGATAGGCTTTTCTTTCCATCTGCTGTCGCAGTTCTCTCAACTTTTTACCGTATTCTGTCATATTATCACCTCTTGATTTTATTATATAATACAATTTTCACAATTCAATATTTTCACAGAAATATCATTATTACAATACTGTCACAATTGATGGAATGACAGAGCATTTGCAGGGGACGATGCATCGTACCTATATATAAAAAGCGGAATTTTGCACCGTCACAGTGCAGAAAATGCAGCTTTTACAATATTTGCAGTACAAAGATTCTTCGTGCAAAGCCCTCAGAATGACAGAATGGTAGTTTAGTGGATATAAAACGGGCTGATGTGGGCATCAGCCCCTACGCAGTTGGCGTATGTTTATAACCACTAAAACAAATAAAACACACAGCATATAAATCACGCTGTGTGTTATTTATTCATTATTGGGTTGTCGGTACGACCAAGAAGATAGTCAATGGATACATCAAAATAATCTGCAATTTTGATTAATGTTTCATAATCAGCTTGATGAGAACCAGTTTCATATCTGCTGATAGTATTCTGATTCATAGACAAATCCATTGCTAATTTAAGCTGTGATATGCCTTTTTCTTTTCTCAATTCTTTTAATCTCAAATATACCACCTCGTTGACATTATTATCCCACAATGGTATATTTAAAATATCCCAATTTGGTATATTTGAAAGAAGTTCAAGGAGAATTATTATGATAGACTATAAAGCAAAATATGAAGAATTGTCTATGCTATGTCATGATTTTGTCAACAAGGTTATGGATATTGAAACCAGAGATATTCAGGAAAGAATGAACAAAAAAATACAGGAAGCCGGTGGGCTGGTGGAATATTTCAACAAACTGGCAGAAGAAAGAGAAACAGAAAACATAGAAGATATAGAAGAATAATATAATGTAGGGGAGGCGTTTCGCCTCCCGTTTTTTTGACGGTTTGTGAACAGTTACTGCATAAACTGCAAAACAAGTCCGTAGGGTACGATGCCTGCATCGTACCTATATATACAAAAAAGCGGAATTTTGTCATCCTGAACGCAGTGAAGGATCTTTGCACTGATACAGTGCAGAAAATGCAGCTTTTATAATATTTGCAGTACAAAGATTCTTCGGGCATAGCCCTCAGAATGACAGAACATTTGTAGGGTACGATGCCTGCATCGTACCGATATATGCACAAAGCAGAACATTGTCATCCTGAACGCAGTGAAGGATCTTTGCACTGATACAGTGCAGAAATTATAGTTTTTATAATATTGGCAGTACAAAAATTCTTCGGGCAAAGCCCTCAGAATGACAGAGTGGTAGTTAAGTGGATATAAAACGGGTTGATGTGGGCATCAGCTCCTATGCAGTTGGCGGGTATTTATAGCTGCCACAAAACAAAACACACAGTACACCAATGTACTGTGTGTTTATCATTTGTATTATCAGCCAAAAATTTCTTTGTAAATTGCCTGGCCGGCCGGAGTGGTGGCTATACCGCCCATAGCTGTTTCTTTCAGCTGTGGTGGCAGCATTTTGCCAACTTTGAACATACTGTCAACCACCTGGTCAAATGGAATATGTGCCACCTGACCTGCCAGTGCCATATCAGCACTGATAAGGGCGTTTACAGCGCCGGAAGCATTTCTCTGTGCACAAGGCAATGCAACCAGACCTGCAACAGGGTCACAAACCAGACCCATTACGTTAATCATTGCAAAACCTGCGGCGTCCAGACATCTGTCGTCGCTGGCCCCCATCATATATGCAGCAGCGGCTGCAGCCATACTTGCTGCCACGCCACATTCAGCCTGACAACCGCCGTCAGCGCCGGCAACTGTGGCATTTTTTGTATAGATAGCACCTACAGCACTGGCTGTAATCAGTGCTTCCAGTGTTTTTTCTCTGGAAACTTTTTTGTTTTCCATCACACCCAGCAGTACAGCAGGTACAATACCGCAGCTGCCTGCAGTAGGGCTGGCACAGATTTTACCCATTGAAGCGTTTACTTCACTGCAGGAATATGCCAGTGACATAACATAGTTGATATAACCGCCTGTGATTGATTCACCTTTTGAATATTCATACTGGCAGTTTGCAACACCGTCTACCAGACCGCCTTTTGTAGCCTGTTTCTGTTCCAGTGCTTTCAGTGCAGAGTTGAACATAATATCCAGTCTGCCCGAAAAATGTTCCATAACTCGTGTTCTGCTCATACCTGTCAGCTTTACTTCGTTGTCAAGGGCAACTTCCCATATACGTTTGCCCTGTGCATTGCACAGATTCAATAATTCTTCAGCATTCTTATACATAGTTTATTCCCCCTTGATGTTTACTACTACAACGCTGAGCACGTTGTTTACCTGACGCAGTTCTTCAATAACATTTTCAGGAATAATGTCGTCACATTCAATTACACAGAACGCTTTTTCACCACGGCTGGTGCGGCTTACCTTCATAACGCCGATGTTGATATTGTTGAAAGCAAGTATTGTGGACACATCACTTACCACGCCTTTTACGTCCTGCTGCTGTACAATAACAGTAGGCATTGTGGCGTTCAGTTCACATACCAGGCCGTTGATATTTGTAATCAGAATACGGCCACCGCCCAGTGAAGCACCTTCTACAAAAAATTCATCGCCGTTTTCAGCAACAAAAGTGATTCTTGCTGTGTTTTCATAAACAGATGGAATTTCTGTTGGATAGAAAACAAATTCCACACCTTCTTTTTCGGCGATTTCAAAACTCTGGCCCAGTCTTTCATCGTCTTCGTTCATACCCAGGGCACCTGCTACCAGGGCATAGTCTGTAAAGTGACCACGGTATGTGCTGGCAAAAGAGCCGCCCAGACCAAAACGCACTTTTTTAAATGGTTTGTCATAAATCAGGCGTGCAGTTTTGGCCAGCTTTGCAGCACCTGCTGTATGTGATGATGATGGGCCAATCATTACAGGACCCACAACATCCAATAAACTGATATTCATAAATAAACCTCCGCATTACACTTAATAAAAAAGTGTTTACATTAATTTTATTTTAACATATATAACCAAAAAAATAAATAGGCTTTTACTGTATGAAACATAGAACTATTCATCGGTTTATTGTATAAAACGCTTTGAGTAAATATATATTGAAAACAATTGTAATATTTGTGAAAGTTATGTATAATAGAATAAATATGTAATAAAACCTTACATAGATTTTACATTTATTTATAACTTTTTACACTTGTATACATACTTTAAATATATTAGAATAATAATCAGGCAGGTATATTTATTATGGGATTGGAAAATAAAAAGAAATTTTTAACCAATTTTTGCTATTATGGTATACTTCTGGCAGGTGGTGCACTGGCACTGAAATTCGGGTGGGAATATCTTACACCTTTTGTGATTGCCTTTATTGTTTCATTCTGTCTTAAACCGGTAGTAAATAGGGTTAATATTTACTTTAAAATAAAACGCAGCGTTTCTGCAATTGTGTGTGTAGCAGCATTTTATTTGCTGACAGGGGTTGTAATATCCCTGATAGGCGTGCAGGTTATACTGTTTATCCGCAATATGTTTTTCGTATTGCCGGACTATTACAACAACGAAATAGCACCACTGGTTTCCGACTGGCTGCATCGTATACAGCGGTTTGTGGTAACTATAGACCCAGAAGTTACAGCAACTGTGGAAGAATACATTATCAGTCTGCTGGATAATCTGGGGCAGTGGGTTTCATCACTGTCAGTTACAATGCTGTCAAAGTTTTCTGCAAGTATAGTGGCTGTACCTGGCCTGTTTATCAAAACACTTATCACAATAATCGCAACATTTTTTATTTCTGTTGATTATTATGAAATTACATTTTTCATTGCCCGTCAGTTGAATACAAAACAGATATCACTGCTGTATGATGCTGAAACCTATGCAAAAACTGCATTGGTTCAGTACATCAAATCATATTCACTGATTTTGTTTATCACATTTGCAGAAATTGCCGCAGGTCTGTGGCTGTTGGGTGTGAAAAGGGCAGTACTGATAGCAATGCTGATTGCTGTCTTTGATATTCTGCCGGCTGTTGGCACAGGCGGTATCATTATCCCGTGGGGTATCATTTCAATAGCATTGGGTGATGTCTTTATGGGTATCGGTTTGCTGGCGCTGTATCTGATTGTTACAGTTGTCAGAAACACTTTAGAGCCTAAGATTGTGGGTGAGCAGGTGGGGCTGCACCCGGTTGCAACTCTTATGGCTATGTTCCTCGGTTCTAAAATCATGGGTATTATCGGGCTGTTCGGCTTCCCGATTGCACTTGTGATTTTGACAAAGTTAAATGACTCTGGCAAAATCAAACTTTTTAAATAAGGAGAAAATCTATATGAATATGGAGAGTATTCTGGGTCTTTGCGGCGGCCTTGCACTGTTCCTCTATGGTATGCACATGATGAGTGACGGTCTGGAAGCTGTTGCAGGCGAAAGAATGAAACAGATTCTTGAAAAACTTACTTCCAGCACATTCAAAGGTGTTTTGGTGGGGACACTTATTACAGCCATTATCCAGTCATCATCTGCCACAACAGTTATGTTGGTTGGTTTTGTAAACTCTGGTCTTATGGCGCTGGAAAACACTGTTGGTGTTATCATGGGTTCCAACATCGGTACTACTATGACAGGTATCCTGATGTCTATCGGTATCAGTGATATTGCACCGCTGATTGCCATTGCCGGTGTATGCCTTATCATGTTTACAAAAGACGAAAAGAAAAACAATCTGGGTATTGTTATTGCCGGTCTGGGTATTCTGTTCCTGGGCATGAACATGATGAGTGATGCTATGCGCGGCATGCGTGACAACCAGATGTTTATCAATCTTATTACATCTTTGAAAAACCCTATTCTGGGTGTTCTGGTTGGTACAGTGTTTACTGCACTTATCCAGTCTTCCTCTGCTTCTATCGGTATTCTGCAGGCTCTGGCTATGGCAGGTCTGGTAACACTGGATACAGGTATCTATGTAATGTTCGGCTTTGCTATCGGTACATGTGTAACTGCTGTTATTGCATCTATCGGTGCAAATGCAAATGCAAAACGTGTTACAATCATCCATCTGGCATTCAACGTAATAGGTACTGTGGTGTTTGTAATATTCTGCCAGTTTATACCGTATGTACAGTTCTTCCAGAATATGTTCCCTACATCACCAGAAGCACAGATTGCCAACGCTTTCCTTGTGTTCAAAGTGGCCACAACAATTATGTTGGTTCCATTTACAAAACAGCTGGTTGCATTTTCAAGAAAAGTTATTAAGGATGTGGAAGAAAACAAAGAAATCCGTCCTTCTATTTCCGCAAGAGCAGTTTCTATATCCGGTTACCACTTTGGTGCTGCTGCCATTGCTATCTCACTTATCAGAGATGAAGTTAACTATATGTACGACATTGCAAAACGCAATGTGGAACTGGCCTTTGATGCCGTACTTGAAAATACAAACAAATACGATGCTGAAATCGATAAAAACGAAGATGAATTGGATAGACTCAACAGTGAAGTTTCACAGTACATCTCCAGCATTCTCGGCCAGATAAGCACTGTTGACAGTGACGTTGTTTCCGGCTATTTCAGAATTGTTGGTAACATTGAACGTATCGGTGACCATGCAACAAACTTTGCAGACTATACAAAATTCTTCCTTTCCAGAAATGAAAGACTGTCTGACAGAGCACAGAGTGAAGTTGTTGTTATGAAACAGACAACACTGGATGCTATGAGCCTGCTGGAAGGTGACAGACGCGAGGATGCAGCTTCTATGCTGGCCAGTGTTTCAAGAGCCGAACAGGAAATCGACGATATGACAGACAACTACCGCAATGCACAGATGGACAGAATGAAAACTACTACATGTTCACCTGAAGCCAGCGTAGTTTACGCAGAAATGCTGACAGACTTTGAACGTATCGGCGACCACCTGCTGAATATCTCTGAAGAATTTGCAAGAATGTATCCTGCAAAAGCATAATACTGGATTCATTTAAATATATACAGCCACGGCATAGTGCCGTGGCTGTTTTTTTGCTATTGATGTTTTACAAAAAATTTACATAATTTTACATATATTTTACAAAAATGCATATAATCAATGACTTTTGATATATGGTGTGATAAAATAATAACAGATATTTTTTTATCGTATTATTCAGGCAAGAAAAGAGGATTGTTATGACAGTAACAGATTTATTGGGCCTTTTAGGCGGGCTGGGTATGTTTTTGTTCGGTATGAATCTTATGAGCAACGGTCTGGAAGCCGCGGCCGGCGAAAAGATGAAAAAACTGATGGAAAAACTGACAGATACCACTTTTAAAGGTGTGCTGATAGGTACTCTGATTACAGCACTTATTCAGTCTTCTTCAGCCACCACAGTTATGCTGGTTGGTTTTGTAAACTCCGGTCTTATGTCCCTGTCACAGACTGTTGGTATCATTATGGGGGCCAATATCGGTGCCACATTGAACGGTGTTTTACTGGCTGTTGGTGTAGGGGAAATGGCTCCTCTTATCATTTTTGTCGGTGCGGCACTGATAATGTTTTCCAAAAAGGAAAAATTCAAACAGTACGGCAACATCATAATAGGTCTTGGTATTCTTTTCCAGGGGATGAATATGATGAGCAGTTCTATGGCTGGCCTGCGTTCATCACCGGCATTTATAAATCTTATTACTACATTTGAAAATCCTCTTATAGGTGTTGCAGTTGGTACAGTGTTTACGGCTATTATTCAGTCATCTTCTGCAACAGTAGGTATTCTGGAAAGTCTGGCTCTGGCAGGTCTGGTAACATTGGACAATGGTATTTATGTAATGTTTGGTGCCACAATGGGCACCTGTATTACAGCTGCCATTGCTTCCATCGGCACAGGTGTAAATGCAAAACGCGTTGCTATCATACATTTGCTGTTTAACATTATCGGTACAGTGGTGTTTGTGCTTATATGTATATTCTTCCCATTTGTACCATTGGTACAGCGTATGTTCCCATCATCAGTATCGGTACAGATTGCCAATGCCCATGTTATATTCAAAATAGTTACAACTGTTCTGCTGTTCCCATTTGCAAACTGGATGGTAAAATTTTCCGAAACTGTATTGAAAGACAAGTCAGAGGAAACACAACGTGTGCCTGTTTATGAACGCGCAAAAACTATGGCCGGTTATTCTGTTGGCAACAGTGCCATTGCCATTTCTCTTATCAGGGAAGAAACAAACTATATGTATGATATAGCAAGAAAAAACCTTGCTCTCAGCTTTGAAGCAATGCTTACCCGCAATGCTGACAGATATGAAGAAATCCATGAAAACGAAAGAGAAATCGACAAACTGAACAGGGAAATATCCCGTTATATTTCATCTGTTATTGCCAATAAAATGCCAGCCCACGACAGCGAAATAGTCAGCGGATATTTTGGTATTATCGGCAATATTGAAAGAATAGGCGACCACGCCATGAATTTTGCAGATTATGTAAAATTTATAGTTAATCAGAACATAGAATTTTCTGAAAGGGCAATGGGAGAAATTGCACAGATGCAGGAGTATTCACACAAAGCAATGGACCTTTTGGTCGGTGACAAAAGAGGCGAAGCCCATCAGCTGTTGGTAGATGTTTCAAAGGTTGAACAGAAAATGGATGATATGACCGAAACTTATCGCAATGCCCAGATGGACAGAATGAAAACCACAACCTGTTCACCGGAAGCAAGTATCGTTTATGCCCAGATGCTGACAGACTTTGAAAGAATAGGGGACCATCTGCTTAATATTGCCCAGGAATTTGCAAGGATGTACCCGTAATTTTTAATGACAGCTTTGAATTTTTCAAAGCTGTCAAATTTTTATCAAAATGTATTGACAAAAAATACAAATGGGTGTATAGTGAATACAAATTTAATACATCTCACAAAAGCATTGATAAGAAATAGTAGGCTTTATTGGATTTGCAGAGAGGCTCTGGCTGGTGTAAAGGGCTATGAAGGTAAGGTTGAACACATCTTTGAGCTATTCACCGAACAAGGCACAGACCTTCAGTAGACTGAATCGGAACCTTCGCCCGTTATCGCGACAGAGTATGTTGGTACTCGATAAGGTTGCTGCCGCGAGGGAGTAATAAAGAGAGGTGGAACCACGGTTATTTGCCGTCCTCTTGATGTCAGACAGACATCAGGAGGGCGTTTTTATTTTATCCATGGTTGTATCATTGCAGTTGGGATAGTTAAATCAATTATTTTACTCAATCAAGGAGAACAATCATGAAAAAACTTACAGCTTTATTTTTATCACTTGTTATGTTGCTGGCTATGACAGCCTGTTCATCAGAAAACAAAGCGGAATATGCAAACCGTCTGGAAGAAATCAAAGCACGCGGTGTGCTGACAGTTACCACAGAACCATACTTTGCACCTAACGAATTCATCGACCCGGCAAAAGAAGGCGATGAAAAATATGTTGGCGCAGATATCGAGCTGGCAAATTATATTGCAGATAAACTGGGCGTGGACCTGCAGATAGTTCCACTGGAATTTACAGCTGTGCTGTCTTCTGTTTCTGAAGGTAAATATGACCTGGCCATTTCAGCCCTTGCTTATAAACCTGACAGGGCCGAAGCTATGAACCTTTCCAAAGGCTATTACTTTGATGAAGATACCGAAGGCTATGGCATGCTGTGCCGCACAGAAGATGTGGATAAATATCCTACAGCAGTTGATATGAAAGACGCTGTTATCGTTGTTCAGGCCGGTTCTCTCCAGCAGGACTATGTACTGGACCAGATTCCTGAATGTAAAGAAATCAAATATGTTTCTTCCATGACCGATGCATTCCTTATGGTGCAGGAAGATAAAGCCGACCTGGCAGCCTGCTTTATCGGCAATGGCAGACTTTATTCTGATGCAAACCCTGGTGTAAATATTGTAAACGGCTTCAAATTCATTGAAAACAAAGAATGGGGCGGCACAAGAATAGGCATGAAAAAGGGCGAAGATGAACTGACAGATGCAATCAACGCCATAATTGATGAAGTTGTGTCCAGCGGCGTTTATGCACAGTGGTACGACCAGTATGCAGCATACGCAGCAACTCTGGGCTTATAATCAGGACGGTATTCAGAAATGTTTTACGATATTATAGCTATCTGGCAAAAATATAATTATGTATTTATTGAAGGCGTAAAATGGACTGTGATTCTTACAGTTATTACAGTGTTTTTCGGCACTATTCTTGGCGTGCTGATTGCTTTTATGAAAATGAGCAAGGTGAAAATACTCAATGCCATTACCGCGCTGTATATTGAAATCATACGCGGTGCACCTATGCTGTTGCAACTGTACTTTTTCTGGCTGTGGCTGCCAAAGGCAATGCCTTTTGAAATGAGCGAAAGAGATTGCATAATAGTGGCACTTATTATTAACAGCTCTGCATATATTGCAGAAATAATCCGTGCAGGTATTCAGGCGGTGGATAAAGGCCAGACAGAAGCGGCCAAAAGCCTGGGTATAAGAGACAGTTATATGATGAGATATGTTATACTGCCACAGGCTGTAAAAAACATTCTGCCTGCAATCGGCAATCAGTTTATATTTATGCTGAAAAACACCAGTCTTGCCAGTACATTTTTCATCGGCGAACTGATGACCAGCTGGCGCACAGTCCAGACGGCCACATATAAACCTATCCCGGCTCTTATAATAGTTGGTATAATCTATGTTGGCATGACCTGGACACTGACAATACTGCTGGGCAGATTTGAAAGGAGGCTGGCAGCAAGTGACTGATGTATTGCTGAAAGTAGAAAATCTGAAAAAGAATTTTGGTAACTTACAGGTGCTGAAAGGCATCAATCAGACTGTACGCACAGGTGAAGTGGTATCTGTTATAGGTCCGTCAGGCAGTGGGAAAAGTACATTTCTGAGGTGTCTGAATCTTTTGGAAAGACCTGATGAAGGCGAAATATGGTTCGACGGGCAGGAGATAACCCAAAAAGGTATAAACATAGACCTGCACAGACAGAAAATGGGTATGGTTTTCCAGCATTTCAATGTGTTCCCCAATATGACTGTGCTGCAGAATATCACCCTTGCTCCAATCCTTGAAAAGAAAATACCAAAGGACCAGGCTGAAAAACAGGCTATGGAACTGTTGGAATCTGTGGGTATGGCGGACAAACGGAACGAATATCCCCGCCGTCTTTCAGGTGGGCAGAAACAGCGTCTTGCTATTGTGCGTGCTCTTGCAATGGAACCAAAGGTTATTCTTTTTGACGAACCTACCTCTGCACTGGATCCTGAAATGGTAAAAGGTGTATTGAATGTTATCAAAGACCTTGCCAGTTCAGGTATGACAATAGTTATAGTTACCCACGAAATGGGCTTTGCCCGTGAAGTTTCTGACAGGGTGTTGTTTATGGACAACGGCGTTATTGCGGAAGAAGGTACACCTGAAGAAATATTTGAAAATCCGCAGCATGAAAGAACAAAAGAATTTTTAAGTCAGGTACTCTGACAGATTATTTCAGACTGCTTCTTTCTCTCTATATAAGGCAAAACCCCGGCACTGTGCAGACAGGCCGGGGTTTTGTTTTGTATTACAGATATTTTTCCATTATAATGTGAGGTACAGGGGCATAACTTAAAGTAAACACCTGCCCGGATGTGCTGTATCCGTGCTTTTCATAAAAATGCTGGGCGGACACACGGGCGTCCAACGTGATTTTTTCGCCGCCCAGGGCCAAAGCTTTCTGTTCAAGCTTTTTCAGCATTTCACTGCCAGTGCCATGGCTTTGTATTTCGTTATCAACACACAGATATTCCAGACGGAAAACAGTACCGCTGAATGTCATAGTGCCAACACCAATCAGTTGCTCCTCCTGAAAAGCACCTACTATTAAAGCGTTTTCTTCAAAACTGAAATCTTCATCGTAAATATTAAGTCCCAAAGGTTTTCTCATTACTTTGTTTCTTAAATCAAGTGTTTTGTTGTAATCTGATGTACCATATTTTATGTCTCTGACTTCAAGCATACAAATTTTCCTCCTTCTTTACAGTTTTACAACGAAATTATAATACTACTTAAAAACTCATAAATCAACAAGTAAACAGTTTCTTTGTAAATTATTATAAAAATAAGGATGCTGTGAAAAAAAGATTGTAAAAAATAATAATGCTGATGGCTTTACATCAGCATTATCTTAATCAAGTCGGCTTGTATTTACATGCACTTTTACCTTTACATCGCTGTTTGCGCTGTCAAAGGCTGACGCAATGCCTGTCATAACAATCAGCACACAGCCTATAACGCCTTTAACTGGTATCATTTCTTTGTATACAATCACACCTGCCACCAAACCTATCACAGGTTCCAGCATATTCAGCATACTTGCTGTGGATGCACCCAGGGTTTTAATACCGTATGTCAGCAGAAACAGTGTTGTTACAGTACAGAACACTGCAATTATCAGCAGCAACACCAGTGCCAGTAGTGAACAGGGCAACATCATTTCTTTTGTAACAATTGCCTTTATGCCGAAAAATACAGCTGCAAAACTGCTGACATAAAATACAATAACCAGTCCGTGCAGTCTGCCGAAAGTCAGTTTTTTATTGGCTATTACATAGGCTGCGTATGTGGTACCACTGGCAATTGCCAGTACCACACCGGGCACAGATAGGCTGGAAAAATCTGCAATCAGCAGTATACCGCCTACAGCACACATACACGCCAGCAATTTGGCTTTGGTCATCTTTTCTTTGAACAACACAGTCATAACCACTGTTACAAACAGGGGATAAGTGAAATGCAGCATAGTGGCAAGGCCTGTGGGAATCAGGCTGTAAGCCATAGTCAGCAGTGCCATAGTGGCACCAAAACCGATTATGCCCATAACTGCCATTTCTGCAATCTGTCTTTTGGTTGCGGTCATATCAATTCCCAGCACCTTCAGCGCTATAAATGACACTATTGCTGCAAAAAACAGCCTGTAAAAAACCACTGCGCCACTGGTCATACCTTCCAGCAATGCTCTTTTTGTAAAAATCGGCATAATGCCGTATAAAAAACTGGCAACAACTACTGCCAATACGCCTTTTTTCATTTTTGCCTCCGTGGAAAATAATAGAAATATATTACATCAATTTTATATAAAATTCAAGACAAAGCACCCTTTTGTATGGTATATTATAATTATAAAATATCAGAGAGGTTTTTGTTTTGAAATTACCACAGCAGTTCTGTGAAAAAATGCAGACACTTTTGAAAGAAGAATACCCTGATTTTATCAGCGGTTATGACAACGACAACTATTATTCTCTCCGCGTAAACACACTGAAAGCGGATGCTGAAAAAATTTATAAAGAAAATCTTTTCAGCCTGTCACCTGTGGACTGGTGCAGTACAGGTTTTTATTATGACAATGCCACACGTCCGGGGCGTCATGCCTATCATCACGCCGGTGTTTATTATATTCAGGAAGCATCGGCTATGGCACCTGCACGGGCCGCCGAAATACAGCCGGGAGATAAAGTGCTGGATCTGTGTGCCGCACCTGGCGGTAAATCCAGTCAGGCAGCAGCTGCACTTATGGGTACAGGCTTGCTGGTTTCCAATGAAATTGTGGCATCCCGCGCCAAAATTCTTTCCGGCAATATGGAAAGAATGGGGGTAAAAAATGCTATTGTTTTAAATCACAGCCCGCGGGAACTGGAAAAACACTTTCCATATTTCTTTGATAAAATCATAGTTGATGCCCCTTGCAGCGGTGAAGGTATGTTCAGAAAAGAAGCTGCTGTTGTAAACGAGTGGTCACAGCAGCAGGTGTTGGTATGTGCAAACCGCCAGGGACATATACTGGAAAGTGCTGCAAAAATGATGGCACCCGGTGGTAAAATAATCTATTCTACCTGTACATTTTCACCGGAAGAAAATGAAATGGTGGTTGCCCAGTTTATGAAAAATCACCCTGAATTTTCCACTGTGCGCCCACAGATTTTTGATTTCTTTTCGCCGGGCCGTCCCCAGTGGGCAGACGGCAACCCACGGCTGGCAGACACTATGCGCCTTTTCCCACACAAGCTGAAAGGTGAGGGCCATTATGTGGCTGTTCTGCAGAAAAATGGCGGTGACACAGGCAGGGTAAAATACGCAAAAACAGTAAATGACAAAAAGATTCTGGCAGACTGGTATAAGTTTGCCAAGGAAACACTGATAGGTGTGGAATTTACCAATTTTGTTCTTTTTGGTACCAATCTGTACTCTTTGCCTGATAATACTCCGGACTTTTCCAAACTGAAAGTTCTTCGCCCGGGTTTACATCTGGGTGAAATCAAAAAAGGCCGCTTTGAACCAAGCCACAGCCTGGCCGCAGCTCTTTCAACAAACCAGGCGGTCAATGTTGAAAATCTTTCTCTTAACGATGAAAGACTGGAAAAATATCTTACAGGTGAGGAAATACCTACTGACAATCCTGCCCGCGGCTGGCGATTGATAGCAGTAAACGGTTACAGTCTGGGCTGGGGTAAATGCGATGGCAATGTAATCAAAAACCATTACCCAAAAGGTCTGCGAATTATGAAAGCGTAAAAAAATAAATCGTTTATACAGGAAAGGAGATTATTATGAAAAACATTACAGTACAGTGGCTTGGCCACGCCTGCTACAAACTTACATTCGGCGATTGGACCTGCGTTATCGATCCATACGACAACGGCAGTGTACCTGGCATTGCAGACCTTCAGGTTTCAGCACACGAAATTTTCTGCAGCCACGGCCATCACGACCACAATGCGGCCCATCTGGTAAAACAGGTCCGTATGTTTGCACCTGCGCCACTGGTTACAGAAGTGGAAACATTCCACGATGATGCACAGGGGACAAAACGCGGTACAAATATTGTTCGCGTTTTTGAATACGAAGGAATGACACTGGCACATTTTGGCGACCTGGGGCATATTCTTACCGATGAACAGGTAGAAGCTATCGGCCCTGTGGATGTGGCTCTTATACCTGTGGGCGGTTTTTACACCATTGACCCACAGCAGGCAGTAAAGGTGGCACAGCAGGTGGAAGCAAAGGTAGTTATTCCAATGCATTACCGCACAGCTGATTTTGGTTTTGATGTAATAGCCCACATCGATGATTTTACTGCTCTTTGTGACAACGTGGTAGTAACAGAGGAAGACACAATAGTTATAGATGAAAATACCCCTGAAATGACAGCTGTCCTTACTCCTCATTTCCTTGAAAAGTAGGTGATTTTATGAAATGCCCTTACTGTGGAAAAGATATGGAAAAAGGCTATATTACGACAAATGGTGCTTTGATTGCGTTTAGTAATGATGAACCCAATGCCTTTTATGTGGACAGTGAAATCTGGATAGCCAGGTCTTATTTGAGAGGTGCATATAATGAGGCATATCACTGCCCTGACTGCCGTATAGTTGCCACCCAATACAGCGAAGAACTGAACAAAGGCAATAAAATCAAACAAGAAACTGACCGCCGGTGGAAACAGCGGCAGGAAATTGCCAATGAAGGTAAAAAACCATGAAATGCCCTTACTGTGGAAAAGATATGGAAAAAGGGAACATATTCAACAAATTGCAGGTCAAGTGGCAGGACGAAAGCAGTGTTTTGTTCCCAAAAACTGTCAATCTGTCAAATATGAGTCTTTTGGGAGGCAAAGCAGTCAGTTGGCTGTGTGAAGATTGCAAAAAGGTAATAGTTGACTATTCAGATATACGGCAGGATTAACCGGGACCGCCCATTGGGGTGGTCCTCACTTTTATAAGGTAAAAATTATTGTTTAGCACACTGAAGGTGTGCTAAACGCGTAGGGGATGGCGTCCCCGACATCCCGCAAATAAAAGCACAGACTGTCATATTGTCATTCTGAGCGAGTGAAACGAGCCGAAGAATCTTTACACTTATAAAACATCAAATGATGTTTTATTGTTCTTTTCTTGAGAAAAGAACCAAAAGCATGGGGCGTTGCGATTCGCCCCATACCCCTAACGCAGCACAAGTGTGGAATGCTACGACTGCTACAAATCACGGGAATTTCCCCCTCGCTCACAAATAGTTCGCTCGCCAAAAAATTCTTCCGTGATTTTCGCAAATATTCCGCCACCTGCCAGTTGCACTGACCCTGGCGGTCTATTTGCTTTCCGCAGTCTGCGCTATTTATATTCGGGGATAAATCCCCGAACCCCTTTGCCTCCCTCTGACTAGGGAGGTGGCACGGCAAAGCCGTGACGAAGGGAGAGAATTACGCACATAAACAATAATTTACACAACAAAAGCAGGGTGTTCACCCTGCTTTTATCATTTTTACTATCCAATTTTTATCATAACATCGCGGTACCCGTCGTTGAAATATGTTTTTCCGCCTGTAAAGGTAATGGTTTCTTCAATATAGAATGCCACATCCTGACCGTTCCATTCCGGTATGCTGTGGGTTATGTTCAGTTCCAGGGCATGGCAGGTGTTGTCATACAGTTTTATTTCGCCTGCACCGGCTACAAAACCCTGATTGTCCCACAGACCTATTGTGGGGCCTGCACCGTGGCCGTAAAAACCGATAGGGTGGGTATACAGCATGGGGCGTATGCCTTCGGCTTTTGCCTGCTCCACAGCGGCAGCAAATATTTCGTTGCCTGTTCTCCCGGTGATAAAGTTATCCCTTACAATATCCTGAAAGCGGTTGCCGGTTTTCAGACCTTCCAGAATACCGGCCGGTATTTCTGTTTCATCATCTTTCAGCAGATATCCCAGTCTCTGGCTGTCAGTATGCAGCCCCATATATTCTATACCCCAGTCAGTGTGGATAATATCACCTTTTTCAATTACCACATCGCTCATTCGCTGGCCTGTACAGCCCTGTCTCTGCACATCTACATCAGGTGCAAACCACGCCTGCAGTCCCATATCGTTTATACGCTGCATTATGTAGTATTCCACGTCTGTGGTGGTTGTAACGCCCGGAGTTATCACATCCAATGAATATGCTTCACGGAGAATATCCATTGCGATTCTGTAAATCTGTGGATAAAGTTCAATTTCTTTTTCTGTTCGTGTTTCCAGCCAGCGGATTGCCATATTTCCATCTGCTACCAGTCTGTCGCCCAGTCTTTCATACAGATTGTCCCATATGCATTTGGACAGACCGTCAGCCTGACCGGACACATCAGAAATATTCACAGCTATTTTATCAGGGTTTTTCTCCATTATTACCCTGGCTATAACATCATACTGGTTTTCTTTTGTGGTATAGGCATAGCGGTAATATGGTGACAGTCTGCCGTTTGGTCTGCCCAGGTTTATTGCTTCATAATTGCCATCCTTGTCAATGGAAAAAGCCAGACAGCTTAAACGGGAAGCGGTTTTCACCAGGCTTGGTGTCAGTGATTTGTACACAGGGTCTTCGTTGTACTCCCTGCAAATTACCAGCCACATATCCACGCCCTGTTCTTTTAACAGTTTCGGCATCAGGTTTTCCAGTCGGTCTTTCAAAATTTCATCCTGTAATTCATACTGCTTTCTCATCGGCAGAATATCGGTTTCTTTATTCAGCAGTTTCATATTCTCCTCCAGTGCTTTTTTATAATTTTAAATATATAGTCACCACATTGTCAAGAACCATTGGCCCGATTGATTACAATATAAGGAAAGATTGTTAAATATTATCTTACATATAAGTTATTTCAACGAAAAACGAATAAAGTAAGGCTTATATAATCGGTAGAAAAATATTGAATATGACGAATTTTTTATTTTTATGGTAAAATCATCGCTAATTTCTTTACATATCCGTTGATTAGTGATAAAATGTTAGATGTAAAAAAGGCATAACTATGCCCTAATATAAGGAGGACTAAATCCAATGGCAAGAAACAGAATTTCCATGGATGGTAATACAGCTGCCGCTCACGTTAGCTATGCTTTCACAGAAGTAGCTGGTATTTTCCCTATCACACCATCCTCTCCAATGGCTGAACAGACAGACGTATGGTCAGCAGGCGGTAGAAAAAACATCTTCGGCACAGAAGCTAAAGTTGTAGAAATGCAGTCTGAAGCTGGTGCTGCAGGTACAGTACACGGTTCTCTCCAGGCCGGTGCTTTCACAACAACTTACACAGCATCACAGGGTCTGCTCCTGATGATTCCTAACATGTACAAAATCGCTGGCGAACTGCTGCCAAACGTTATCCACGTTTCAGCTCGTACAGTTGCTGCACATGCTCTGAACATCTTCGGTGACCACTCTGACGTTTACGCATGTCGTCAGACAGGTTATGCTATGCTTGCTGAAACAAACCAGCAGGAAATCATGGACCTGGGTGCAGTTGCTCACCTGGCAACAATCGAAGGCCGTGTTCCAGTTCTGAACTTCTTTGACGGTTTCCGTACATCACACGAAATCCAGAAAATCGAAGTTTGGGAAAACGAAGACCTGGCTGAAATGGTTAACTGGGAAGCAGTTGAACGTTTCCGTCGTAACTCTCTGAACCCTGAAAGACCAGTTCTGCGTGGTACAGCACAGAACGGCGACATCTTCTTCCAGGCTAAAGAAGCTTCAAACCCATTCTATGAAGCATTCCCAGCAGTAGTAGAAAAATATATGGACAAAGTTAATGCTAAACTTGGCACAGACTACAAACTGTTCAACTACTACGGTGCACCAGATGCAGAAAAAGTAATCATCGCTATGGGTTCTGTAGTTGACACAGCTGAAGAAGTTATCGACTACCTGCTGGCACAGGGCGAAAAAGTTGGTCTTGTAAAAGTAAGACTTTACCGTCCATTCTCAGCTAAACACCTGATTGCTGCTATCCCTGCAACAGCTAAGAAAATTGCTGTTCTGGACAGAACAAAAGAACCAGGCGCTCTGGGCGAACCTCTCTACCTCGACGTTGTTACAGCTTTGGCTCTCAACGGCGAAATGGAAGGCAGAAAAGTTGTTGGCGGCCGTTACGGTCTGGGCTCTAAAGATACAACACCTGCTTGCATCTTTGCAGTATTCAACAATCTGGATCTTGAAGAACCAATGAACAACTTCTCAGTTGGTATCGAAGATGACGTTACAAACAAATCTCTCCCAATGCCAACAGAAGTTCCAGCAACAGCTAACGAATCTATCGTATCCTGCAAATTCTGGGGTCTCGGTGGTGACGGTACAGTTGGTGCTAACAAAAACTCCATCAAAATTATCGGTGACCATACTGATAAATATGTTCAGGCTTACTTTGAATATGACTCAAAGAAAACAAACGGTCTGACAATTTCTCACCTGCGCTTTGGCGATACACGTATCAAATCAACATACTACATCAACAAAGCTGACTTCGTTGCATGTCACAACCCATCATACATCCTCAAAGGTTTTGCTATGGTTCGTGACTGTAAACCAGGCGGCACATTCCTTATCAACTGCCAGTGGTCTGATGAAGAACTCAACCAGCACCTGCCAGCAGTAGCTAAGAGATACATTGCTGAAAACAATATCAACGTTTACACAATCAACGCTATCGACCTTGCAAAAGAAATCGGTATGGGTAAACGTACAAACACAATCCTGCAGTCCGCATTCTTCGCACTTGCAAACATCCTGCCAGTTGACGAAGCAGTTGACTACATGAAGAAAGCTGCATACAAATCATACAGCAAAAAAGGTATGGACATTGTAGAACTGAACTACAAAGCTATCGACCTTGGTAAAGATGCTCTGCACAAAGTTGAAATCCCAGCTGACTGGGCAACAGCAGTAGACGCACCAAAAGCTGAAGATGCAACAGTATATGTAAGCGAAGCACAGAAACACTTCAACGAAAAAGTTGTTACACCAGTTAACCTGCACAACGGTGAAAGCCTGCCAGTTTCTACATTCGTAGGTTTCGAAGATGGTACATTCCCACTTGGTCTGTCCGCATTCGAAAAACGTGGCGTTGCAGTTTCTGCTCCAGAATGGAAAGTTGACAACTGTATCCAGTGTAACCAGTGTGCTATCGTATGTCCACACGCAGCTATCAGACCATTTATCCTGACAGCTGAAGAAGCAGCAGCAGCACCAGCAGCACTGAAAGGCAAAAAAGCTATCGGTAAAGGCATGGAAGAAATGACATTTACAATGGCTATTTCTCCACTTGACTGTATGGGTTGTGGCGTATGTGTAGGCGTATGTCCAGCTAAAGAAAAAGCTCTCGTTATGGTTGACCAGGAAGCAATGCTCCCACAGCAGGAAGTATTTGACTGGGCAGTTAAAGAAGTTGCTGAAAAAGAACTTCCATTCAACGAAGCATCTGTTAAAGGCAGCCAGTTCAAACAGCCTCTGCTTGAATTCTCCGGCGCTTGCGCAGGTTGTGTAGAAACAGCTTATGCTAAACTTATCACACAGCTCTTCGGTGACAGAATGTACATTGCTAACGCAACAGGTTGTTCATCTATCTGGGGCGGTTCTGCACCATCTACACCATACACAATGAACAAAGAAGGTCATGGTCCAGCTTGGGCTAACTCTCTGTTCGAAGACAACGCTGAATTCGGTCTTGGTATCTACACAGGTCAGAAAGCTATCCGCGAAAGACTTGCTGCTAAACTGAAAGAACTCCGCGCTGTTACAACATCTGAAGAAAAAGCAGAAGCTATCGATGAATACTTCGCAACATACAACGACGGCAAAGCAAACAAAGTTGCTACAGCTAAACTCGTTAAAGTTCTCGAAGCATCACCAGATTGCCCATACTGCGTAGAAGTACTGAAAGATAAAGAATACCTGGCTAAGAAATCCATCTGGATCTTCGGTGGTGACGGTTGGGCATACGACATCGGTTTCGGTGGTCTTGACCACGTTATCGCTTCCGGTGAAGATGTAAACATCATGGTATTCGATACTGAAGTTTACTCCAACACAGGTGGTCAGGCTTCTAAAGCTTCTAAACTGGGTCAGGTTGCACAGTTTGCTGCAGCTGGTAAAGCTATCGGCAAAAAAGACCTTGCTTCCATCGCTATGTCCTACGGTTATGTATACGTAGCACAGATCGGTATGGGCGCTGACATGAACCAGACAGTTAAAGCTATGACAGAAGCTGAAGCTTACAACGGTCCATCCCTTATCATCGGCTATGCTCCATGTGAAATGCACTCCATCAAAGGCGGCATGACAAACAGCCAGGCTGAAATTAAGAGAGCTGTTGACACAGGTTACTGGAACCTCTTCAGATACAACCCAGCACTGAAAGCTGAAGGCAAAAACCCATTCTCACTGGATTCTAAAGCACCTAAGGGCGGTTACCAGGAATTCCTGATGAACGAAGCTCGTTACGCTCGTCTGGCTGCTTCTAACCCAGAAAGAGCTGCTGACCTGTTCGCTAAGAACGAAAAAGCAGCTATGGACAGATACGACTACCTCAACAGACTTATCGAACTCTACAAGTAATCTGATTGCTTTTTAGTAGTTTCCGATTGAGTATTGATAGGGTAATCTCAACATCCATGGGAATAAGCTAAACAAAACAATAAAGGGTACGGTTTTTCCGTACCCTTTTGTTTTGTTCGGTGATAACTGACAGTTTATTCAATGGACAGTTTTGATTATGTTTATCAGCATAGTGACTGATGCCCTCATCAATCCGCCACGCGTAGGGGATGGCCTCCCGGACGTCCCGCAATTTACCACCATGTCATTCTGAGGGCGTTGCCCGAAGAATCTTTGTACTGCAAATATTATAAAAAATATAATTCCCGCATTGTACCAGTGCAAAGATCCTTCACTGCGTTCAGAATGACAAGACTCGACATTGTGTGTGTTTCGGTACGATGTGGGCATTGTACTCTGCATATTTACTTTTATACCTTGCGTAGGGGCTGATGCCCTCATCAGTCCGTTTTTAAATACAGGAAAAGCCTGCTTGCTCATATAGAAAAATGTTGGTATAATTTTAATATGCTATTTTATGGAGAGATATATGAATTACAGACTGGACAGATATGGCAACAAAATATCCTTGCTGGGCTTTGGCTGTATGCGCCTGCCGCAAACAGCTGGAATAATCAACAAAGCAGAGGCGGAAAAACAGATTATGGCCGCTTATAATGCAGGAGTAAATTATTTTGATACAGCTTATATTTACCCTGGCAGCGAATCTGCAATAGGTGAAATATTTGAAAAGAACGGTATAAGAAAAAACATAAACATAGCTACAAAACTGCCGCATTACCTTATAAAAACCAAGGAAGGGCTGGACAAACTGTTCAATGAAGAACTGAAGCGACTGCATACAGATTATATTGATTATTATCTTATGCACATGCTTACAGACCTGCAAAGCTGGGAAAAACTGAAATCCATAGGCATTGTTGAATGGATTGCAGAAAAGAAAGCCAGTGGTCAGATAAGACAGATTGGTTTTTCATACCACGGCAACAGTGATATGTACTGTAAACTGCTGGATGTGTACGACTGGGATTTTTCTCTTATCCAATACAACTATATGGATGAAAACACCCAGGCAGGCCGCAGGGGACTGGAATACTCTGCATCAAAGGGACTGCCTGTGTTTATTATGGAACCTTTGCGCGGCGGAAAACTGGTGAACAAACTGCCACAGGAAGCCTTGGATGTTTTTGCTTCCCACCCTGTACAGCATACACCTGCACAGTGGGCCTTCAGATGGCTGTTTAACCAGCAGGCTGTCACCTGTGTGCTGTCCGGTATGAACAGTATGGAAATGGTGCTGGACAATGTGAACACAGCCGCAACCACATCAGTGGGGGATATGACAGATGCGGACAACGCTATGCTGCAAAAGGTGGCAGAAGCAATCAATTCAAAAATGAAAGTAGGCTGCACTGCCTGCGGCTATTGTATGCCTTGCCCTGCCGGAGTTGATATTCCGGGCACATTTGCGGCCTATAACCGCAGATACACAGAAAGCAGATTCCGGGGTTTTATAGAGTATACAATATGCACCGCTCTGAGAAAAGATGCTTCATCTGCATCAAAATGTATCGGTTGCGGCAAATGCGAAAGACATTGCCCACAGTCCATTGAAATCAGAAAAGAACTGGAAACATCAGCAAAAGAGCTGGAAAACCCGGCGTATAAATTTGTTGTAAAAGCTGTGGACAAATTGAAACTGTTCGGATAATTTATAAAAAAAGAAAAGCGGTATTCTGATGAATACCGCTTTTCTGTTGTATTGGGTTTAATTTGCTTTGTTTCTGTTTTTCAGCACTGTCAGGATTACAAACAGTGTTACAACTGCACTGCCGAATACTGCAAACCAGTTCTGTACAAAACCTGCCACTGAGTAACCTACCAGACAGGATGCTGCAACTACCATTGCATAAGGCATCTGTGTGGAAACATGGTTTACGTGGTTGCACTGTGCACCGGCACTGGCCATAATTGTTGTGTCAGAGATAGGTGAAATGTGGTCGCCACATACAGCACCGGCCAGAACAGCAGCGATTGCAATAACCAGCAGTGGGCTGCCTTCAGGGAAGATTTCTGTGGCGATAGGAATAAGAATAGAGAATGTGCCCCAGCTGGTACCTGTAGCAAATGCCAGACCTGTTGCGATAACAAACAGCACAACAGGGAAAATACCAACAGAGATTGAACTGCCTTCAAGCGCTGTTTCAACAAATGTGCCTGCAGCCAGCATATCAGAGCAGAAACCGCCCAGTGTCCATGCCAGAATAAGAATGATGATAGCGCTTACCATCATCTGGAAACCTTCAGGAATGCATTCTGCAAATTCTTTGAAAGTAATAACTTTTCTTGGAATATACAGCAGGAATGTAAATACCAGTGAAATAAATGAGCCAAGTACCAGACCCATTGATGCATCACAGTTGGCAAAAGCTGTGATAAAGTCTGTGCCGTCAAAGAAACCGCCTGTATAAACCATACATGTGATACAGGAACCAATCAGAAACAGCACAGGCAGTACCAGGTCAATAACCTTGCCTTTGCCGCTTACAGGTAGTTCTCTTTCGCTGTGGTATTCAGATGAACCGCTGTGCAGGTCGCCTGTGGTTTTTGCGTTGTGTTCATATCTTGCCATAGGGCCAAAGTCAAAATCACTGTATGCCATATAAACAACCATCATAATTGTCAGCAGAGCGTACAGGTTGAATGGGATTGTCTGTAAAAACAGTGAGAAACCGTCACCGCTGGTGTAACCTGAAACTGCTGCAGCCCAGGAAGAAATAGGTGCGATGATACAGATAGGTGCGGCTGTGGCATCGATAATGTATGCCAGCTTTGCACGGGAAATGTTGAATCTGTCAGTTACAGGGCGCATTACGCTGCCAACTGTAAGGCAGTTGAAGTAGTCGTCAACAAAAATCAGAGCGCCCAGACCAAATGTGGACAGCAATGCACCACGGCGGCTGGTAATCTTTTTGTTTGCCCATTCACCATAAGCGGCAGACCCGCCGGCTCTTGTCATCAGGGCAACCATAATGCCCAGGAAAACCAGGAAAATCAGGATGCCGATGTTCCAGGCGTCGCCCAGTTTGGAAATCATAACTTCAAAAATAGCTTCTGTTGTGGCAACAGGTGAAAAATTTGCATACAGCAAAGCAGCTGAAAGTATGCCGATGAAAAGTGACATATACACTTCTTTTGTAATCAATGCCAGAGCAATGGCAATGATTGGTGGTACCAATGACCAGAATGTTCCTACGAAATTCATAAATTTCTCCTTTAATAAAATATATTTATGAATAAAGCCGCGATAGCTTAAAGTTAAAAAAATATGGTGCGCAAAGAATGCACACCATAGCCAATAAAACCCATACGGGTTTGTATTAAAACTTTAGATAGCACTCCACTTTCGTGACAGTCCGTTACATATTCTGCAACAGCCCAGCCTCCGCCGGTTAATAGGCCCGGTCGGCAACTTCGGCACAGCACCCCTTTCACCTTTCCGCCTTTACGGTTTTACAAAGGTTACTATTGAGCTATGCTCCTCTATCGAAACTTTATTGTATGCAGGGATTGTATCACAGCAAACTGCCAATGTCAACACATTTGGTTGTTTCTGCCATACACATTGGCTGACTGAACAATAAAATGATATAAAACCAGCCTTAATTGTCATTTGTTACAAAAAAGACGGCTTGACATACCCAACAAAAAAGCGGAGCCGTTGCTCCGCCTTGTTGTTACATTATTTAGACATTTCAGCCTGCAGCCACACTGCACCTACATCCAGTGCATTGTACAGACCGTTTTTGATACCCTGTTTTTTCATTCTCTGAATAGGGTCAAGTGTTGTGTCTGTGGAAATTAAAGAAACATGTATCTTGTCAGATACTGTCTGGCCGCCTACCTCTTTTGTACTGAGAACCTTCAGATACACAATAACAGGTGCATCAGGGTTGCCATAGTACATTTCATCGCCGCTGCGTACCAGTGGTAAACCTTTGTAAGTCATGCCCATGGGCAATACCTCCTTGAATTTACTCAGGGAGACTATGCGAGATAATTTTTCAGAAGGCTCTGCAGAATATCATCCCTGTCCAGCTTTCTGATTTTGTTTCTTGCTCCCTGGTGTGTAGTGATGTAGGTTGGATCTTCTGACAGAATGTAACCCACAATCTGATTGATAGGGTTATATCCCTTTTCCTGCAAAGCATCATACACTTCCTTCAAAGTCTGTCTGATTTCTTCGTCTCTTTCGTTGTAAATTGAAAAAATAGTGGTTTCGCTCATCCTACACCCTCCTTTATACTAATACTATTGTACAGTAAAAATGTGAACAATTCAAGTATAAAAACCATCTTATTGAATATATGTCATTTTTCGGCAGAGCAAGGTAAAAAAGGGCATGGCTTTTTGGGGGATAAAAAATCTGCAGAACAGCCAAATTATTGCCAATTAATTGACAATCTAACAGTGTAAATGTATAATATTATATTACATAGAAATACTTTTTTTAAATATACAGCAGTGTTGCTGACTGGCCGGCAATGTAGAGAGAGGCGCCGTCATACAGAAAAACTGCTTTGAAAAAGTGGAGGATACAATTATGAAAGAAAAACTGGAAGCTCTGCTTAGCGAAGGCATTTCACGGGTAAATGCTGCTAAAACAGAGGCTGAACTGCAGGAAGTTAAAGGCAGCCTGCTGGGCAAACAGGGCTCTGTAACCCTGCTGATGAAAGAAATGTCCAAACTGCCAAAAGAAGAACGTCCTGCTGCCGGTCAGCTTATCAACCGGACAAAAAATCAGCTCAGTGAACTGATTGATGCAAGAAGAGAAGAACTGAAGCTGAAAGCCAGTGAAGTTGCAGCTGACTTTGACGTTACTGTGCCTGGTCTGGCACCTATCAGCGGTGGTCTGCACCCAATTATGCAGATGTGCTATGACCTGAACGACGCTTTCCGCTCAATGGGTTTTGAAGTGTTTGAAGCTACAGATATTTCAAGTGAATATTATTCATTTGACAACCTTAACTTCCCACCAAACCATCCTGCAAGAGAAAGCATGGATACATATTGGCTGGAAGGCCACGACAGCGGCGAAAGCTGGGACAAACTGTGTCTGCGTCCACACCTGACAGGTGACAGTGTGCGCTACCTCCAGACACACAAACCTCCATACCGCTTTGTTTACCCAGGCCGCGTATACCGCAACGAAACTACTGACGCACGTCACGAAAGAGCATTCTTCCAGTACGAAGCACTTATCGTTGACAAAGACTTTACATTTACAGCCGGCAAGGTTATGATTCAGACAATTCTGTCAAAAGTTTTTGGCAGAGAGGTTAAAATCAGAATGCGCTCCGGTTTCTTCCCATTTGTTGAACCAGGTTACGAAATCGATATGGAATGTCTGGTTTGTGGCGGCAAAGGCTGCAGCGTTTGCAAACAGGTAGGTTGGATCGAAGTTATGCCAGGTGGCACACCACATCCAAATGTACTGCGTGCTGCCGGTCTTGACCCGGACGAATATACAGGCTTCTATGTAAACATCGGTCTGGACAGACTGGTTATGATGCGCTATGGCGTTGATGATGTTCGTCTGTTCAACTCAGCAGACCTGAGATTCCTGGAACAGTTCAGATAAGGAGGTAAAACACAATGTTAGTATCATTAAACTGGATTAAAGATTATGTAAAACTTCCTGCTGACATGGACCTGAGAAAGCTGGCTTATGACCTGACAATGTCAACTGTTGAAGTAGAAGATGTTGTGGAACTGGCTAAAAACTTTGAAGGCATCGTAGTAGGTGAAATCAAGGAAGTTCTGCCACATCCAAATGCAGACAAATTGCGTGTTTGCAATACAGATATCGGTGGCGGCGAAATCAAACAGATTGTTTGCGGCGGCGCTAACCTGGAAGTTGGCCAGAAAGTTGCAGTTGCACTGCCTGGCGCAATGGTAAAATGGCACGGTGAAGGTGACCTGGTGGAAATCAAGGCATCAAAACTGCGCGGTGTGGAAAGCTACGGTATGATTTGTGCTTCCACAGAAATCGGTCTTGGCGATTTGATGCCATGTGAAGAACACGAAATAATGAATCTGAACGCATTTGACTGCGTTGCAGGTGACAATCTGGCAAAAGCACTGAATCTGGACGACGTTATCCTTGAAATCGACAATAAATCCATGACAAACCGTCCTGACCTGTGGGGTCATTACGGTATCGCCAGAGAAATCGCTACACTTTATGACCTGCCACTGGAACCAATTGCAAAATTTGTTCCACAGGTTGAAGGCGGTGTGGATGTTAGAATCGGCAACAGCGAAAGATGCCGCCGTTTCACAGCTACTAAAATTGAAAACGTATATGTAAAAGAATCACCATTTGAAATCAAGTCTCGTCTGTGGAGAGTAGGCCAGAGACCAATCAATGCACTGGTTGATATTACAAACTATGCAATGATGGCATCCGGTCAGCCTTCACACGCTTATGACCTGAATCATATCGTTGACTTTATCGAAGCAAGAAATGCCAAAGAAGGCGAAGTTCTGAATCTGCTTAACGGCGAAGAACTGAAACTGAATCCGGATGACCTGGTAATTGCTGACGCAACAGGCCCTGTAGGCCTGGCTGGTGTTATGGGTGGCGCAAAAGATTCCATCCTGCCAGAAACAACAGAAGTTCTGCTGGAAATTGCAAACTTTGAATCAATGGGTGTTCGCAGAACAAGCCAGCGCTATGATGTGCGTACAGATGCTTCTTCCAGATATGAAAAAGCCATTGACCCTGAAAGAGTAGAAATGGGCTTCAATATGGCTATGGCACTGTTTGCACAGCTATACCCTGAAATGAAAGTTACAGCATTTGTGGACCAGTACCCAACACCTATCGAAAAACCAGTTATTGATGTAAGCCTTAACTGGCTGGAAAGACGTCTGGGCCAGAGATTCCCTAACGAATACATCGAAAACAAACTTTCCAGAATGGGCTTTGATGTAACTATCGACGGCGACAATCTCCATGTTGTTACACCTTCATGGCGTGCAACAGGCGATATCTCTGAAAGAGCTGACATTATGGAAGAAATCGCCAGAATTTATGGCTACGACAATATTCAGGCAACAAAAATCACAACTACTTTTGAAGCTGCAATCAACCAGCTGGACTTTGACCTTTCCAGAAAAATCAAAGAATATCTGGCTTTCCGTTGCAATATGCAGGAAGTATTCACATATCCTTGGATGAACGACAAAACAGTGGAAGCAATTATGGGCACAACAGATGGTCTGCTGAAACTGTCTACTCCTCCATCACCAACAGAAAAATTCATCCGTTGCTCTATTCTGCCAAACATCTGTGATACAGTGGCTAAAAACGAACGTTTCTATACAGACTTTGCAGTGTTTGAAGAAGCACAGACATATCTGGACAGAGACTATGTAAGTAACTACGATGAAAAAGAAAAAATTCCACATTACACAAAAGCTATCGGCGGTGCTTTCACAGGCAATGCAAATGACATTGTTGGTTTGTTCCGCAAAGCCAAAGGTGTGCTGGAAATGATGCCAAGATACACACACATGGAAGGTTTTACATTCAGAAAAGATGAAAAACCTGTATGGGCAGACAACACTGTATGGCTGAACATCTATGTTGGCGATGAAAAAGTGGGCGATATGGGTCTGCTGGCCAAAAAGCCATCTATGGAATGTGGCATCAAAAATCTGGCTGCTATCCTGTTTGAACTGGATTTCTACAAACTGGTTCCATTCAAATCAAGAACAAACGAATTCAAGCATCTGCCTGAATTCCCAGAAAACAACTACGATATTTCACTGCTCTTTGATGTTGATACAAAGTGGGAAAAAATCTATGCAGAAATAATGAGAAAAGCAAAATCAGAAAAACTGATTAAAGCTGCTTATTTCGTAGATGAATATCGTGGCAAACAGATTCCACAGGGCAAAAAATCTGTTACTATCCGTCTGGTTATCGGTTCAGATACAAAAACTCTTACTTCTGAACAGATTGAAAAAGTAGCTGCAACAGTTACAAAAACACTGGAACACACTGCAGGTGCACAGACAAGATTTTAATTGAATATGTTTTTGAAAAGGCTGCCGTCAGGCAGCCTTTTTGTTTTGCCTGTTTTTAAAAGGATTATAAGAAAACCTGAGTTACACCTCATTGACAACAGGTTGAAAAAAGGAGTATAATTAAAAGGTTAACGATTAAACAAATAATAATCCTAAAAAGGATAGAAATATGAAGCTTTCAAATAAAGAAATTTTTGAAACCGCACCGGTAAAACAGGCTGTCGTATCACTGGTAGTGCCTACCATTATCAGCCAGCTGATTACCGTTGTGTACAATATGGCGGATACATTCTTTATCGGGCAGATAGGTGATCCAAATCAGGTGGCTGCGGCCAGCCTGTGTATGCCTATGTTCCTGCTGCTTACTGGCTGTGCCAACCTGTTTGGCATTGGCGGCGCCAGCCTTATCAGCCGCTGTCTGGGCAGTGACGATACAGACAAAGCCCGCAGTGTTGCGGCTTTCAGCATCTGTTCAGCGTCTGCCGTTGCAGTTGTGTACGGTATTATTCTGTACATCGTACGCCCTGTTATACTTCCGTTGGTTGGCGCAAACGCTGCCACCTATGAATATTGCAGCCAGTATCTTTTCTGGACAGTAACCATCGGCGGTATTCCTACTGTTCTCAACGCTCTGCTGGCACATCTTGTCCGCAGCGAAGGTCACTCACGCCGGGCCAGCATCGGCATGGCTATGGGCGGTGTGCTGAATATTATCCTGGACCCTGTGTTTATTCAGGTGTTCAAACTGAACGTTGCTGGTGCAGCTATTGCAACAATGCTGTCAAACCTGGCTGCCACACTTTATTTTGTAATGCTTATCCGTTCACAGCACGGTGCATCTGTAATCAGCCTGAATCCACGCCACTATACACTGAAAATGAGTATTCCAAAGGAAGTTATGCTGGTTGGGCTGCCCAGCTGTATGATGAACTTTATGGGCGTATTCTCCAATATCACTATGAATCGACTTATGGCCAGCTATTGCAATGAAGCAGTTGCAGGTATCGGTATCGCCAAAAAGGTAGATATGCTGGCATTTGCCATTGCCACAGGTATGAGCCAGGGCTGTCTGCCGCTTATTGGTTATAACTATTCAGCCAAAAACTACAAGCGAATGATGGAAAGCATCAAAACCACATTCAGATACAGTATGATAGTTGCCACCGCCGGCACAGTATTCCTTCTTACCTGTGCAGGTCCATTGGTAAGGGCATTTATCGACGACCCTCTTACTGTACAGTACGGTCAGCTGTTCCAGAGAATTATATGTATCACAACACCATGTGTTTCAATCACAATGATTGTTATCACTATGTTCCAGTCCACAGGTAAAAAACTGCAGCCATTGCTGCTGTCACTGCTGAGAAAAGGCGGGCTGGATATTCCTGTAATGATTGTTATGAATCATCTGGTTGGTGTAAACGGCATTGCTTGGGCAACACCTATTGCTGACACCGGCGCCATGCTGTGTGCTATTTTGCGGTTTATTCCGTTTTGGAAACATCTTAAAGCAGAACAGGAACAGACGGTTTGATATAACTTATACAAAAAACAGGTGAAAAATTTTCACCTGTTTTTTAATTTGTTTACATAATCTGCTTGAAACATACCCCTTGTCAGATGTTATACTTAATATAGAAATAGTTTAAGGATAAACTAAAAGGAGCGTTGCATTATGAATAAAAGAGAAAGATTTATGAACTTTTTACAGAATAAACCTGTAGACCGTGCACCGGTGGCATTTTTTCATCATTTCACCAGAAATGATGAATGGTTCAAAGGTCTGGTAAGTCCTGAAATATTTGAAAAAAATATCAATGGACATAAATCTGCCAGAGAGGTTTTTGACCCGGATGTTATCAAGGTTATGAACGATTCACTGATGATTATGATGTGTGATGTAACTATGGTAAAGGAACCTGCAGATCTGAGAAAAGTTACACCGCCGGCAATGGATTCTGCCTGGATGCAGAAAACAAAAGAGCTGACTCTCCGTGCACTGGAATTTTACAAAGACAGTGAAGCACCAAAATATGCCACAGGTTTTTCACCGTTTATGTGCCTGCGCGCCAGTTTCAGTGCCACACCTGGCTTTGATAACTATCGTGAAATGCTGATTGATTTTGTGCAGAAAGACCCGGAATCTTTCCTGTACTGCCTGGACAAAATTGCAGATACAATTATGCTGCTGAACGAAATGCTGGTTAAAGAATGTGGTGCCGAAGGCATTTACTTCTCTGTAAACAACCAAAGCCATTTCTTCCCGGATGATTTATATCTGAAATATGTTGTGCCATCAGACAAAAAGGTTATCGCCCATGCAAATACACTCAGCGATATTAACCTGTTGCATATCTGCGGCTATGCAGGCAAGGCAAACAACCTGGAACTGTTCAAGGATTACGACATAGCAGGCTTTAACTGGGCTGTACACGCAGAAGGTGTTTCACTTTCTGAAGGCAAAAAATTGTTCGGCGGCAAACCTGTATTTGGCGGATTTGAACAGGATACTGTTATCTACACCGGCACAAGAGAAGAAGTGGAAGAATTTACATACAAAATTCTTGACGAGGCCGGCCAGACAGGCATTATGATTGGCTGCGACTGTACTGTACCGCACGACATTGATGACAACCGTCTGGAATGGGTGCGTCAGGCCTGTGTTAAATATGCAGAAAAGAACAGATAATCTGTAATCATATCTGAATATAAAAATCTCCGTATATCAGTTTATACGGAGATTTTTTCTGTGATATTTTACAGCAGGAGGATAATTTGCTGTTTCTTTTCTGAAAAACATATAATATGCCATCATACATATAGGCAGTGCCACCATAATATCTGTTACAGAATGTTGTTTCAGAAAAACTGTGGATATGCTGATAAAAAATGTGGTTATGGCAAAAACGGTTTTGCATTTTTGGCTGTCAAACCCTTTTGTGTGCCAGGCGGTGTGCATTACAGCCATAGACCCCACCACATGCAATGACGGGCACACATTGGTGTTGGTGTCAATAGTGTAAAACCAGGCCATAAAGTCTGTCAGAATATTCTGTCTTTCAAAAACCACAGGTCGCAGCAACTGGCAGGTAGGGAAGATGAAAAATATTATCAGACCTGTTGTATAGGTAAATATAATATATTTCATCAGCTTTTTAAAAGCATCCACATCATAGAAAAATGTGTAGACATGTATGCCAATCAGATAAAAATACCACAGCACGTACGGGAATACAAACCATTCGCAGAATGGTATCATACTGTCCAGCGGAGTGTAAACCACATTGTATACCGGCACAGGCAACACCCTTTCGGCAAACCAGAACAACAGCCCGAACAGCGGCCAGTATGCCAGCATAAATATATGGCGGTATCGGGGTGAAGTTATATTGTCAAATCTTAAATCTTTATAATAATCATAAAATACAGGTTTTTTCATATTTTATTTCCTTTTTCAGATACTTAATAACAGTTTAGAACTGTATTGTGAAAATAATAAAACTGATTTGTGAAAAATAAAAGAAAAAATTGTGAAAATAAGAAAGTCTTAATGGAAATTTAAGATTTTGCACTGAAAGCAGATATGGAATAATTATATCAGTCATCAATGATAATTAATTAACAATCTTGATACTATGTTGCCATAGCAACATAAATATTGTATAATATGTGATATCATAGTATCACAAATCCATGCGCCGGGGGGCGCACACAGAAAGGTTTATAACTATGAAAAAAGTTTTAAGTTTAGTTCTCAGTATGGTTATGTGTCTGTCGGTATTCACAGCCTGTGGCGGTGAAACAGAAGTTGACACTCCTGCACCTGCAGCGATATTCCGCATTGCAGGTATGAAAGGCCCTACAACAATGGGTATGACAAAATTGATGAAAGACGCCGAAGCAAACAATGCTGACCAGGCTTACGAAGGCAATATCTACAATGTAGAAATGTTCGGTACAGCACAGGAAATCAATCCTCTGATGATTCAGGGCCAGTTGGATGTTGCGGCAGTTCCTGCCAACGTTGCAGCCACACTTTATGCAAAGACAAAAGGCGAAGTTCAGGTTGTTGCTGTAAATACACTGGGCGTTCTGTATATGGTTCAGATTGGCGAAGGTGTACAGTCCGTTGCTGACCTGAAAGGCAAAACAATCTACACAACAGGTAAAGGTACTACACCTGAATACACACTGCGTCATATCCTGTCTGAAAACGGCATCGACCCAGACAAAGATGTAACTATTGAATTCAAAAGCGAAGCAACAGAAGTTGGCTCTCTGCTGGCAGCAGAAGGCGATATGGTAGCAATGCTGCCACAGCCATATGTAACAGCTGTTCAGGCACAGAATCAGAATGTAAAAGTTTGCCTTGATATGACAGAAGAATGGGGCAAAATCTCTGACCAGAAACTTATCACAGGTGTTCTGGTTGCAAGAAAAGAATTTATCGAAGCAAACAAAGCTTCATTTGACGTATTCCTTGCTGATTATGCTGCATCCACAAAATATGTAACAGAAAATGTTGACCAGGCTGCTGCATGGGTTGCAGAATACGGCATCGTCGCAAAAGAACCACTGGCTAAAAAAGCTATTCCACAGTGCAACATCACTTGCGTGACAGGTGAAGAAATGAAAGCACTGGTAAACAATTACTGCACAGTTCTGTTTGAACAGAACCCTGCATCCGTTGGAGGTACAATGCCTGATGAAGCCTTCTACTATCTGGGCTGATAAACTGAAAAAGTTAACAGGTGTATTTTTCTGGTTGGCTGTATGGCAGTTTGCTGCTATGAAAATAGGCAAAGAAGTGCTGTTGGCCTCACCGGTTTCTACAATTAAGGCGCTGATTTCCCTTTGTGGACAATCAGCGTTTTGGTCTGCCATAATTTTTTCCCTTTCACGCATTATGCTGGGCTTTACACTGGCATTGGTTATGGGGGTGTTGCTGGCAGGGCTGTCTGCAATGTATGACACTGTGCGCTATATATTTGCACCTCTTTTCAACGTTATCAAGGCTGTGCCGGTGGCATCATTTATCATTCTGGCACTGCTGTGGGTAAGAGGTGGCAACCTGTCTGTCTGCATTTCATTTCTGATGGTACTGCCAATTATCTACAACAATATGCTGGCAGGCTTTACACGGGTGGATAAATCTCTACTGGAAATGGCGGCGGTTTTCCGTCTTTCCAATCTGAAAAAAATCAAATATATCTACATACCACAGGTGTTGCCTTATTTTACAGCGGCCTGTACCACTTCTTTGGGTCTGTGCTGGAAAAGCGGCATCGCCGCCGAAGTAATCGGTATGCCGCGGGGCTCTATGGGTAACCGGCTGTATGAAACAAAACTGTATATGGACACCCCTGAAATGTTTGCATGGACGGTGGTTATTGTAATTATCAGTTTTATAGTGGAAAAAGGTTTCCTGTGGCTGCTGGATAAAATCACCGCCAGAATAACTGACGGATTTTTATAGGAGGGAATTATGGATATAGAAATAAAAAATCTCTCCAAAAGCTATGATGGCACACCGGTGCTGGAAAATATGTCACTTACGCTGACAAACAGCAAACCTGTTTGTCTTATGGGGCCATCAGGCCGCGGTAAAACCACACTTTTTAATATTCTGCTGGGGCTTACAGCAGCTGACAGTGGCCAAATAAAAGGAACAGAAAACAAAAAATTTTCTGCTGTTTTTCAGGAAGACAGGTTGTGCCGGCAGTTATCGGCACTGATGAACCTTGCCATTGTACTGGACAAACCTGACAAAGCAGAGCTTTCGCTGCTGCTTGGAAAAATGGGGCTGACAGATGATGAAATCCGCCGCCCGGTGTCACAGCTGTCGGGCGGGCAGAAACGCCGTGTGGCAATTCTGCGCAGTCTGGTAAGTGACAGCGATGTTGTGCTGATGGACGAACCCTTCAAAGGTCTGGACGAAGACACACGCCGAGTAGTCATCGCCCAGGTAAAAGAACTGCTGGCAGAACGCATACTGTTGGTAATCACCCATGATGAGCAGGATGCAGAACTGTTGAATGCTGATATTGTGGAAATGTAAAATCTGTCAAAACTCAGTTTTGATACCAATAGTTTATAAGGGGTGATTTATCTGAAAAAACCAAGAAAAATTCTTGTATCACTGGTGGTGCTGATAGTGCTGTGTCTGGGTGGCTTTTTTGCCTATACACTGGATTTTTACACTGCGGACTACGATGATGCCATAGAGGCACTGGCCGGAACTGAAAGTCTGAAAATATACAGTGAAGAAAATATGGTGATTTTCAAACCGGAAAATCCTGTGGCCGGTTTTATATTTTATCCCGGCGGAAAGGTGGAATCCACCGCATATTCACCTCTGGCAAGACAGCTGGCGGAAAATGATATTCTGTGCATTATCACATCAATGCCGTTCAATCTGGCTGTTTTTGACATAAAAGCGGCAGAAATGCCAATGGAAGTTTTTGCAGATATTGATGACTGGTATATAGGCGGTCACTCTCTTGGCGGGTCTATGGCGGCGGCATTTGCGGCGGAAAATACTGACAAAATCAGCGGTCTTGCACTGTTGGCTTCATATTCTACTGCTGACCTTTCGGACAGTAATATTGATGTTCTTTCTGTTTACGGCAGTGAAGACGGTGTGCTGAATATGGAAAAGTACAATGAATACCGCACCAACTTGCCGCGGAATACTGTTGAAATTGTAATTGACGGCGGTAACCACCGGCAGTTTGGCAGCTATGGCCTGCAGGATGGTGACGGCACTGCTACAGTTTCTGCTGACAGCCAGCTTTCCCAGACGGTAACTGCCATTGTGGATATGATAAAATAACATCAGACAGCCAGATTATATAATCCGGCTGTTTTTGTTTTGCATAAATTATCAAAAAGTCCCATATTTTATTGAGTTACAGTAAAAACTTTGTTATACTGAAAATATATCGATATGTAATATGCTTATAAAGAGGTAAATTATGTTTAGCCTTGGGGTTGTAATTGTTTTTACAGGAATACTGTTTCTGGCACTTATAATAAATCTGGCATTGAAAAAGGAAAATTCTACCAAAGTCACAGGTGTGTGTGTGGCTGTGGCCGGTATTTCAGGCCTGTTTATATACGGCTATGGCTATGGTCTGGCCTATGCAGACAATCTGCCCCTGGCAATTATCCGCAGTCTTATGTCTGTATGGGGAATGTTTGTTTCCAAAAACGACTTTTCAATTGTCAGCAGCACACCTTTGTTTACATCAAAAACCGCAGTGGTTTATTTCTGGCTGGTACATCTTATGGCACAGTATGCCACAGCCAGTGCAGCCATTGCCACCATCGGTGCCCGTGCGTTGCGCAGACTGCGACTGTGGCTGGCATGTTTTGGCAACCTGTCACTGATTTATGGTATAAATGAAGACAGCGTGGCTTTTGGCAGACAGCTGGCAGAAACAGGCAAAAACAATGTGGTTTTTGTGGATGACAAGGTAAGTTCTTCTCTGGAAAGCGCCATAAACTCTTTTGGCGGCGTTATTGTGGGGGACAAAAATGCCCTTTGGCCTGACAGGCGTTTTCTGCGCAGTCTTGGCGTCAGAGGGGAAAAACGAAAATATGATTTTTACCTTTTACATAAAAATGAAGCTGAAAATGCAAAATACGCCTTTGCACTGAAAGATGCATTGGAAACAAACGGCATACCTGCCACAGCCTCAAATCTGGTTATGCTGGGCAGTGAGGAAACCCACACTGCACCACTGCAGATGTTTGGGGATAAATATGGCTTTGGCAATGTGTCTGTATTTGATGCACCGGGTCTGGTGGCCCGCCTGCTTATCCACCACTTTCCGCCTGCCGCAACTATGAAATTCAATCCCGACTGTTCTGCGGCAGAAAATTTTGAAAGCGTTATTATCGGTTTTGGTGCTGTGGGGCAGGCTGTTATGAAACAGCTGGTTATGAACGGGCAGTTTGCCGGCAGTAACTTTTCTCTGGCAGTTTTCGCCCCTGATTTTGAAAAGGTCAGCGGTTACATCTCTGCCACCAGCCATTCTATTATGGATAACTACAATGTAAAGTTTTACGACTATGACGGCCGCAGCCGCAGTATGTATGACTATATCCTGGCAAGAAAAGATGATATGAACTATATAGTTATCTGCACAGGCAACGAAAAAACCAACAATGAAATCGGTGGTGAAATCACCCGATATCTTGCGCGCATCGGCAGCGATGCACAGGTTTATCTGGCTGGATACAGTGGCATTACCTGTCTGACAGAGGGCAAAATACCGCCAAAGCAACACCCTGTTTTCACCACAGATGTGCTGTGTACAGGCGAAATAGACGCCATGGCGGCACAGCTGAATCACCGCTATTGCAGTAATGATAAAACCCGGCAGCAGAACTGGGCTGAATGTGACTGGTTCAGCCGTATGTCCAGCCGCGCATCTGCTGACTTTATGCCATCAATGGCGATTATTGCAGGGCAGAACCCTGCACAGCAGTGGTCGCTCACAGATATTCAGCTGGAAAACCTGGGAATTACAGAACATCTGCGCTGGATGGCGTTCCATTTTGTAATGGGTTATGAAAAAATGCCTGACGATGTTTATAATGAAAGACAGCGGCAGTATATCAGTGAAAAATCCCTTTATGGCACTGGCAGAATTCGTGTGGGCAAAGACACTGTTGCCCGTCAGCACGCCTGTCTTATCCCTTGGGAAGAACTGGACGCACTGTCACAGAAAGAAAACGCTGTTACCGGCGGCAATGTGGACTATAAGCAGTCTGACAAAAACAATGTGCTGGCCATAGCAGATATGTATAGATTCAGTGAATAAATAATTTGTATATAAAGGTAATATTATGAAAAAACAACACATTATGGCGGTAATATCACTGCTGGCGGCATATTTTGCCATGCTGGCATTGCTGGTATATGCTGAATCCTTCAGCGATGCCGCATCCATTACATCAATGAAAGATGCCCTGTGGTACTCGGTGGTAACACTTACCACCGTCGGTTATGGCGACCTGTCGCCGGTTACGGCCCTGGGCAAAGTGATAGGCAGTGTTTTCTTGCTGCTGTCCACCAGCTTGCTGGCTATGCTGGTGGTATTGGTTATGACCTTTGGTCAGGTGTGGGTGCGTTTTCGTCTGGGCTTTCTGCAGTCTGCCCAGTGGTTTGTATTTTCTTCACTTAATGAAGCCACCTGTGCCCTGGCACAGTCAATAAAGGCAGAAAACCCACAGGCAGTGCTGTTGTTCCCGAAAGATGACAACAAAGACCTGACTGCCATTATGAAAAAGTCAGCAGCTATGTTTGTAAAGGGCGGTGTGGAAGATATTCTGGCGCTGAAAAAGACTACCACAGACCTTAACCTGTTCTTTATGGACCCGGACGGTTACAGCAATTATAACAATGCTGTTTCTTTCTGTGGAAAAGGCTACAGTGTTTATTGTCAGTCAGATTTTACCGCCGGTGCACAGCCGGCAGACCTGACTGTTTTCAGTATGGCAGAAAATACAGCACGCCTTTACTGGCGTACAAAGCCATTGCCAGCCACAGCAAAAAATGTGGTAATTATCTCTGATGGTGATTATACTGATACGCTTCTGGCGCAGGCATTGCAGGTGAATCTGTATCACCCACAGCAGTCTGTGTGTTATCACATTTTTGCACCGGATACGGATTTTATGGCTATGCACCCACAGCTTGCCACAATGGTCAGTGTAAATGAAATATCTGCTGACCGTGACAGCCTGTTTTTCTACGATACAGCGTGGGGAAACCATATTGATGTTATTACACAGGCAGACAGGGTGATTGTGTCCACCACAGCAGACCGGGAAAACCTGCGAATCTACAACAGCCTTATGAAATATTTTGTGCTGAAAGGCGATATACACCTGCGCCTTTCACAGCCTATGCCGGGCACCGCTTCATTTGGTACACACAGCAGCCTGTATACTTCCGGCGTGGTAATGCGCACTACCCTTACAAAAACAGCATCAGCTATGCATCAGATTTATCTGGACTCTACAGGTGCCACTTCACCACAGTGGGCAGACCTGTCCCCATTTACACGCGCATCCAATGTTTCTGCTGCAGACCATCTTCTGACAAAAATCAGGATTCTGCTGGAAGACGACAGTATTACAGATGTTACCGGTGCCACCTGTATGGCGGCTTATGAAAAATATGTCCGTACAAAAGATGAAAAAGCAGATTTTTACCGCCATCTTGAACACGACCGCTGGATGCGATTCCACGCCTTGTATAACTGGACATACAACCCACAGCGAGACAACAGCCAGCGACAGCATCCGTCCATGGTGCCTTTTGAAAAACTGGATAAAGACACACAGAAAAAAGATGATTATTCCTGGCAGCTTTTACAGCAGCTGGCAGACTTTCTGAAAGATTAAACTTTCATAAGAGGAATATATATGACTAACCAACCTGAAATGTTAAATGAATCACAGCCAAAACAGGACTTTCGTTTTGATGTGTTTATCAGCTATCGCCACTCTCCTCTGGACAGTGCGGCAGCTGCATATCTGCACAAAGCCCTGGAAAACTATAAAATTCCAAAGGAAATTCAGGAAAAGATAGGCAAAAAGAAAATCAACCGTGTTTTCCGTGATGAGGAAGAGCTGGGGGCTTCCAGCGATCTGTTTACAGAAATTGAAAACAGTATCAAAGCCTCTGAATATCTGGTGGTTATTCTTTCACCAAGATATAAACAGTCCAAATGGTGCCTGAAAGAAATAGAATCTTTCCTGCAACACCGCAGCCGTGACAATATTCTGGCAGTAATCATCGAAGGCGAACCCTATGATGTTTTCCCGGATATACTGCTGGAAGACGGTGAACCGCTGGCACTGGACCTGCGCGCTGAAAATGAAAAAGAAATGCTGAAACTGGCAAAACAGCGTTTGCCGCGTCTGGTTGCCCCTGTTCTGGGCTGTACTTATGATGAACTGTATCAGCGTCACCGCGTGTACCGCATGCGACGCCTGGCGGCACTGTCCGGTATTGTGGCGGCAGTTTCGCTGTTTTTCGGTGCAGTAACAGTAAAACAGAATATAGAAATAAACAAAAACTTTATAGCCAAACAGGAAAATCAGTCCCGCTATCTGGCGCAGACTTCAGAAACACTGCTGGAAAAAGGCGACAGGGAAGCCGCTTTGCTGGTGGCACTGGAAGCTTTGCCAAAGGGCAGTGCAGACGACAGCCGCCCCTATGTGGCAGAGGCGCGCATAGCGCTGGAAAATGCCCTGTATACCTACAGAATGGACTATTATTACAATCTTCATCCTGTGAAGAAAATGTCTATGGATACCGACGGCAGCTATATCACCGACTATGATGGGGATAATGATGTGCTGATGACAATGGACCTGAACGGATGTGTTTATGTTTGGAACGCCAAGGACGGCACACAGCTGCTGAAAGTGGGCGACTGTGTCGCACAGGAAGCAAAACTGGCGTCAGACAGCCGACTGCTGATAAAAACAGCCGACAGTATATTCTGTTTTGATTACACAGATGGCAGTCTGCTGTGGCAGTGGCAGTATCCTGTGTGTGAAAAATGTTATTCCACCAAATTTGACTGGGCCTATAATAAAGCCACAGATACTCTGGTTTGCGTAAATACAAATTTTGGCTGGTATGAAGATGCGGTGTTCACACCACAGCTTACCTATGAATACAGCTATTCGGTTCTGGACAGCCATAAGATTTATAATCTGGATATGTCCAGCGGCACAGCCACTTTCTGGCATCCGGAAGATATGTATGAAAAAATAGGTACATCTGTTTACGATAAATGGAAAACAAAGGATGTGGCTGTTTCTCCGGATGGCAGATATGTGGCTATACAGCTGCAGCAGCCGGAAGAAAATTCCAGTGAAAATGGTATAAATCAGATTTATGTTTACCCTGTTTCAGGCGGACAGGCTGTCTACACATATTCTGTGCCGGCTTTCTGGCTGCTTAATCACCTTTACTGGCGGGACAATTCCAGACTTGTATCTGTTTATTCAGATGACACCTCTGTAATTGGCATGGGAATGGTGGAAAATCCATTTAACTGGTATGTGGACTGCCACGATATTGCAACAGGTGAAAAGCTGTGGACAGTAGCAGAAAGTTCCATGAGCTTAAACTACAATTTCAGCATACAGTCCTTTGAAGCCAATGACAACAGCGGCCGGACAAAACAGTGCATCGGCATTACAGGCGGCAATGTATTTGTTGCAATAGACCGGGAAACAGGCTATGTTTACAGCCGTATGGAAGACCGCAGTGCTATAAAACTGGCACAGCCACTGCCAAATAAAACATCCATAATGATGATAACACAGGATGGTTATGTGTTTGTTACCCATCCGCTGTCTGACAAGGTTTACAACCCTGTACTGAACAGTGCTTCATACTATCTTGATTTGGGCATTATTTCAAATGTCTGCCGTTATAACGACAGAACATATATTTTCAATGGCTCTGGAATTTACTGGTATCAGGACAACATTGACTTCAACTTTAAGGCGATGAATATCAGCCCTTCAATGGTAGGCTTTTCAGAAAACAGCACATATATGTGGTTTATAGATTACAACGATGTAATACATCTCTATGATGTAACCACAAGAGAAGAACTGTGGACAGATGACGCAGTATGTACCACTGTCTACGACTACAATGCGCAGATTGTGAACAACAGATACCTGGTTTATCCTTCTACAGAAAAGGCAGAAATATCGGTTTACGACATTGAAAATGCCACAGTGGCAGATTATCCTGTAAGTGACATTTATAATCAAGAAACTGAACTGTTTATCTCGGCAAAGCAGTCTGACAATCTTATTACAGCATATACCATTACAGATAATTATGCTCCGGCAGATGACTTTGGCTACAATCCTGAAGTGGCGGCAAAAAATATACTGTGGGTCAAGGATATTGTAACAGGTGAAGATGTGGTGGCGTTTACAGCTGAAGATATTATCGGGGCTCTGGATAACGGCGATGACCTGTCAGAATTTTTCATAAAATCAGCAATGCTGTCAGGGGACGGCAATTATCTGCTGATACCTTGCGACACTGTGTCAGTGGACTCAGAGGGCAAAGCGCTGCCTGCTACCGCACAGATGCCGGTGTGGGATATGGTAAACAACTGCTGGGTGAAACTGCCTCAGGAAGCAGCGGCTGTATTGCCAACAGGTTCTTCATATTACAGGCAGGACGGCTGGATTATGCCACACAGCAGCCTTATCAATATGTATGGCAGTGACGGCAGCATAAAAATAGTGGACCTTGCTTCTATGGAAATCCTGCACAGCCTTGATTTCGGTGTGGTTGGCAGCACAGAAATATCCTTTACTCCTGATGGCGACCATATCATTATGCAGGATGGTGGCTATCATCTGAAAGTTTACAACTGGCGTGAAGGCAGGTATACAATGGAAAAAACCACTGCTGAATTCAATTCTCTTGGCTTTGATTTCTATGGAGATAACCTGATGAGTGCAAAACTTACAGTCAGTGCATTTATTTCCAATAATGTGCAGGTGTACGATATGACACAGCCGGGTGTGTACAAACTGCAGAATACCATCAGCCCTTGTATTGCCTGTGATGGTGTAACCACCGTTATTGCAGATAATGAATATTCACGTTTCTACCCTTATTATTCCTTTGACCAGCTGATAGAAATGGCAAGGGAAATTCTGGGCGACCGACAGCTTACAGCGGCTGAAAGACAGACATATCTTATTGACTGATTTTGGAAAGGTGATTCTATGCTGAAACTTTTTCTCCACTGGGAAATACTTATGTTTACCACTACAGACTGGTCCTGGGCAGGATTTATACTGATTGGTTTGGTGTTGGGGCGGTTTCTGCGACAGTTTGCAGTCAGACGAAAAAGTGAATACAAAGAAACACTGATGGGTATTTGCATCATCTGGCTGGTGCTGCATATAATTAACTTTGCATTTATGCTGAAAGACCCTGCAGGCCTGCCAACACTGATATTGTCTATGCTGTCATCATTTGCACCGGTGGCAACATTTACAGTAATCGGCTTTCTGCTGACAGATATAATAAAAAGGCTGAAAGAAAAAATTGATGAAATTTAATACAAAAGCACAGCGACTGCTGTGCTTTTTATTTGTGCCAACATAATGTTAAGATTGTGTTAGTAAAAATAAAATTAAATAGTCAAATTAAATAAATATAACCCTTGTTTATTGTAATATAAGTAAAAATATAGCGATTTAAAGTTAATATAGTGTTAATGTAATGTTATAATTGTGTTAGAATTGGTTAAATAAATAACAATCAATATCAAAAACTAACAGAATTTTTTGTGATATAGTACCAAACGGGAATAAAGTCAATAGAAAAGTGTGAAATTTTAATGGGTAATATCCACAATTTATCGGCATTAAAACAGGAATATTACATAAATATAGTCCAAAACAGGAAAATATATTGCCGAATTATGAACAAACTATGTATAATTTGCTTACGGGTTATCGGGCTGCCCGGTAAACCGGGTGGTCTATCGCACTTAAAAAATTCCAATTAAAGGAGAAAAAATTATGGCTAATAATCAGTCACAGGGTACACTTGGTTTTATGGACCTGATGTCAATCGCTGTTGGTCAGATTATCGGTGCAGGCGTTATGGTTATGTCTATCTCAGCTCTGGGTATGACAGGTCGTTCCGTTAACAT
>JAFSCU010000024.1 GCA_017436575.1 Oscillospiraceae bacterium
AACGGAGTTTTCGTAGGAGATAACGTCATCATCAACGATTTCTACGTTGTTTCTTTCTCTGTGCCATTTTTTGATTGCTTCGTAGAAGCCTGTGCCTGCAAGACCGAAGTAACCCATAGCTGGGGAAGCAAACAGTCTGCCCATGATAGCGTCGATTACGGAAGGAGCTGTTGGGAAGTCCATATCAGCAACCCACATTGGAATGTGTGAGAAGCCTTCTTCTACTTTTGCACCTGGGATTGGAATGTTGTCCCATTTTGTTGAGTCAAGACCACGACGGTCCATAACTGTTTCAAAGTCATATCTTTTTGCGAATTTTGAATATGCCATTTTAGTGTACATCCTTTCATTTATCTGTGGTTTGAACCACACTTTACAATTATATTTTATAACTTTTTCCATGATTTTTAAAGCATAAAATATAAAATCTACATATTGATTAGATAAAAATTTATTTTTTGTGCAACTTGATTAAAAACTTTCAACAGTGCATTAATAAAATAAAGTTTAAGTTGTGATTGCATTTACAAAAAATATATAGCACAAGGCAGCCTGATAAATAAATGACATTCCTGTGCTATATACATTTAATTAATTAAGTGAAATTTCTGTGAAATCAGAAATCTGTGAAGTAATCTCCGATGAAAGCGGCAGCAATTTTAGCGCCTGTTGGCAGGCTGTCAATTTCCAGCCATTCGCCGCGGGTGTGGGCACCGCGACCTTCACACAGCCCCAGACATACAGCAGGCACACCCATGGACAGCGGTGTGTTGCAGTCTGTGCTGCTGGCACCAAAGCCGCATTTGATGCCGGTGTACATTTCACTAATGGCAGCAGCTTTTGCAGTCAGCTTAGCCAGTTTTTCTTCGTCCACTATGCCTTTGCAAGGGCGTTTGCCCAGTATTTCCACATTTACTTCCACACCCATGTTGCGATAGCTTTCGCATACAGAGTTAAAGAACTTTTCCATTATAGCCAGGCTTTCCATATTGTCTGAACGGTATTCGTACAGCATTTTTGCATTCTGGGCAATAGTGTTTACGCTGGTGCCCCCTTCAATAGTGCCCACATTGTAAGTGGTTTTTCCAATAGGAGGCACTTTTATTGTATATAATGTATCAATCATAGAAGCAAGGAATGCTATGGCGTTTCTGTTGCCGAAATTACCATAACTGTGGCCGCCTTCTGTTTTTATTTCCACGCTGTATCTGTGACTGCCTACTGCATCGTTGCAGATATAGCCAAAGGTACCGTCAAAGGAGATAAATTCCTTTATACGACCTTCATAATCTTTCATAATCTGACGGCTGCCTTTCAGGTTGCCCAGACCTTCTTCGCCGGAGTTTGCAACAATCAGTATGCCTGTTTTTGGTGTCAGGTTGTTTTCCAGAATATATTTGGCTATCAGCAGCAATGCTGTCAGGTTGGCAGTATCGTCACAGATACCGGGGCAGAAGATTTTGCCGTCACGGATTTCCAGCGGCAGTGGTGTTTCGTCAGGGAAAACCACATCGGTATGCGCCATAAACACCACTATTTCATCACAGCCGTCGCAGTTCAGTGGCAGCACTACATTCAGCGCATCATCGATATAACTCTGTGTGCCACCCAGACTGTCAAAATAGTTTTTTACCCAGGCTGCACGCTTTTCTTCCTTGTTGCTTGGGGCAGGAATCTGTGCCAGTTCCACAGTCATATCATAATGATACTGTTTGTTGGCCGCCAGAAAGTTGTTTACTCTTTCGCTTAAAATCATAATACTTTTCTCCTTGTAAAAACCGGTTAATCTTATCTGTATTATAACACAGTTTTGCCCGGGATACACTTATTTGTTGCAAAATAAACGAAAATGTATTAATATGATATTAAATTATCGATTTTCTGAAAGGAGAAGGCTTATGGCTTTGCAGTTAAAAAGATTGGATATTGATATGAAAGGCGCACTGGACGATTTTATCGCGGACTGGAAAGATGAAGAAATAATCCCTTCCACTTTGCAGAAATACACAGGAGATATTGACGAGTTTCTGGCACAGCTGGATACACTGGAAAATGACCCGCCACGTCTGATGGTGCCTGGTACATTGCTGTTTCTTACAGAGGACGAGGAAATTCTGGGTGCCTACGAAGTGCGCCATTTCCTCAACAGCGGTCTTATGAAATACGGCGGACATATCGGTTATGGCGTTGCTCCAAAACATCGTGGCAACGGCTATGCTGCCAAAATGATTGAAATGAGTATGCCACTGCTGAAAGAATTGAATCTGGACAAGGTGCTGGTCTGCTGTGTCAGCGACAATGTGGCATCAGCCAAATCCATTCTCAATGCCGGCGGTGTGCTGGAAAATGAAGTGGAAATTATCCGCAACAATCAGCCGAAAATCGGCCAGAGATATTGGATTGATATAAAATAGTTATTTCGGAAAGAAATATTACGGGGAGTATATAATAAGATGGAAAACATTGAACTTAAACTTATAAAAGTCAGCGACAGGCTGTATTATCTGCCACACTATAAAGAAAATGACTGGTGTACAATCGGTCTGGTGATAGGGGAAAAGCATACACTTATGCTGGATTCCGGCGCATCAAAACGCCATGTGGATATGTTTATGCAGCAGATGGAAGAAAATGGTCTGCCAAAACCTGACCTGTGCATCCTTACACACAACCACTGGGACCACACCTATGGTCTGGCATATCTGGAAGGTGTTACTTCTTTTGCCACAAAAGAAACCAACGAGCAGCTGAAAAAGATGCAGGCATGGGGTTGGAGTGATGAAGAAATGAAAAAGAGAATAGAAACCGGTGAAGCATCGGCCTTCTCTTACCCACATCTCAATCTGGAATATCCTGACAAATCCATGATTAAAATCGAAACCGCCACAGTGGAATATACCGACAAACTGACACTGGACCTGGGCGGCGTTACCGTGACGCTGAAAGCCATAGAAAACAGCCACAGCTATGACTGTGCAGTTGCATATATTCATGAAGAAAAATGTATTTTCCTGGGGGATATACATTACGAAGACCTGATGCCTATACAGCCGGCATACTATGCAGACAGTCATGCAAAACTGATTACAGGCCTGCGCAAATTTGATTTTGACAAAGTTCTGTCCGGACATCAGATGCTGATGACAAATGTGGAACTGTATTCACAGCTGGCAAATGTGGAACTGGTATAAACCGATAAATGAAAAAAGACAAGGTGAAAACCTTGTCTTTTTTGCTGATAGTGAGGTGAATTATTTTCATATTGGTAATTCTCTCCCTTCGTCACGGCTTTGCCGTGCCACCTCCCTCGTCAGAGGGAGGCAAAGGGGTTCGGGGATTTATCCCCGAATATAAATAGCGCAGACTGCGGAAAGCAAATAGACCGCCAGGGTCAGTGCAACTGGCA
>JAFSCU010000025.1 GCA_017436575.1 Oscillospiraceae bacterium
GGCGATACCTGGTTGTGAAAACCAAGTATCGCCAATTTTTCTTGTCGCACCCTGTACGGCAGCTACCCTATGTCAGTAAATGTTCTCATACTGTCTTATTGGAAACTACCCTCCGGGAGTGCTTTTGTTTTCTATAAATCAGATTTATTATATAGATAATGGTGGATACAGTCAATGATGGTATTCTTTTATAGTATGTGTAGGGGAGGCGTTCCGCCTCCCGCTTTTGCGGACTGATGTGGGCATCAGTCCCTACAGTCAGGCATTTTGTTCAGCCTCCCGTTTTTAAAATACTTACCGCAAAAATTGATAAAAACGAAGACAGCAGAGGTGGTAGCCTCTGCTGTCTTTCCCAAAAAATTTAAAATCAGTCTCTCAACCTGAGTTTTAATTACATATATTTTACCACAGTTATCAGTTTTTTTCAACTGGTTTAACCACTGTGTGTTTTACACGCTGGCTTTCTTCAGCGCGTTTTGCATCGTTGAATCTGTCAACAGTACCTACAAGGTAACCTGTGATACGGCGGATTCTTTCAAATTTTACGCCTTCGCCTACAAGGCCTGTTTCTGGATTATAGTTTGCCATTTTGTTACCTCCTGTAAATTAAACCAATGGATTTGGTATTCTGTCTGCTTCTTCGTCAGGGTTGCCGCACTGACCAAGAGTAGATGCGTTCAAATGTTTGTAAAGGCCCAGCTTCTGCAGTTTTTCCAGTGGCACGCCTTCGCCGTCTCGTCTGCCACAGCGTGGGCAAACATCGCCGATAATGCCGTTGTAACCGCAAACAGGGTCACGGTCAACCGGATGGTTGATAGCGCCATAGCCGATGCCATATTCTTTCATTGCTCTTACTACTGCTTCAAATGCTTCCAGGTTCTGGCTTACGTCGCCGTCCAGTTCCACATAAGTGATATGGCCGGCATTTGTAAATGCGTGGTATGGTGCTTCCAGTCTGATTTTGTCAAATGCAGAAATCTGATATGCAACAGGAATATGGAAAGAGTTTGTATAGTAGTCTTTGTCTGTAACACCTGGGATTCTGCCAAAGCGTTTTTTGTCCATTCTTACAAATCTGCCGGAAAGACCTTCAGCAGGTGTGGCCAGCAGTGAGAAGTTAAGACCTGTTTTTTCACACATATCATCAATGATTTTTCTCATAAAGCCGATGATTTCCAGACCTTTTGCCTGATATTCTTCACCTTCGCCATGGTGGTGGCCGTACAGCGCTGTAAGTGTTTCTGCCAGACCGATAAAACCGATAGACAGTGTGCCGTGTTTCAGTACTTCACCCACTTCGTCATCTGCACCCAGTTTTTCACTGCCCAGCCATACGCCCTGGCCCATCAGGAATGGGAAGTTGCGCACTTTTTTCTTTCTCTGGATAGCAAATCTGTCCAGCAGCTGTTTGCCGCACAGTTCCATATATTTTTTCAGATTGCGGTAAAATTCTGCTTCATCACCTTTTGCTTCTATTGCCAGTCTTGGCAGGTTGATGGATGTAAAGGACAGGTTGCCGCGGGAATATGTGATTTCATTGTTTTTGTCGTAATTGTTTGCTACAACACGGGTACGGCAGCCCATATAGCCGATTTCTGTTCTCACATCATCAGGGTTATAGCTTGCCAGGTTGAATGGAGCATCCTGGAATGAGAAGTTAGGGAACAGGCGTTTTGCACTTACCTTGATAGCCAGCTGGAACAGGTCGTAGTTAGGATCGCCCGGATTGTAGTTTATGCCGTCTTTAACACGGAAAATCTGGATAGGGAAGATAGGTGTTTCACCATGACCCAGACCTGCCTCTGTTGCCAGCAGCATGTTTTTCATTACCATTCTGCCTTCAGGGGAAGTGTCCATACCGTAGTTTACAGATGAAAATGGAGTCTGTGCACCTGCACGGGAGTGCATTGTGTTCAGGTTGTGGATAAGAGCTTCCATTGCCTGATATGTGGCTTTGTCTGTTTCACTTTCTGTTTTCTTCAGGGCAAATTTCTGTGCTTTTTCAGCCACAGCCTTGTCACCTGTCAGTTTTTCCAGCACTGCCAGTTCTTCTGCCAGATAAGCATCATCAGCTTTCAGGGCTGGCATTTTGCCGGTTCTTTCTGTGATTTCGTATGATGCTGCTTTCAGCTGTTCAAAATCGATAGGACATTCCACGATTTCACAGTATTTTTCAATGTTTTTCAGATACAGTTTGCGGTATGTTTTTGCCACGCCGTCTGCCAGACCGTAGTCAAAGTTTACAATACTCTGGCCACCGTGCTGGTCGTTCTGGTTGGACTGGATTGCAATACATGCCAGTGCGGAATAGCTGGCGATGTCGTTTGGTTCACGCAGGAAACCGTGACCTGTGGAGAAACCGTCTTTGAACAGACGTTTGATATCTATCTGTGTGCAGGTAGTTGTCAGTGCATAAAAGTCAAAGTCGTGGATGTGGATATAGCCGTCTTTGTGGGCCTGTGCCTGGTCCGGTGCCAGCAGGAATTTCAGATAGTAATCTTTTGCACCTTCACTGCCGTATTTCAGCATTGTGCCCATTGCTGTGTCGCCGTCAACATTGGCGTTTTCACGTTTAACATCACTGTCCAGCGCATCAGAAAATGTGATTTCGTCAAAAATTTTCATCAGGCTGGTGTTTCTTTCACGGATGTTGTTTCTTGAAGCACGATAAAGGATATATCTTTTGGCTACAGAGTCAAAGCCTGCTTTCATCAGCTCTACTTCAACCTGGTCCTGTATTTCTTCAACAGTTGGTGTGATGTTGCCACCTTTTTCAAGAAAATGTCTTTCAACATTTACAGCAATTTCATCAGCTTTGGCAAAGTCTGGTTTGCCGTCAGCTTCCATTGCTTTCAGAATGGCCATTTTGATTTTGGAAATGTCATACATAACCAGTCGGCCGTCGCGTTTAATGATACCGTTTAACATTATATAACCCCATTTATTTAAAATTATTCAATATATTGTTGCAATATCTATTATACACTCACTATATATTGTGTGTCAAAGGGCAAAGCATTGACTATTTGTACAAAAAAGCCAGGGAATATTTTATGCTTTTATCTCGTTAAATGCTTGCAAAAATTAAATTTGGCATACCCTTACAAATTTAAATCGATAATATGGCAGATTTGTATAGCTGTTGCACAAACTGATATTTTTATATCGGTAAGGGAGGAGTATAATCTATGTTGACAATTATGGATATTCATTATTTTGTTTTCACATCTTGTAAAAACTTTACAATAATAATATAATTATAAGGATATATACTTTAATTATAATAAAAAGGAAAAATAGATTTGAACAGTAAATATAAATTCCTGCTTTCAAACACCGGCCTGTTTTTTATAAGCACTTTCAGCAGTAAATTCCTGGTTTTCCTGCTGATGCCTATATATACAGCGGTGCTTTCCCCGGACCAGTTCAACACTGTTGACCTGATGACACAGACAGCAAACCTGATGATACCGCTGGTTTCACTGGGTATACCAAACAGTATCATCCGCTTTGGCCTGGACAAGCACTATTCCAAACGCGGTGTTTTCACAGTTGCCGCCCTGACATATATGGTGGGCTTTATGGCACTGCTGGCCTGCTATCCGCTGATAGTAAAAATCACATTTATCAACCAATATGTAAGATATCTTTACCTTTATCTGCTGTGCAGCTGCGGACGCACACTGGTGCAGCAGTTTGTCCGTGCACGAATGCTGACACGCCTTTATGCTGTTGACGGCATTCTTGCCACGGTAAACACACTTTTCTTTGTTTACCTGTATCTGGTAAAACTGAATATGGGTGCTATGGGTTATATCCTGGCCACCATTACAGCAGATTTTATCAGCATTGTTTTCCTGTCTGTTATCAGCAGTTGCTGGAAATATTTTTCTCTGAAAAAGGCCAGTACACAACTGGCAAAAGAAATGCTGGCATACTGTCTGCCACTGATGCCTACCAGCATTTTCTGGTGGATTACCAATGTATCCGACCATTATCTGGTTACATTTATCACAGGGGCAGCCGCCGGCGGTATCTACGCAATCAGTTACAAGATACCATCAATTGTAAATCTGGTGTCCACTATTTTTACAGAAGCCTGGCAGATTTCTGCTGTTAAGGAAGGTCAGGAAGAACACCCTGAAAAATTCTTTACCACGGTTTTCAAGGCTTATCAGGGCATAATGTTTATGGGTGGCGCAGGGTTGATACTTATCTGCCGTCTGCTGGTGGACTTTATGGTGTCTGATCAGTACTATGAATCCTGGCGTTTCATTCCTGTGCTGATTATGGCCACTATCTTTTCCAGCTTTTCAGGCTTTCTGGCCAGCATATATATGGTGCAGAAAGACGGTAAATCAAACCTGTTTACAATGATGGCAGGCGCACTGTCAAACATTGGTATGAACCTGGTGCTTATTCCTAAATGGGGTGCACAGGGTGCTGCAATCGCCACTTTTATAAGCTATCTGCTGGTGTTTGTTCTCCGTGCCAGAGGTACAAAGAAATTTATCGACATCAACATTTCGCCGCTGTTTATGGCGGTAAACCTGGGGCTGATTGGCGCACTGTCCTTTGTTATGGTACAGGAAGTCAGCTACTGGGTGGTTATTTCCATAGTGCTTACAGCCGTTATTGTGGCATTTAACTTTATGCCGCTGTTCAGTTTTGTAAAGTCACTGCTGAAATCCCTGCTGGGTAAAAAGAAAAAAGCATAATATCAAAGGCGTAGCCCGAAAGGGTTATGCCTTTTGTTTCGCCCGGAATGGAATATAAAATTACTGCTATACCGGCTGAAATCATACATATTTGTAAAATTTCGGTGATAATTTGCCCGCAAAGATTACTTTATAACGGCTTTTGTTATATAATATATTACAGGATATAAAACTATTGTCAGGAGGGGTGTTATGCAATTACAGTTTGTAGGTGCAACCCATGGCGTTACAGGTTCGGCCCATCTGCTGAAAGCCTGTGGAAAAACCATACTTATTGACTGGGGTATGAGACAGGGCAGGGAAGAAGATATTTCGTATGATATGCCTGTGCCAGTAAACAGCATTGATGCTGTGCTGGTTACCCATGCCCATGTAGACCATACCGGCTATCTGCCACTGCTGGCACGGGGTGGTTTCAAAGGAAAAATCTGGTGTACCGAAGCCACAGTTGACCTGTGTCATATTATGATTATGGACTCTGCGCATATCCAGGAATCTGAGGCTGAATGGGAAAGCAGAAAAAACAAAAGAAGCGGTAAACCGGAAATAAAACCGCTGTATACATCTGACGATGCAATGGCTGTACTGCGTATGTTCCGAGGTGTGGAATATCAGGAAGAAGTGGAGGTTGTACCAGGTGTTACAGCCATATTCCACGATGTGGGGCATCTTATCGGCTCTGCCGCCATTGAAGTAAGAATAGAAGAAAATGGCGTAAAAAGAACTGTTGTGTTCTCCGGGGATGTAGGCAACATTGACCAGCCACTGATTAAAGACCCGCAGTTTATAAAATATGCAGATTATATTGTCTGTGAAAGCACATACGGTGACCGCCTGCACAAAGTGGTAAAAGACTACCGTGTTGACCTGGCTCAGGTTATACAAGAAACTTTCGACAAAGGCGGCAATGTGGTTATTCCTGCTTTTGCAGTTGGCAGAACTCAGGAACTGCTGTATTTTCTGCGTGATATTATTGTAAAAGACCTGGTAAAAGGCCATAAGATACCCGTGTATGTAGACAGCCCTATGGCCATTGAAACCATAAAGGTGTTTGATGACAATATTTATGGCTATTTTGATGAAGAAGCAATGGCAAGGGTAAAACAGGGTATAGACCCTATCAACTTTCCTACACTGAAAACCACAGTTACCAGCGACGAAAGTAAGCTGATAAACTTTGACAGACAGCCAAAGGTGATTATTTCTGCATCAGGCATGTGCGATGCCGGGCGTATCCGTCATCATCTGAAACATAACCTGTGGCGCAAAGATTCTACCATAGTATTTGTGGGCTATCAGGCAGAAGGGTCCCTGGGTCGCAGACTGCTGGATGGTGTGGACAAAGTAAAACTGTTTGGCGAAACTATTGAAGTAAACGCCAGAATTATCAAACTGGACGGCATCAGCGGCCACGCAGACCAGGCTGGGCTTATACGATGGCTGAAAGGTTTTGAAAACAGACCTGAAAAGGTTTTTCTGGTACACGGTGAACCGGATGTACTGCCGGTGTTTGAAGAAAAAATCAGACAGGAACTGGGCTGGGATGCCTATGCACCATATTATACAGATGTGTTTGACCTGGTAAGCGGTCAGCAGGTCTATGTGGCACCAAAAACAGTGCGTGCAAAACCTCGCACACAGACAGGTATTTCCAAAATTTACGCTGCTCTGCTTAAAGCTCTGGACAGACTTACTGCCATTGTCAAAAAAGCCGGCGGATATCCAAACGAAGATTTGAAACAGGCAACAAAAGCCATTGAAGAAATCTGCGATAAACTTGAAAGATAAATACGAAAAAGCCTCCCTGCCGGGAGGCTTTCCTTTTAAAACTTATTTGTCGGATGAACAGTCGCATTTAATTGCAAATGCGTGGTTCAGCGGACCGCTGCCTTTGCCTAAATCCAGACCGTCAGCCAATGCGCCGGAAATGTAGTTTTTTGCCCCGAGAACGGCGGCTTTCAGAGGCAGACCTTTGGCAAGATTTGATGCAATGGCTGATGACAGTGTACAGCCTGTGCCGTGGGTGTTGGGGTTGTCTATTCGCTTGCCATAAAACCAGGTGAACTCCACTCCGTCATACAGCAGGTCGTTGGCATCGTTTACTGTATGCCCGCCTTTTACCAGTACGGCACAGCCATATCTGTCATGTATTGTTTTTGCCGCCAGTTCCATATCCTGTGCATCCTTGACCTGAATGCCGCACAGTGCCTGTACTTCCGGCAAATTTGGTGTAATTACCGTTGCCAGTGGCAACAACTTGCCTGTCAGTGCTTCCATTGCGTCATCGGCCAGCAGTTTGCTGCCGCTGGTGGACACCATAACAGGGTCAACCACAATGTTTCTGGCATTGTACCGAACCAGTTTTTCCGCAATTACTTCAATCAGCTTTGCTGAAGAAACCATACCTGTTTTTACACTGTCAGGCATAATATCTGTAAAGATACAGTCAAGCTGATTTGCCAGAAATTCCGGTGTGCTTTCCACTATCCCATAAACGCCGGTGGTGTTCTGGGCTGTCAATGCTGTGATTGCGCTCATGGCGTAAACTCCGTGAGCGGTCATAGTTTTGATATCAGCCTGAATTCCGGCGCCTCCACTGCAGTCTGAACCTGCAACAGTCAATGCTGTGTACATAATCAATCTCCTTTACAACATTTTTTATTAAACGGCCAAAGGCGGTGCCCTCAGTTGGCCGTTGGTTTTTATTCGGTTATCTGTTTTGCCATAGCCAGCATATTGGCCGTGGCTTTTGTTTTGTCCCGGGGGCGGAACAATGCGCTTACCAGTGCTACTCCGTCAGTGCCGCTGTTTTTCAGCTGCAATATATTGCTCTTGTTTATACCTCCTATGGCAACCACAGGCAACGGGCATATTTCGCATATTTCTGCCAGACCCTTGGTGCCCAGAAAACTTGCATCTGTCTTTGTGTCACTGCCAAACACAGCACCACAGCCTATATAATCAGCACCGTCTTCTGCGGCTTTTACCGCTTCTGCCACATTGTGGGCACTGGTGCCGATTATTTTTTCTTTTCCCAGGATTTCTCTGGCGGATGCTATGGACATATCTCCTTGCCCTATATGCACCCCGTCTGCATCCACTGCCTTTGCAATGGCTACATTGTCGTTGATGATAAAAGGCACATTGTATTTTTTACATACGGGTTTCAGTGACAAGGCAAGGGCTAAAAACTCCTCATAACCGGCGTCCTTTTCCCTTAACTGCAGGCAGGTGGCGCCGCCTTTCAGCACGGCCTCCACTGCATCTGCCAGACTTTCACCGTCTTTCAGCCACTGCCTGTCTGTAACTGCATACAGCAGCATATGTTGTTTACTGATATTCAATTTGGTTTTCCTCCATCTGCTGTGGTGTTATTTCCCATGCACAGTCAATCAGCGCAGTGGCAAAACTGCCGGGGCTGGTTGCCTTGTGCGCTGCCATTTCAGCCACCTTTTTCCAGAAAACAGTGGCAGAAACACTGCCGCTGAAACTGTCCTGTGACACTGCACAGAATGCGCCCAGCAGGGCTGACAGCATACATCCGCTTCCGCTGACCAGGCTCATTTTGTGGCTGCCGCCACTGATTACAGCTGTTTTTTCACCGTTGGTTACAATGTCTTTTTCCCCTGTCATCACCACTGTGCAACTGTACTTTACAGCCAGCGCTTTGGCAACAGCTGTTTTTACAGTCATTTCGCCCTGTGCACTGTCTACACCTTCAAAACTGCTGTCTTTATGGACCAATGCCAGTGCTTCTGAAAAATTGCAGTGCATCACAGATATATCGGCTGATGCCAGCAGCTTTTCTATGTTTTCTTTTCTCCAACTGCTTGCGCCTGCCCCTACCGGGTCAACTATCAGGCTGTGGCCTTTCCGCCCTTTTGCAGCTGCCAGCAACCCGTCAAACTTTTCCCGGGTGGGTGTACCGCAGTTTATGGTCGTGGCGGCACACTGACGGCTGATTTCTTCTGCTTCCTGCGGTGCAAAGGTCATTATAGGTCTTGCTCCGGCGGCCAGTAAAAGATTGGCAGTTGGACTGGTGCTGATATCATTGCCTATACAATGGACCAGAGGTCTTTTTTCTCTTAACAGCTGTAAATTTTTCATTGGTTTACTCCATTATTTTTAAGATTTGCCGGAAAGCACCACTTTTTTTCATGATGCTTATCAGCATAAACGCCAGCAGACTGCCCACTGCTGTGGCAGTGAGAAAAGGCACCACATAGGCAAATAAAGCTGCCTGTTTTCCCATAACCATTGTGGCAACAGGGTATGCCAGCAAACCGCCTATAATGCCGGTGCCAAATACTTCACCCAGACAGGAAAGTGGGATTTTCTTTGTTTTTTCAAACAGCCACCCTGCCAGGAAAGCACCGCACATACTGCCCGGAAAGGCCAGCAGACTGCCTGTGCCCAGCAGATTGCGGATAAAACTGGTGATAAATGCTGCCCCGGTGGCATACCAGGGACCTAAAAGTATACCTGCTATTACATTAATCATGTGCTGCATTGGAAAGCATTTTGACGCACCTACCGGCACGCTGAAAGGGGACAGCACTACAGCCAGTGCCGCCAGCAGTGCGGCGACGGCCATTTTTTTAATCTGTGTTGTTTTCATATCAACACTCCTTTCAGAAATGTTACATAAAAACAAAAGAAAAACGCTTATGGTGGGATACCATAAGCGTGTAGATTGCACAATATCAGCAAAACTTCCTACGCCGGCATTACCCGGATCAGGTTCAAGGTGACAAGGAACTGCAATTTGCTCCAATCTCAGCCGAGGATGCCCTCAGCGCCCCTGTTTTTATGTATGGTTTTATGATACTGCTGTTATATAGTTTGTGTCAATGGACATATTCAATAAATTTAAACAGTGTGTTTTGTTTATTTGTTTCTTAAATTTGCCGACAGTACAAACAGATTCTGCCCCAGAATCAGTGCTGTTGCCGCCACGGCATTTTTAAAACCCAGAAGAAATTTCTGTAATGTATAGCTGTAATCGCCAAAAATCAGCCAGGCTATTCGAGTGGTGGTGTGTATATCTCCACTGTTTCTGGCGGTGAAATAGTTTGCACCCAGGGAAATGGCGGTAACTGCCATTATTGCCAGACAGCCCAGCAGGATTTTCTGCAGTCTTTTTACCTCTGGGATGCTGATACTACCCAGTTTGTACACAGCAATGGCAGACACCCCATAGGCAGTTATCTGGGTAATTATTTTTGCCAGTCCATCACCGAAAAAAGAAGACGACACCAGAAAAAACATACATATTATCACTGCGGAAAAACACAGCATCTGTTTTTTACCCATACTCTGATATTTTTCCGCCACAGAAATAATCAGATTGCTGTTTTCCTGTTGCACAGTGCTGTCCTGACCGGCGAAAAATTCATCCGGTGTAATGCCCAGTGCATCACACAGCAAAGGTATTGTGGCTATGTCCGGCAGGCCGTTGGCTGTCTCCCATTTTGATACTGCCTTGTGGGTTACATACAGCATCTGTGCCAGCTGCCGCTGTGTAAGATTTTTCTCTTTCCTTTTTTGTGCTATGTATCCGGCGATTTTCTGATTATCCATAAAACTCTCCTTTGATGTATGTTTATATGGTAGCACAACACAGGAAAAAAGGCTATCCACGGAAAGTGGAACAGCCTTTTTTGTGTTTTAAATCAGTTTTTCTATTGTGGTATGGTCAATTTCAGCACACAGACTGGCACTGCCCGGGTCGAATATAATGCCGTCTCCTTCTTGGGCAAGTCTGGTCAGTTCGCTGAAAGTATACATTCCTACGCGTTTGGTCGGGAACATATTTCTCAGGTCTTCCATATTTGTAAAAACTGCCAGCATGTGAGCCTTGGTCTTGGCATTGTCTGCAAAGAAACAGTGCATTATCCTGTTTCCGTCTTCTGTTGTGTCTGCAGAGCTGTTTTCCTGCCCGATTTCGCCGGATGTTTCCATACCGCCGTAATACACCACGCTGTCTCCGTTCCATATTACACCGAATCTGTCACCGGTCAGTTTTTTGATGCCATAGAAAGTTGGAATAGGATTTTTGGGCTGACCGTTTTCATCCTTCAGCAGATTGGACAGCAGGCGGCTGGCACCGGCTGTCATGTGTATTGCGGTATCCTTTGCCATAGCTGTTTCATCATCGTTGTCATAGGTCATCGGCACCAGTAAAGGAGTGTTTTCCAGTTCCTTTTTCAGCCAGTCATAGTCCATTGCAAGAAAATTCTTGTCGCCGTTTCTTACAGTGTTCTGTCTGATTCTCAGTAACAGAAGGGCAACCATATCTCCAATAAAGTTGGAATCAGTTGTTTTATCGGTGATGAATTTTTCATCATCAGAATATATGTCAATGCTTTTTATGCCGAATTTTACCCAGATGTTTTTGCACCTTTCCAGTTGTTCCGGTGTAAGCGACATTGTATTCAGCGGAAATTCTTTTTTATGGTCTATGTATCTCTGGGCTGCGGCACTGTCTTTATACAGGCGTATTCTGCCGTCGGCGGTGGTGAAAGGCAACAGCGGAAAGCTTTTGTTTACAACTACCCACAGCTTTTCTTTTTCCGGCTGCGGAGCAGGCTTTTTCGGTTCAGGTTTTGGTGGGGTGGCTACAGGCTTTTCCACCAGTAAAGGCTCTTTTTTCTTTTTGCTTTCCCCCAATATATATGTGCCCCACAGCATAAAGCCTATGGACAGCACAAACCAACCTATACCAAATGGCATAAAGCCTTCAAGAACGCTGGCCATAAACAGACCGCCTGCTGTCCAGATACCGCCCAGTCCCAGCAGTATTTTTGCACCAAAAAGTCTTTCCTTGTCAGATGGCTTGCTGTCTGCCTTTTTCTGCAGCTTTTTGCCGTTTACAGGCAGCTTTCTCTCTATCAGTGCATTTACATAGGGTTCTATCAGGTCGTTTGTGTTTGTCAGGGTAAATATGCGCAGTATTTTTGTCTGGTTTACCCAGGAAATTTTCAGGGAAATATTCAGGCTTTTGCTCAGCCCTGCCACTGCCAGCAGGCTGCCTTCCAGTGATGTCTGCCGGCAATCTGCCAGAATACCGCCTGCAGCGTTTACAGCTTCTGTACAGCTTTTTTCGGCAGTTGCCAGATTTTCAGCACGGGAAACACCGTCCAGTCGGGAAAAATCTTTATCAATCACATATTGTGCACTGGACAGAATATAATCCCAACCCATACCGCTTATCAGCTGCACATCATATATATGCCAGTTATTGTTTTTGCTGTGCTGTATTTTAGAAATATACTGTTGTTTTTTTGCCATACCAATACCTCTCAAAAGATTGATATTTATTTGTCAATTGTATTCTATAATAAATTATATCATTAAACAGTGATAAAGTCACCGCCTGTGAAAAAATTCGCAGTATGGCAGTTGTATAGGGACTATATTGTGACAAATAAAAGGGGATACCTTCCGGTATCCCCATAAATCTTGTTATTCTACAGAAATAAAGTAGTAGTATACAGGCTGGTTGCCTTCCAGCACGGAAACTTCTGCATTTTTAGGTGCACGTTTCTGTACTTCTTCACATACTTTTTCTGCTTCTTCGGCTGTTACGCCTTCGCCATAGATGATTGTGATAAAGGAAGAATCACGGTGCATCATCTGTTTTGCCAGTTTGATTGCAGCTTTTTCCACATCATTTTCAACGAAAGCCAGTTTGCTGTTTTCCATTGCAAGAATGTCGCCACGTTTGATTTTGTGGCCTTCAAAGTCAGAGTTTCTGGCAGCAAATGTGATGGAACCTGTAGCAACGCCCTGGGCAGCCATATCCATTGTTACTGCATTGTCTTCTGCTGTGCCTTCTGGGTCATAGTTCAGCATAGCTGTGATACCCTGTGGAATTGTTCTTGTTGGCAGAACGATAACTTTTCTGTCAGCCAGTTTTACAGCCTGTTCAGCAGCCATAATGATGTTTTTGTTGTTTGGCAGAACAAAAACTGTCTGTGCAGGAACAGAGTGTACAGCTTTCAGGATGTCATCTGTAGATGGGTTCATTGTCTGGCCGCCTGTAACAACAGCGTCAACACCCAGGTCTTTGAACATGTTTTCCAGACCTTCGCCTGCAGCAACTGCTACAAAACCGAATTTTACAGATTTGTCAACTGCTTTGTATTTGAATACTTCGTCAGTTTTTGCGTCAGCAGCCTGTTTTTCCAGTGCTTTTGCCTGGTCAGCCAGGTCGCTTACTTTTTCAGCCATATTGGAAACTCTTACTCTTGTCAGATAGCCGTGTTTGATAGCTTCTGTCAGAGCGCGGCCAGGCTGGGAAGTATGAGCATAGCATTTGAATGTATCTTCATCGTCAACTACTGTTACATTGTCGCCGATGGATTCCAGATATGCACGGATTTTTTCTTCGTTTGCTTTTTCGCCTTTGTTTACAATGAATTCAACGCGGTAAGCGTTTACAACTTCTGTGTCAATATCTTTTGAGTAGATGCCTTTTGATTCAAATTCGGCGTTTTCTTCTTTTACAGTTTCTTCTGTAATCATTCCTTCGCCTTTGAAAACTTTCAGCATACCTTCAAAGATAAAGATGATACCCTGACCGCCTGCGTCAACAACGCCTGCTTTTTTCAGTACAGGCAGCAGTTCAGGTGTGTTTGCCAGAGAAACTTTTGCAGCGTCAACAACTGCAGACCACAGTTCAACTACATCTATTGTGTCCATTGTTTCTGCTTTTTCACAGGCTTCACGGGCAACTGTCAGAATAGTACCTTCTGTTGGTTTCATAACTGCTTTGTATGCAGAGTCTATACCTTTTCTCAGTGCGGCTTTCAGGTCAGCAGCGTCAGCTGTTTCTTTGCCTTTCAGTGCTTTTGCAAAACCACGGAACAGCAGGGAAGAAATAACACCACTGTTACCACGGGCGCCGCGCAGCATAGCGTTGGATGTTGTGCTGGCAACTTTTTCCACTGTTGCGTCATCTGGCATAGCTTCCAGTTCTTTTTTTGCAGAACCGATTGTCATAGACATGTTTGTACCTGTGTCACCATCTGGAACAGGGAAAACGTTCAGTTCGTCAACTGTTGTTTTATTGTTGATAATAGCATTGGCGCCAGAGATAATGGCGTCACGCAGGATTTTACCAGTAATCATTTGTCACCTCAAAAACTAATCTGTAATAATATCGTCTACTGATACGTTGATTGCTTTAACTTTAAGATTTGTTGCGTGTTCTACAGCGTAGGCAACTCTTTCTTTGATGTTTTCCACAATAGTTGCGATGTTTACACCATATGTGATTTTGATGTGCAGGTCAATAATCAGCTGGCCTTCATCTTCTTTAACAACAACGCCTTTTTCAGGAATATCATTGCCGAACAGAACAGCCTGCAGGCCGTCTTTTGCACCTGCAACGCTCATACCTGCAACGCCGTAGCAGCTGGTGATTGCATTGCCTACAAGACCGGCAAAATAATCGTTTGTAAGAATTACTTTACCCTGTGGATTATAAATTTTTATCATAACAAAAAGCTCCTTTTCTGCAAAACATATATTTGCCTAATAGATTTTGCTATATATTTTTCTTATTAAAGTGGGGCATATATCCCCATAATAATCCTTGATATTATACCGCAAAAAAGAAAATATGTACATACCTTTTAAAATAATTTATTAAATAAAACAATAATTTCTTAATTTTCGGTTAAAAAATAAGTAAAATTGCTTAAGAAATTATGTTATCTGGTTTTAAAAACCATATATAAGCAGAGGGCAAGTGGCTGTTACAGTCAGAGTGCGAGAAGAAAAATGCCATTAAAAATAAAAAGGGGAATCTGCAGCCACTCCACTTTGAGTACTGATGAGATTCCCACTTTGTTCTGAAATGATACTTATATTCGGTTTGTGTTTTGATTATCTTTTTCTTGGATATCTGCTTCTGGCGATAACTGCACCATGGTTTACAGGTTTTGCCAGGAAAACACTTCTCAGTCTACTGCGGAAAAATTCCACAGCCTGTCTGGCTTTTTCTTCGTCATCAAAAATACCGAAAACAGCGGCTCCACTGCCGGTCATTACACTGCCTATGGCACCCTGTTCAATCAGCTGCTGTTTGATTGGCTGGGTGTCTTCGCTGCCTGCTGCTTTTTCCAGGTCATTTGCCATATATTTTGCCACATCATAGATGTTTTCTGCTTCCATGGCAGCCACCAGTTTGTCTGTTTCCACCAGTGTTTTTTCGCCCATTGCATCATAGTTTGCAAAAGCGGCCGGAGTGGACACACCTTTTTTAGGCATACAGATAACTATGTGGCACTTAGGCATCGGCGGGCAAGGCAGAATAATGTCACCCACGCCCTGTACACGTTTTGTACCGCCCATAATCATAAACGGTACATCGCTGCCGGCTTTTGCTCCGATTTCACACATTTGCTGTTTTGTCAGCTTTGTATCATACAGTTTGTCCAGCCCTACTATAACCCCGGCAGCATCAGCACTGCCACCTGCCATACCGGCTTTGATAGGTACAGTTTTCTTGATATGGATATGTACACCGCCATCAATGCCTGTGTATTCAAAAAACAGCATCGCAGCCTTCACAGCCACATTTTTGCTATCGGTAGGAATGTATTTTGCATTGGAAGACATTGTGATTTCACTGTCTTTTTTTGTTACAGTCACCCTTTCAAACAGGGAAACAGACTGCATTATCATATCCAGCAGGTGGTATCCTCTTTCATCCACACCTGTTATATCCAGTGACAGGTTGATTTTTGCCGGTGCAATTACAGTTACTTTATCCATAACAAACCTCTTAAATGTTAAAAAAGATATTTCGTTTTACATCAATAGCTTTCACCGGGCACATTTCGTGACAGCAAAAGCATCTGATACAATTTGTCATATTAATTTTCGCCTTGCCTTTGTCCACTGTTATGGTGTGCTGTGGGCATATATCCCTGCACTTGCCACAGCCTATACAGGCGGCGTTGTTTATTTTGGGTTTTGGTGCCAGCAGTTTTTCCACCGCAGGTGTTGCCCAGCGTATAGGACGCGGTACCCTGTGGGAAAAATCCACACCATAAGATTTCGGCATTAAAAAATTATCTATGGTGGTGTACATTTCCACATCGCCTTGTACAGTGCCCTGGGGAAGTTCCATCGGGACAAGTCCGCGTTTTACAGCCGCAGCCATAATTGGTGGGGTAGTGATTTTGAATCCCATCATATTGCAGATTACTGCATCAATATAATATATGTTTTCGCCACCCAGCAACACACCGAATTCTCTTGGTGTGCCACTGCCGGGCCCGTCGCCTTCCATACCTGCAATACCGTCCACAATGGTAAAATGGGGTTTTACGGTCTGGGCCAGGTCTACAATCATATTGGAAAAATTGTCCTTATCCGGAAAACGCATGTGAAACTCTGCTTTTTTCAGCCCCGGCACAGTGCCAAACAGGTTTTTCACTGCGCCTGACATAGCTGTCATCACATGGGTTTTGAATTTAGGCAGATTTATAATAATATCGCTTTCCACCACAGGTGCCAGCAGTTCAAATTCCTTTACCATTATGCCGTCAGTTTTTACAGCTACACTTTCCAGCTTTGTGTACAGGTTTACACCGCAGCGGTCAGCCACATCAGTATAGCCGCAGCCTTTGTAGTTGGCGGCTATTACCACAGGGTTCTGCGGTCCCCCGGAGGAATCGGCAATGGTTATGTTTTCGGCTTTTGCACCCATTGACAGCAGGCTGTTTATCACAGCTTCCACTACTACAGGGTGGGTGGTTACAGCCTTGTCCGGACTGCTTTTTGACAGCATATTGGGTTTAAGCAGTATGGTGGTATCAGCGTTGATTTTTTTGTAAATGCCGCCCCATTGCAGTATTTCAGTCACTGCCTCTGTGACCTGTGGCAGACTGTAATCAGGCTGTTTTTTTATATAGACATTGTTCATATTCAATCAGGCTTCCTGGCGCAGGTTTTCCATAAATTCGCCGATGCGTTTTGTGGCTTCCATCAGATGGTCCAGGGAATAGGAATAGGAGATGCGCACAAAGCCTTCGCCTGCTTTGCCGAAAGCGTTGCCCGGAATAACGGCAACATGGTTTCTCTGCAATAGGTTGACGCAGAATTCTTCGCTTGTCATACCTGTGCAGGAAATATCTGCAAATACATAAAATGCACCCTGGGCGTTGTAACAAGGTATGCCTATGCTGTTCAGTTCGTTTATCAGGAATCTGCGGCGCATATCATAACTGCGGCGCATAGTGTCTATTTCTTCATCACATTCGTTCATAGCCACCACAGCAGCATACTGGCTGGTGGTAGGCGCACATATCACTGCCACCTGATGCAGTTTGCTCATTGCATCAATAATAGGTTTGGGTCCCATTGCATATCCCAGTCGCCAGCCTGTCATGGCATAGGCCTTTGAAAAACCGTTTATAACCACAGTTCTTTCTCTCATACCCGGAATGGAGGCAAAGGAAACATGGTGGTATTCACCGTATGTAAGTTCTGCATATATTTCATCAGTCATTACAAATATTTCAGTGCCTTTGATAACATCTGCAATGGCCAGCAGGTCTTCTTCCTCCATAATTGCACCTGTAGGATTGCCGGGAAATGGCAGTACCAGGATTTTTGTTTTTGGAGTGATTGCCGCTTTCAGGGCCTGTGGTGTCAGGCGGAAATTGTCTTCCTGTTTCAGTTCCACTTCCACAACCTTTGCGCCGCACAGCTTTGCAATAGGGTCATAGCTTACATAGCAAGGTGTGGGCAGAATAACTTCGTCCCCTTCTTCCAGCATAACGCGGAACATCATATCTATGCCTTCACTGCCGCCAACAGTTACCATTACTTCTTCCGGTTTGTATTCCAGTTTGAAACGGCGTTTCTGATAATCACAGATAGCCTGTTTCAGCGGCAGCAGGCCCAGCCCCGGGCTGTACCATGTTTTGCCTTTTTCCAGTGCCTGTATGCCAGCCTCGCGGATGCGCCATGGGGTGCGGAAATCCGGCTCGCCAACCCCCAGCAGTATACAGTCCTTTGTCTGGGCAGCCATAATGGAAATCTTTTCAATAGGTGACATAGGGATTTCCCTTATGGTTTTGTTCAGATATTTGTTGTAATCTATCATAAAGAAACGAAACTCCTTCCGTCCTCTTCTTCATCGTGGTAGATAATACCCGCCTGTTTGTAAGGGCGCAGTACAAAGTGTGTGGCTGTTTCATTTACATCGTCCATTGGGGACAGGCGTTTGAAAACAAACATAGCAATTTCCTGGAAAGATTTTGCCTTGATTTCTACCAGCAGGTCATAGCCGCCGCTCATCAGTGTTACGCCTTCCACTTCGTCCATTGAGGCTATTGCCATTGCTATTTCGTCAAACCCTCTGCCTTTTTTAGGTGTTACTTTCAGTTCAATCAGAGCTTTTACCATTGACCTGTCAGTTTTTTCCCAGTCTATAATGGCACGGTAGCCTTTGATAATTCCTTTTGCTGTACAGTCTTCAATCATTTCTTTTACCTGTGCTTCTTCCCTGTTCAGCATAACTGCCAGCTGTTTTGGGGTAAGAGTAGGATTTGTTTCGATAAGTTTAAGAAGCTGTTCCATATTTTTCTCCCTTAATTCATAATAAGTTAAATTGTTAATAATTTATTATACTTATTTTTTTGTAATATTTCAACATAATTCCAGCCTTGTGTTGAAAATAATATTTACAATGTGGTAAAATTATGATATCAAAAGTTTTTCACAATGGGGTGACAATATGTTGAAAATATATGCAGCCGGCGGCAAATCAAAGCCGCTGGATATTAAAAACAATGCTGTAAACGCACAGGCAGAAATTGAAAAAGCCAAATATTCCGGCGCAAAGCTGGTGGTATTTCCACAGGGCTTTCTGACAGGTGTTCACCTGGGGCTGCTGGCTGATGCCGGCTATTTTGCCACACTGTACAACCAGACAGTGACGAAACTGGCAAAAGCAAACACTGATATGTTTATCCTGGCTGATGTGTATACAGAAAACGGTTTTGAACCAATGCTTTTCCAGGGCGAACAGCAGGTTTGTGCTGACAGGTTTGAACTGGAAGGCATGACCTTTGTGTGTTTTAACTCTGCCCGTAAGTTAAGGGAATCTGCCCGGGATATAAAAGCTGACTGCATTGTACTGACAGAAAGTGCACCTGTGCTGGCAGGCAGCCGCCATCTTCTGAAAGATTTGCTGACGGCAGTGCAGACAGCCACAGGGGCAACTGTATTTGCAAATCTGGGCGGTTATGGCTTTACATCACATCCTGATGTTTATCTGCCTGCTGTTGCATATATTGACAGCAAACAGACATTTTTCACCACTACACTGCCACAGTATCTGGAATGTGAAAAATGCTGGCTGATTGAACAGGGCAGAGATGGCAGCGGTATGTTTTACAATCTGCCAAAACTGGAATTTGACATTGCTTTCAATCAGAATCCACTGGTTCCAAAGCAGATAGAAGAAAAGGAATACTGTCTGGACCTGTTCCACCTGCAGGCTGTGGCATTGGCTGCCCGTATGAGCAACATCAACTGCAAAAAAGCAGTAGTTGCTGTCAGCGGCGGTCTGGACAGTGCACTGGCACTGCTGGTAACTGCAAATGCCTTTGACCTTATGGGTATAGACAGAAAAGGTATCCGTGCCATTTCCATGCCGGGTTTTGGCACTTCCAACACTACCAGAAGCCTGGCACAGCAGCTGGTGGAAAGTCTGGGTTTGGACTTTGAACTGATAGATATTAAAAAATCTGCCCATCAGGCACTGCTGGACATCGGTCATGATGCTGTTACACCGGATGTAACCTTTGAAAATGTACAGGCCAGAATGAGAACTCTCCACGGCCTCAACCTGGCAAATGCCATCGGTGGCATTATGATTGGCACAGGGGATTTAAGCGAAGAAGCACTGGGCTTTTCAACCTATGGCGGTGACCATCTGGCCAGCTATAATGTAAACAGCAGTATTTCAAAAACCGTTATCCGCACAATGCTGCCTTATGTGATTCAGCTGGACAATATGAAGTCTGCGGCACAGCCTATCACTGATATTCTCAATATTCCTGTCAGCCCTGAACTGGTGCCACACGGTGGCGAAATATTGCAGAAAACCGAAGAAATCCTGGCACCTTACAAGCTGATAGACTTCTTTATCTATTGCTTTATCGTTGCAAAGCTGTCACCTATCGAAATGGCACAGCGCGCCAGCTGTGTGTTTGAAGGTGAGTTTGGCTCCACTTATCTGAAAGAAAAGGCGCAGATGCTTTGCCGCCGTTTTATCACAGGCCAGTTCAAACGCAGCTGTGCACCGGAAGGTGCCGCACTGACACATGTGCATCTGTCAGGTCTTGACCGCAGTGTACCAAGCGACAGTGCAATGAGCCTGTTCAATCATTTTCTTGGCTTATAAATAATTAACCGCCCCGGATAGGGGCGGTTTTTGTTTTGTATATTTGTGCTTTGTAAAAAGGGAGGCGATAAAACGCCTCCCTTTAAAGTTGTATCAGTGATTTTGCCTCTGGAAATCAGTAATAAAATCTGAAACCTGTTTTATGATAATACTGCTGGCCGCGTTTCAGCAGCATATTTGGCAGATGTGAAAAGTTCAGATTGTTTGGAGGCAGCTGTGTTTCAAAGGCCACGCCGGCATAATTGCCCACTGTTCTGTCTTTTGCAGGCATTTCTGCAACCCAGTTGCCTGTGTAAATCTGGCTGCCGCACTGGTTGGTGAAAATATCCATTTTCAGACTGTCATCACTGGCTGTCAGCGTGCCGAATTTGCGGTATTCGCTGATGGCACTGTCGCAGAAGAAATGGTGGTCTATGCCTTTTGCAGATGGCTGTTTGCCGGCCCAGGACAGAATGGCAGGACCCATCACCTTTTCCTGGCGGAAGTCAAATTCTGTGCCGTCCACTGCTGTTACAATGCCTGTTGCCAGTGTTGTATCATCTACTGGAATGTAAAAACTGCTGTTCAACTGCAGTTTGTGCCCCAGAATATCACCTTTGCCGTCCAGGTTGAAATAGCTGTGGTTTGTAATGTTTACAGGGCAGGTGGCTGTGGTTGTTGCCAGATATTCTATCATCAGCAGACCGTTTTTGAATGTATATTTTACACTCAGCGACAGGTTGCCGGGGAAGTTTTCTTCGCCGTCCATACTGAAAGTGGAAAAAGTCATATAATCTTCTTCTGCATCTGTCAGGTCAAAGAACTTTTTGTCAAAGCCGTCTGTACCGCCGTGCAGACAGTGTGGACCGTTGTTTTTTGCCAGTGTGTATTTTTCACCTTCAATCCAGAATTCACCGTTTGCGATTCGGTTGGCAACACGGCCGCATACTGCGCCAAAGCATGTTCTGTTTTCGGTGCTTTCGTACTGTGGCAGATTGTCAAAACCCAGCACCACATCTTTTTTTACACCGTTTTTGTCGGTGATAATCAGGCTCTGGATTGTTGCGCCATAGTTCAGCACTGACAGGCTGTTGCCCTTTTCGTCAGTCAGTGTGTATTTGAATATTTCATTGCCGTTTTTATCTGTTCCAAAATACTGTTTTTCCATAATTATCTCCTGTTGTTTATTATATGTATTTTAACATTATTTTATTGTTAATACAACTATAATGTATATGTGAAATATTTTTGACAGTTACAATATTCCCTTGAAAAACAGCCGCCAGTTATTATATAATAAAAATTCAGTAAGGAGTGATTGAATGGCAAAATATGTAGATCAGCAGGCGCGAAACCGCGCACGGAAAAGAAAACAGCAAAAGGCCAGAAGAATGGCAATGTATTCCTGCATTGTTCTGTTTGTTCTGGTTGTTTCCTTTGTTATTACCCAGGTAATACAGTTTTTTACCAGGGAAGAAGACCATCAGCCTCTCCTGGACAGCCCCGGCAACGGGCAGACAGAAGTGACAGATACCCCTTCACCTGTGGATTATACAATGGGGCCATCAGTAAGCGATTTGTCACTGCCACTGGTGCAGCCTGGTATTTCTAATGTACAGGCCACTGCCAACGGCCGTGTGGATGTGAGCTATTTTGATGATGCCATTTTTATGGGGGACTCTCTGGCAGACGGTTTTAAAGACTATGCCGCCTGGATGTCGCTGAAAGGCCGCGGGACACTGTACCTGACACAGCGCAGTATGACACCACGTTCTTTCCTGCAGCCTGGCGCAATGGTAGATGCCGGGGACGCCGGCGTGGTGGATGTGTGGTCCACCATTGCAGACCGCCAGCCAGGTGAAATGTATATCACTCTGGGCACAAACGCCCTTATGGCTATGGAACCTGAAGAATTTATAGAAAGCTATTATCAGCTGGTGGCAAAAATCAGGCAGACATCACCGGCCACCATCATTTATATAACTACCATTCCGCCGACATCATCAGCCTACGCCGCAAAGGAAGCGCGCCTGTCAAAAGAGCGCATACAGCAGGCCAATGACCTGATAGCAAAAATGTGCCGTGAAGAAAACCTGGCACTGATAAACCTGTATGATGTGGTAATGGGCGCAGACGGATATCTCAATGAAGATATAAATTCTGACGGTATTCATATGACACCTGAAGGCTATAAAATGTGGCTGAATTATCTGATAGAGCATACAGTTTACAGCCCTGACAGTCCATATATCCCGGGTTCACCATATCACAGCCAGAATCTGGTGGAATCAATTATCACAGAAGAAAGCAGCGAAACATAAGTTTCGCTGTTGTTTTTTGCGGTAATATGTTAAAATGTTTGTATTAAAGATTTGGAGAATCATTATGAAAACCCTTTATATATCTGACCTTGACGGCACTTTACTGAACTCTGATGCAGAAATTTCTTCTTTTACAGCTAACGCGCTGAACAACCTTATCGAAAAGGGACTGCTGTTTTCCTATGCAACCGCACGCTCTTTCAGCACAGCCGGTGAAATCACAAAAGGCATTACAGCACAGTTTCCACGGATTCTTTACAATGGGGCATTTGTGGTGGATAACGCCACAAAACAGCCAATAATTACCAATTTTTTTGCAGATGATGTGTCACGGCAGTTTGTTCGCATACTGACAGAGGTTGATGTGTGGCCGCTGATGTATTATTACGATGATGGCGTGGAAAGCATGGCTTTTATCAGAGAAAATGCCACAGCGGAAATGAAAGAGTTTATCTATGAATATGAAGGCACACTGCGGCACGACCAGGTGTATTCGGCGCAGCAGCTGGAAAAGAAAAACACCTATTACCTTGTGTGCATCGACAGCGAAGAAAAACTTTATCCACTGTATGAAAAGCTGAAAGACCACCCAGCCGCCAATGTAATCTATCAGAAAGATGTTTACAGCGGCCGGCAGTGGCTGGAACTTATGCCAAAGGCTGCCAGCAAAGCCAATGCCATTATGATGCTGAAAGAAAAGCTGGGCTGTGACAGGCTGGTTTGTTTCGGCGACGGCAAAAACGATATTTCCATGTTCAGAATACGGGATGAATGTTATGCCGTGGCCAATGCAGTGGATGAACTGAAAGCCATAGCAACAGATGTAATTGATTCAAACGACAACAACGGCGTTGCAAAATGGCTGCTGGAAAAGGCAGATGTCAAATAAGCTTTATACATAAACAAAAACCGTCAGTTCCTGACGGTTTTTCTGCTTTATTTTTAGTTTTTATCCCAGTGCCACATCCAGTATCATCATCAGAGTAAATCCTACTGAAAAGAAGATTGTGCCTATATTTGAATGTTTGCCCTGGCTCATTTCAGGTATCAGTTCTTCAACAACTACATACATCATTGCACCTGCTGCAAAGCTGAGTGTAAACGGCAGTGCAGGGATTATAAATCTGGCTGCCACGATTGTCAGCAATGCGCCCAGTGGTTCTACCACACCGGATGCGAATCCGTACAGGAATGCCTTGCTTTTCTTCATACCGCTTGATGCCAACGGCATTGAGATTATGGCGCCTTCCGGCAGGTTCTGTATTGCTATTCCTATTGACAGCACCACAGCAGCGGCCATGGATATTTCACTGTTCCCGTTTATCAGTCCGGCCCAGATAGCACCTACTGCCATGCCTTCAGGCAGGTTGTGCAGTGCCACTGCCAGTACCATCATCAGATTATTGTCTATATCGCATTCAGGTCCTTCGCACTGATTGTCCAGATGCATGTGGGGCACATGTCTGTCCAAAAACAGCAGAAACAGCACCCCGGCCCAGAAACCTATTGCTGCAGGCAGAAAGGACATTTTACCCATGTGACTGCTGTAATCCATTGCAGGTATCAGCAGGCTCCATATAGATGCTGCCACCATTACGCCACCTGCAAATCCTGTCAGTATTCTCTGCATTGTCTGGTTCATACCTTTTGATAACACAAATACTGCGCCGGAACCTATTGTTGTACCTATAAGAGGAATAAAAATACCTTTTATAATATCTATTGTCATATCAGTTACCTCGCTGATTTCGATTCTTATTGAAACATTGTACTGTTAATCTTTGGCTTTATTATAAGTTGGTGTAGGCTAACTGTCAATAGGCAATGTGATTTTGTCACAGGTAAGAATAAGATTGATTTATAAATTTGATGACAATTAAACCGTGATTTATATAGAATTTGAATATTACTGAAAAATTTTGCAGGTTTTGATTATATCTTAATGTTTCGACAGGCAGTTACAAATTTCCTGTTGAAGACTTTTGCCAGAAAATGGTACCATTTATGTGGTTAATAGAAAGGATTGTCAGACTGTGCATTGCTTAGTAGGAGAAAAGAAATGAACGCTAATCTTAAAATTCTATTTTGTGAGCAAAATCCACGGATTATCCGGGGCTGCCAGCACTTTTTTGCTGATAAAGATGTGCAGGTACAGTTCTGTGAAAAAGACGGCAATATCCTGTTGAAAAAGATTGAAGAATATACACCGGATGTGGTGTTTACAGATGTTTTCCTGGCAGGCATTGATGCTATTACAGTAAAGGAAAAGGCTGATGAGATGGAAAACAAACCCAGACTGTTTTTCGCTACCTGCACCTTTGACAGTGACGATACGGTCCGCCAGGTGATGCAGGCTGGTTTCAATTATTATTTTCTGAAACCATATTCACTTGAAGTGGCATATTCACGCATTATATCCCTGTTGAATATCCACAGGGAAAAAAGCAATGACAACGACCTGGAAACAAAAGTGACAGCAGTGCTGCACAATATGGGTGTGCCCGCCCATATCAAGGGCTATGGTTTTCTGCGACAGGCTATTATTATGGCTGTTGAAGACCCGGAAGTAATCAGTCTTGTTACCAAAAGACTGTATCCGGATATCGCAAAGCTGAACAATACTACAGCTTCCCGAGTGGAAAGGGCAATCAGACATGCCATCGAAGTGGCCTGGGACAGAGGAAATGTAGATGTGCTCAACGAATATTTCGGCTATACAATAAACAATATGCGTGGTAAACCTACCAACAGCGAGTTTGTGGCTATGATTTCTGATAAACTGCGTCTGGAAAACAAAAAATACAGGGCAGTGTGACAAAATCACAATTGAGTTGACAGTTAGATAATGCTAACTTATAATATAGTCAAACAAAGCGAAAGGGAACGCTTTAAGAAGGAATAAAAAGCCATTAACTCCTCACTTCAAAAGTAGAATAAATTATACGTAAAAGGCCTGTTTCACAGGTCTTTTATTGTATCTGTGACAGCAGAAAGTTTATTTCTTACCTGGCCATAAAGTGTCAAAAATTGTTTTTTACAATATTTTGCAATTTAACTGTTGACAAAACTTTGTCAAAGTGGTATAAATAACTCATCACACAAAAGTGATACAGATAGAGGCGCGGCAACGAATAGTAAACTGCAGAGGGGGCACCCGGTGAAGCAGCTGAAAGGCAAAGCCGCCGAAATTGGCACAGAGGCATCTGTTCCGGTTGGTACAACGGTCAATACCGGATGTACTCCTGTTAAAAAACAGAGGGGCTATCAGAAACTTATAAACTGTTGCGTTTTAAAGGTTCTGCATAGCTGCAGGACCTTTTCTTTTTAGAAAAATTCTGCGCTACAAACATTTATTATTGCGGAGGAAATTTTATGAACACAATCTATTTTAACGGTAACATTTATGTAGAAAGAGACAGATTTGTACAGGCAATGCTGGTTTCAGACGGTCTGGTACAGAAAATCGGCACATTGGAAGAAGTTACAGAAGGTCTGTGCCCAAAATGCGAAAGAGAAATGATCGACCTGGAAGGCAGAACAGTTGTTCCTGGTTTTAACGATTCCCACTGCCACGCACTGAACACAGGTAACTCCCTGTCATGCGTTATTCTTCATGGTTCAACATCAATGGAAGAAATCATTGCAAAAGGCCGTGCTTTTATGGAAGAACATCCTCTTAAAGAAGGTGATGTACTGGTAGGCCGCGGCTGGAACCAGGACTATTTTGCAGAAGGCCCTGCACTGCCAACAAGATATGACCTGGACAAAATCACAACAGAATATCCTGTTGTTTACACACGTGCATGCGGTCATATGCTGGTATGTAACTCCAAAGCTCTGGAAGTTGCAGGTATCACAAGAGATTCACAGCCACTGCCAGGCGGCGAACTGTACAGATTCGAAGACGGCGAACCAAATGGTCTGTTCGCTGAAAATGCACAGAGAGTTATCCAGAATATCATTCCTGTTGATTCAGCAGAATCTCTGTCTGAAAAACTGAATATTGCTATGGCATACGCAGCAAGCCTGGGTATCACAACAGTTCAGACAAACGACATCGGCCGTGAAAACTGGAGACTTACAAACCAGGCATTTGAACTTACATTTGCAAACAACCCTAATGCTATCCGTGTTTACAGCCAGAATACATTCTCTGAACCTGTAACATATCAGGACTTCCTGGATGCTGGCCATGTAACAGGCAGCGGTACAGATATGTTCAGATATGGCCCTCTGAAAATGTTTGTTGACGGCTCCCTGGGCGCACGTACAGCTCTTATGAGAAACCCATACGCCGACGACCCAACAACTTGCGGCGTTCCAACAATTCCAGTGCCAGATTTTGAAGCAATGGTAAAAATGGCTGATGATAACAACTGCCAGGTTGCTGTTCACGCTATCGGTGACGGCGCTATTGAAATGGTTCTCAATGCTTACGACAAAGTTATCGAAAACGGCAACAACAAAAACCGTCATGCAGTTGTGCACGCACAGATTACAGACAACGAAATGCTGGAAAGATTCAGAGCAAGTGATGTTCTGGCACAGGTACAGCCAATCTTTATCCACTATGATATGAATGTTGTTGCAGAACGCTGTGGTGAAGAACTGGCATCTACATCTTACGCATTCGGCGACCTGTTCAGAATGGGCGTTCACACATCCTATGGTACAGACTCACCTGTTGAAAACCTGCAGCCATTCGAAAACCTGTACTGTGCAGTTACAAGAAAACGCCTTGACGGCGCACGCACATACCGTGAAGACCAGTGTGTTGATATTTATGATGCTATCGACCAGTACACAATCGGTTCTGCTTATACAGAATTTGCAGAAGACAGAAAAGGCCGTCTTATGCCAGGTTACTTTGCTGACTTTGCAGTTCTGGACAGAAATATCTTTGAAGTTCCAGCAGATGAAATCAAAGATGTTAAATGTGTAAGAACAGTTGTTGGCGGCAACACAGTATTCCAGAGATAATTTTCAGATTGCAATCTGAATTAAATACTTCCTGAAAACAGGGTGAACAATCACCCTGTTTTTAATTTTCACAATTTTTCACATCCGTATATCAAAAGTGACTGTTTGTTAATAATCAGAATATTGAAACAAAACATCTTAAATGATAAAATATAAGTAATATTTTTACTATGGAGATACTATGAAACAATTACTTTCGCTGATTTTGACTGCATCCATAATCCTTTCTGCATTTCCGGTACAGGTTTTTGCAGAGGGTGCAGTGCAGAATAGTTATAATATAAATATTTCTTCGGATAGCTGGCAGGACTTGGCGGAAAGTGATAGCCTGTTTGATGGCTTTATAATGAAACAGGCTATAGGCGATATTGGCCTTTTTGGCACTAATGCCAGGGAATATCTCAACAGCGTAGAACAGTCTGTTTATGATAAACTGAAAGCATTTATCACACAGATTGCCCATAACGGCGGATTGGCAGAAACCACTTTTGCACCAACAGATTTTGAAGGTCTGGTTTATTCATGGCCAACGGGTACTGATGTAATGGCAGCTTTTGAAAGTCAGGTCAGCCTTTACAATGTGTGGACAGCCCTGGTTCACGACTGTCCTTATGAACTCTATTGGTTTGACAAAAACCGGGAGGGCGCATCTGTGGGCTTTACCACTAACGATGACGGTGTAAATGTGTCCATTACACAGTTTACAGTGTTGCTGCCTGTCTCTCTCAACTGGCGTAGTAATCCTACCTATACTACAACAGTTACCTCTGATGTTTCAAAAGTGAAACTGGCAGTGGAAAATGCAGTGTATATTGCTGACAAATACGCCTCAAAAGACGACTATACAAAAATGGAAGGGTTTAAAAATGAAATCTGCAATCTGGTTGATTACAATAACAATGAAGTTATCGGTGGAACTGAATATATCAACAACTCTTCCTGGCAGATGATAAATGTTTTTGATGAAGACCCGGCTACAAAGGCGTTGAGCGACGGATATGCAAAGGCATTCCAGTATCTTTGTGACATTTCAGAGTTTGACAACGCACGGTGTTATACCATAAAAGGCACTGTAAGTGGTGAAGACTATATGTGGAACATCGTTACGATGGAAGATGGCAAAACCTATCTGGTAGATATAGCTATAACAGACCAGGAACTGGGAGAATATGGTCAGTATTTCTTTGCAGGATATGATGACGGTGGCCGCTGGTCCGGATTTGTAGTAAATGAACGCAGATATGCATACCACAGCAACAATAATCTTTTTGATATTGAACTGCTGATTCTGGCGGACAAGGACTATTTCTATCAGCCTAAAGGTACATTGTACAGCGGTCAGTGTGGCGACAACGCCCATTGGCATCTCAACGAAAACGGTACATTAACAATTCAGGGCTGGGGCGATATGTGGAGTGAATACACAATAGATAACGCCCACAGTTATCTGCCGCCGTGGCATGATTATGTAAAGGACATTAAGAATATTGTGGTGAAACCCGGCATTACTTCAATAGGTGATTACCGGTTTTACCTGTGCCAGTATGCACAGACAGCCACAATTCCAGATACAGTTACATCAATTGGCAGAATGGCCTTTTATTCCTGTATGGAATTGAAAGAACTTACTGTGCCTGACAGTGTGACACAGCTGAATGAAGGTAGTTTTGGCAACTGTACAAGCCTTGAGAAAATCACACTATCCAAGAATATCACATCAATCCCTGCATGGCTGTTAAACAGCGCTAATATTTCAGAAATTGTGATACCTGATGGTGTAACTGATATTGGCAATAATGCGTTTTATGGATGCAACAAGCTGACAAAAGTTACAATGCCGGCAGGGATCACTGCTGTAGGTGAGTCCGCTTTCAATTCATACCCAAGTGATATTATTGAAGAAGTTTTCTTCAAGGGTGATGAGGTGGCCTGGAACAGTATTTCTTTCGGCAAATATAATGATAATCTTACAAATGCATATATTCATTTCAATTATGATAAAGATGCTGTTTTTAATATAACAGCAGCCCCATGCCAGAACGGACAGGTGTCAGTGGATAAAACTTCTGCACAGTATGGTGAAACAGTTACTGTTACTGCCACACCGGATGCACATTATCAGCGGGTAAGAATATTTGTAAATGATGCTGAAATATCCGGCAATACATTTACAGTCCGCGGCCACAGTGTTGTAACTGCTGAGTTTATACCGATTGATGATGGTGTAATAGCTTTTGGTATATGTGGTAACGATTTGACCTGGACATTGACAGATGACTATATATTGACAATCAGCGGCACAGGCAAAATGACTGATTATGACAGCTATAGTACCGTACCTTGGGCTGAATATGCTCCGTCAATCAAAGAGATTGTTATAGAAGGCGGTGTTACAACCATAGGTAAATATGCCTTTTATGGATTTGCGTCATTGACGGATGTAAATATTCCAGAGTCAGTAACTACAATAGAAAGCTATGGCTTCAATGGATGTTCTTCATTGGTGAAAATCGATTTGCCGGATAGTATTGTTTCAATATGGTCAGATGTATTTGCGAACTGTACCTCGCTGAAAGAGTTTACCCTTCCGGAAAATACCACCAGTGTAAGCTTCGGACTGTTTAAAAATTGCTCATCACTCGAGAAGGTGGTTTTGCCGGATACAGTGGAATCAATAAACTTTCAGGCTTTCAGTGGATGCAATTCGCTAAAAGAGATTGATTTTCCTGACCACAGTATATTTATAAGCAAGCAGGCATTCAGTGGTTGTACTTCATTGGAAAGCATCGACTTTTATCCGGAAGCAGGCGATTATTCCTTTATCGATGAATATGCTTTTTACGGTTGTACAGCTTTGAAAAATGCAAATCTTCTGGGAGTACGCTATATAGCAGAATCAGCTTTTGCCAGATGCACATCGCTGGAACAGGTTATAATGACTCCCGGCGATAATACAGACCCTGTTGTTAATCTTAATAAAATAGGACGGTCTGCGTTTTCTGGTTGCAAAAATCTGAAATCCATATATATCCCACAAACAGTAAAGACAATAGAGGCTAATGCCTTTGCAGGTTGCAGCAGCCTGGAAAATGTTTGCTATCAGGGCACTAAACCGCAATGGCAGAGTATCACTGTCGGGCAGAATAATGAAAAACTGTACAATAGAGAAACATTTTTCGAAGCTGGTTGGCAGCAGATGACGGTGCCAGTTTATAGATTGTATAATGAGTATACATATGAACATTTCTATACCAGAAGCGCAACAGAGCGAGATAATCTGGTGGCAGCAGGTTGGAACTATGAGGGGCGTGCATTTTATTCACCTTTGGAAGGTGGAGAGAAAATGTATCGTTTGCTTAATCCATATACAGGTGATCACCACTATACTGCCAGCCAAGTGGAAATAGACAATCTTGTAAGAGTAGGCTGGCTTTATGAAGGATTCTGCTGGAACTCCGGTAAAGGTTTTTCCAACGCGGAAGCACAGTATCGCCTGTTCAATCCATATATTACCACTGGTACCCATCACTATACAGGCAGTATTCAGGAAAGAGATTATTTGGATAGTATTGGCTGGAACTATGAAGGTATAGGCTGGTATGGACTGGCAAGACCATAAAAATAAAAAACCTCCTGATTTCAGGAGGTTTTATTTTTGTATTTAGGATACATTATACCAGCAGCGGCATAAATACTTTTGCCAGGCTGAGGAATACGAAAAAGCCCAGAACATCTGTGGCGGCTGTCAGGAAAATAGAACTTGCCAGGGCAGGGTCCACTTTAAGTGCTTTCAGCACCAGCGGTACAAAGAAGCCGAACACACCGGCAACAATGTTATTGGCAATCATTGCCAGCACAGTTATGATGCCCAGGTATGGATTTCCGTATTTTACAGCCACTATTACACCGGCAATACTGCCTATAATTGCCCCGTTGATAATGCCTGTGAAAATAGGTTTCAGCACCTTCTGCCAGTCATCTTTCAGGTTGATTTCGCCCAGAGTAATGCTGCGCAGTATAATGGCCATTGTCTGGTTGCCTGCATTGCCGCCCATATTGGCTATAATTGTCATTGTGGCAGACAAAGCTACCACCTGTGCAATGGTGTCTTCAAACAAAGACAGTGTAAATGATGCCATAAAAGCTGTAATCAGGTTTACCATCAGCCAAGGCAGACGGAATTTTACACTTTCCAGCACTGTGGAGTCAATGCTTTCTTCAGCGCTGGCACCACCCATTTTCAGAATATCTTCGGTCTGTTCTTCAAACAGAACATCGATGATATCGTCGACAGTGATGATACCCAGCATAGCACCTTTCCTGTTTACAACAGGTACAGCTGTAAGGTCATATTTTGATGCGATGTGTGAAACTTCTTCCTGGTCCATATCAGGTGTAACACAAACCACATTGTCATACATTATTTCGGCAAGAGTGATATGATTTTCTTCTACCAGAATATCGCGCAGGTCGGCAGTACCTATCAGTTCTTTTTTGCTGCCAAGCACAAAAATTGTATCAATAATTTCGGTTTTTGGTGCGATTTCCTTGATTTTCCGCAGTGCTTTTTCCACTGTCATAGTGGAAGACAGGGCGATATATTCTGTTGTCATAATACCGCCGGCAGTATCATCAGCATACAGCAGCAGGCTTTGGATTTCGTCGCTGCTTTTCAGTCTGCGGAGTATTGTCTTTCTGCGGTTTACAGGCATTTCACCGATAATATCGGCAATATCGTCGTTTGACATATATTTGAAAATGCCCAGAATAGCATCATAATCCAGCAGGTCAACAAAACGCTGCTGCATGTCTTCATCCATCTGTTCCAGAACCTGAGCCACGTGTTCGTGGTCCAGTCTTTCATAGAACGCCAGCAGTTCTTCGTCAGTAAATTCTTCCATCGCTATGGCAACGTCAATGGCAAAGTCTGACTCGATTACATCTTCCAGCTCTTCCTGTTCTGTTGTCAGCAGCATATCAGTCAGGTCTACATCTGCTTCTTCCAGTTCGTCTTCGTCTGCTGTTATGGCATCTATAAGTTCAATTATTTCTTCATCTTCTTCCACAAAGTTGCTTTCATTTGTGGAAAAACCGATGTTGCTGTAATTTCTTTCATCCATAAAAAATACCTCCGTTCCGGTGTGGGACAGAGGTTATTGTGCTTTCAAAGCCGATAACATCTGTGCGTACACCTGTATTGATTTCTGTGGGGATAATCGTCCGCTCCCGCAAGGGTCACTACTCACAAATGTCATCTCCTTACATATAAATTTTACAGTTATTTTACAAAACCATTATTATAATCATAGTCCAAAAAACAAGAGATTGTCAACAGATTTCTATAAGTAAAAAAATATTTTTTGTGATGCAGGTCACAGCCGGCTATATTGACTTTTTAAAAGAAAAAGGTGTATTATATAACCACACCCCCCGGGGGAGGGGGATAAAAAGGAGAAAGCAATATGGTAGCAGATAAAACAAAGGTTCTCCGCTTGCTGAAAACCGCCCGCGGTCAGCTGGACGCAGTTATCAAAATGGTGGAAGAAGACAGATACTGTGTAGATATTTCCCATCAGATTATGGCAACGGAAGGTCTGCTGAGCAATGCCAACCGTCAGGTGCTGACAGAGCACCTGAAACACTGTGTGAACAATGCGCAGACAGAGCAGGACCGCAACGAAAAAGTGGACGAACTGATTGGTCTGATGAGTAAAATTTTAAAATAAGAGGCAAATATGAAACAGAAATATGATATTACAGGTATGACCTGCTCCGCCTGCTCTTCAAGGGTTGAAAAAAGCGTTTCAAAACTGGAAGGAATCGGGACTGTAAGTGTAAACCTGCTGACAAACAGTATGCAGGTGGAATATCCGGACGGAGCATTGACTACAGAAGAAATTATTTCCTGTGTGGAAAAAGCAGGCTATGGGGCATCCCTGGCAGGTGGTGAAGGAAAACAGCAGACATCTGCAAAGCCCAGAGAAAATGTGGCGGAAAAACAGATAGCACAGATGAAGAAAAGACTGATTACGTCATTTGTTTTCTGGATTCCGCTGATGTATGTATCAATGGGCAGCATGTACGGTGCCCCTCTGCCCCAGTGGCTGACAGGACATCAGAATGCAATTTCTTTTGCGCTGATACAGTTTTTACTGTGCCTGCCTATTATGTATATAAATAAACATTATTATGAAAAAGGTTTTTCAACTCTTTTCCACGGCGCACCGAATATGGACAGCCTGATTGCTGTGGGTTCCACAGCGGCTATTGCCTATGGTGTTTTCGCTATTTTCAGAATGAGCTGGGGTATGGGCGCAGGTGATATGGCACTGGTGGCAAAATATCACATGGACCTTTACTTTGAAGGCGGTGCCACTATACTGACACTTATCACCCTGGGCAAATTCCTGGAAGCCCGCAGCAAAGGTAAAACCAGCGAAGCCATTTCACGTCTGCTGGACCTGGCACCAAAGACAGCCACGGTTGAACGCAATGGTGTTGAAATGGAAATTCCTGTGGAACAGGTGGTTTCCGGGGACATTGTGCTGGTAAAACCTGGCATGAACATTCCGGTTGACGGCATTGTGCTGGAAGGTGTGACCAGCGTTGACCAGGCGGCGATTACAGGCGAAAGCATACCTGTCCACAAGGAAACAGGGGACAGTGTTATCGGTGCAACCATCAACAAAACAGGCTTTATCAGAATTCAGGCAACTAAAGTAGGGGACGACACCACATTCTCACAGATTATCCGCCTGGTAGAAGAAGCCAGCGCTTCAAAAGCGCCTATTGCACAGATGGCAGATAAAATTGCCGGCGTATTTGTGCCGGTGGTTATGGGTATTGCGGCGGTGACTTTCATAGTGTGGTATTTTGTACTGAATGCTACATTTGAGTTTGCCCTTTCATGCGGTATTACAGTTCTGGTTATTTCCTGCCCTTGTGCACTGGGTCTTGCCACACCTGTTGCAATTATGGTGGGCACAGGCAAAGGTGCAGAAAACGGCATACTTATCAAATCAGGTGAAGCACTGGAAATCGCCCACAATGTAAATACTGTTGTGCTGGACAAAACAGGTACCATCACCCAGGGCAGACCGGTGGTTACAGATGTGGTGGCCGTGAATATGGCGGCAGAGGAATTTATCCGTCTGGCTGCAGCCCTTGAAAGTAAATCCGAACATCCGCTGGCTATGGCAATTATGGAATATGCGGCGGAAAACAATATAGATTATCCTCAGGTGGAAAATTTCAACTCTATTCCGGGCAAAGGTATTTTTGCACAGTATGGCGGTGCTGATTATATTGCTGGCAATGCCAAACTGCTGGGTGAAAACGGAGTGGATATTTCACTGATACAGGAAAAAATAAACAGCCTTGCAGACAGCGGCAAAACACCTATGATGTTTGCCCGAGACGGCCAGTTGATGGGTATTATCGCTGTTGCCGATGTGGTAAAACCAACCAGCAAACAGGCCATTGAAAAACTTACTTCAATGGGCGTTGAAGTTATTATGCTGACAGGTGACAACGAAAGAACAGCCAAAGGTATTGCCAAAGACCTGAATCTGTCCAAAACCATTGCAGACGTTCTGCCACAGGATAAGGAAAAAGTGGTTTCACAACTGCAGGCAGAAGGCAAAACTGTTGCTATGGTTGGTGACGGTGTAAATGACGCACCTGCTCTTGTGCGTGCTGATGTAGGCGTTGCCATCGGCGCCGGCACTGATGTTGCGGTGGAAAGTGCAGATATTGTCCTTATGAAAAACGACCTGCTGGACGTGGTTTCTGCAATCCGTCTTTCAAAGGCAGTTATCAGAAATATCCAGCAAAACCTGTTCTGGGCATTTTTCTACAACAGCTGTGGTATACCGCTGGCGGCAGGCGTGTTCTATGGTATGTTCGGTTGGAAACTGACACCGTCTTTTGGTGCGGCAGCAATGTCCTTTTCCAGCATTTTTGTAGTTTCAAACGCACTGCGTCTGCGCCTTTTCAAAGTTGACAAGGATGAGCATCAGACATTGGAACTGACAGATATTTCTGTAAAAACTGAAGAAATTTCTCTGGATTTACCGCATGCTGTGAAAAAAGAACCAAAAACACAGGGCAACATCACACTGATGATAGACGGCATGATGTGCGAACACTGTGTGCGCCACGTTACCGAGGCACTGCAGAGCGTGGAAGGTGTGATAGATATAAATGTAAGTCTGGAAGAAAACAAGGCAACAGTTTCTGCCACAGCCGATAAAATTCAGGCTATGATTGATGCAATTACAGCAGAAGACTATGAAGTAACAGAGGTTATCACAGCCGACGCTGCCCGGCCGGGCAACATCACACTGATGATAGACGGCATGATGTGTGAACACTGTGTGCGCCATGTTACCGAGGCACTGCAGAGCGTGGAAGGTGTGACAGACATAAATGTAAGTCTGGAAGAAAACAAAGCAACAGTTACTGCCACAGCCGATAAAATTCAGGCTATGATTGATGCAATCACAGCAGAAGACTATGAAGTAACAGAGGTTATCAATGCACAGTAAGTGCAATAAGATATATAATGATAAAAGGAGAATAGAAAAATGATTCTGAAAATCGAAGGCATGATGTGTCCAAAATGCGTTAAACATGTAGACAAAGCTCTTAACGCTGTTGAAGGTGCTGCTGATGTAGTAGTTAGCCTGGAAGAAAAACAGGCAACAGTTACAGCTGCTGCTGAACTGGAAGCAACACTGGTTGCTGCAGTTGCAGATGCTGGCTATAAAGTAACAGAAGTTATCAAATAATCATTGCTTTAATGCCATTTTAGAAAAGCAGAAAGCGGGTCACTTCAGTGGCCTGCTTTTTGCTTTCCCAAAACCATTACATCGCTTTGTTTGCGTTCTCCAACCGCCTGCAAAGCACCATTCCAAAATAAAAGCCAGACACTTTGTAGTGTCTGGCAATTTATATTTGATATTATTTCCACATATTATCCGGATATGTGTGGATTTCATGCATGTGTTTCAATGCGGCCACAACCTTTGGTTTGTCTTCCTTATAGGTTACGCCATACCATTTGTCAGCGGAATGCAGCACTTTTACTGTGGCCTTACCGCTGTCAATCAGTTTTGTCACCACACTTGGCAGATAGTATTCGCCTTTCAGTGGGTTAGTAGCAATGGCATTGTCCAGAAATTCACCAAAACCGTCCCAGGCTTCCCTTACAAAATCAGGTGTAAAGCCCCACATATTCATTGAAACCAGTGTGTCCGGTTCCAGCGGGTTCCAGGTTTTGCCATCATCTTCTGTAAATTTTGCACCCCATACAGCATCTTTTTCGATATGTGTATGTTCAGTTACATTTACCAGCATATCGTTGGCATCTGTCACACATACACCACGGGAAACATAGCCGTTTTCTGTCAGTGTGTTTTCCAGTTCATAAGCAACCATAGCAAAACTGTATTTTTTACCGCTTTCAGCATTGGCCAGATAGTCAAATACCACTTTAAAAGCATCTCTGCCATAGTAGTCGTCAGCGTTAATAACCACAAAAGGTGAGTCAATAACATCCCTTGCGGCACATACTGCGTGGGCTGTGCCCCAAGGTTTCACCCTGCCGGCAGGCACGCTGTAACCCTGTGGCAGGTCAGCTGTATCCTGAAATACATACACTGCTTCCATACCCTGTGGAATTCTTTTGCCTATGGATTCTTTAAAATCTTTTTCGATTTCCTTTTTGATGATAAAAACCACGGTTTCAAAACCTGCTTTTTTTGCATCATAAAGAGAATAGTCAATAATAATTTCACCGTTTGGACCAACAGGGTCTATCTGTTTCAGCCCGCCATAGCGGCTGCCCATACCTGCGGCCATTACAACAAGAACAGGTTTACTCATATTATTACTCCTTGTAACCGTTAGGGTTGTTGCTCTGCCAGTTCCATGAATGTGCACACATATCATCTATTGTGTACTGTGCTGTCCAGCCCAGTTCTTCCCTTGCTTTTCGTGGGTCTGCATAGTTTTCTGCTATGTCACCGGCGCGGCGAGGCAGATAGTTCTTTTCCAGTTCCCTGCCGATTGCTTTTTCATACGCTTTGATTACCTGCAGTACGCTGTAACCATTGCCGGTGCCCAGGTTGTATGTAACCAGACCGCATTTTGTAAACAGTTTTTTCACAGCTGCCACATGACCTTTTGCCAGGTCTACTACGTGGATATAGTCGCGCACACCTGTGCCGTCCGGTGTTGGGTAGTCTGTGCCGAACACGCGAACAGCAGGATATTTGCCTATGGCAGCCTGTGCGATATATGGCAGCAGGTTGTTAGGAATACCGTTAGGGTCTTCCCCAATCAGACCTGATGGATGAGCACCGATAGGGTTGAAATAACGGAGGATAGCCACGTTCATTTTCTTGTCAGATACACACAGGTCACGCAGAATCTGTTCCTGCATTACCTTTGTCCAGCCGTATGGGTTTGTTGCGCCGTTGGCTGGGCTGTCTTCTGTACAAGGCACTGTTTCAGGGTCGCCGTAAACTGTGGCAGATGATGAGAACACAAAGTTTTTAACGCCGTGTCTTTTCATTGCCTGAAGAATTGTCATGGCACCGCCGATGTTGTTTTCATAATAGTCCAGCGGTTTTTCCACACTTTCGCCAACAGCTTTGTATGCTGCAAAATGAATAACAGCATCTATTTCCGGGTGGGCACTGAACAGATTTTCCACCTGGTCTTTGTCGCACACATCACATTCAACAAATGGAACGTCCACGCCGGTGATTGTTTTCAGTCTGTCAAGAACTTTTGGTGATGAATTGTAAAAATTATCTGCAATAACTACTTCATAACCTGCAGCCAGCAGTTCAACCACTGTATGGGAACCGATATAACCGGCACCGCCTGTAACAAGAATAGCCATAATTACCTCCATAAAAATTAAATATTATTCTAAGTAAATATTATACTATTATTTCTTTTTAAAAACAATGGTAAAACACAATTATCCATAATTATTGCAGACAAGCGGTTGTGAAAAATGAATTAAATCGATAAAAACATAAATATATCGATTGTTATAGAAATGTAATCATTTTTTACTTGACCAATATATGTAAATATGTTAAAACTATTATGCATACATATGTAGATATGTAAAATAATCAAATCATTTTATGATGGAGGAAAATTATCATGAAAAAAGTAATTGCACTTGCTCTGTCAGTAGTTATGGCTCTCTCCCTCGTTGCTTGCGGCGGCGAACCAGCAGCTCCAGCTAAATTCAAAGTTGGTATGGGCCACAACATTTCTGCTAAAATGACAGACGCTACAGCAGACAAAGCAGGTTCTGCACAGGTTGATACAACAATGCTGGTTGCAGCATTCGACGCTGAAGGCAAAGTTGTTTCAGTTTCTATCGACGTTGCACAGCAGAAACTGGGTGTAAACGCTGACGGTACAACTGCAGATGCATCTAAAGTTGACACAAGAACAAAAATCGAAAAAGAAGGCGACTACGGCATGGTAGGCGCTTCCGGTATCGGCAAAGAATACTTCGAACAGATCGAAGCTCTTGAAAACTGGATGGTAGGCAAAACTGTTGAAGAAATCGTTGGTATGCCAGTTATGGACCGTGGCGATGGTTCACACACACACGTTCCAACAGATGCAGACCTGGCAGCAGGTTGCACAATCACAGTTAAATCCTACCTGGATGCTCTTCAGGAAGCTTGGGACACAGCTGTTGAAGTTGAAGGTCTTGCTAAAGCAGGTCTTGGTCAGAACATTTCCGTAAAAGGCACAGCTGCTACAGCTGACAAAAAAGGTTCTGCACAGGTTGACACAAACATGGTTGGTGTAGCTCTTGACGCTGAAGGCAAAATCCTGTGGGCAAAAATTGACGTTGCTCAGCAGAAAATCGCATTTGACGCAACAGGCGCAAAAGCTGGCGATGTTGATGTAAGAACAAAAGTTGAAAAAGAAGGCGACTACGGTATGGTAGGCGCATCTGCTATCGGCAAAGAATACTTCGAACAGGTTAAAGCTCTGGGCGAATGGATGGTAGGCAAAACAGTTGCTGATGTTGCAGCTATGGAAACATTTGACCGCGGCGACGGCTCACACACAGACGTTCCTGCAGTTGAAGACCTGAAAGCTTCTGTAACAATCACAGTTGGTGCATACCTTGACGCTCTGGTAGAAGCAGAAACAAACGCTAAATAATAACCTGTCGGTTTGCTATGCAAAAAGGGCTGAACGCCCTTGATGAAACACAGTTTCATCCCGCCAGAACATTGAAATGGCAGTTATAGTGTCTGCAGAGTATATATAATGTTCCTGCCATTATAATCCTGTATCATTTCACAACTGAAAAAGTTGCATTGTTAAACACCGCTCCAATAGGGGCGGTGTTTTTATGTTTGTAATATGTATTTATATATGTTACCATAAAATAAAAACTTTCAGGTGATATTTATGAACAAACAGGATATATATAATCTTTTGAAAGAAAAAGGTATTGAACATCAGATATTTGAACACGAAGCTGTATATACAATAGAGGGAATGATGGCGCTGGGCCTGCCGGATGCTCATCGTGTGGCAAAAAATCTGTTTCTCCGTGATGATAAAAAGCATTTTTATCTGCTGGTGACAAAGGAAGACAGAAAAATCAATATGAAAGAGTTGCAGGCAAAACTGGGTACACGCCGCCTGTCTTTTGCAAATGAAACCCAGCTGATGGATATATTGGGGCTTATCAGCGGTGCTGTTTGCCCATTTGGTGTGCTGAACGATAAAAACAGACAGGTTACAGTGTTTTTTGATGATTATTTTTCAGCCGGTACAATAGGTGTACACCCATTGGACAACACTGCCAGCGTATTTCTGAAAGTAAGCGATATTGTGGATATCATAAAACCGTATTGCCTTGACTTAAAGTTTGTAAATCTGGAATGAATCCGGTTGGATTCTGTGGGAAAGGTGTAGTTCACCACTGGTTTATTCCCATTTCTTCTCATTGAAATCACCGCACCAAAATGTTATAATTACAAAGTTTGAAAAATACTTATTATATGAAGAGGTAATATGAAAAAGAGTACAGCAATACTTATGCTTATTATAGTTACTGTAATATGGGGCGGTGGCTTTATCGGTATAAAAATGGCACTGGACGGCGGCATGACAGCCGGCACACTGAATATGGCGCGTGGTTTTATCTTTACTGCCATTGTCTTTGGCGCATTCCATCAGCATATATTGAATATGTCAAAGGCCGAACTGTTAAACGGTATTCTGGTGGGAACCTTCAATGCCCTGGGCTTTATCACCCAGGCAGTGGGCGCACTGTATACCACACCTTCAAATTCATCTTTCCTGACCACCACAAATGTGGTAATGGTACCTTTTATGGCCTGGGCAATTTTTAAAGTAAGACCAAAACTGCGTAATCTGGTGGCAGTTGCAGTTTGTATGGCAGGTATGGGTGTGCTGACAGGTGCCTTTGAAACAGAATTTATTCTGAACATTGGCGACCTTTATACAGTTATAGGTGCTCTTTTCTTTGGTCTGTCCATTGTATTTCTGGCAAAACAGCCGGAAGGCGGTCATTTTTCTACTGGGGCGTTTATGATGGGTATAACCCTGTTTATGGCCGGTGCTGTATATACCGTTCTGTTTGAAAACATCAGCCTTGCAGCAATTCCTTGGGCAAAGGTTATCTGGCCGGTGCTTTATCTGGCTGTGGGTTCCAACTTTGTGGCACAGTCTATGCAGATTGTGGCACAGCGCTATCTGTCTGCCTCTACTGCCTGCCTGATTCTTATGCTGGAAGGTGTGTTTGGCAGTGTGTTCAGTGTGATGTTTGGCTATGAACCTTTCACTATGAATCTTTTGCTGGGTGGCGGACTGATTGTGTGCAGTCTTATTTTAAGCGAAGTTCAGGTGGTTAAAAAGAAAGAAACAGGAGAAATTGTGAAACGTTGACAATAATTTCCCTGTACTTTTGTAAATTACGCTATTGACATTTATTGCTTAATAGTATATTATATCATTAAAGAGAAAAACAACAAAAAAGCTATAAATTAAAAGGAGTACATTTATGAAAGAACTGAAATTTTTATACTGCGAAAGATGCAAAAAAGTTGAACTTACACTTATCGATTCCAAAGCACCTACAATCTGCTGTGGTCAGCCAATGAAAGTGCTGTCAGCCAACACAACAGATGCAGCAGGCGAAAAACATGTGCCGGTTGCAGAAATTATGGGTAACGAAGTAAAAGTTACAGTTGGCAGCGTTATTCATCCAATGCTGGAAGAACACCACATTTCCTTCATTGCTGTAGTTTATGAAGATGGCAGCTTTATGGTGAAAGAACTGGAACACACAGGCGAACCTGTGGCTGTATTCCCAATCGGCAGTGCAAAACCTGTAGCAGCATACGAATTCTGCAACCTTCATGGTCTTTGGAAAGCAGAAATATAATATAATCTTCCGAAAAATCCCTTGTCGCCGACAGGGGATTTTTCTGTTGTGATAAATTATTGTTTAGCGCACTGAAGGTGCGCTGAACACGTAGGGGATGGCGTCCCCGACATCCCGATAATAAAAGCACAGACTGGCATATTGTCATTCTGAGCGAGTGAAACGAGTCGAAGAATCTTTGCACTTATAAAACATCAAAAGATGTTTTATTGTTCTTTTCTTGAGAAAAGAACCAAAAGCATGGGGCGTTGCGATTCGCCCCATACCCCTAACGCTGCACAAGTGTGGAATGCTGCGACTGCTACAAATCACGGGAATTTCCCCCTCGCTCACAA
>JAFSCU010000004.1 GCA_017436575.1 Oscillospiraceae bacterium
GCAGGTATCGGTGGCAGTAGCGGAAGTGGTGGTAACATCACAATCAGCGGCGGTACAGTTACCGCAACAGGTGTAGCGTATGGTGCCGGTATCGGCGGCGGGAATAATGGTGCAGGCGGCAATATTACAATCAGCGGCGGCACAGTTACTGCAACAGGCGCCCACCTTAGTGCCGGTATCGGCGGCGGGTATAATGGTGCAGGCGGTGATGTGGTTATTACAGGCGGCAACATCAAAGCTGTTGATTTGGGAGGTAATTTCAACATCGGTGCCGGCAGCGGGTCAAGAGACGATGGTACATTAACCGACGGCACAAACAGTGTTTCTTTGTGTGCTATCACACTGGACGGCGCTGTATCTGACACAGCTGTTACAAATGCTGTTCTTCCACAGGGCACAAGCTATGGCGTTAAAGATGTAAAAACTCTTGATACAAACAAACTGTATTTCTATCTGCCTGCCAATACAGCAGTGAACAGTATCACTGCAGGCACAGCAGAATATATCTGTAACAGAAACAATACATATTATACAGCCCATGGAACAACAGGCTATGCAGATATAAAAGAAACAACCCACGATGTTGTTTGTTCACTTTGCGGCATTGTATTCATTGACAATGTAAACCATCAGTATGGTGCAAATGACAAATGTGCCTGCGGCAGAGACAAACATACACACAATTGGACATACATAGCAGATGAAAACACAGATACAATCACAGCAAAATGTACAGAGAATGGATGTCCGCTGACAAATGCAGACGGCGGCAGCGTAAAAATTACTGTTGCTGACAGAGAGTATAATGGTAATGCTGCGGAAGCTGTTGTGACAAACACTCTTACAACAGGCGATACATATACTGTAACCTATACAGGCACAACATTTGGCGGCACTGCTTACAACAGCGCAACAGCACCAAGCCAGGCTGGCAGTTACACAGCTGCAATTGAAATCGGCAGTGCAAAAGCAGAAGTTGCGTTCAGAATTGAGAAAAAAGAACTTACTCCGTCGTTCAAATTCTTTGCGCCAAATCCTGTAACATATAACGGAACAACGGAATTGCCTATAAGGATGGCAATTTTTGAAAACGTTATTGCAGGTGACAATATTGGAATAATATATAATACTCCGGCCAATTTTGAAGATGCCAATGTCGGCGAAAACAAAACAGTATATATTACAGGCATCTATATTACCGGTGACGATGCAACCAACTATACAGCTAAAGAGACATATACAACCACATGGTCTATAGGCCCTGCATCAATCACAGTAATACCAAAAGCAGACCAGTCAAAAGTCTACGGTACAGAAGACCCTGTATTCGAATATGAAATTACAGGCAGTTGGATCAGCGGAGATACACTGACCGGCAAGCTTGGACGAATTTCCGGTGCTGACGTGGGTGAATACACCTATACCATAGGCACTCTGGAAAATCCGAACTATGATATTACAATTGATACTGCAAACAAATTTGTAATCACACAGGCAACCCCTGATGTAAGCAGCGTTACAGCAACAATCGCTGACAACAGCACAGCAGTGGCGGATATTCGGTTCAGCGGTGCAAAAGGTGTGGACGGCAGTGCGCTGGCTGGCGAATTTACAGTGACAAACCCAGAATCTCTGGTATGGGGTAATAATACAGTTGAATTTACATTTATTCCTGCCGATGCAAACTATACATCTGTTAACGGCACAGTTACGATAACAGTAAAAGATACAATCGTACCTACAGGTGAAGTAAAAGTTGAAGAAAACAGCTGGACAGCATTTGTTAACGATATAACATTCGGTCTGCTGTTTAATAAAACAGTTGATGTGACAGTAACAACAGCAGATACACTCAGCGGAGTAAAATCCGTTGAATATATCGAAAGCGACGAAGCACTGACACTTGATGAATTAAAACAGATTGCCAACTGGACAGCTATGGACGCTGACAATAAAGTTTCTGTGACAGCTGAAGATGCAAAACAGTTTGTTTACTACATCAGAATTACCGACAATGCAGGCAACGTGACAATCATATCTTCCAATGGTATGGTATTTGATTTGAAAGCACCTGAAATCAGTATCGAAAATGGCAAAACTTACTACACAACACAGAAATTTACAGTAACAGAAGCTAATCTTGCTGATGTGAAAGTAAATGATGCTATAGTAACAGATTACACTCTTGCAGGCAATGTGGACGCAACATATAAAGTTGTGGTAACAGACAAAGCAGTCAACATCACAACTGTTACCGTTACAATGAAAACAATTGATTCCATCAGCGAAAGCATCAAAGACCTGACAGAAAGCGATGTAACAGGTGATAATGCTGATATAATCAAAGAAGCGGAAGAAACCCTTGCAACAGTTGACACAACATATGCAACCGACGCCGAAAAAGCTGAAATTGCAGCAGCACAGGCAAATGTAGATGCACTGCAGGAAGTTATCAAAGAAACAGCTGAAGAGGTTAAAATACTGGAAGAAACAGTTGCCGGTTATGATAAAGACACTGTAAAATCCACAGATGAAACTGCGGTTGATCGGCTGATTGATGATCTGGAAGAAAAACTGGAAGATGCAAATCTTTCCACAGAACAGAAAATTGATCTGACTGAGGCTCTTGCAGATGCACATGCACTGGCACAGCAGATTGATTCTGACAAAGCAGCTCTTGAAGATGCAAACAATTCTGTACCTGCAGTTGATACAGACAATGTAACAGCGGATAATGCAGAAGACCTTGCGGCAGCAAAAGATAAACTGGAAGACCTGAAAGCTGACGATAACTACACAGAAGCAGAAAAGGCTGAAATACAGGAAGAAATTGACAGAATCGAAGCACTTGAAAAAGTTATCGAACAAACAGGAACATCAGTGGATAAAGCTGTTGAAGAAGAAGGCTATTCTGATAAGACACAGGCAGATATCACATCCGCTGAAAAGGATGAAATTGAAGCAAACCTTGAAGCTGTCGAAGAATTGCTTGATACTGACAATTTGACAGAAGAACAGCGTAAAGCTTTGGAAGATACAAAAACTGAAGCTGAAAACCTGCTTGCAGAAATCAAAGAAAACAGCGAAGCTCTGGACAATGCACTGAAAGCAGAAAAAGATACAACAGAAGATAACTATCAGCTTTCTGATAAAGAAGATCTGAAAGAAGCTGTTGAAAAACTGAAATCGGTAACTGATGAAAGCAATAAAAACTACACAGCAGAAGAAAAACAGACTGCACAGGCAGAAATAAACCGTGTAGAATCTATTATTGCAGATATCGAAGAAACAGAAACAGTTATTGTAGATATTACAAATGCGGTTGAAAAAGTGGTTGCTATTACGGATGTAAAAGCAATTCCTGACAGTGAAGAAGCTGTTGATGCAGTTATAGCAGCACAGGATGATTACGATAATCTGACAGACAGACAGAAAGAGCTTGTCGGCGATACACTTAAACAGAACATCAACGATGCACTGGCAAAAATTACAGCCTATGAAATCATCCACGGTGCATATGGCAAGTGGACGATAGGGGCATCTCAAACTCTTGGTTTTACAGCAAATGGGCTATTTAAACTGTTTAAGGAAGTAAAAGTTGACAGAGATGTTCTTGTTAAAGATACTGATTACACAGCACAGAGCGGCAGCACAATTGTTACACTTAACAAGGAATATCTCGATACTCTTTCTGTAGGTAAACATAAACTGGAAGTAGTTTACGATGTACTTGGTACAGAACATATTGCAGATTGTGAATTTACAGTAAATGCAAGACCTGTAGAAAGCACTCCGGATACAACTACAACGCCAACAGACAATGTTCCAAAAACAGGAGATACCACTAATACTCTTGGTTGGCTGGCAGTGATGCTTTCAAGTATGGCTGCATTTGCAGTTGTTCTCAAAAAGAAAAAAGAATATGAAGACAAATAGTATCTGAATATCAGAAAATACTGTCTGACCGACAAACAAAAACCACCGGCTGGAATTGAGTGTTCCACCGGTGGTTTTACTTGTATATATAATTTGGCATAGGCAATATATTATTATGTAAAAAAAGAAAAACAAACTATTAGATAAATCCCAATTTACCAAACAAACACAAACGAAAAGCCAGGCTGTATTTCACAGCCTGGCTTAAATTGTTTTACAATATTTGCATAATAGTAAACAGGTATCTGCTTACATACTATTTTTTACATTTTTCAACAAACACTCTGAACAGTTCACGGTAAATTTCCATATCCTGCATTCTTTCAGGGTGCCACTGCACACCGATAATAGAGCCATCTTCATTTTCCATAGCTTCTACTACGCCATCAGGTGCGTGACCTACAACACGCAGTGCTGTGCAAGCATCTTTTACAGCTTGATGATGGGATGTGTTTGCCTTAACTACTGTAGAGCCCAGAATTTTAGCCAGGTGGCTGTCCGGTTCCAGTGTTACATCGTGGTAATGTTCTTCAGGCTGACCAAAAGAATGGTCCACATCAGATGGAATCTGTGTTGGGATATCCTGGTACATTGTACCGCCATACATAACATTCAGAATCTGCATACCGCGGCAGGTGGCCAGAATAGGTTTGCCCTGTTTTACAGCTTCTTTGATAAGAGCTATATCATAGTCATCTTCGCTTCTGAAATATGCGCCACATACAGGCAATACTTCTTCACCATACAGTGCAGGGTCTATATCAGCACCGCCAGGTACCAGCAGGCCGTCCAGCATGCTTACTATCTGCCGCACATTGTCTGTGTTTGTATTACATGGCAGGAAAATAGCCTCGCCGCCTGCTGCCCACACAGCCTGTGGATATGTAACTCTCTGTGCGTGAAGTCTGTCGTTGAAAGCAGTTACTGCTGTAATGCCAATCAAAGGTTTTCTCATAATAAAATCCTCCTGTCTATCCCTTTTTGTATATATTATATAAAAGATGTTTGTTTTTTACAATAATAATTTATATGAAATTTCACATTTGAATACAAAATGTTAATAATTTGTTTTTGATTTATCACATTAAATATGATATACTATTATGGAAATAATAAAATAATGGCGTAATATGCCGTAAAATAAATTTACAGGAGTATTAAATGTCAACAGATAAAAACACAGTAAAAGATACCCGGCTGGATTTTCAGCAGGAGCTTATTGAAATAGAAAAAGTAGAAAAGGAAAGAAAGAAAACCTATTCCGCAGACAGTACAAAATCTGAAAATAAAGTTAAAAACAGACGCATCATCACAGGTGCTGTGTTCTGCCTTCTGGCTGTGATAGGTCTTGTTTCCCTTGTTTCAGGCGTATTCAATACAGGTGTTAAAATCATAGATAACGAAGGTAAAAAACAGGAATACAATACATTGCTGGCACCATTGGTTATGTATGACCCACTGCCATTTGAAACACCTGAAGAAGCAGACCAGAGAGTTCTTCTTTCCAGCAGTGTATGGGCAGCGATTATGAATGAAGATATGTCACTGTATGAAACAAACGAATTTGGCGAACCATTGCTGCCAGCCATCGACGTGGACAAATATTTTGCCAAAATCTTTGGTACACAGATTTCTCTTGCCCATGGCACATTCTCCGACCAGGACGTAGAGTTTAAATTTGACGAAGAAAAGAAAGCATATTCAATTCCTGCTACAAACTTCCCTACAGGTTTTGCACCACAGGTGGAAAAAATCAAAACATCCATGTCTGCAAGAACTGTTACAGTGGGCTATCTGTCACCATCTACATCATGGGCAGATACAGGCGAAAGAGCTATTTCAAAATATATGGACTATATTTTTGAAAAACAGGACAGTGGCTATGCATTGGTTGCTGTACGCGAAAGCGAAATGAAAGTGGAACTGCCACAGACTTCTGAAACAACACAGCAGTAATTATATACCGCCGCAGGCTACTGCGGTGGTATTTTTATCAAAAATTATATTGCATTAATATGCTTTATACTTTATACTTAATAAGATATAAATTTGTTGAAAACCAGTTTAAATATATAATTTGTTTATTTTACAGGAAAGGAAATACAGATGAAATATACCCTTGTTGCCCCTTGCTACTTCGGCACAGAGTCAGTGCTGAACTATGAAATCAAAAAAATCGGCGGCGAAGATATTCAGGTAAACGACGGCAGAATAATTTTCACAGGTGATGAAAGTACAATTGCTGCTGCAAATATAAATCTGCGTACAGCAGAACGCGTGCTTATTCTGCTGAAAGAATTTAAAGCAAAAACTTTTGACGAACTTTTTGATGGTGTGCATTCTATCGACTGGAAAGCCATTCTTCCACTGGACTGTCAGTTTCCGGTAAAAGGCTCATCACTGTCTTCCACACTTTCCAGTGTACCGGCCTGTCAGAGCATTGTGAAAAAAGCAGTGGTTGAAAAACTGCGTAAACAGTACAAAACTACTATTCTGACAGAAACAGGCAATCTGTACAAACTGCGTTTTCAGATAAGAAAAGATGTGGTTTCCGTAATGCTGGATACATCAGGCGATGGTCTGCACAAACGCGGATACCGCAGAAACAGTGGCGAAGCACCTATCAAAGAAACACTGGCTGCAGCCATTGTTGACCTGGCCAGAGTAAGAAAAGACTCTGTTATTCAGGACCCATTCTGTGGCAGCGGCACACTGCTTATAGAAGCAGCCCAAAAAGCACTGAATATTGCACCGGGTCTGCGCAGAAAATTTGCGGCTGAAAGCTATGCTTTTATTCCTAAGGAAATATGGGCAGAAGAAAGACAGAAAGCAAAAGATGCAATTATCAAAGATGCGGAATTCAGAGCATTCGGTTTTGATATCGACCCTCTTGTACTGGAAATTGCAAAGAAAAATGCAGAAAAAGCCGGGGTGGCAAAGTATGTGAAATTCTTTGAAGCTGATGTAAAAAAATTCAGCCCGGAAGAAAGCACTGTTGTTATTACCAACCCGCCTTACGGTGAACGTCTGGGGGACCTGGAAACAGCGGCTAAACTTGAAAAAACACTGTCTAAACGACTGGAAGAAAACCCTGTAAAATCAGCATACATCATCACTGCTGACAGCGAGTTTGAAACCAACTATGGTAAAAAAGCGAACAAGAGAAGAAAACTGTACAACGGTATGATTCCTTGTCAGCTGTATATGTACTATTAATAATAAGCGACGGACCTTCTGACGGGTCCGTCGTTTTTCTTGAAACTTTTTCTTTGCAGTGCTATGATAATCTTATGGATATAAAAGGAGAATTATTATGAAACAGTATACAGTAGATGCTTTTACAGATAAAGTTTTTTCCGGTAACCCTGCAGCAGTCTGCGTAATGGACAGCTGGCTGCCAGATGAAACAATGCACAGAATCGCAATGGAAAACAACCTATCAGAAACTGCATTTACAGTAAAAACAGGGGACAGATACCATCTGCGTTGGTTTACACCGGGTGGCGAAATAGACCTTTGCGGTCATGCTACATTGGCAACGGCATATACGCTGTTCAGATTTTATGAAACAGATAAAGCACAGATTGTTTTTGACACAATGTCCGGTCAGCTGATTGTAAATAAAACAGATGACTTGCTTGAAATGGATTTTCCTGCATATAATCTGAAACCGGTTGCTGTAACACCGCTGATGACAGAGGTGATAGGAACAGAACCGATAGCTGCGTTTATGGGCCGTGATTTACTGTGTGTAGTAGAAGATGAAACAGTAGTAAGAAATATGTCACCGGATATGGAAAAGGTGCTGCAGCTGGATGGTGCTTTGCTGCATGTAACTGCTCCGGGGGCAGATTATGACTGTGTTTCACGCTCTTTTGCCCCTAAACTTAAAATCAACGAAGACCCTGTATGTGGCAGCGGACATTGCCACATAGTACCATACTGGGCAGAAAAATTAAACAAAACCAATATTTATGCATATCAAGCATCAGCCCGTGGCGGCCAGCTGTATTGTACAATGATGGCAGACAGGGTAAAACTGGCAGGCAAAGCAGCACTTTATGCTGAAAGTGAAATATATATTGACTAATTTATTGCATTTAATATATTCATATACTATAATTTAAATATACAGTATTTTTATCGGATAAGAGGTCGGTTATGAAAATAGGTATAATTGGTTTTGGCAGTCTGGGCAGAAGCCTTATGACAGGTCTTATAAAAGGTGGTATAAACAAAGAAGATATATTGGTTTGTGACCCATCAGTGCATCGGGAAAATAAAGCCAAAGATATGGGAATAGCTGTTGCTGACAGTACCACTGTGGTTTGTGCATGTGACGCTGTTGTGTTTGCTGTGCCAAAAGCTGCATTTGACGAGATGGAAATGGACTGGACATTATTCGATGATAAGATTGTTTTCAGTTGTATGGCAGAAGTTAAAATGAGTCAGCTTAAACAGCGTTTTGATGGCAGGGTTGTCCGCGTAATTCCTACACTGGGGGCTGAAAACGGTATTTCCATTGTGGGCATCTGCTTTGATGAACAGACAGAAGAAAAGGAAGAAATCAAACAGATGTTCAGAAAAGTGGGTACAGTTATTGAATGTAAAGAAGATGAACTGTCCACTATTACTGCATTGGCCGCCTGTGGCCTGTGTTATGCAGCCTATATTCTTAACAGTTTTATAAATACAGCGGAAAATCTGGGGTTTGACCGTGAAAAAGGTCAGGAAATTGTGGAAAAAACTTTCAGGTCAGCTATGGAAATGGGTGACTATGAACTTCTTATCGGTAAAATTGCAGCCCGTGGCGGTATCACTATAAAAGGCGTAAATGTGATGAATGAGGGCAATGTACATAAAACAATAGATACAGCTTTTAAAACTGCTTATCGTGAATTTATAAAATAACAAACAAAATCCGGAGTGCTGTACACACTCCGGATTAATGTTATTCTGATTATTCTGAAATAATTTTTTCTCTGATTTCTGTCAGTTCTTCTTTGATTTCCCGGGCGATTTCGGCAGCTTCTTCTTTTACTTCGTTTACAAATTCTGCCACTTCTTCCTGGATTTCATCAAAAGAATTTTCATCGCCAAATTCTTCTTCGTCATCTGCCAGTATTTCTGCAATGCTGCGCTGTTTTGCATTTTTTTGTGATTCGGCATATTTAGCCTGTTTTTCGGCAGCTTTTCTTTCTGCTTCCAGCTGCTGTGGTGTTTTTTCAACTTTAGGCAGGTCTTTGAAATGTACTGTTTCCGGCATAAAGCCACGTACTACAATCATTTCTTTGCCTTCTGCTTCTTTCTTCTTGCCTTCCTGTGGATTGTCAATAGTCCATACACCGTTGAGAACACCGGAAATAAGTGCCCATTTTACAAAAATGCTGTGTGGTCTGTTGCGGTACAGGGTAAAGTTAGGACGGCATGCACCGTTGTTGCCCAGATTGCCGGCCATCCACCGGTTGATCATAGAAAGGGATTTGAATTCTTTTGCAGGTGCTGAAACAATGCCACGGAAAATATTTTTTTCGTTGTCTCTGAACCATGTAACAATACCAGGGTGGAATGAACACACGGCGATATTTTTCAGTTCGCTGGCTTTGATGGAATCGCCAACTAACTGGCACAGTGCTTCATTGTCTTCGCCTACTTTCAGTTCCAGAATCAGTGGCACTTTGTCGCCTACCATCTCAATCAGCTGGGTAAGTGTCATAATGCCGTCTTCTTCCAGTTCATCCAGTGTTGACTGGGAAACTTTTTTGTCAATGCCATATTCTTTTGACAGGTCGTCGTATGCAGAAATAACTGCACGTCTGTCTTTTGTCATATAAACTTCTGTTTTGATACCAATGTTGTTATCGATACAGTTCTGTACAGCCTGTGGTGTGTTAGGTTTGTCAGTTTCGTTTATCAGTGCGTCTTCAGCATAATAGTTGCCGTAAAATTTTTCTCTTACGTCACGCCAGCTTTTACCGCCTGTAAACATAAGTAAAAAATATACTGTTACACAGATAAGTGTTACGATTGTAAAAAGCATAATAATTCTCCAACTCTTATAAATAATATACTTATGATTTTATACAATTTAAAGGATATAGTCAAGTAATGAAAAGTGAAAATATTAACAATATATTTCAATAATTTTCACAATTCTATAACTTATAGGGTATAATATATAGATAATCAGGAAAAAAACTATCATTTATATAATGTTTAAAATATAAAAGGAAGGTAATCAGATGAAAATTTTAGTAGTTGATGATGAACAGAGAATAAGAGACCTTATCGGTCAGTATCTTATGGTGGAGGGCTATGATGTGGAATATGCCAAAGACGGCATTGACGCACTGACAAAAATCAGCAAAGGCGATATAGACCTGGTTATCCTGGATGTTATGATGCCTTTTATGGATGGTATTACTTGCCTGCGTGAAATGCGCAGCCGCGGTTTTAAAACCCCTGTTATCATTCTTTCTGCAAAAGGTGAAGAATATGACAAAATTACAGGTTTTGATGCCGGCACTGATGACTATGTGGTAAAACCATTTTCACCAAAAGAACTTATGGCCAGAGTAAAGGCCGTTATCAATCGTGTAAACCCTGAAATTGCAGAAAGTAAGGAAAGATATATTTTCGGCTCATTGGTAATTGACGTGCCAAGCCACAGTGTAAGAATTGACGGTGAAAATATTAACCTTACTCCAAAGGAATTCGACCTTTTGGTTTGTCTTGTGCAGAACAAGGGTGTGGCACTTTCCCGCGAAAGAATACTTATGAAAGTATGGAACTACGACTACTACGGCGAAGACAGAACTGTTGACACCCACATAAAGATGCTGCGCGGACATCTTAAGGATTACCGTGACTGCATTGTTACAGTATGGGGTGTAGGTTATAAATTTGAACCAAAGGAATAACTGATTTATGAAAACCAGTATAAGGAACAAGCTGACTGCGCTTATATTGGCTGTATGTCTTTCGATTATATTGATTATATGGCTGATGACTACACTGTTTTTTAAACCAATGTATTACAATGCCACCCAGATGGAACTGGCGGGCATATTGTCTAAAACAGTAAGGACTATAAAAAACAATCAGGGTCGGCTTGACCGGCAGGTAACAAGTGAAATACAGTCTTATATCAAATCCGGTGTATGTATTGAAATCTCCGATGAATTCGGCACCGGATTGATTCTTATGGAAGGAATCGGGGATGCTTGTCAGTTGCATGGGGCAAAAGACAGTCACAGCCCCAGCCTTTACCTGGACCAGCGAAGACTGAATACTCAGGAGGCATTGACCCTGCGCAGCGAAGTCCGTGTTACAGGGAGTTACAACGGAAACCTTACTGATGATTACAATAACAGGCAGCTTGTAAGGGGCACATTCTGGAATAATCAATATACAGTTATAGTTTCCACAAACCTTGCCAGAACAGATTCTATTATAGGTATTGTACTTTCACAGCTGCAGACCACTTCATTTATTGTGATTATAATAGCCTTGGTGGCATCGGCTCTTTTATCCAGCTGGTTTATCCAGCCTTTGACCACTCTTTCAAAGGCCACAAAAGAAATATCAAAGGGGAATTATAAAGTACAGATACAGATACCAAAAGGCGCTAACGATGAAATAGGGCAGTTGGCCAACGATTTCAATATAATGACAAGAGAAATTGAAAGCAGCCAGCAGATGCAGAAAGAACTGATAGCATCAATTTCCCACGACCTTCGTACACCGCTGACAATTATCAGAGGCTATGCGGAATCCATCAGGGATATTACAGGTGACAGACCTGAAATCCGCCAGCAACAGCTGAACACCATTATTGACGAAACAGACAGACTGTCAAAGATGGTAAATTCTGTTCTGGAGTACGCAAAGCTTAACCGGGAAGCGCTGAAACTGAATATTGTACAGTACAATATGGCGGATATGTGCAGTGACATTGCTGATATTTATTCACATAAGGCTGAAAGTGAAGAAAAGAATGTTATCTACATCGGTCCAGAACTTGTTTATGTAATGGCAGATGCTTCACTTATGGAGCGTGTAATGCATAACTTTGTTTCCAATGCTCTTATACACACACCGCCACAGACAGCTGTAACCATAAAAGCACAGACACTGGACAATGGCAAAGTGAAAATAAGCGTTATTGATTCAGGTGAAGGTATAAGCGCAGAAGACCAGGCACATCTGTTTGACAAATATTACCGTTCACGCAAATCCAGCGGCAAGCAGGGCACAGGTCTGGGGCTGGCTATTGTAAAAACTATTCTGGAAAATCACGGCTTTGAATATGGCGTAAATTCAGAAATAGGCAAAGGCAGCGAGTTCTGGTTTATTATGTAAGTGATTTAATCACAACACTGTTGCATAAAGTATAATTTTTTGGTAGAATACTATTGCAATAAAATATTTGCAAAGGAGATACATTATCATGGTTGTAACAAGAAAAACAAATCTTGGCGAAATATTAGACGCTGACCCATCCACAGCTGTATATTTTCTGGAAATAGGTATGCACTGTCTGGGTTGCCCATCTGCAAGAGGCGAAAACATTGAACAGGCTTGCTATGTTCATGGCACAGATGCAGATGAACTGGTTGAAAAACTGAACGCACACTTTGGTAACTAATCTGTGAAAGATACAAATATGGGCAGTCGTTTGTTAATGGCTGCCTCTTTTGTTGATAATGGCGGCACTGTTTGTGATGTGGGCTGCGACCACGGCAAACTGTCACTTTATCTTATACAGAGAGGCAAGGCGAAACATATTATCGCCACAGACATCAACAGACAGCCACTGCAGAAAGCTATTGATTTGTTCGCATCATATAATTTATCCCACACTGCTGATTTCCTGCTGACAGACGGCCTGCAGGGCATTGAAAATACTGCAGACATAACCCATGTGGTTATTGCCGGCCTGGGCGGTCACACAATGGAGCAGGTTATCGAAAGTGCATCTTTTGTGAAAAAGCAGAAAACACGCCTTGTCCTGCTTCCTGCTCAGAGTGGCTATCAGATTCGCAAATATCTGTATACCAATGGTTTTGAGATTGAAAAGGAACAGACTGTCAGTGAAAAAGGCAAGTATTACAGCTGCATCAGTGCAGTTTACACCGGAATTTGCCATACACCGGATATATTCGATATGTATATAGGCAAAAGCTGTGAATGTACAGGTGATGATGCCACAGGCTATTTCAGTATGGTGCTTTCCCAGCTGGAGAAAAAACGGAAAGGCTTTGAAATAGACAATGGCACACCCAATGCCGAATATGCAACTGCAATAGAAAAAATAAAAGAATTGATGAAATAATAAGGGTAGCCAAAGGCTACTCTTTTATTCTATTGCCCAAAATTTAAAAATATGGTTTAATAATATATAGCACAATAAGTAAGGCGTATTATAAACAGCCTGTCAAAATATATGTTCGCAGAAAGGTATCCACTATGATTACACCAAGCCAGGTTTTTGATTTATTGAATAAAGAATTTCCTTTTGAAACACAGGAAAGCTGGGACAACAGCGGTTTGCTGGTTTACAGTGGCGAAGAAAGCGAAAGCGTGCTGGTGTGTCTGGACGTTACGGCAGATGTAGTGGAAAAAGCCGTTGAAACAGGGGCAAAAATCATTGTTTCCCATCATCCTGTAATTTTTTCCGGGCTTAAAGAAATTTACAGCGGAGATGTGGTTTACAGCCTTATAAAAAATGACATCAGTGTTATCAGTGCCCACACTAATTTTGACAAATATCAGTTTGGCACCTGCTATGATATTGCAAACCGTCTGGGGCTGGACATCGTGCCGGATGACAGTTTTGAGTTTGGTATCATTGCAGAAACAGGCGGCATTTCAGTTCAGGAACTGGGCTGGAAGTGTAAATCCGTTTTTGGTTCTGCTTCTGTTACAATGCCTTACAACAGGATAAACACTGTGTTTATCTGTGCCGGCAGCGGCAGCGATATGAAAAACGAAGTTATCGAAAGCGGCGCAGATTGCTATCTGTGCGGTGAATGTAAATATCACGATATGCTGGACCTGGCCGCAGAAGGAATCAGTGTGGTAACACTGGGGCACGACAATTCAGAAAAGCTCAGTGTTGAAACCATAGCAAATCTGATTAAAGAAAATTTTGAAGATACAGATGTACAGGTTTACATTCCTGAAAGCCTGGTACAGAATTTATAGGAGAAACAAATGGCATTAGATGCAATTACAATGTCACTTCTGGCAGCCGAACTGGACGAAGCTTTGCAGGGCAGCCGAATTGACAAAATACACCAGCCATCAAGAGATGAAGTGGTGTTCCATATGAGAAAGCGTGATGGCAATATCAAACTGCTGTTGTCAGCCCGCAGCGGCTCTGCCCGTATATGTCTGACAAACGAAAGTTTTGAAAATCCGCAGACACCGCCTTCTTTCTGTATGCTTTTAAGAAAATATCTGTCAGGGGCCCGTTTTATAGGTGCCGCCAGTGTAGAAGGGGAAAGAATTATTATGCTTACCTTTACAGCCACCAGTGAAATGGGTGATACTGTAAATATAGATATTGCCGCTGAACTTATGGGGCGCTATGCAAACCTGGTTATTATCAACGGTGACGGCAAGATAGTGGATGCAATGAAACGCGTTGACGCAGATGCGTCTTCTGTGCGTCAGTTGCTGCCTGGGCTTATGTATAAACTGCCGCCAAACCGTGACAATCCAAAATTTATCAGCCAGACACCTGCTGTCATTGAAAAGGTGTTTGGTTTCAATGGCACAGTAGACCAGGCGTTTCTGCGCTGCAGTCAGGGCATGGGTCCTGTTGTGGCCAGGGAAATTGCTTATCTGGCAGGTGTTGGGGATACTTATGCCGATAAACTGGGGGATTTTCAGAAAACTGCAGTTACAGCTGCCGCAAATAAAGTGGTGGAATATTTCCAAAATCCGCAGTTTACAGTGGTTTATAACGCCCAGGGCAACCCCAGCGAATATTCCTTCCTGCCGCTTACACAGTATGAAGGGCTGGAAACCAAGTCTTTTGACACAATCAATCAGTTGCTGGATGAATATTACAGCGAAAAGGACAAAGCTGAACGCCTGCGCCAGAAAGGCAAGGATTTACACAAGCTGGTGCAGAATCTGGTAGAACGTACCACCCGCAAACAGATTGCCCGCCGCGAAGAACTGGCACAGAGTACCGATAACGAAAAATACCGCATTTATGGTGAACTGTTGACAGCCAATCTCTATCAGATTGAAAAAGGTATGAAGAAGATTGAAGTGCTGAATTATTATGATAATTCAACTGTTACAATTCCTCTTGACCCAAAACTTACAGGTAACCAGAACGCCCAGAAATATTATAAAGAATATAAAAGAAAGCAGACAGCGGTAAAAATGCTGACTATGCTTATAGCACAGGGTGAAATTGAACTGGAATATCTGCAGTCTGTTTCATACAGTGTAAACAATGCCGCAAATGAAGCGGAGCTGATGGCTGTCCGCGCTGAACTTCACGGTGCAGGCTATCTGAAATATTACAAATCCAGGGATAAAAAGCAGAAACCACAGGATTTTATCCGCTACACATCATCTGACGGGTTCCTTATTCTTGTTGGTCGCAACAACCGGCAGAACGACCGTCTTACTATGAAAACTGCCCGCGGCAAGGATATGTGGTTCCACACCAAAAATGCTCCTGGCAGCCACGTTGTTGTAATGAGCGAAGGCGCTGACATTCCGCTGACTACCCAGAATGAAGCTGCTATGCTGGCAGTGTACCACTCCAGTCAAAAGGGCAACGCCAAAGTGGAAGTTGATTACACTTTTGTAAAAAATATCCGTAAGACCAACGACCTGAAACCGGGTATGGTTATTTACAATGAATACGAAAGCGCCGCTATCACTGTTGAAAACGAGGTAATAGAAAGACTTGAGAGAACAAGAAAATAAAATGGCTTTTTTTATCAGGCAGATCTTCTTCGCTGTCTGTTTTATACGGTATGGTTATACAACTGTCAGGGTGCTGTTTTTTAACAATTTCTTTGATTACAGTTTCACAGCTACTGTTTTTGCGGCTGCTGGATGGTTTTGTATTGTTTATGGTATTTTTCGCCTGATTGATTTCAAAAGAGAACTGCTGGATACAAAGCCGTTGATATGTCTTGCTGCGTTTTTTGTGTTAATTACAGTATCGCAGCTGATAATCTGGTTTGTCTGTGGCTGTTACCCTACACGCGATTTTTATAATGTATATATTTCCGCCTATAACTACACTATTTCCGGTCAGATTGTTGACCCTTATCTTGATTATCTTTACAAATTTCCTAATAATCTGCCTATAACTGTTGTACTGCAGTTTTTATTCCGTGTTTTTTACAGGTTTGGCATTACAAATTTTCCGGCTGTGGGTACATTGTTCAATGTTGTCTGCATAGACTTGTCATATCTCTTTGTTTTTCTTTGTGTTGATAAATTGAAAGGTCGCAGAGCAGCATTTCTATCGCTGTTTATGCTGTTCTTTAATCTGCCTTTGCAGACATATCTTACTTATTATTATACTGACACTACCACAATGCTTTATCCGCCTATGCTGATTTACTTCTGTATTCTGCTGAAAGAAAAAACAGGTAGGTTTTTCAGACAGGCAATAATTGTCTTGTTGGGTATTGTTACCGGTTTTGGTATGCAACTTAAACTGTCAGTTGCAATTTCTGTTATAGCTGTTGTAATTGATATGATGCTGAATGCTGATTTTAAAAAACTTATTTCTGTTGTCGCAGCAGTGGCTATAGGTTTTAATCTGTGGGGAGCGTTATTTGACGGCTTTGTATACAGTACAGTAATGGATAAAAATCTTGCTGACGATAAAGCCACTCCGTTTATAGCCTGGATTGCCATGGGACTGCAAGGTGACGGAACTCACAGTGCTGACGATAATCATTATATCTGGTCTTTTGAAACTAAAGAAGAAAAGATATCCGCTGCTGAAAATCTGCTGAAAGCACGTCTGAAAGAATATGGTGTTGTCGGTTATTTCGGCTTTTTGCAAAAAAAGCATTTGCGGTCATTTGGCAGCGGTTTGCTGGATATCTACCGAATTACCGGTGAGTATCCTATGCACGAGAATTTCACCAACCAATTTTTGTGTCCTGGTGGAAAATATGTTCCGTTTTTTGAAAGCATTTCCCAGGGGTATTACCTTTTGTTGCTGGCAGGCGTAACAGTACTGTCTGCGATTTCTTTCAGGAAAAAAGACCACCGTTGGTTTATGCCACTGTTGTGCCTTTTTGGACTTATGCTTTTCCTGTTGTTGTGGGAGGCAGGCCCGAGATATCTGCTGAATTATATGGCAATCTTTTCAATTTCCGCCGCAATAGCTTATGACAATCTGTTTTCTTATAGAACAATCAGAGAAATAATCAATATATAGAAGTAACTGCCGCTTGTTTCTTTCAAGTGGCAGTTTTGCTTTCCCTTCACTGCGTAGGGGACGGGTTTCCCGTCCATTAAAAACTTGAAAAAAGCAAAAAATGGGAGGCGCAACGCCTCCCCTACACAGGAAGTGTAATAATACGCGTAGCGGATGATGCCACATCGTCCCGCAGGAACCACAGATTAATCTGCTGGCTGCGTAGGGGGCGGGTTTCCCGTCCATTAAAAAATTGAAAAACGCAAAAAATGGGAGGCGCAACGCCTCCCATACTGATATTCAGTTATCCCACCATAATAGCTGTGAAGGTAAATATGCCGTTTTCATAATTATATGAATGGGGATATCCGTAACTGTCCAATACAGAACTGATATTTTTTATGCCGTACCCGTGATTCAGCCTGTCGGCTTTTGTGGTGGTAAACTGCCGGTTTTCAGCCTGTGGGGTATTGGGGGCAGTGTTTTGCACAGTAAGTATATGCCCCATATCTTCCAGCACAAACTTTACTTTTATCATTTTCTCACCGCCGGTATTCATGCAGGCTTCAATTGCGTTGTCCAGCAGGTTGGACAGCACCACCACCAGATTTTCACTGCTCATAGCCACCTGTGACAAATCTTCCACCAGCACCTGCATTTTTATACCCAGTTCTTTGGCGTGGTTGTATTTCTGTGTCAGCAGAGTGTCCACAATGGTGTTGCCGCTGTCAAACAGCCTTGTTACAGAAATACTGCTGGCCAGCAGACTGCCGGTATATTCTTTTGCCTGTGCGGTATCTCCGCTTTCCAACAGCGAGCGGATAACAGACAGGTGATTGTTGAAATCGTGGGTCAGCTTTCGCTGCTGTGCATAGGCACTGTTCAGCGCCGCTATATTTTCCATACCCATTTTAATCTGTTGGTTTAACAGGGCGTTGTCCTGTTTGATTTGTTTATCAGCTGACAGTTTTGTGATAATAAGCAGAATTGCCACATTAGCGGTAAAAATAGCCACAGAGATAACCAGCGCTATAGGTCCAATGGAAATTTCTATAATGCTGGTGTAAAGAATTGTACTTAACAGTACCACGCTTATAGCCGGAAAAAGCAGTATCAAAGTCCATTCCAATTTATTTATTTTTTCAGCAGGTTTTCTGTATTGACGAAAAGCTTTGGAAAACACAAATATAACAATCGTCAGAATAAACTTTGCGATTATTGTCGTGACTGCATTAGCATAAAAGTTATATAAAATCAGGTCGATAGTAACAGATGTGAATTGCGTAATAGTTGATATTACTACAAAGTCACACCGGATATTAATCGCATTGAAAATTAATATGGAAAATAATATGCTGAAAAAACTGCCTTTGAAAATATGCACCAAAATAAATATCTGAATAAAAGTTACAAATATAGCTTTCCAGAGGGTAAAAGTAGTAAAAATGTTTAAAGATGCTAAAATTGTAAAAACAGTAGCTGCTGACAAAGCGAAGAGTTTTTTGGAGGATACTTTGTATTCGCAGAAAGAGTGAGTTGCATTTAGAAGAGCTACAAATTCAATAGAAATAATGAAAAAACTAAAGATATAATTTTTCATATTTTTCCCCTCCAATCAAGATACCGTGCTATAATTTCCTGCCATCTTTTCTGTGCGGCGGGCAGATTTGTGCCGTCAGTCAGCGTTACTGCATAATTTTTCAGCTTTGATATATGCTGCATATTCACCAGATAACTTTTGTGTATCTGCACAAAACCTTTGTCTGCCAGCTGTTTTGCGGTGTCTGTCAGGGTTTGCCTTTGTGTAAAAATTTCCTGTGGCAGATTGGTGTGGATATCAATGGTTTTGTCAAAACTTTCTATATACAGAATGTTTTTCACTGGTATGCTTATTTCAGTGCTGCCTGCTTTCATGCTGTAGGTCATACCGCGGAAATTCAGCTGTTTCATCACATCATTCATAGTTGGCTCAAACAGACTGTCCAGGTCGTTTTTCAATATGTATGCAAAGGCTTTTACGTTGTATCCTGCAGGGGCATACTGCACATATCCTGACACATATACCAATATCAGTTCCTTGTTTACTTTTCTGATTTCGTGGGCTATGGCAATGCCGTTTTCACTGCCCATATCCACATCCAGAAACAGCAGGTCGCATTCAGACATATTGCCTGCCAGCAACTCACTTCCGCTTGTATAGCGTTTTATACTGTATTCCAGTTCTTTCGCCTGGCAGTATTTTTCTATCAGCGACACCAGTTTGTCCACACTGGTTTTATCGTCGTCACATACACTTATTTTCAGCATAGTCTGCCCCCTTTGTTTTATTACTTATAATTATATCATTGCCATATATGATGTCAAACACTCTGCACCCGCTGTTCACGGCAGTTTACCTGTTGTTTACGGCATATCCATTGAAAACTGCTGTGTGTGGTGATAGCATTGTGATAAAGTTTCAAACACAAAGGCGGTGGCAGGTTGAAAATATTGATGATAACCCAGACAGATTACAGGCCGTTGCTGACAGATTACAGCGGCTTTTCAATAAAATGGACAGCAGAAGTTTTTGGCGGGATAAAGTATCTGCAGGATAACTATGTGGATTTGGTTGTGATTGATGACGGTGTGGCAGACTGTTTTTCTCTTTGTACCTATTTTTCAAAATCCGCAAAGAAAAATGTGCTTTTTATCTGCCACAGTTTTATAGAAGAAACCATAGAAAAGGCATTGGTCAGCGGTGCAACTGATTTTGTTGTCGCACCTTTTGAACCGGCAGAATTGGCAGCAAGAATCAAAATGGCATATACCAGCCGGAAAACACTGATATTTACCAAAGCAGACATAACTGTGGATGCTGCCAGGGCAACAGTGAAAAAAGCAGGGGAAAATGTATTTCTTTCACAGATGGAATACCGACTGCTGTTGATGTTTATGAGAAATCAGGGAAAAGTATTCACCAGAGAAGAAATACTTTCAATAGTGTGGGAAGATTCCAGCCAGTTTCTGCACCGGAATACCCTGACAGTGTATATCAAAAGACTGCGACAGAAACTGGAAGACAACCCCAATGAACCCGAAATACTGAAAACCATAAGAGGAACAGGCTATTATATAGACCGGTGATGCGGAGTGTTCCGTTATGGCCAATTCCATAAATATTTTTGTTTCCCCTTCACAAAACTGCCGGGCAAATTTTGTAATTTTACAAAATAGTAAAACAGTTTGATATATGATATTATATATGTAATATATGAAACGGAGGAAATTCATTATGATTCTTATAAAAAACGGTCTTGTTCACAACGCTATTGACCCACAGCCATTCAAAGCAGACATTCTGGTTGGCAACGGCAAAATTGTGAAAATCGATAAAGATATTCCTGAAGGTGAAAATGTTGATGTGGTTGATGCAGAAGGCATGCACATCTATCCCGGTTTTGTTGAAGCTCACGGTCATATCGGTCTTGACGGCTATGGCATCGGTTACGAAGGTATGGACTACAACGAAATGAACGATATCGCCTGCCCACAGATGCGCGGTCTTGACGGTATCAAAGCTATGGACCCTGCTTTCCGCCAGGCTGTTGAAGGTGGCGTAACAACCGTATGTACAGGCCCTGGCTCAGCCAATGTTCTGGGTGGCACATTTGTGGCTATCAAAACTGTAGGCCGCCGCAGTGACGATATGGTAGTTAAAGACAATGTGGCTATGAAATGCGCTTTCGGTGAAAACCCAAAACGCGTTTACCGTGACAAAGGAAATTCTACCCGTATGTCCACATCTGCAAAACTGCGCGAAATGCTGTTCAAAGCAAAAGAATATTCTGCCAAAGTGGATGTAGCCGGCGACGACTGGACAAAACGTCCACCTTTCGATATGAAAATGGAAGCTCTTATTCCTGTTATCAAAGGTGAAATGCCTCTGAAAGCCCACGCCCATGCAACAGACGATATTTTCAACGCTATCAGAATCGCAAAAGAATTCGGTGTGAAAATGACTTTGGAACATGTTACAGAAGGTCATCTTATTGTTGAAGAACTGGCAGCGGAAAAATATCCTCTGGCAGTTGGACCTACACTTACATCAGCTTCCAAATATGAACTGAGAAACAAAAGCTGGGAAACACCTGGTGTTCTGGCCCGGGCAGGCTGTCAGGTTTCCATCGTAACTGACTCTCCTGTTGTTCCACAGCAGCATCTGCCACATTGTGCAGGTATGGCTGTTGCCGCAGGTATGGACCCATTTGCAGCCCTGCAGGCTATTACAATCAACCCTGCAAAACATATCGGTATTGAAGACAGAGTTGGCTCTATCGAAGAAGGTAAAGATGCCGATATTCTTATCACAGACGGTGACCCACTGGAAATCAGTACAAAAATCCTGAAAGTATTTGTAAATGGCAATCTGGTTGTGGAAAAGTAACAAATAACATACATTATTAACTGATACAAAAGCAGGGTTTACACCCAATATCATTTATATAATAGAAATATGTCATTCTGAGGAACGTAAGTGACGAAGGATCTTCGCATTATTGTATAGCAAAGATTCTTCGCTGCGCTCAGAATGACATTTTACTTTGTTTTGTTGAGTTGTTAGTTTTTGAAATCCCTTAACATAAGAATATGGGAATACCCTATGCTTTTGTATTATTTACCCATATTTGTATATTTTAACCAAATAAAAAAATTTTTTTGTAAACTATTGACAAAGTTATTTGTTTTTGGTATTATATTCAAGGCTCAGAAAAGAGCCACCGATATGTAGAGAATGAAAACCCATTCTGTGTACAAGTTGCACAAAAAGAAAACCGAAAGTTCTACATGATTAAGCCATGTATACGAATTTAAAAAATATTGTAAAAATACTTGCAAATATTTTGTAAATATTGTATCATAATTAGGCGACTGCAAAGATCATGCGTTGACGTGGGAGGTTGCCACGAAAAATCGTGGGTTTTTCCACTGAGTATGTCCGATCTTTGAACCGGGCGATTAGATATTGAAATGCAAAGGGTGTATGACCACAGGGTGGTCCACTGGCCAGAACTTTGTGATTAACGGACTGAATGGTCCTGTGTTCCGATATAACTGCGAGGCGGTTAATCGGTTTTTGTTCTGGAAGGGTGCGAAACACCCGGCGCAGTGTAAAATATCTATGATCCGCCACTAACATTTAAATACTATAAGGAGGCGTTATTATGGCAGTCAAAGAAAAAATCAGAGTTAGACTTAAGAGTTATGATCATCAGCTGGTAGATGCTGCAGCAGAAAAAATTGTTGAAGCAGCAAAAAGAACAGGTGCAAGAGTATCTGGTCCAATCCCACTCCCAACTGAAAAAGAAGTGATCACAATTCTGAGAGCTGTTCACAAATATAAAGATTCCAGAGAACAGTTCGAAAACAGAACTCACAAAAGAGTTATCGACATTCTGAAACCAACAAACAAAACTGTTGAAGCTCTTACAAGTCTGCAGCTCCCAGCAGGCGTAGAAATCGAAATCAAGCTGTAATATATACATTATATATAAACAGCATCTCTCAACCGCAAGTTGGAGTCATGTTGGCGAAAGCCAACCAATAACCTAACAGGAGGCATTAAGAAAATGCAAAAAGGAATTATCGGCAAAAAAATCGGTATGACACAGCTTTTCGATGAAAAAGGTATGGTAGTACCAGTAACAGTAATCGAAGCAGGTCCTTGTGTTGTTGTACAGAAGAAAACTGTTGAAAGCGATGGCTATCAGGCAGTTCAGCTGGGCTTTGGCGAAGTTAAAGCACACCGCCTTACAAAACCAGCTAAAGGACATTTTGAAAAAGCAGGCGTTGCTCCTAAGAAAACACTTAGAGAATTCCGCTTTGACTCAATCGAAGAAATCAACGTAGGCGACATCATCAAAGCTGACACATTTGCAGCTGGTGACAAAGTTGACGTTTGCGGCATCAGCAAAGGTAAAGGTTATGCTGGCGTTATCAAACGTTGGAACCTGCACTCACTGAAAGCAACACACGGTACAGGTCCTGTTGCAAGACATGCTGGTTCAAACGGTTCTATCGACGGTGCAAGAGTTTTCAAAGGTAAAAAACTCCCAGGTCACCTCGGTGCAGAAAAAGTAACAGTTCAGAACCTTTCAATTGTTAAAATTGATGCAGAAAATAATCTTATCGCAGTTAAAGGTGCAATCCCTGGCGCTAAAGGCGGCATCGTTGTACTGACAGACAGCGTAAAAGCTTAAGGGAGGAAAACAAAATGGCAAAATTTGATGTTTTAGACATTAACGGTGCAAAAGTTGATACTGTTGAACTCTCTGATGCAGTTTTTGGTATCACACCAAACGAAAAAGTAATGCACATGGCAGTTGTAAACTTCCTGGCAAACCAGAGACAGGGTACACAGTCCACACTTACAAGAGCTGAAGTTTCCGGCGGCGGCCGTAAACCATGGAGACAGAAAGGTACAGGCCGTGCTCGTCAGGGTTCTATCCGTTCACCACAGTGGACACACGGTGGCGTTGCTCTTGGTCCAAAACCACGTGACTACAGCTACACAATGAACAAAAAAGTTAAGAGACTTGCTATTTGCTCCGCTCTGTCAGCTAAAGCTGCAGAAGGCAAACTGGTAATCGTTAACGATTTCGCAATCAACGAATTCTCAACAAAAGCAGTTGTTAAAATGCTGGATAACCTGAACGTAACAGGCAAAACACTGATGGTTCAGGCTGTTGCAGACAAGAAGGTTGTTAAGTCAGCTGGCAATATCCCAGGTGTACAAACAACAGTTGCAACAACAATGAACGTATACGACACAATCAACGCTAAAACTCTTGTTGTAGACCTCGCTGCTGCAAAGAAACTTGAGGAGGTATTCGCATAATGAAAATGGCACAGGATATCATCATCAAGCCAATCATCACTGAAAACAGCATGAAAGGCATTGCTGACAGAAAATACACATTCCAGGTAGCTAAAGACGCTAACAAAATCGAAATTGCAAAAGCAGTTGAAGAACTGTTCGGCGTAAAAGTTTCTAAAGTAAACACAATCTCTGTTCGCGGTCGTTTCCGTCGTCAGGGTTGGAAAGGTGGCTACACACCTGCAACTAAAAAAGCTATCGTAACACTGAAAGCTGATTCAAAGGGCATCGAATTCTTCGAAAGCATGTATTAATAAGCCCTCCGTCTTAAACATTAAGACGTTTTTAAGTATGGGAGGCGCAACAGGCGCTTCTCGCAAAAAGACTCATAAGGAGAGTGAACCTAAATGGCTATCAAAAGATTTAAACCGACTACTCCTTCACGCCGTAACATGGCAGTGACAGACTATTCGGTTCTTTCAAAAGTAGCTCCAGAAAGAAGCCTTCTGGAACCTATGAAAACAACAGCTGGCCGTAACAACACAGGCCGCATCACAGTTCGTCACCACGGTGGTGGTAACAGAACAAAATATCGTGTAATCGATTTCAAAAGAAATAAACTGGATGTTCCAGCAACAGTTCTGACACTGGAATATGACCCAAACAGAACAGCATTTATCGCACTGATCCAGTACGAAGATGGTGAAAAATCTTACATCATCGCACCAGACGGTCTGAAAGTTGGCTACATCGTTATGAACGGTCCAAACGCTGACATCAAACCAGGTAACGCACTGCCACTCAGCGCAATCCCAGTTGGTACAGTTATCCACAACATCGAACTCTACCCTGGTAAAGGCGGTCAGCTCGTTCGCTCCGCTGGTAACTTTGCTCAGCTCATCGCTAAAGAAGGCAAATACGGTCTTGTACGTCTGCCATCAGGCGAACTGAGAAACGTACCACTCAACTGCTATGCAACAGTTGGCCAGGTATCCAACGTAGACCATGACAACGTTAAAATCGGTAAAGCCGGTAAAAAACGTCACATGGGTTGGAGACCAACAGTTCGTGGTTCTGTAATGAACCCTGTTGATCACCCACACGGTGGTGGTGAAGGTAAATCACCAGTAGGCCGTCCAGGCCCAGTTACACCATGGGGCAAACCAGCACTTGGTTACAAAACAAGAAACAAACACAAAGCATCTGACAAACTTATTGTTAGACGTCGCAACGGTTAATAAAGGAGTATCGATATGGGTAGAAGTGTTAAAAAAGGCCCTTTCGTGCAGCCTGTTCTTCTTAAAAGAGTTAAAGAAATGAACGCAGCTGGCGAAAAAAGAGTCCTCAAGACTTGGAGCCGTTCATCTACAATATTCCCACAGTTTGTAGGCCACACATTCGCAGTACATGACGGTCGTAAACACGTTCCAGTATATGTAACAGAAGATATGGTTGGTCACAAACTCGGCGAATTTGCACCAACAAGAACATACCGCGGTCACGCTGGTTCTAAATCATCTAAGTAATTAAAAGGAGAATCGATTATGGAAGCAAGGGCATACCTTAGACATGTCCGCATCGCACCAAGAAAAGTACAGATCGTTATGGACCTTATCAGAAATAAACCAGTTAACGAAGCTGTTGCTATTCTGCAGCACACACCAAAAGCTGCTTGCGAACCTTTACTTAAACTGGTTAAATCAGCAATGGCAAATGCGGAACACAACTTTAATATGGACAAAAACAATCTGTATGTAGCAGAATGTTTTGTTACACCAGGCCCAACTCTGAAAAGAGTTATGCCAAGAGCACAGGGCAGAGCATATAGAATTCTTAAAAGAACATCTCACATGACAGTTGTTCTGAAAGAAATCGAAGAATAATAAGGAGGAAGCTATGGGACAGAAAGTTAATCCACACGGTCTTCGTGTAGGCGTTATTAAAAACTGGGATTCTCGCTGGTTCGTTGAAAAGAAAAACTTCGGCGATACACTGGTAGAAGACTACAACATCAGAAAAGTTCTCAAAGCTCAGCTTTACACTGCCGGTGTATCTAAAATTGAGATTGAGAGAGACTCAAAAGTATTAAGACTGAATATCTTCTGTGCAAAACCAGGTATGGTTATCGGCCGTCAGGGCAGCGAAATCGAAAAACTGAGAGCACAGGTTGCAAAACAGGTAAACAGACCTGTTGAAGAAGTTCTGATCAACATCACAGAAATCAAAGCTGCTGACGCTGACGCTCAGCTGGTTGCTGAAAACATCGCTGCACAGCTTGAAAGACGTGTTGCATTCAGAAGAGCTATGAAGCAGGCAATGTCCAGAGCCATGAGAATGGGCGCTAAGGGCATCAAAACAAGCGTTTCCGGCCGTCTCGGCGGTGCTGATATCGCTAGAACAGAACATTACCATGAAGGCACAATTCCACTTCAGACACTTCGTGCAGACATCGACTACGGTTTTGCAGAAGCTAACACAACTTTCGGTAAAGTTGGCGTTAAAGTTTGGATCTACAAAGGTGAAGTGCTGAAAGGTGCTAAACCTCGTAGCAAAGGAGGCAACAAATAATGCTTTTACCAAAAAGAGTTAAATACCGTAGAGTACACAGAGGCCGTATGAAAGGCAAAGCTACTCGTGGTAATACAGTAACATACGGTCAGTTTGGTCTGCAGGCTCTGGAACCAGCATGGATCACATCCAACCAGATCGAAGCAGCTCGTATCGCTATGACACGTTACATCAAACGTGGTGGTCAGGTTTGGATCAAAATTTTCCCAGACAAACCAGTTACAGAAAAACCAGCTGAAACTCGAATGGGTTCAGGTAAAGGCTCTCCAGAATACTGGGTAGCTGTTGTTAAACCAGGCAGAGTTATGTTTGAAATCGGCGGTGTTTCTGAAGAACTCGCAAGAGAAGCTATGCGTCTTGCTATGCACAAGTTGCCTATCAAGTGCAAATTTGTTAAAAAGGATGAGGTAGGTGAATAGTATGAAAGCAAGTGAACTTCGTAACATGTCAGCAGAACAGCTGACAGCTAAACTTAAAGAACTTAAAGCAGAACTGTTCAATCTTCGTTTTCAGCATGCTATCAATCAGTTGGAAAACCCTATGAGAATCCAGGCAGTTAAAAAAGATATCGCAAAAGTGAACACAGTTCTCAGCGAAATCGCAAAATAATAAAGGGAGGTAAAGACAATGGAAAGAAATCTTAGAAAAACAAGAGTTGGTACAGTTGTATCCGACAAAATGGACAAAACAATCGTTGTTGCTATCGAAGACAGAGTTAAACACCCTTTATACAAAAAAATCGTAAAAAGAACAATCAAGTTCAAAGCTCACGATGAAAACAATGAATGTGGCATCGGTGACCGTGTAGAAATCATGGAAACACGTCCACTTTCTAAAGACAAAAACTGGAGACTTGTTAAGATAGTAGAAAAAGCTAAATAAGCTAATTTTGAAAAGGAGGACTTGTACACATGGTACAGATGCAGACCTATTTGAAGGTTGCTGACAATACAGGTGCTAAAGAACTCATGTGCATCCGTGTACTGGGCGGCACTCGCAGAAGATATGCAAATATCGGCGACGTTGTTGTAGCATCCGTAAAGAAAACAACACCAGGCGGCGTTGTTAAAAAAGGTGACGTAGTTAAAGCTGTTATCGTTCGTTCTAAGAGCGGTCTTCGTCGTGAAGATGGTTCATACATCAGATTTGACGAAAATGCAGCAGTTATTATTAGAGATGATAAAAACCCAAGAGGCACACGTATTTTTGGACCTGTTGCTCGTGAACTTCGCGACAAAGGTTACCTGAAAATCCTGAGCCTTGCACCAGAATCACTGTAAGGAGATTTATAATGAGTAAAGTTCATGTAAAAACAGGTGATACCGTTAAAATCATTAGCGGTAAAGACCGTGGTGAAACTGGCAAAGTTCTGGCTGTGAGCCCAAAAGAAGGTAAAGTTATCGTTGAAGGTCTGAACATGGTTAAAAAACATGTTAAACCAAGACGTCAGGGCGAAACAGGCGGCATCGTAGATGCAGAAGGTGCAATCTACGCAAGCAAAGTTATGCCAGTATGTCCAAAATGTGGCAAAGCTACAAGAGTAGGCCACAAAATTGAAGGCGATAAAAAAGTTCGTATTTGCAAGCACTGTGGTGCTGAATTATAAGAGAAAAGGAGGAACTTTTAAATGTCTAACGTAAAAGAATTATATGTAAACGAAGTTGCTCCTGCTCTTATGAAGCAGTTCAACTACAAAAGTGTAATGCAGATTCCAAAACTGGATAAAGTAGTTATCAACGTTGGTTGTTCAGAAGCAAAAGATAACTCCAAAGTTATCGATGCAGTTGTAGGTGACCTGAAAAAAATCACAGGTCAGCAGCCAATCGTATGTAAAGCAAAAAAATCAGTTGCTAACTTTAAACTCCGTGAAGGTATGCCAATCGGTGTTAAAGTTACACTTCGTGGCGAAAGAATGTACGAATTCGTTGACAGACTGTTCAACGTAGCACTCCCACGTGTAAGAGACTTCCATGGTATCAATGGCAACTCTTTCGACGGCAGAGGCAACTACTCTTTCGGTATCAAAGAACAGCTGATCTTCCCTGAAATCGAATATGATAAAATCGACGCTCTGCGTGGTATGGATATCTCATTCGTTACAACAGCTCAGACAGACGAAGAAGCAAAAGCCCTGCTCAAAGCACTGGGTGCTCCATTCGCAAACTAAGAGGGGGAAGTAAACAATGGCAAAAACATCAATGAAGGTTAAGCAGCAGCGCGAACCTAAATATTCAACAAGACAGTACAACAGATGCAAAATCTGTGGCAGACCACATGCTTATCTGAGAAAATACGGCATCTGCCGTATCTGCTTCAGAGAACTCGCTTACAAAGGCGAAATTCCTGGCGTAAGAAAAGCAAGCTGGTAATTAACTTAATTAATATAGGAGGCAATTATGAATATCACTGATCCAATTGCAGACCTGCTGACCAGAATCAGAAATGCTTCTCAGGCAAGACATGCAACAGTTGA
>JAFSCU010000026.1 GCA_017436575.1 Oscillospiraceae bacterium
CATTTCCTCATTCAACTTCTTAATGATTCTATATGCTTCGGATTGGGATACTCCCAACATCTTTACAACTTCATCAGCTTTAATAAACAAACATTCAGCCATATTCTGAACCTCCTATTCGGTGATAAGGTTTCAAGTCCTTTCACAGATTCGGAATTTCAGAGGGGTAAAATTCAACCGGTATCAAAAAATTTTTTGAATTTTTTTGTTTTGCCCCTCGTCTTATGGCGTTTGAGAGAATACAGAGAATTACAGTAAAAAAAGCCCGCAAATTCGTTCTGAGAAAAACGAATTTGCGAGCTTTGAGAGACTTTGACATTATTCTATGTCTGGAGGGTAGCGGTATCAATTTGGTATCAACGAGCGTTTTTCGTTGATTTTTTCAAATTGCGAGAGCCGAAAACCCTTGTAATATCAAGGTTTTTTGGACTACTCAACAACCACTTTGCCTCACTCCCACTCGATTGTGCCGGATGGCTTTGGAGTAAGGTCGAATACAACGCGGTTTACGCCTTCAACTTCAGTTGTAATTCTGTTTACCAGATGGTGGAGAAGTGTATAAGGTACTTCTTCGATTGTTGCTGTCATGGCATCAACAGTATTAACGGCACGGATGATAACTGTCCATGCATCTGTGCGTTTGTCGTCTTTTACACCAACTGATTTGAAATCAGGGATAGCTGTAAAGTACTGCCATACTTTGCCTTCCAGACCGTTTTTAGCAAATTCTTCGCGGAGGATAGCATCTGATTCTCTTACAGCTTCCAGACGGTCACGTGTGATTGCACCAAGGCAACGAACACCAAGACCTGGGCCTGGGAATGGCTGACGGTAAACCATACCGTGTGGCAGACCAAGTGCTTCACCAACAACTCTTACTTCGTCTTTGAAGAGCAGTCTTACAGGTTCAACAAGGCCGAATTTCATATCTTCTGGCAGACCTCCAACATTGTGGTGAGCTTTTACGCCGTCTGATTCCAGGATGTCTGGGTAGATAGTGCCCTGTGCCAGGAATTCAACGCCTTCCAGTTTGCGTGCTTCTTCTTCGAATACACGGATAAATTCTGCACCGATAATTTTACGTTTTTCTTCAGGTGCTGCAACACCTGCCAGTTTATCCAGGAAACGGTCAACAGCATCTACATAAACCAGATTTGCGTCCATTTCGTCACGGAATACTTTTACAACCTGTTCTGGTTCACCTTTACGGAGAAGGCCGTGGTTAACATGAACACAAACCAGCTGTTTGCCGATAGCTTTGATAAGCAGAGCAGCAACAACAGATGAGTCTACACCGCCGGAAAGGGCAAGAATAACCTTTTTGTCGCCAACCTGTTCTCTGATTTCTTTAACCTGCTGTTCAATGAATGCATCAGCCAGTTCTTTTGTGTTGATACGGGCCATTGATTCAGGACGTACATTGTTCTGCATATATTTTCCTCCGTTCATATACAGGGAATATCCCTAATAAGAATTTATTTATGATATTATATTATATAATCTTTTTTCGATAAACGCAATAAAAAATTGTAGGAAAGATATAATTTTTTGTAAATTTTTTGTTATTTACTGCCAAAGCTTTACTATGTAAAGTTTGATTTACAAACTGTTTCAACCAAACTTTACTTGTTTGCAAAAAGTTTTACCACCGGTTCCAGTCCTTCGTTTTTATAAGCTGTGCAAAGATGGATTTCCACATTCGGATTAAGTTTTTTTACATCAGAAACAAATCTGTCCACATCAAAGTTTGTATATGGCGCCAGGTCCATTTTGTTCAACAGCACAACATCAGCTGTGGCAAACATATTTGGATATTTCAGAGGTTTGTCATTGCCTTCTGTTGTGCTGGCAACGCACACACGCATATGGGCACCAATCTGGAATGCTGCTGTACACACCAGATTGCCGATGTTGTCTACAATAATGGTATCAATACCATCCAAATCCAGTTCAGCAAGACCCTTCTCCACCATATCTGCTTCCAGATGACAGGCTCCCTCTGTATTTAGCTGAATAGTTCTGATACCTATTTCAGCCATTCTCTGGGCATCAAGGTCAGTAAACAGGTCACCTTCAATAACCGCTATTCTGCTTTTGTCAAGTTCAGGGTTTGCCAGTACATTTTCAAGAACAGTTGTTTTACCACTGCCCGGTGTACCTAAAAAGTTAATCATTCTGATGCCTTTTGCAGCCAGTTCTCCTCTGATTTTTTCTGCAATTTCATCATTTTTGCTGAGTACATTTCTGTTCACTGTAATTGTTTTCATATATCTCTATTCTCCTCGGAATGTTTTTACATACATCTGTGTGGTACCGGTAATGGAATAATCCTTTTCCAGACGTATATACGCCTGCTCCATACAGGTGTCTCTTTTCATAATATCAAAATAAAAATTCAACTGGCTTTCATTTACGCAGGAGTATTCGCCCACCAAAACCACTATTTCATAAACTTTTGATATTTCATTCAAAGCAGCCGCTTCTGTGACAATATCCACTATTTCACGGCATACAGAGCCTTCGTGCATAATCAGTTCCCCTTTGGTCTTTTCTTTGTTTTTACAAATACATCACGCTGATCAGCCACCATTTCACGCACATCAAATTTACATTTGTTAACACACTGGCCACAACCGATACAGTTTTCGTACTTAAATACCAGTTCTTTCTTTTCTTTGTCGTAGAAAGTCGCTTCTGTAGGACAGAATTTGCCACAGAGGTCACAGCCTACACAGCGGCTGATATCTATAACTTTTGGGCTGTAATAGGAACGTGTGAAGATTTTGCTTAAACCGCCGTTGCGATAACCTTCATACAGCAGGCAGCAGTCTGTACAGCAGTTACAGATAACCATTTCATCCTTATTGGCATCGTTGTTGTGATGGAATGTAGTATGTACACAGCCTTTTACCCGGAAATCATCCACCATATCCTGAGCTTCGGCCAATGTCAGATTACGTGCAATACCGTTTTCTTCCAGCTGAGTAGCAATGGAACCCACAACTATACAGCCTTCTATCGGCAAACCAAAGTCGCATTTTTCTCCACTGCTGATATTCTTATACTGGCGGCAGAAACAGTTGCCCACAGCTATTTCGTTTTCGTACTTTTTAAGTATCTGATGAACATCTGTGGAAATATAAACCTGCTGCTGAGTTTCCAATGGCTGATTCAGCACAACTTCCCTGCCCTTGTTTATAACATTGCCGATTCGTGGGGCATCACCGCGTTCGATCTTCTTTTCGCCTTTAAGATTAGTCAGATAACGGATAGGACCGTAATTAACCTTTTTCAGCAATGCCCAAAATTCCATAAATTTGTTGAGAATAGCTGCCCTTTCTTCTGTAAGAGGACCTGCCACTGTAAATTCAACCCAACCAGGAAATATTGGTGAAAGTTCGTATAGTTCCCTGTCTGTTTCATCATATGGATGGAAGAAGCTGTATTTTTTGATGGAATTTTCCCAGAAATTCTGCCATTCTTCACTATCTCCACCATACATTTCGTGATAGATTTCCTCCAACTGTGGAATAGTATGTATATCCACACCTGCTTTCAGCAGATAATCCAGTACTTTTTCATCCATAGCCAGATTGAACATTTCAACAATAGGCTTTGCCCCAGGAACAGAGGCTGTGGATTTTGAATTCATAAGGTCTATCAACTGTTTGACTTTCTTTTCAGGTAATGCCATAGTATATCTCCATTATTGTTTTTAAAATTTTATCATCCAATTTTCAATATGATTTAATTGTATCACAAATCAAAAACAATGTAAACAAAAACACCGACTGCAATGCAGTCGGTGTAATATGTATCTATTAGATGTTGGAATCGCCCAGTGAGTAGTTTGATTCTTCTTTTGTAACCATAATATCGTGTGGGTGAGATTCTTTCAGACCAGCACCTGTGATTCTTACGAATACACCGTCTCTGTTCAGGTCTTTGATTGTAGGTGTGCCACAATAGCCCATACCTGCTTTCAGACCGCCAACCAGCTGGTAAACATTGTCTCTCAGCAGACCACGGTATGGAACCATACCTTCAACGCCTTCTGGAACAAATTTAGCTTTGCCGTCCTGGAAGTAACGGTCGTTGGAACCGTTGGACATAGCAGCTGATGAACCCATACCACGGTATGTTTTGAATGTTCTGCCTTTGTAGATTGTTGTTTCGCCTGGTGCTTCTTCTGTACCTGCAAACAGGGAACCAATCATAACTGCAGATGCACCTGCAGCGATAGCTTTTGTGATATCACCGGAGAATTTGATACCACCGTCAGCGATTACAGGAATACCATATTTTTCGCCAACTTCAGCACAGTCCATAACAGCTGTCAGCTGTGGAACACCGATACCTGCAACAACACGTGTTGTACAGATGGAACCAGGGCCGATACCTACTTTAACGATATCTGCGCCAGCTTTGATAAGGTCTTCGCAAGCTTCTGGTGTAGCAATGTTACCTGCCATCAGTGTGATGTCTGGGAATGCTTCTTTAAGTTTTTTAACAGCATTCAGAACACCCTGGCTATGACCGTGAGCTGTATCAACAGACAGAAGGTCAACACCTGCATTAACCAGAGCTGTTGCTCTTTCCATCATGTTGTTTGTTATACCTACTGCAGCACCGCACAGCAGTCTGCCTTTTTCATCTTTTGCAGAGTTTGGATACATAACTCTTTTTTCGATATCTTTGATTGTAATAAGACCTTTGAGAACACCATTTTCGTCAACCAGTGGCAGTTTTTCAACTTTGTGTTCTTTCAGCAGCAGTTCTGCATCATCAAGGGAGATGCCTGGTTTAGCTGTAACCAGGTTGTCTTTTGTCATAACTTCTCTGATTGGACGATTCATATCCATTTCAAAGCGCATATCTCTGTTTGTGATGATACCAACCAGAACTTTGTTTTCATCAACGATTGGCACACCGGAAATGCGATAACGACCCATCAGGGCATCAGCTTCAAATACTTTATGTTCAGGGCTCAGGTAAAATGGGTCTGTAATAACACCGTGTTCGCTTCTTTTTACTTTATCAACTTCTGCAGCCTGAGCTTCGATAGACATATTTTTATGGATGATACCGATGCCGCCTTCTCTTGCAAGGGCAATAGCCATTCTGGATTCTGTAACAGTATCCATAGATGCAGACATAAGTGGAACATTCAGTGTGATTTTGTCGCTGAGTTTTGTAACTGTAGAAACGTCTGCTGGCACAACCTGTGAGTGCTGTGGAATAAGCAGAACGTCGTCAAAAGTCAGTGCTTCTTTCAAAATTTTACTCATTTTACTTTTCTCCTTATTTGATATTTCATTGGTTTATAATGCAATAAAGCCTCTGTAAATAGGAATGCTTATGTGGATTCTCGCCTTTTGGCTTATTTACAGAGGTTTTATTAGCGGATAATTAGATAAATATTTATTTTTATATTTTCAATATAAAAAAAGAAGATTACACAATTTAATGTATCAATCTGCCTTTTAATAAAAAATATGTAATAAATATTTTTTATATTATACGACTAAAACGACTAAATATCAAGGTTTTCCGGTATTTTCTTGGTTTTGCACAAAACTAATAAACAAAAAGCCCCTTTACTTATGTAAAGGGGCTATAATGTTTAAAATTGTAACTTGTCGAAATGTAAATTATTCGATAACTTTGATAACAACGCCTGAACCAACTGTTCTGCCGCCTTCACGGATAGCGAAACGGAGACCTTCTTCGATAGCGATTGTTGTGATAAGTTCAACTGTCATTTCAACGTTGTCACCAGGCATGCACATTTCTGTGCCTTCTGGAAGGTTGATAACGCCTGTAACGTCTGTTGTTCTGAAGTAGAACTGTGGACGATAGTTGTTGAAGAATGGAGTATGACGGCCACCTTCATCTTTTTTCAGAACGTAAACCTGACCAACAAATTTTGTGTGTGGGTTGATTGAACCTGGTTTACAGATAACCTGGCCA
>JAFSCU010000027.1 GCA_017436575.1 Oscillospiraceae bacterium
AAACAGATGGAAAAATCCTTTTTACTCCGGTCGGGGTAATCCCAGTTATTGTCCCAGCTGGTGCCGGAACAGGGACAGAACTGGTCATAGCCGCCGCCGTGGGGATGGTGCCAGTCCAGCTCCTGGGAATAGTACAGTCCCTAGATGTTCTTTTGTTGGAAAGTGATCTGTCAGATTACCGGGGCTGATGTCCAGCGCTGATGCAATCATCTTTGGGGATGTGGCAGAATATCCTTTTTCAAAAAAATATTCGCAGGCCACCTGTATTATTTCTGTTCTTGTTGTTGATCTGCTTACTCTTGCCATAAGCTTCTCCTGTTTATTTGTATAGTATTTATACTATTATCGTATCGGTACTATTTTACAATATATGCCAATCTTCTGTAAACATATTTTTACACATAATTATGTTATATTTTTTGTGGTGTTCTACAAAAATTTTATCGCTGTTTTTTCAGATTTTCTCTAACAAAAACTATGGATTGCCTATTTAATATTTATAGTAGATTTATCATTAATTCATAGTTTAAAAACAGTGTAATAATTGGAACTAAGGGAAACGTATAAGATAAAAAATGTGTAGATATTTTAAAATATCTACACTGTTTTTTACGATAATTCAAAGTTCTAATCTGTTAGACAAATTCAAATTTATACACTAATCTGATTACACACTATCATATAAAGAAACAGAAAGATTCTGTTTTTATTCAAAACTTACGATAAGCTCTTTCAGTGCATTTTCGTCGGCAGTTTTGTCCACGTTGCCCTGGTATGTGCCAGGTCTACCTCCACCTTTGCCACCCAGTGCGGCACTGATATGGCGGCCAAGTTTATTGGTGTCATAAACTGTGGAAATAATACATATTTTACCACCATTTTCACCCTGTGGCGAAAGTACAACTGCTGTTTTTGCTTTTTCTGACAGCAATGCAGCAAAAGACTGTATTTCTGTGCTGGTCAGGTCTTCTTTTACCATTACACACAGTTCACCGTCAGTTTCGGCTTTTTCAGCCCATACAGCCATAAGCTGGCGCTTTGCATTGGCAAGGGCATATTTCAACTGACCGATTTCGTCAAGGCGTGCAGTAACTGCTGATGTAATATCTTCCACCGGTACTGACAGCTGATGGGAAATGTCATAACAGTCATCATTTCTGTTTTTCAGATATTCCACAGCACGTTTACCGCAGAGAATACTGATTCGTGTGCCACCTTTGTACGCCTGTGAATTAAGCGCAACTATAGGTCCCGCCTGTGAAGTAGTGGCAGTGTGTGTACCACAGCAGGCGCATATATCTGCACTGCCTGTGCGTACGATTCTGATTTCGCCCTGCAGTTCCTTTTTGCTGCGGTATTCCAGTTCCTTTACATTTTCAGGAAAGCCTGTTTCCACTGTCTGGTTTGCCCATACAATTTCGTTGCAGCGATCCATAATGGCTTTTATATCTTCTTTTGTCAGCGGTCCGTCAAAGTCAACCACATTGTCTTTTTCACTTAAATGAAAACCCACATTGTTATAGCCGAACATACTGTTTACAACACCGGAAAACATATGCTCACCTGTGTGCTGCTGCATAAAGTCAAAGCGTCTGTCCCAGTCTATTCTGCCGTGAACAGCAGTACCGGCAGGGATTTCACTGTCTGTATAATGTATAATAACACCGCCTTTTTCACGGGTATCCATAACATTTACTGTGGTTTCACCAAATGTAATCACACCGTGGTCTGCGGGCTGGCCACCACCTTCTGGGTAAAAGGCTGTCTGGTCCAATACCAGTGCCCATCCTTTTTTATCATTTTCACAGGAAATAACTTCGGCGTCAAATTCCTGCATATAGCTGTTGTCATAAAACAATTTTTTAGTCATAATCTTTTCCTGCTTCTCCCGAGTTTTATTCAATCACACAGTCAATCGGTGTTTCACCGCCAAAAATACGCAGATGATTTACCAGAGTAAGGGCGGACTGTTTTTCGTATTCAGACAGTTCCAATTCGTATTCATCTTCCCCCTGGGTGATTTTTGCACTGACTCTGCATTTAGTGAATTTTTCGTCAAACAGTACCATTGCGTAAAATTCGCCGCCTTTGGAAAGGTCGATATCAGGCAGAATGTCCTGCATATCCTCTGTCAACTTTACCTGCATATCATACATATTCAGATATGGCTGACGCATAATCATATCTTCACCGCTGCAAGCAACATGAAAAATGCCCATAGAAAGAACAATATTGTCCTTTGGAACAAATGCTGCAATCGCCCCTTGTGTATAAGGAGTAAGCATTTCTTCATCATAGGAATAATCCACAGTAAAATGAAGTGTGGTTTTGTCTTTTGCACGGCTTTTACCCGGTTTTACATCCACTGTATCCACTGTAACGGATTCAACAGCAACACTGCCTTCGTCCATAAAAGGCGCAACACCAACGCTGTCGCAGTATGCCAGCAGGTCAATCATTTTGTCTGCCTGTGTGGAAACTGTGATTTCAAAAGTATCTTCGCCATCCTCCACCCTGCCCAGTTTAAGTTTATCCCCTGTTTTCAGTTTCTGGACATTTTTTACATCCAGGTCATTGCCTTCCAGGGTTATAAAATAGCTTTTGGAAAATTTATTCATATCAGTCACCTGTAAAAAAATATATAATATATTTTATCATTATATATATGTGTTTGCAATTGAATTTTATAAATGTATGCCGTATAATGAAAACAAAAGAAACAAAAATAAACCGGAGGAAATTATTATGGCATTTACCGCAAAACTGGCAACTTATGACGATCTGAAAGCCTGTGACGCAGTTGAAAGAGAAACCATGGGCGATTATGTGTACCTGCAGGACGCCTGGCATTATTTCAACAGCCTGGACGGTGGTCTGGTATGCGTTTATGACGGCGACAAAATGATAGGTATAGGCAGATTTACTGTTTTGCCAGACGGCACAGGCTGGCTGGAAACACTGCGTGTTATCCCATCATATCACCGCCAGGGTGCAGGCAGAAAAATATATGAAATGTATATGGAACTGGCAAAAAAATACAACTGCCCATCTGTAGGTATGTTTACAGGGCTGACAAATGCAGCCAGCAGTGGCCTGGCAGAAGTGTTTGGTTTGCGCACAGTAATGCACCATAAAGGCTGGCACCTGACAAATCTGGAAGGCGGCAACCCACACGGCTTTGAACATGTAAACTGGCAGAGAGCAGTGGAACTGATTATGCCAAAGAAAGATGAATATAATAACTATTTCACTTTCAACCGCACATTCCACCATATCAATGAAGCCAACGCAAAACAGTTTGCCATCGAAGGCAAGGTGTTTGAAGACAAGGAAAGCGGCAGCTTTATCGTTTGTGGTGGCAGATTCCAGCACAATGTGGCATTACATATTGCAATGATGGGTGGCGATATGGATAAATGTATTGATTTTGCCATCAACTATGCAAAGGCACAGGGTATCAAGAAAGTTTCCTGTACATTTGCACTGGACAATCCTGCATTGGAAGCAGCACTGAAAGCCAGAGGCTTTGTACCTGAAAGCGGTACAATTATCACAAAAGAAGTTGTTTTTTAATAGTTAAACAGAAAAACGGCTGTGGAAATCCACAGCCGTTTTTTCTATTGGGGGATTCAGAGAGACAACTGAATTAAAGAATAAGTGTTGCTTTTGCATTGCCGGCCTTAGGGCCTTTTACAGCAACTACAATTTCGTCGCCTTCATTACCTTTAACAACCCATGTCACAACTTTTGTAAATGGGTCGTGGGCTTTTGTGCCGATATTATCCCAGTAATAACCGGAATTAACACCTGAGAAGCCTTCCAGGTGACCAAGACTGCCCTGTTTTTCGCCCATTACCATATCAATATTGCCCATCAGTTCGATAGACAGAGGTTTGTCAACTTTAAGGCGTTTTGCTTCATTTGTAACAAATGTAGGCAGATAGCCAATATTGGAAACTTTGGCTGTCAGTTTGTAAACACCTTCGCCAATTTTTTCTGATTTAAATTCATCTATAACAAGTCTTGGACAGGTCTGAGCCATACGCAGACAGAATGCTGTGTTCTTTTCAACTTCCTGTTCCAGATAGCCCGGAGGACAGTTCTGCCATGTGTATTTAAAGTCCATACCGCCGATTTCAACCTTGCCCAGCTGTGGGTGGTCAAATTCTGTCCAGTCTTTGATAGGTTTGCCGGAAGCCAGCATTGGCACATTTTCATCAATCCATTTGTAAACCAGATGCATATCTTCTTCGTTCTGTCTGTCTGTTTTTGGAGTAGTGCGTGGGTAAACATTTGGCACGCCTGCTCTGATTTCCAGGTCCCACAGTTCTGCTGTATATGTAGGCACGCCCTGTGTGGAATACATCCAGTCATCAAATGCACCGGAGGAGTAGTTTACAGTATCAGTAAGGAAAGCATCAAAGATATTGAAACAGCCATAGCCTGTTTCTTCTGTTGCCATTTCGCCGATTTCTTTAAACATTCTCATATCGCGCTGATCAGCGTTCTTTTCAGGCATTGTTCCAGGTGGATAGATATAGCAACCGCCTGATGTATGATATGTAACAGCACTGCAGATGTTTGGATGTGCAATAACAAAATCTGCAACTGCTTTGTTTTCAGGGTTGGAAAGTGGGTATTTGCCTGCACCCGGCTGTCTGTTTTCAGGGAACCAGCCCAGTGGATAGTTTCTGTTGAAATCCAGGCCCCATTTGCCTTCTGCTTCCTGAATATTCACACCGTCAAAGCCTTCAATAAGACCTTCTGGGTAAACATTGTAGTATTTGCCGCCAAAGTCAGATGGCATACGTTTAATCATAATACGGGCATCTTTTGGTGATGGTTTCCAAACGCCGTTAGGGCTTTCAATACGCATCATACGGATAACACCATCGCCGTCCACGTCAGTTGGATGCAGACCAGGAGCTTTCTTTTCAAATGGGTATGGTCTGTTTACACTGCGCAGTTTTTCAAAAGAAGTAAGGTATGTCTGTGCGCCGTCAGGAGTAATTCTTGGAATTACATAAACAGCGTTGTTGTCCAGCAGTGATGTGATTTTTTCATCTGTGCCATATTTGGTAACCAGTGTGTAAATAAGGTGAATAGCTGCCATAGAGCCTGTAACTTCGCCTGCGTGGTGGTTACCGTCTACATAATATGCAGGTTTGTCCAGAACATCGCCTGTGGCATAGTTTGTGATTTCGCAGGCCCATACTTCTCTGTTTTCCAGAGTAGTGCAGATAGAATTCACTTTGATAAGGCTGGGAAATTCATTTGACAGTTCATTCAGAAGTTCTGTCAGTTCTTCATATACATAATAATGGTCAAATTTAAATTCTTTCATATTAAGTATATCTCCTCTCTGATATTACTGTTACAGTATACACCTAAGTTAAAAAAATATCAAGGGGTTTTGCTAATATTTTTACAAATTGTTTGCATAAATTTTAGTATAAAATATTAAAAATTATGTATGTAATGATTTTTTATGCAACAGGTGTATAAATTCATTGCAAACAGAAAGACAGGCAATGCCTGTCTTTACTTACTGTTTATCTGTTTTACTGCAAGGTCAACAAATTCTGATGCGGTGGGCCGCCATACATCACTGCGCCCCAGTGCCCTGTTTACACGGTGTGGGGCAACCTGCCAGGCGCGGGTGATTGCCGTGTGGATGTTTCTTTCCACCGAAACTGGAGAAATGCCAAACTTTTTACCCAGTGCTGAATACAGGCTGTCTACTATATTATCCATTATACCCGGGTCTGCCAGCACCATTTCCACAGCGCTTTCCAGCAGCCAGTAACCTTTGTAGTTTGATGTAATGCCTGCAGCGTGTAAAATAAGTTCAACATCCAGCATAAGTGTAACCGCCATATCCTTTTATCAGTATACCAATATAGTAGCACAAATAAACAATTATTTCCATAGGGTTACAGAAAAAGACAGGGCAAGTCAATACCCTGTCTTTAAATTCTATTTATTCTGTGCAGCAATCTGTTTGGACCCTTCTGTTATCACATCCATAAAACTGCCTACTTCGATGTTAGGCGGTTGCTGTCCGTTGGCCAGCATAGTGTCGTACTCTGCCTGTGTCAGCACGTCGGTGTGATTTTTTATTGCATATTCCACACCGTTGTCAAAATCCGCCATTGCAAAACTGCCATCGCAGAAAATAACGTCTGAATCTCTGAACCACATATAGATACGCATTTTGTTATAAGGCATGCTGGCATCTGTCAGCAGAGTGTGAACAGAATTTACAACCTGTGTATAATCTTCATACCCGCCGCTTTCCATAAAGAATTTCAGATGGATATAGCCGTATTTTGCATACATTTCCTTGGCATCATATTCTTTGTCCGGGTCAAGGTAGTCGCCGGTGTAAGTTCCATTTTCATCAAACACCTCTTTATAAAAACCTGTCCGTTCAAAATCGTGTCTATTCAGCCTGTCCTTGTAGTCTCCTTCTATCAGCAGTTCAGTCTGGTCTGTTCCGCCCAGGTATTTATAAATATCTCTGTAAAACAGGTTTGAATATTTGCTGTAAACTGAACCGCCCTTCTGATAATATTCCTGATAGCCGTCACTGATAATATTCAGATTTTCATCTATTATAAGAGTAAATGACAGGTCGGTGGTTGGGCTGAACATATTGTTTGGTTCTTCGCGTTCAAAATAATGCAGCGACCAGGTGCCGTCCTGTTGCTGATAGGCTGTGCCGGAGTTTTGTGTATGTACCCTTTCGTACAGACTGGGATAATTTTGTTCAATATAGGCTTTGCCCCGTTTTTCTATTTTTGCGGCAGAAATGCGGTTACCTGTTGAACCTGACGCCCACATAACACGCCCCATAAAAACCAACAGAACCAGTGATATAAGCAAGGTACCATAGTTGTCTATGGAAAAACCTTTTTTATTTTCTATTTCAGGTAAATTTCTGTCCATACGTACACCTCCGGCTTTTTTATTTTAATTATAATATGAAATTGTGAAAAATTAAAGGCAATAAACCCTTTCAATTATATAAACTGTTTTAAAGAGAAATGGGGGACAAAAAACCAGAGCAAATTAATGCTCTGGTTTTTGCTATTACATTGTAGATAAATAATCTGATTCGATTTTTTTTAGTTCTTTCAAACCCAATAATGACAAAACCGCAACACCTACAAGTATTGCTATGTCAATAACAGCAATTTTCAAATTAATCAAATCCCTGAAGATAGAAATACACCAAGCATATGTAAACATATAGTCTATAATCATTATTACTTTTTCATATCCATCTCTACCCATAGCTTTAACAGTTTTTGTCATTAAACTATGATGTACCAATGCTTCTATAAACATATAATGTAAGGCTATATTTACGATTGCAATAAATTCTTCTGGATATATGAACAAGAACACCATACAAATAGCTATATTCATAACATAAGAAATAAATGTATGCTTATCTTTAAGTATTCTTGTAAAAATACTATCTTTTTCATATTTTTTCTTTTTAATTATAAATATAACATTTGTAATAAAAGACCTAGCAATAACTATGACAATATACAGTTGTTCAGATGATATCTTCATAATTTATCCTTATTATTATATAAGAGCTACTCTAAATTAATGTAGCAACTTCAAAAGTTCTCCACTCACCGAATGGTTGTATTATTATATAATAGTCTGTTAAATACTTTAACGGTTCGTGAGTATAATTTATTCTGTACAAAACTGAAAAATTAAAACCCGTTGAATTTGAACCCAAATCTATAGCTCTTTCTATAACCCATTCTGCAAATTCTTCTCCAACTTCACCAGAAAATATTTCTGATTCAGCAGCCAATTTAGATTTCAACTGACCAACAGTGGCATCTTTAATTTTATTTGATAACCAAACAGCAATTATATCCTCTTTTATGATTGACCATTCAGAATCATCCCATGTTCCTGGTACCATTTCAATACTATCATAATACTGATAGATAAAATATCCACTGTCCTGTGGTTCTATTTCAGGTTCAGATGGTTTAGCGGCAAAAGCATTTGTAGGCAAAAGTGTAACCATAAACAATGCTGTTAAAAGCATAGCTGTTAATTTCTTTAAAGTCTTTTTCATAATAGACCTCTTGTGATTTAAAAAAAGTGTTTAATTGCTGATAATCACTGAATAACCCATTGGTATCACCTGGTCTTTCTGCCGTTATGGCTATGTTAAGCTGTTTTTTCCAGAGTTACAGTTTCGGTTATGCCATTGGCAGTAACTTTGGCTGTGGCAACAACTTTGTATAATTTGGATGTGTTAAAAGAATAGCTGTCACTGGCTGTAAGTGAAGCGCTGTTTCTGCTGGCTGTAAAACCGTCAACTTTGGTATAGCCTGCAGTCCTGCTTTCATACAGATTAGCTGTTACTTCTATTTTTGTAGTTTTGCTTACTCCTGAAACATTTACTGAATATGTACCACCAGCTTTATTAATATAAATATCAAACTTGGTCATATTAGTCCATCTTGGCTGAACACTGGCGGCAAATACAGGCATTACAGTGCCTATCAGCAAAACTGTGGCAAGTAACAGGGACAATAGTTTTTTTGAAAATTTCATTTTTTATTTCTCCTTTCAAATCGCACAAGTGGGCAAATTTTCCCTTTCATTATATAGTTCGTTTGAAAGTGGCATAAGGTTACAAAAAAATTTTAATTTTTTCAAATATTTTTATGATTTCATTACATTGCACATAACCATCTATACAATATTGTGCACCATTACAACTTATCAATAAAAGATTATAGCCATCTGTTCGACAAACTAATGTTCCTTTATTTCCATTTATCATTATTTCTGTGATAGTCGAATATTCATTATCAATGCCTGTTATATTATCATTATCATCTGGTTTAATAATAATCGAAACATATTTTTTTTCAAAAATATGTTCATACAATTTATATATACCAGCACCATACTGTGATTCTTCCATCAGTACAAAGCCATCAGTCATATATCCCACTGTAAAATCTGTAATCTGCTGTGGGTAAGTGTCGGCCTGGGTTTCGATGGAAATATATTTGTCAAACCACTGGACAACTGTCTGGGAGAAGATTTTTTTCATAGCAGTGGCAACTGTGGGGTGGGCAGACAGCAGTGTAAATACAATAATAATGGCGGCGGCTGTTCTGGCAATATATTTCAGCAATATGGTTCGCTTTTGTTTTCTTTCCGCCGTATATATTATGGCATCTGTTTTTTTCACAAGAGTTGGCGATGGTGAAAAAGCGACGGAAAGCAGTGACAAATCAGGAATGGCAGAAAGAGTTTGCTGCTGCAGCTGCCGGAATGCAGTGGAAATGGCGGTATCAAAAGTTACTTTTTCGCTCATAATTTCGCCTCCAGTCTATCTTTCAGAATTTTTCTTGCACGGTGAATACGCACCTTTACATTTTCGGCTGTAATGCCCAGAAAAGATGCTATTTCACTGATTGTGTATCCTTCGGTTTTCAGCTGTAAAGGTATGGCATACATTGGGTCCATATCAGCAATGATTGCCATTATGTCGTTTATGTACACAGTATCGACCATAATGTCCGGCGCGGTTTCATCGGCAAATTCTTCTGATGGCAGGTCGTCAATCAGCAGTTCCCTTTTATTTTTGCGCAGCCAGTCAATGCCACAATACCTTGTAACAGTGTAAACCAGGGATGTTGTTTCTTTTTCATTTTCGGTTCGGATAAGGTCAAAATTAGAAATCAGGCGCAGAAATGTTTCGTGGACAATGTCTTCTGCTTCTGAATGTACATCGGTCAGCTGTGTGGCCACATAATACATAAGACCGCTGTATTTGTTATAAAATTGCCTGAATCGGCTTTTTTCCTTATCGTCATCGAAAGCAGATAAATAAAATAAAAGCATGCAGTTTTTTATTTTCCCTTTCATTATATAGTCCGTTTGAAAGTGGCAAAAGGTTACAAAGAATTTTCAACATTGTAGCCTTGCACTGTTTTAGCAGAACAAATATAGGCATATTATACAAAAACCCCACCTCTTTTACAAGAAGTGGGGCTGTATTTTTACAGAAATCATCTGTAAAGATTTAATTAAATTTTATTGATTTCAGCAATCAGGATTTCTCGCAGAACCTGTGGGTTTGCGTTGCCTTTCAGCTGTTTCATACATTTGCCGAACAGAGCCATAAGGGCTTTTTCTTTGCCGCCTTTAAAGTCTGCAACAGATTTAGGGTCACCTGCAATAACTTCTTTTACGATATTTTCGATAAATGAAGTATCATTTGAAACGATAAAGCCGGACTGTTTTGCAAATTCTTCAACATCAGCGATATCTTTGTCAAAGAGGCTGGCCAGAATACGTTTTGCATTTGGACGGCTTACCTTGTCTTCCATAACCAGTTTAATCAGCTGACCCAGGGATGTGCCGTTGATTGCCAGCATATCGGCTGTCATTTTCTTTTTGTTGAGAACCTGCATACATTCTGTGATAATCCAGTTTGCAGTTTCTTTTGCATTGCCGCATACAGCATAAGCTGCGTCAAATACATCGCACAGGGCGCGGCTGTCAGCCAGGATATCTGCATCGTATTCAGACAGACCCAGTTCATCAATGTATTTTGCACGTTTAACTTCAGGCAGTTCAGGCAGGGATTTTTCAATTCTGTCGAACCATTCATCGTCGATAACTACAGGCATAACGTTAGGGTCTGGGAAATAGCGGTAATCGCCTGCTGTTTCCTTGTTTCTCATTGCATAGCTTTTGCCTTCGTTGTCGTCCCAGCGGCGTGTTTCCTGTACCAGTTCTTCGCTGCCTGTTTCCAGTGCGCGTGTGTGGCGGGCAACTTCGTATTTGATTGCTCTTGTAATAGCTGAAAGTGAGTTCATATTTTTCATTTCAGTTCTTACACCCAGCACATCACTGCCTTCAGGGCGGATAGACAGGTTAACGTCGCAGCGCATAGAACCCTGTTCCCAACGGCAGTCAGAAACTTTGGCAAAACGCAGCAGGTCACGCAGTCTTTCCAGATAGGCGATAGCTTCTTCTGCAGAAGAAATATCAGGCTGTGAAACGATTTCGATAAGAGGAACAGATGTTCTGTTAAAGTCAACCAGAGTTGTGTCTGACCAGTCGTCATGTACCAGTTTGCCTGCGTCTTCTTCCATGTGAATCTGTTTGATTCTGATGGATTTAGGGCCGTTTGATGTTTCGATATCCACACGGCCGTTTACACAGATAGGTGAAAACCACTGTGTTGTCTGGTAAGCATTTGGAAGGTCTGGATAGTAGTAGCTTTTTTTGTCAAAGGTAGTAACGCGGTTGATGTCGCAGTTCAGCATCATACCTGCTGTCATACCCAGGTCAACAACTTTTTTGTTTACGATTGGCAGCATGCCAGGCATACCTGCACAGGCTGGGCAAACGTGGTCGTTCTGTTCGCCGCCGAATTCAGCAGAACAGGAACAGAAAATTTTTGATTTTGTGGCAAGTTCAACATGAACTTCAAGACCGATGACTGTTTCGTATTTCATTGTCCGTACCTCCCCTTAAATTTTTTCAGCCAGAGCCAGCAGACTGCTTTCGCTGAATGCAGGACCAATAAGCTGTACGCCGTCTGTAACAACTACAGGCAGACCTGTAATCATTGCAGGTGCGATGTAAAGGCTTTCTTCATAAGCCATATATGGATTTGCAACTGCTTCTGATGCTGTATATGCAGATTTTGAAGAAACAGGAGCAAGAATAGCATCAAATTCGCCAAATACTTTTGCAATTGCTTCGCTGATAACACGGCGGATTCTCTGTGCCTTGTCATAAACTTTGTAGTAGTTTGCTTCTGAAAGTGTTTCGGAACCAAACAGAATAACTGATTTTGTCAGATAGCCGAATGCTTCTGTACGGCTGTTTGTGTACAGGCTGTCCAGGTCTGTGTAGTTTGGTGTGCGGTAGCCGTATTTTACGCCGTCATATTTTGAAACGTTGTTGCAAACTTCAGCAGACATCAGGATATTCCATGCTGATTTTGCCAGCAGCAGTTCTTCTGCGCTGATTTCAACCACTTCCACACCCTGTGCAGAAAGTTTTGCTTTCATTTCTTCAACTTTTGTAACATCACCTGTCATAAGTGATTTTGCAACTGCAACTTTTTTGATTTCTTTTACTTCATCAAAAACACATTTTTCCTGTGGCAGTGATGTGCCATCTTTGTCATCGTGGCCTTTTACTGCCCACAGCACTTCTTTTGCTGTTGCAGCATCAGCAGCTGTAACGCATACTGTTTCGCCGGAGCAAACTGCAGGGATTGTGCCGAAACGGGACACTGTGCCGTATGTTGGTTTTACATAAGTAAGACCTGCCAGTGCAGCACCACGGGCTGATGAACCGTTTACTTCCAGAGTAACGGCTGCCATTGCTTCGCCGTCTTTAATTGCTTTGGCTGCAGCTGTTGTCAGCACACCGTCTGTTTCAACAGCACCATAGTATGATGTTTCGCCCATAAGGTCCAGGTTGAATTCGCCTGTGTTTGCTTTTGCATATACTTTATAGCCTGCATCTGTCAGTTTTGTAGCTGCTTCTGCCTGGAAAAGGCTGATATAACCGTCCAGCATTTTTGAACCTGCTGATGTAGGCATATCTGTTGTGAGAATCATATCATCAACAACAATGTTTTTTGCTGATTTTTCAGTCTGTGCAATATACATTTTCATAGTTATATCTCCTTTCCTTAGTCTACTGTACGTGGTACCTGCCAGTAGCCGTCCATAGCTTCCGGTGCCTGCTCCTGCAGCTGGTCACGTGTAAATAATTTTTTTGCAATATCTTCGCGGATAATGTTTGTCATTGGCATTACATATACCATTCTTTCAACATTTTCTGTGTTTACTGTGGAAAGAATTTCTGCATCTTTTTCAGCTGTTTCAAAAAAGCCGAGAAGTGTGTCAGTTTCTTCTTCAGTAAGGTTAAGCTGGTTAAGTTTCTGCAATCTTTCCAGTGTTTTAATATCCATATAGAACCCCTTCCTGTTCTCAAATTACAAACCTTAAGATGTGGAACTCTGTTTTTCATTTAAAAACAAATTTCCACAACCTTTAATATATACATTATAATTATATCACAAATATGAAAATGTCAAGAAAAATATAGTTGCGAAACAATGTGCAAACAAGTTGCGGGGATAGTATACACTTGCAACTTTCTCAGCAATTATAATAAAATCATTAGCTTTGCCGCAACGCTCCGTATATCTTTTCTCATCGGAGAAGCTTATTCGGGTTCAAATCCCTCTTATTTTTACGATAAAGAAAATACCCACCGCTGATACGGTGGGTATTTTCTTGGCGGAGATTGAGGGATTTGAACCCTCGCGACGGTTACCCGCCCTACGCCCTTAGCAGGGGCGCCTCTTCGGCCAACTTGAGTAAATCTCCAGACGAAGTTTGGTATTATTATGAAAAAATGCGGTCAGAAACCGCAGTGCTGAAAAGATATGGCGGAGAGGGTGGGATTCGAACCCACGGTTCTTGCGAATCACTAGTTTTCAAGACTAGCTCCTTAAACCACTCGGACACCTCTCCGTATCTTCGAGCTACAAGTGATATTATACCACCAAAATTTGATTTGTCAACACTTTTTTCAAAAAAAATTTACAGCAAAAAAACCGGTGAAAATACCGGCCTTTCTGCTTTGTGAAGTATATTTTATCCAAGGATCAATCTGTCTGACAATGCGGATTCTGCAAAGGACTGTGTAAATTTTTCCAGCAGTGTTTCCACAGTAAGATTTCTCTTTTCTTCTCCTTTTACATCAAACACCACTCTGCCGTCATTCATCATAATCAGACGATTGCCGTGATTGATGGCATCGCGCATATTGTGGGTAATCATAATGGTTGTGATTTTATTCTCATTGACAATATTGTCTGTCAGCTGCAGCACTTTTTCTGCAGTTTTAGGGTCAAGTGCAGCTGTATGTTCGTCCAACAGCAACAGGTCAGGCTTTTTGATAGTTGCCATAAGCAGTGTAATCGCCTGACGCTGACCACCTGACAGCAGACCTATAACATCGTTCAGACGGTTTTCCAGACCTAAATCCAGCTGTGCCAGTTTTTCTTTGAAAAAGGCTTTTTCTTTTTCGGAAATAGCTTTTCCAAGACCACGTTTTTCTCCGCGGTGCATTGCAATGGACAAATTTTCTGCTATGGTCATATCAGCGGCAGTACCTACCATAGGGTCCTGAAATACGCGGCCGAGATGAACTGCACGTTTGTGTTCAGGCAGATGTGTAACCTCTTTGTCACCTATGAATATATGCCCTTCGTCCACTGGAAACACCCCGGCAATGGAATTGAGCAATGTGGATTTGCCTGCACCGTTGCCACCGATAACTGTGACATAGTCCCCTTCTTCCAGCACAAGATTTATACCTTTCAGAACATAGTTTTCTGTAATAGTGCCCGGGTTAAAAGTTTTTTCCACATCTCTTACAATAAGTGCCGGTGTCATATTGCTGTACCTTCTTTTTCTCTGATTTTTATAGTTGCTTTAATATGATGTTTTCTGAAGGATTTGATTTTCGCCATTGCATAGCCTTTGATTCTTGGCATTGAAAGGGCTATCACAACTGTAATCGCTGTGAAAAGTTTAAGGTCCAGAGGGTCCATACCCATATCAATAACCAGTGCAATGATGATTCTGTATGAAACAGCACCTACAACAACCGCTGTAAGTTTGCCAATGATACTGGTGCGGTGATACAGCACTTCCCCGATTATCACACTGGCAAGACCTATAACAATAGACCCCTGGCCCATACCCATATCGGCATACTGTTGACTCTGGGCAATAAGGGCACCTGAGAAAGCCACCAGACCGTTGCCCAGTGCAAGACCCAGTATTTTCATTGTATCTGTATTTATACCCATTGCATTTGCCATTTTTTCGTTGTTGCCTGTGGCACGCAGTGCGCTTCCCAGTGAAGTGGCAAGAAAGCTATTGAGCAAAAGAACTAAAGCCATTGCTGCAATACCGCCACCTATAAGGACAGTATTTTTTCCGCCGGGAATAATATCGAACAGTGTGTCAACTTTCAGAAGATTTATGTTGGCTTTGCCCATAATTTTGATATTTACGGAGTAAAGACCTATCTGTGTAAGAATACCTGAAAGGATAGCAGGAATTTTCAGTTTGGTGTGCAGTATACCTGTTACCACGCCGGCTGCCATGCCGCCAATACAGGCGATAAATGTAGCTGTAAAAGGATTTGCCCCTTTTGTCAGCAGCACCGCCACTATGGCCGCACCAGTAACTATACTGCCGTCAACAGTCATATCTGCATAGTCCAGCATACGAAATGTAATGTATACACCCAATGCTGTAACTGACCATAATAAACCAAGTGATATTGCGCCTGTAATGATGTTTAACATTTTTGATAATTCTCCTGAATTTTATTTGGGATTATTCTGCAGGATTGATTACAAATTCCTGAAGATTGTCCGGAATTGTGATGCCCAGAATATCTGCCACATCACCATTGATTGTGTATGCAAAATTTTTCTGTGTTTCAACTGCCATTGTGGAAATGTCTTCACCGTTGAGGATTCTGACAGCCATTTCACCTGTCTGGAAACCGAGATTGAAGTAATCGATACCGATTGTTGCAAAGCCGCCACCTTCAACCTGACCTGATTCACCGCATATAACCGGTATTTTTGCGTTGTTTGCTTCGCTGGCAACCAGTGCTATTGAAGAAGCAAGAACGTTGTCTGTAGGAATGTAGATAGCATCACATTTTGTTACCAGTGACCGTGCCGCCTGCTGTACATCGTTGGAATTTGTAACTGTCTGCTCAACAAATTCCAGATTCATATTGCCAAGAATATCTTTCATCTGGCTGACCTGAAGAACTGAGTTGTCTTCGCTGGATGTGTACAAAAGACCAACTGTTTTCACATCAGGACAAAGTGTAAGCATAAGTTCAAGCTGTTCTTTCATAGGTGAGGCATCAGATGTGCCTGAAACATTTGTACCCGGATTTTCCATACTGTTTACAAGACCTGCATCGACAGGGTCTGTAACTGCTGTGATAAGAACAGGAATATCACTGGTTTTGCCTGCAACTGTCTGTGCTGCGCCGGTAGCTATTGCAAGAATAACATCGTTTTTGTTGTTTACCAGTCTGTCTGCCATTGTCTGCAGATTGGACTGGTCTGACTGTGCATTCTGGATATCAAGAATAATGTTTTCACCGTCTTTGAAACCGTTTTGTTCCAGTGCAGTGATAAAGCCTTCCCTTGCCTGGTCCAGTGCTACGTGTTCCAGCTGCTGAAGAATACCGATTTTTACCATTTCTTCGCCGCTGTCGGAATTTTCATCGGAGCCGCAGGCAGTAAGTGAAAATGACATAACCAATGTGAGTAATAATGCTGTTAATTTTTTCATTTGTTTTACCTCTCTGTGTATAAATGTGCCGTTTCAGAGGTAAGATGATTTTATCATGTGATAAATTTTGCATTTATGCAGTGGCCACAGTCACAATAATAAAAAAATCCCGTCCCCTGATTAAATAATCAGAGGACGAGATGAAAATATCCCGTGTTACCACCTCTATTCATCGGTTTTTCGCAAAACCGACCTCGGCAGGTATCGCCTGTGGTGTACAGGTTAATACCATTCGCTGTAACGGGCGACCCCGGAGCCGACTACACACCATAAAGGCTTCACCGGTCAGCTGGATAATGTATTCAAAAGCTGTAAACATACTCCGCTTTCAGCAACCGGGAGCTCTCTGAATGTATACCTTGCTTTTTACTGGTTTATCGTCATCGCTGTTATATTTTGATTATATCAATCGTTAAATAAAAGTCAATATTTTGTTTTGATTTTTGGTATTCTCTATAATTTAAGGGCCGGTGTTAATAAATTTTGTACATTTCTCACAAAACTTTTAACTTTACAATAGCTCTTCTCTCTCTATACATATAACACGTCTATATACTATTGCCGGCCCATAAATCCGAAATAAAACCGCTCTCTCTATTTGATATACTGCTGTAACTGCTGTGGAATTTCCATATTCATTGCAGCAACTGCATCGCCATTTATAATGTAATTATATTCTTTCTGTGTTTCAACAGGCATTGTGGATATATCTTCACCTGCCAGAACCCTGACAGCCATTTCACCTGTCTGGTAGCCCAGGTTGTAGTATGAAAGCCCCAGTGTGGCCAGACCGCCGTCTGTAACCATGCTTTCAGCACCGGCAACTACAGGAATGCCTGCTGGCCATGTTATATCGGCAACAAGTGCCATTGAAGAAGCCAGCACATTGTCAGTTGGAATGTATATTGCATCACATTTTGTTACCAGTGACTGTACTGCCTGCTGAACATCGTTGGAATTTGTAACTGTCTGTTCAACATAATCAATATCCATAGTATCAAGGATTTCTTTTGCCTGTTTTATCTGAAGAATTGAGTTGTCTTCGCTGGATGTATACAAAAGACCTATAGTTTTCACATCTGCTTTAAGCTGTGTAATAAGCTGTAACTGTTCTTTCATAGGTGATACGTCAGATGTGCCTGAAACATTTGTGCCCGGGTTTTCCATACTGTTTACAACACCTGCATCCACAGGGTCTGTAACCGCTGTAACAAGAACAGGAATATCCTTTGTTTTACCGGCAACTGTCTGGGCTGCACCTGTTGCAATAGCAAGAATCAGGTCACTGTTTTCATTCACCAGCCTGTCTGCCATATTGGAAAGATTGGACTGGTCAGACTGTGCGTTCTGATAATCTATAACAATTGTATCACCATCTGTATAGCCATTGTCAGCAAGTGCCTGTATAAAACCTTCTCTGGCTTCATCAAGGGATGGATGTTCAAGCTGCTGCAAAATGCCTATTTTTATTTTTCCATCTGCTTCTTCTGATGAGCCGCCACCACAGGCTGTAAGTGAAACCGCCATAATCATTGCCAATACCAATGCTGTAAGTTTTTTCATAATAAAGTACCTCTCTCTTTGTTTTTTTAGGGGAGGTATAAAAACAAAAAATCCCGTCCCCTGATTCAATAATCAGAGGACGAGATGTAAATAATCCCGTGTTACCACCTCTATTCGCCAGTTTTTCACAAAACTGACCTTTGCAGGTATCGCTGTGGTGAACAGTTAATACCCTGTGCTGTAACGGACACTACCGGAGCCGGCTACACATCATACAGATTTCACCGGTCAGCTGGATAAGGAATTCAAAAGCTGCTGTACATACCCCCATCACACCACCCGGGGACTCTCTGAAAGACAACCTTGCTTTTTACTGGTTTATCGTCATCGCTGTTATCTCCATTATATTGCTGTAAAAAGAAAAGTCAATAAGTAAACTGCAATTTCGTTATTGCACACAAATTTAAATCCGTTGTTGAAAGTTTTTAGTCATTTTACACAATTTTATTCACTTTACAAACATTTTTATAGTGTTACCTGTCCTTTGCAAATCTTCTGGTTTTATAAAAAAACATATTTAAAAACAATCCGGCAGGCAAAAAAAAGAAATTTCATCAGAGAATTTCCAAAAATCAACCTGTTTGTTGCTTCTGCCTTTTTTCTTTTGGCCGCCCGGTTTTATCCCCTTTTTTTCCTTATATACAATACAACTGTATTTTATTGTAAATCAATACAAAAACAAGCCCCTTTATTTATTTAATTTACATAATATAATAGTCCATATTGATGTTACAAATGTCAAGAATTTAACAAATTTTGGTTGTCAAAGCTTTAACATATTAAGTTTTTGTGTATTTTGCATAAAAACAAGTGTCTATTTTGTACAAAACCAAAGTTTATAAAAAACAACTATTGTTGAAATATACAAATTTTTCAATTATATAAAATTAAACCAGCTATTTGTACAATTGTTGTGCTATAATTAAATCAGCAAAGGTCCCATTAAACTTTATAAATATCTTGGAGGCGTGTTATGGCACACAAATATGTATATCTTTTCAGCGAAGGCAATGGCTCTATGAGAGAATTGCTGGGCGGTAAAGGTGCAAACCTTGCCGAAATGACAAGTCTGGGTATGCCTGTTCCACAGGGTTTCACAATTACCACAGAAGCTTGTACAAACTATTATGCAACTGACAGAACAATTTCCCCTGAAATCCAGAAACAGATTTTTACATATCTGGAAAAACTGGAAGAAATCACAGGCAAAAAATTTGGCGACCCTGAAAACCCACTGCTGTGTTCTGTAAGAAGCGGTGCCAGAGCATCCATGCCTGGTATGATGGACACAGTTCTCAACCTTGGTCTTAACGACGAAGTTGTGGAAGGTCTGGCAAAACTGACAAACAACAGAAGATTTGCCTTTGACGCATACCGCCGCTTTATCCAGATGTTCTCTGACGTTGTAATGGGCATCTCTAAAGAATATTTCGACCACGCACTTGACGCAATCAAAGAAGCAAGAGGCATTCAGTTTGACCACCAGCTGTCTGTAGAAGACCTGGAAAAAGCTGTAAATGACTTCAAAGCTGTTTACAAACGCGAAATCGGCGAAGATTTCCCAACAGACAGCCGCGCACAGCTGCTGGCAGCAGTAAAAGCTGTATTCTCATCATGGGAAAACCCACGTGCTATCTACTACCGCCGTATGAACGATATTCCATCATCTTGGGGTACTGCCGTAACAGTACAGTCCATGGTATTCGGTAACATGGGTGATGACTGCGGTACAGGTGTTGCATTTACAAGAAACCCATCCACAGGTGAAAATAAACTCTACGGTGAATTTCTGATGAACGCACAGGGCGAAGACGTTGTTGCCGGTATCAGAACACCACAGACAATTGACCAGCTGGCACAGGTAATGCCACAGGCATACGAACAGATTAACGAAATTGCCAGAACACTGGAAAAACACAACCAGGATATGCAGGACCTTGAATTCACTATTGAAAAAGGCAAACTGTATATGCTGCAGACAAGAAACGGCAAACGTACAGCCCAGGCTGCTATCAAAATTGCAGTTGATATGGTTGAACAGGGTCTGTGCACAATCGAAGAAGCACTGATGAAAGTTGAACCAAACCAGCTGGACAGCCTGCTGCACCCACAGTTTGAACCAACAAGCCTGAGAAATGCAAAAGCAGTTGCCCACGGCCTGCCAGCTTCTCCTGGTGCTGCCTGCGGTCGCGTATACTTCAATGCAGAAGATGCAAAAGAAGCTGCCGGCAAACGTAACGAAGCAGTTATTCTGGTTCGTGTAGAAACAAGCCCTGAAGACATCGAAGGTATGGCTGTTGCAAAAGGTGTTCTTACAGCCCGTGGCGGTATGACTTCTCACGCAGCTGTTGTTGCCCGTGGTATGGGCCGCTGCTGTGTATCCGGCTGTCACACACTGCGCGTTGACAACGACAACAAAGTTGCTTACTTCGGCGACCTGAGAGTAAACGAAGGCGACTTTATCTCCATCGACGGTTCAACAGGTAATGTTTACGCTGAAATGATTCCAACAGTTGACGCTACACTGTCCGGCGACTTTGCAAAATTTATGGACTGGGCTGACCAGGTTCGTTCACTGAAAGTAAGAACAAATGCTGATACACCAAAAGATGCACGTCAGGCAAGACTGTTTGGTGCGGAAGGTATCGGTCTGTGCCGTACAGAACATATGTTCTTTGAAAAAGACAGAATTCTTGCTATGCGCCAGATGATTCTGTCCAAATCCACAGCTGAACGTGTTGCTGCCCTGGACAAAATTCTGCCAATGCAGCAGATGGACTTTGAAGGTCTGTACAGAGAAATGGCAGGTCTGCCTGTTACAATCAGATTCCTGGACCCACCACTTCACGAATTCCTGCCACACGGCGATGACGAAACATCCACAACTGCATACGAAATGGGTATGTCCTTCACAGAACTGAAGGCTGCTGTAAGACGTCTGCAGGAAACAAACCCAATGCTGGGCCACCGTGGCTGCCGTCTGGCTATCTCTTACCCAGAAATCGCAAGAATGCAGACAAGAGCTGTTATGCAGGCTGCAATCAACGTGGCAAGAGAAGGCATCCATGTAGAACCTGAAATTATGATTCCACTGGTTTGTGACGCTGCTGAACTTAACTTTGTAAAAGGCATCGTTGATGACGAAGCAAGAAAAGTATTTGCAGAACAGGACATGGACCTGAGATACAAAGTTGGTGCTATGATTGAAATTCCTCGTGCTGCACTGATGACAGACGAAATTTCCAAACATGCAGAATTCTTCAGCTTTGGTACAAACGACCTGACACAGACAACATACGGTCTGTCCCGTGATGACGCCAGCCAGATTCTTGATGACTACTTCAAAAACAGAATCTTTGAATATGACCCAACAACAAAACTGGACCAGTCCGGTGTTGGTAAACTTATCAGAATGGCTGCCGGCTGGGCAAAAGAAACAAGACCTGAAATCAAACTGGGCGTATGTGGCGAACACGGCGGCGACCCTGTTTCCATCCAGTTCTTCCAGTCCGCAGGTCTGAACTATGTATCCTGCTCACCATACCGTGTGCCAATCGCAAGACTGGCCGCTGCACAGGCAAAAATCAACCGGGATAAAGCAAAAGCTTAATTCTTGTTGATACAGTCAGTACAGCTGATTAAAACATTATATAAATTCTGTCCCACCCCAGTGTAAAACCGGGGTGGGATTTTTATTGTGTATTTGATTTGCGGATTGAATATGATAAAATGTGAATATAAACTATTAATAGAATCAAATTTGTAATACTGTTAGAAAAATTTGAATTTACCGCATATCGGTTATGTTCAGAAAGAGCAAATATTATGGAATTTAACAAAAAATTACAGGAACTACGAAAGCAGAAAGGACTTACTCAAGAAGAACTTGCAGAGACTCTTTTTGTATCCAGAACTGCTATTTCAAAATGGGAGTCAGGCAGAGGATATCCAAATATAGATTCTTTGAAAGTAATCTCAAAGTTCTTTGGGGTAACAATTGATGAACTGTTGTCTGGTGATGAATTGCTGACTATTGCAGAAGAAGATACCAAGCAAAATGAAAGACATTTTTGTGACTTGGTATTTGGATTGCTTGATTGTAGTATTATAATGTTTTTCTTCCTGCCTTTCTTTGGGCAGAAAGCAGATACGATTATACAGGGAGTGTCTCTTTTATCACTTACCGAAATTGCACCATATTTGAGAACGGCATATTTTGTTGCTGTAATTGGAATTATATTATCTGGAATTTTAACCCTTGCTCTGCAAAATTGCTATCAAGCATTTTGGGTGAAGAATAAAAGTAAAATATCGTTAGCATTAAATGCAATTGGAACACTACTTTTTATCATTAGTTCGCAACCGTATGCAGCAGCATTTCTGTTCATATTCTTGGCAATAAAAGTGTTAATGCTCATAAAGTGGCAATGATACGAAGAGTATCATCGTTGTGAGACACTGTTTCTTGTGGTTATTCATACCTTCTCTTAAAATGTGTTTAGGCGAGAGCCAAATACAAAAAGGTAGGTTGAACAAATGAAAAAAGAAAACCAGAGAAACTTTTGCATTGCAATATGCATGCTTTTAGCATTTTTGTTATGGACGATAGCAATTCAAGTTGTTGATGTGCAAGCAATTGGACCACTAGAATCATCTGTTGGATTTGCAACGATTAACCAGTTCGTTCATAATCTTACAGGTGTGCATATGTCGCTGTATACTATCACAGATTGGCTGGGTCTGGTGCCCCTTATGTTTGTGATTGGATTCGGCACTCTCGGACTTATTCAATGGATTAAAAGAAAACACCTTTTGAAAGTTGAATATAATATCCTTGTTCTTGGCAGCTTTTATATCGTTGTGATGGCGGTATATGTGCTATTTGAAATGCTTGTTGTAAATTACAGACCTGTATTGATTGGTGGGATTTTGGAAGCCTCTTATCCATCATCAACAACAATGCTCGTAATGTGTGTTATGCCGACTGCTATCATGCAAATTAATGCCCGTATCAAAAACAATGTTATCAAACGATTTGTTGCTTCTACAATTATCGCTTTTATTGTTTTCATGGTAATTGGCAGACTTGTTTCGGGAGTACATTGGTTTACCGATATTATCGGTGGTGCTTTGCTCAGTGCAGGACTTGTGCTGATGTATCGTGCTATCATTCGTTTGGAAGTTTGATAAATGGCAATTTGTTGTTTGGTGTGTGCTCTCCCCGATTTATTTACAAAACATTCACGCCCCACCGTTGACATCTCTTTGCAAATCTGTTATCATCGATAACAACTGAATACACCTTACAGCAGATACGTTCCCGTTATTGTCGGGCGACCGGCGAGCGACGATCCTTTCACGGATGACCTTTGGGTTGCTACCAAAGGCAAGCGATGACAGATAACGGTACCAATGATACTTCCGCAGCGAAAGCGCGGCTCGCGGAGCACCCGGGGGTGGGAGAAAGCCCAATGAGAGAGTGACGCAAGCTCTCGTCTGCTGTATGCCCATGCCGGGGTGTCGTGGACGAATGCGGTATGCGCACGAGCTTGAAATTGCGTGCGACTATTATTTTCACAACGAAGCGAATGCGTCTTCTAAACAGTTGCTGTAAAATTCTTTATGAGCACAGATGTACGATGAGTATATCTGTGCTCTTTTTGTTTTCATCAAAAACGGATTCCTGTATTCTGTCTTTCACACGAAAACATTTCTAACTGCGTGGATCAAAGTCCGATGCAAGAGTGCGTTGCCATAAACAAAGAAAGTCAAGGAGAATTACCAATGAGAGAATCTACTGTCAAGAATTACGAGGAACTGCCGCTGTTCCTCAGTGCGAAGCTGGTGTCCGAGGTGCTGGGCGTGTCGCCGTCGTCTGCTTACGAGCTGATGCACGAGAAGGACTTCCCGGCTCTGCGCATCGGCAATCGGCTTGTGGTTCCCAAGGATCATTTCCGGGAATGGGTCGACCGCAGGCTGGGGAAGTGAGGTGCGCCGTGGCGAAGTTTTTCTATTACCCCACGCGGACTGCGAAGGATTATTTTGCGGTTCCGACGGCACGGTGATCCCCAAGGCCAACTACGCGCCGAAGCAGATCCTGACGGAGGCACAGCTGGAAAAGTTCCTGGAGGTGGTGCGGCAGGACAAGCTCTGGTATGACTTCTTCTACACGGAGCTGACCACCGGCCTGCGCAGAGGTGAGATCTGCGGTCTGCGGTGGACGGACTTCGATGCAAAGACGGGGCGGCTGAAGATCCGCCGGGCGGTCACCAGCCGCAGGGGCGGGGGCGTGAAGATCGGTGAGACGAAAACGGAAACCGGCACGAGAACCATCCAGCTCCCGCCCAGCACGGCGGAGCTTCTGAAAGCCAGGAAGAAGAAGTCCTGCAGCGATTGGATCTTCTGCAACCCCACAGAGCCGGAGCTTCCCATGTCCCCCAGCACGGCGTACCGTCGGCTGAAGACCCTGCTCCGATATGCGGAGCTGCCCTCCATCCGCTTCCACGACCTGCGGCACACCTTCGCTACCCATGCCCTGAACAGCGGCGTGGATGCCAAGACCCTGTCCGGCATCCTGGGGCACACCAACGCATCCTTCACCCTGGACACCTACACCCATGTCACCACGGATATGCAGCGCAAGGCATCGGGCGTGGTGGGGAGCTTCCTGGACGAGATCATGTAAGGAGGAACCATGGCTAAGAAACGAAAGTACGGAACCGGCACCGTTCGCAAGCGTACCGACGGCAGATGGGAGGGGCGTGTGGTCATCGGCTACGACTACGGCAAGCCAAAGACGAAAAACGTTCTGGCGAAGACCAAGGCCGAGTGCCTGAAGAAGCTGGAGGAGCTTCGGGAGCAGTGCGCACCGCCGGTGACGAAGTGCAGGCCGGACATGCCCTTCGGCGACTGGCTGGACTTCTGGTACCAGAACTACTGCAAGCCCAAGCTCCGGCTGAACACCCAGCTCGGTTATGAGGAGCGGATCTACAAGCACATCATTCCGCAGATCGGAAAGATCCAGCTGAATCAGCTGACGCAGAGTGACCTTCAGCAGTTCTATGCAAAGCTGAAAACCAGCGGACGGCTGATCCGGGTGGAGCAGTTCGGCCCGGGACTGTCCGACCGGATGGTGCGGGTGTGCCACGCCAGCTGCCGATCGGCTCTGCAAAAGGCGGTGGAGGAGGGGCTGATCCGCATGAATCCCGCCATCGGCTGCAAGCTGCCGCCGAAGAAGAGCGGCGAGATGAACATCCTGACCCAGGAGGAGATGCAGCGATTCCTGATCCAGGCGAGGCAGGACGGCTACTACGAGCTCTTCCTGCTGGAGCTGGGCACGGGCATGCGGCTGGGGGAGATCCTGGCTCTGCAATGGGACGATCTGAGCTTCGCAACCGGCGAGCTGCGGATCAACAAGTCCGTGAGTATCATCAAGACCGAGCTTCATGTCAAGGAGCCGAAAACCAAATCCTCCATCCGCACGGTGGTCCTGCCCGCCTCTCTGCTGGCGGTACTGGAAAACTACAAGGCGACGGTGAAATTCCGATGGATGTTCCCGTCGCCTGTGAAAGAGGACTGTCCGCTGACGCCCAACTTCGTCCGCCGCCGGATGCAGCGGACGCTGGAGCGTGCCCAGTGTAAAAAGGTTCGATTCCATGACCTGCGCCATACCTTCGCCACCATGGCATTGGAGCACGGCATGGATGTGAAGACCCTGTCCACCATCATCGGCCACATCTCCTCGGCCACCACTCTGGACATCTACTCCCACGTCACCGACACCATGCAGCTTCAGGCGGCCGCCAAAATCGACCGCCAGATCGGAAAGACCGATACCCCCGTCCCGCCGGACGAGCAGCGAAAGCCCGCCGGCCAGAGCGGCTTCCAGCCCTACAAGAGCAAGTACCGCAAGTCCGGTACCGGCGGCATCTATCAGCTCAACGACCACCTCTGGGAGGGCAAATACTCGCCCAGAGGTGCCGACGGCAAGCGGATCGGGCGGACTGTGTACGCGAAGACCAGAGAGGAGTGCGAGGAGAAGCTGGCGGTGATGATTGAAGAGGTCAAGAGGGAGATTGCGGAGGGGAAGGAGAGGATGAATATATAAATGCCGATGCTTTAAGATGCTTTTTCTATTGTTTAGACCAACAATTTACGCCGGGGAACAGGCTAGTTAAGCTGTTTCCCGGCGTATAGCGTTTGGAATGATTAAGAAAAAAGAGTTTTACTATAGTATCTTAGCGATGCACATTATTGACGGATGATGCTAGGCGGTGTTACAAGCGGTTGTTGGCCGTACGAAGATGTTAACGTTGCAATCAGATAAGAAGTTCTACTAATAACATTTCCCAAATAAGGATTATCATTTTCTACTAAAGCCTCGCTCCAGTTGATACTCTTCGCTTCATCTGCAAGGTTATCATTTCTAAAGGTTAGGGTGAAAGAAAAACATACATCAATAGCATACAGCGCTTCCGGTTTGAAAAAGGCTTTTCGCTGGAATGTTACTTCTAAGTGTTTTCCCACTATCGCTGTATTGATGGTATCAGAAATATTAAGCTCTAGTTCTACATCCTGCCCATTGTTCTCAAGCCATGAATATGCAGCATTTTTCAAAGTGAACTGATATTCGTCATTGAAGTATTTATTGAAATCAATCATGAGTTCACCACCCTTAATTTAGCAGTATTCTTTCCAAATCCCCAAGCATTGAAATTTGCGTTGCTGACATTCGATACCTTTTCACTGTACGAAGATACAGCATTCCAGATTTCTTCTACTCTACGACTTGTTGTATCATCTGTGTAAGCCTCTATGGCTTTTTCGACTGTACGGTTAAGTGTTTCTCCCTGCATAAATGCTTTCAGCGCAATCTTCCTATGCAGAGACGGATTAATGCGCACATTAAATGTTCCACTGTATGCTTTGTCGGGATTCTCACCTAATTCCTCGCACATTTCAAGGTAATCGTCCACTGCACAATGAAACTCATATTCTATTTTCTCAATTGAATCGCTTTCGAAATTGACAAGATCCTTAATTCCTTCGATTTTACCATACAAAACTCTATCTTCTACGCTATACTCAATCCGCGTAAGATATCCTTTGTACTCTAATACATTTTTCATCACAATTCTCCCATAGATGCTAGTTGATCTTTGAGTTGCTGAACTGCATATCGCTTCATTTCGTTTCCAGGATGAGGCTTGTGCAGCAATATCTTTACCCCATCTTTAGCAAACATTATACGCGACCCTGAGCTCTTCCCTTTATTGTATTCAGTATACCCCAGACTCTTCAATAAACTTCTTGCCTCGTTAAAGGTATAATCGCTAGGCTCTGACTTCAGTCTTGCTTTTGCCTTATCGAGTTGGCTGCCCAATTTCTCACCGCCTTTGCAACTGACTTTTAGTTACAACATAATAGTACATAATTATTGGTTGTTTGTCAATGTTTCTTTTTGTAATATGCTGTAAATCACTGGCTATCTCAAAAGGAACAGCCAGTTCGTTTTGTTATGTTTTTGCAATATTAGGTGTGAAGGAGTTTACATATTAATTCCGTTAGATATCATAGAGCCTACCTTTCTTGTTGCCATAAACAAAGAAAAGTCCGCCGAAGTTCCGGCGGGCTAAATTCAGTTCTGAGGCGAAACCGAGGGCAAACTGCCCAGGTTATTGTTCTCGCTGCCGTCGGGGATGGATTTGAGGTATTCCGTTTCGCCTCGGTGGGCGATGCCGACGCCGGCGATTTGGCCCTGCTTTGCCATGTCCACGGCTTGCTGTTTTTCGACGATGGAATTGTCGGAAAGCTGGTAGCCGGTGATTCTGCCGCCCTCTTTCACCAGACCGACGATGCGCTTTGCGTCGGCGTTTGCCTGGGGGATCTGGTCGAGGGTCTGCTTTGCGAGATTTTGTCCGTCCATGTTTGTCACTCCTTTGGCGTAGTTTTTGCCGCCGTGGGGAGAATATGCGCCTTTACGGATTGGGAAAATTGTGGTATAATCCAAACAAATGAGCGAGGTGAGTGGCCGTGTCGGAAAGCTATTACAAGCCGTGCAGGGAGCTGGAGATATGCAACGAGCTGATCGAAACATACTTCAACACGCAGCAATATGAGAAATGCTTTGAAGGACACTTGGCTCTGGCGGAGCAGAGGTATCCGCTGACTTCGCCGGTGCTGTACCGGGAGGGGGAGAAGGTGTTGAGGTCGTTGGTCAGGTTTGAACCGGCGACGGAGGATGATGCTCAGACCATCATCGAATTGCGGAAGCAGATTTGGGGGACTACTTACCGGGGCTTCTACCCGGACAGCATGATCGATGATTTTGACTATGCGTGGCATCTGGAAAAGGAATTGCGGCGGATCAGAAGCCCTGAATACCGTGTGTATCGGATCGTGAAGGCTGACCGAAATATCGGATATCTCAGCATGAGAAAGACGGATGTGGTTTCGCTTCAATCGCTGTATCTATTGAAGGAATACCAGCACAAGGGGATTGGGCGGCTGTCCTTTGATTTCGTGAAGCAATATTGCAGGGAAAAGGGCGCAGATTCTTTTACTTGCCACTGTCTGCCGGAGAATTGGAACGCAAGGAGGTTCTACGAGAGAATGGGTGGCAAGGTCATTGGCGAGGATATGGATAACGAAGAAAGCTGGATGAATTCGGTGATCTATCAGTTTGAGATAAGGTGATACGATGCAAGTGAATCTACTGGGCAAATGCGGCTTTTACTGCGGCTGTTGTCCGTCCTCCAGCATCACGGGCATCACCATCGCTCAGGCTTTGGTCTGTCAGGTGGTGGACAATCTGGTAAAGGCCGGTGTCACTCCGCCGGTGTTCAAAAGCTCAAATGTAGATGGCGGCGCTGCCCATAATCATCGGATGTTTGAGAGGTATTATGGATATTGGAAGTGAGTGCGACAGCCGCCTGCATTGTTGCAGGCGGCTGTGTTTATCCGTTTGTCAATTGTACGCAAATTGCTTTGCTATAAACAAAGAAAAGCACCTTCTCAAGATGGATTTGTGAACCGGATATGTGAAGATGCTTTTCCTAGATTTTACTTTTTATTGCGGTCTACTTTTTGCTTTACTATTTGCATATATTCACTTAACAAGATGGCATCGCGAACATCATCTAGGTTTGTAAAAAATTCATACGGCATGAATTTGACTGAATTATAGTATCGGATGTCGGTCCAGTTATTGATGTAGTTCAATAAATCTTTGGTGATTGCATCCATGTGATCCCAAAAACGTTTGGACGGATCTTTTTGCGACAAGTCTAACTCCAACGCATGGAATTCGAACCGGAAGTCTTCAAGGATTTGTTCCATTTTTTCATTCATGGCATCGTTTAGAGTTAGCATATATCGTTGTGATTGAATGTGTTCGATGGATTTGTTTACTGCCTCGGTATAATAAGAGAGTTCTCTAATAAAAAAGCTTAATAACTCTTCTTGACGTTCGGGATTAGATTTGTAGTAGTTCAGCTTTGTTGTTTTGTACCAATTATCCCAAGTGTCCTTTTGCTTGTCATAATTTTCATCTCTAAAGGCGACGGTACATAGCTGCGCCCAAAGCCCTATGAAAGAAGCAATACGAAATTTCAAATCATTGTATACTGCGTCGTATATTCTGTCAGCTTTTGCATTTGAATTCTTTATGTTTGCGCAATCAATCAGCCAGGCAACAACTGTTGAACCAATACATCCGTAAGAAAGATTCTTGATTATGTCAGAGCAGACATAGAGATAATTGCTAGTCTTTGTAGGTATTGAAAACGAAAGATAGAGAGTGCATAGGAAGATGGTGATAAGACGAACATAAATTTTATGATCTACCTTATATGGATTCTTAATTGTACGATTCATAAAGGTTTCCCCTCCTGCTGTATAGAGATGCAATCTGTAATATATAGTATACGGCATTTTCTGTAAAAGTTCAACACCACTGATAATAAAGATACGAGTAAATGTCAAACCCACCGGTTTCCATACGGAAACCGGCGGGTTTGGTCCGGGTGACAGGATTTGAACCTGCGGTCTCCTGGTCCCAAACCAGGCGCGATACCAAGCTTCGCTACACCCAGATAAATTTTCAGTTGTGGTCAAATATGTGGTCAGGGAAATTCTACCACAATTATGGCGAACTTTCAAGAGGGGATAAAGGGGGCGCTTCCCGGAAAAGTGGGGCTGTTTGCGATATTTTCGGGCTGGCTCCGAATTTGGGATTCCAGCTCCCAAACCAGGCGCGATACCGTTCTTCCTACACCCAGATAACTATAACAGTATATCCGATTCTCCCGGAAAAAGCAAGGGGGAATCTGGCGGTTCTGCGGAAAAAGCTGCCCCGGGGTGGCGGGGCAGCTTGGGGGTCAGTGGAGCGTGACCACCTGGTCGAAGGCGGGCAGCTTGGATTCGGTGAATTGGTGGGAGACGACGATCACGGTCTTGCCCCGGATGGACAGGAGCAGGTCCTCGATCCGCTCTGCTGTGGCATCGTCCAGATTCGCCAGCGGCTCGTCCAGGATCAGGACCTCGGTGTCCCGGAGCAGGGCCCGGGCCAGGCACAGGCGCTTGCGCTCACCGCCGGAGAAATTCACGCCGCCCTCGGCCACCGGCTCGTCGAGGCTTCCGCAGAGCCGGGACAGGCCCACGCCGGTCAGGACCTCCCGCAGCCGCTCGTCGGGGACGGGGCGGTAGAGAGTCAGGTTATTGCGCAGGGTGTCCCGGAACAGCACCGCCTCCTGCCGGACCACGGTCATCAGACCGTAGGTGCTGCCGAGCTCTTCAATGGGCACGCCGTCAAGCTCGATGGAGCCGCCGGTGGGGGAGTGGTAGCGCAGCAGCAGATTCACGGCGGTGGTCTTGCCGCAGCCGCTGGGGCCCCGCAGCAGGCATTTTTGTCCCTTTTTCAGGGAAAGGCTGAAGTCTTTCAGGATCTCCCGCTGGCCGTCGTAGGAAAAATCCACATTCCGGAACCGGATGCCGGAGTGCAGCTCCCGGAGGGTCCCGGCGGTCTGCTCCGGCGCGGACTCGGCCAGGAATTCCTCCATCCGGCGGCACACGGGCTTAACCGCGATCAGCTGCCTGAGGATATTCGCCAGGGAGATCAGGGGCCAGGACAGCTGGTCGATCATGCCGATGGCGATGAAGAAATCTCCCGCGGTGAAATCGCCCTTGAGCACCAGCCAACCGGCCGCCACCAGCACGAGGTAGTAGGACACATAGGACATCAGTGTGG
>JAFSCU010000028.1 GCA_017436575.1 Oscillospiraceae bacterium
ATTATATAGAAATCAGTATCTTTACAGTTGCGGTTTTATGTGTAATGGTATTTCGCTTTACACATAATATTATATCAATTATTATATTTGGAGTGTATTTTGTTTTTAATATTTTAAATGATATTTGAAAAAAACTGTATATTATGATATATTTAATATATTAAATAAAAATCGGAGGCTCTGATGATAGACAATAAATTCAAATCAATACTGCTTTCTGTTCAGAAACCTGCCAGATACACCGGCGGTGAACCAGGCTGTGTTTATAAAGATAAAGAAAAAGTTGATGTCCGCTTTGCGTTTTGTTTTCCAGATACTTATGAAATAGGTATGTCACATCTGGGTATGAAAATACTTTATGATGAACTGAACAAACAGGATTATATCTGGTGTGAAAGATGCTTCGCACCTTGGACAGATATGATGGCTAAAATGAAAGAAAACAATATTCCTCTGTATACTTTGGAGAGCAAAACTCCCCTTAAAGAAATGGATATTGTAGGCTTCACACTTATGTATGAACTGTCTTATACAAACGTTCTTGCTATGCTTGACCTTGCTGGCATTCCTTTCTACGCAAAAGACAGGGACGAAAGCTATCCGCTGATTATTGCCGGTGGCCCTTGTACCTGTAACGCAGAACCTGTAGCAGACTTTTTTGATATTATGGCATTGGGTGAAGGCGAATTCCTTGATGTTGAAATTTGCCGTGTTTACAACGAATGTAAAAAACAGGGTCTGTCTAAACTGGAAACTCTGAAAGCGTTGTCAAAAATCCAGGGTGTGTATGTGCCTTCTTTCTATGATGTAAAATATAAAGAAGACAAGACAATAGAAAGTGTTACACCACTCTATGATGCACCTGAAATCTGTGCAAAACATGTTGTGAAAGATTTTGCAAATCTTCCATTCCCAACAGATACAGTTGTTCCTATGGCTGGTGCTGTTCATAACCGTGCAATGGTTGAAGTTCTGCGTGGCTGTATACGCGGCTGTCGTTTTTGTCAGGCCGGCTTTATTTACCGTCCATTCAGAGAGAGGGATATTGACCTTATAAATTCAGGTGCACGTGACCTTTGCAAAAACACAGGCTATGAAGAAGTTTCACTTACATCCCTTTCAACATCTGACCATTCCAGACTGGAAGACCTGCTGGATAATATGCTGCCTTGGACACAGCAGGAAAAGGTAAATATTGCACTGCCATCACTGCGTGTAGACAATTTCAGCGAATCACTTATTGAAAAAACAACAAAAATCCGTAAATCAGGTCTGACACTGGCACCAGAAGCAGGCACACAGCGTCTTCGTGACATTATCAATAAAAATGTTACAGAGGAAGAAATAGAAAAAACTGCTAAAATTGCCTTTGAAGGAGGTTATACACATATCAAACTCTATTTCATGATGGGTCTGCCTGGTGAAACAATGGATGACATCAAAGGTATTGTTGACACAGCGCAGAAAATCATAGATATTTTCTGGTCTATGCCTAACAGACCAAAGGGCAAACCTGAAGTATCCATATCTGTTGCAACATTTATTCCTAAACCATTTACACCTTTCCAGTTCTTTGGTCAGAATGATGGTGAATTAATCAAGGAAAAACAGGCTTATTTGCTTGAATGTGCAAAATCCAACAAACGAATCAAAGTAAGTTACAATAACCCAGAAGAAAGCCTTTTAGAGGCTGTTCTGGCCCGTGGCGACAGAAGACTGGCCCCTGCAATCCTGCAGGCATATAAATCAGGCGCTATGTTTGACTCCTGGTATGAATGTTTCAACTTTGATGCATGGATGAAAGCATTTGCAGACAATGATATTGTACCGGAATTTTATGCCAACAGATTCCGTCCTTATGATGAAATCAATCCGTGGGACCATATTAACTATGGTGTTACCAAAAAATTCCTTATTGAAGATTACGAACGTTCACTTAAGGCAATTACATCAAAACCTTGCAATAAACAGTGTTACAGCTGTGGTGCAAACAAACTTTTAGGGAGGGCATGTTTTGAATACAGTAAGAATTAAATTCCAGAAAACAGGTCTGTCCATTTTCTTTTCACATCTTGACCTGCAGAAAGTAATGCAGCGAGCACTGAAAATTTCCGGTCTGCCTGTATGGTATTCCAAAGGATTTAATCCACATATCTATATGACATTTACACTGCCATTATCTTTGGGACATGAAAGTCTGTGTGAAAGTTTTGACTTCCGTCTTGAAGAAGAAATGACAGAACAGCAGATTCTTAAAGCGATGGAAGGTACACTGCCTGACGGTATTATACTGACAGCTGCAGGTGCACCGGATTATGAGGCCAGCCAGATTAAGTATGCTTTATACAGAATTAAAATGTATGGAGATAAACAGTCTCTGGCTCAGTGCATTTCGCATTTTGAGGACAGCGAAGAAATCATTGTTACAAAACAAAGCAAGAAAAAAACAACTGACATTAACATAAAGTCTGAAATAAAAGACCTGAAAGTAGTTGAGACAGGTGAAAATAATCTGACATTTACTGCTTTGTTTCCGGCAGGTACAACTTACAACCTGAACCCATCACTGCTGCTGGATTATTTTGGTGAAAAGTTTGGTATAGATGCAAATGGCTGTGATGTGCTGCGTGTAAACCTGATGGATGAAGACCTGAATGTTCTTCAATAAATTTGTAAAAAAACACAAAAAAGTTCTTGCATTTGTGTACAGATTGTGGTATTATATTTAGGCGTTAGTATCTGTTGAGCCATCAACAGGGTTAATGTATAACATTAAGCGGGTAGTCCTCTGACGATATAGAGTATGTCGTGTAAGAATATCTGATAAAAATATGGAGGAAAAATATAATGGACGCAATCAAATTGATGACAGAAGGCATGCTTAAAGCCGACAAACCAGAAGTAAACATCGGTGACACTGTAAAAGTTCACGTTCGTATCAAAGAAGGCGAAAAAGAAAGAATTCAGATTTTTGAAGGTATCGTTATCGCTAAAAAACACGGCGGTGTTTCCGAAACATTCACAGTAAGAAAAACAGCTTACGGTGTAGGTGTTGAAAGAGTATTCCCAATCAACTCA
>JAFSCU010000029.1 GCA_017436575.1 Oscillospiraceae bacterium
TAGTGCCGAAAATACTTGGATGGAGACGTCCTGGGAAGATAGGGAGGTGCTGGCTTTTGTATATTCCCCAATAGCTCAGTCGGTAGAGCGCGTGACTGTTAATCACGATGTCGTTGGTTCGAGTCCAACTTGGGGAGCCAACTAAATAAAAACCACAATCGAGAGATTGTGGTTTTTGTTTGAAAACTTAATACTGGTCAGTGCCGATAGCGCTCAGGTCCCACCCGTTCCCATGCCGAACACGGAAGTTAAACTGAGTAGTGCCGAAAATACTTGGATGGAGACGTCCTGGGAAGATAGGGAGGTGCTGACCTTTTTCTTTTATTCAGTGGTTTTGCCACTGCTTTTTTGTTTACATAATTTAAAATAAGTGCTATATTAAAACCAATAATAAATATTGGAGGGTCACTATGAAAAAGATAGTTGCAATAGGCGGTGGGGAAAACGGCCGCATCGGCTCTGACGGTACACGTTACCCTTATGAAACTGCTCCTATGGACAAGGAAATAATCAGACTTACAGGCAAGGAAAAACCTAATTTCCTGCTGATTGCCCATTCACAGCCGCTGGAAAGACAGCACGGCTATTTTGAAACAATGGAACGTATTTATGGCGATATATACGGCTGTGTCTGCAAAGAACTGACCAGCGATATACTGACTGATACACAGGCAGCGCAGGCACTTATCGACTGGGCAGACATTATCTATGAAGGCGGCGGCGACACCATTACAATGGTAAATATGTGGCACAGTACAGGCTTTGACAAAATACTGCGCACAGCCTGGGAAAACGGCAAGGTAATGTGCGGTGTGTCCGCTGGTGCGAACTGCTGGTTTACCGCCTGCAATACAGACTCTCTCAAGATACAGACAGGGGATGACTCTGCCCCTATGGGCAGCTGTGACTGCCTTGATTTTATACCGGGATACTTTGTGCCCCATTGTGACGAGCCGGAAAGAATCCCATCCTCAAAACTTGCACTTAAAGAAAACGGCCTTACAGGATTTTATATTTCCAACTGTGCCGCCATTGCCATAGTTGATGACAAATACAGACTTATCACTTCAGACGGCAGCTACCACAATATTGCACCATACGGCAGGCTGGCATACTGGGATAATGGTACATACACAGAAAAAGAAATATCTGAAAACAGCTGCTATATGCCGCTTTCAGATATTGTCAGATAATAATGGAGATATAATTAATGCTGGAAATACTTTTTACAGAAAGTGCTGCAGGCGGGCTGAAAGTGGCAAGGCATTATGGTAAAGGTCCTTATAGACCAAAAAATATCCGCTTTCTGCCTACGGCTGACGGCACACCACTTTCCCGGCAGGAAATGGATGCGCACAGAAAAGCCGCAGAAGAAAAAGAAAGAATAAACTGGGAAAAAGCTGTGCTTATGGATATAGACAGCAGGGATGTTGTGGCACTGCCTTTTGCCCTGTCCACCGGTGATGTTTCAGAAGATTATCCCTCTGAGAAAAGACTGAAATATTTTGACCAGCTTATGTCAATCTATCCGGATTTCAATGACAACAAGGAAACTGAAAAGTGGTTTGGGAAAATGCAGGCGTCACTTGACAGGGTGCTGAAAGCTGTAAAAGACAATCAGCCGGTGCGACTGTGGTATTCTGACAATCCTGATGAACTTTGTGGGCTTTATCACATTGTATATCTTATTGATAAATTCAATCCTCAGGCTGAAATTCATACTGTTAAACTGCCGGCCCAATATATAAGGGAAGACGGTTCTGTAATCAGTTATAACGGCTGGGGAGATGTTTCCCCACGGGAATGGCATATTCACTTTAAAACTGAAAAAATGACACGGTCTGTTAAAACTTTGTGCCTCACCAACTGGTGCAGACTGAAAGCGGATAACGCCCCTGTCCGTGCTATGCTGAACGGGCTGATGCACAGTCTGCCGGAAGATATTTATGACAGCTTTATTATAAAAGAAATACAGCAGATGGACACACAGTTCCGTCAGGCTCTTGTTATCGGCAGTGTATTGGGAAAATATCAACTGTGTATAGGTGATGCTTTTATTGCATACAGAATGGAAAAGATGATTGACAGCGGTATGCTGACTGTTGTGCAACCATCGGAAAAGGGCAGCCCGCTTTATCACAGGACAGTGAAAAGAAATATATAATATTGAGATATTTTAAAGGATGGGGAATCTATGAAAAAATTACTTGTACTTGTTTTATGTGCTTTTATAATGCTTGCAACTGCCTGCGGTGTACAAACTGATGCCGATATGCCGCAATATGACGAAGTGTGGCAGGGGTTTGATGACATAGAAAGCCATGTGGTGCGAACAGAAACAGTAATTGTAGACGGCACCCAATTTGGCATGATATACAAGTATGATAAAAATGACAGGGAAATTATCAGGCTTTCTTACATTGATATGGAATCTGAAGAATTACTGGCTACTGCATGGACCAGATATAACAGCGATGGCAGTTGTGTTCAAAAAATTGTGCATGCCGAAACAGATGAACAGGCCACATATAATGTAATAAATGCCAGTGGACAGACTGTCAGTTGGTATGACTATATAATGATTGAAGATGTGAATACACTTATGCGATACAGCCACATTGAATACCCAGACAAAACTGCTACAAAAGCTGACAAACAGGTGATTTATCTGGCAGACGGTACTGAAATTTACAGCCACGAAATCATTACAGATAAAGACGGAAATCAGGTTACAACCACCACAAAACAGGGTACAGTGGAAAGCATAGCTGTAAAAAACGAAAAGACATTTACAGACGAAACTACCTATTACAATGCTGACGGAACTGTACAGCGCGTGGAAAAGGCAGATTTTGAAAACGGCAGAATGTCCGGTAAAACCACTTATGACGGTGAGGGGAATGTGACACAGAAACAGATTATCATTTACAATGATGCAGGCGCGATTATAGGCTATGACCATTTTGACGGTCAGGGCAAGCAGTTGAATTAAACAAAAAGCCGATGTAGCTTCATCGGCTTTTCACATCAGTAAATTTCACTTTATGCCTGGCTGAAAATATGGTAAAATATTGTCATCAATAAAAAGGAAGAATAAAAATGAATTTTCACTATATATCACAATCAGAAATAACACTGGAAAAATACCTTGCCTGGTCCAGCAAACCTATCGGCAAAAAAGCTGTAAAAAAACAGAAACAGCAGAATCTTATCAGCATTATGGGTATTATGATTTCTGTTATAGGTGGCGGTTTCTGCCTTCATATGGGGTATACAGATTTTGTGCTGATTTATCTGGCGTTTCTGGTGGCATTTGTTTACAAAATTACAATAGGTAAAAGAAAAGCCGGCGAAAAAACATTCCGTTCCACACTTGCCACAATGGGCAGCGACAAATGGATAAGAACAATTACTTTCGGCAGCAATGTGCAGGTATCAGATAATAATTCCACTGCTACCTTTAAATATTCAGATTTCAAAAAGGTAGGGGAAAACGAAAACTATTACCTGCTGTACCGTGATGAAAACTTTGTTCTCCGTGTGGAAAAAGGCAGCTTTACCACAGGGGATGAATCACAGTTCAGAGATTATTTATCTTCACGAATCAAAAACAGAATGTAAAGAAAAAAGACGAAGCTTTATGCTTCGTCTTTTTTGTCGGGTGGTATTTGGTGGTAATATATGAACCAATGAAAAAAATTAATGCACCAAATAATCTATCATTAAATACTTCCGTGGCATCTTCTCTCTCTATGCCATGACTATATAATAACAGGTTAAAAATATTTTGCAAGTTTTTGAATTTTTACACATTTGACAAAATATGTAAAATAATAACGACAATGTTGAAAACTTATTGGCAGTTTGCATAAATGGCAATTTTTGAGTGACGCGAAAACCCCATATTTTATATGCAATATGTATATATTTAGTTGAAAAAACAACTTTATTTTGTGCTTATATACGAAAATGTAATTTTTACAAAAACAATTGTTTTTTATAGAAAAACAAAGTGAAATTACGAAATCCGCCCATAAAAACCGACTGTGTGCTGTAGATATACAATAACAGAGCCTGAAAATATTGTTAAAAAATAGTCAAAATTGTACAGAAAAAATATTCAAATAACTTGTATTTTTATTTCTCTGTGTATATAATGTAAATATAATTTTTATATAGGAGAGATAAATATGAAATATGTAACAGAAGGCTACGAGCCAAAGCAGATTTTGCAATATTTTGAAGACATTGCAGCAATTCCAAGAGAAAGCGGAAACGAAGCCGCAGTGGCACAGTATCTTTATGACTGGGGTAAAAACCTGGGCCTTTATGTGTGGAAAGATGAATACAATAATGTAATCATCCGCAAGCCTGCTTCACCGGGCTGTGAAGACCTGCCATATATTATGTTACAGGGCCATACAGATATTGTTGCAGTTAAACTGCCTGAATCAAACCACAACTTTGACACTGACCCACTGCCACTTTATGTAAAAGATGGTATTCTCCGTTCAAACGGCACCACACTGGGTGCTGACAACGGCAATGCAGTGGCATATATGATGGGTATCCTGTCAGACAACAGCCTGGTGCATCCACCTGTTGAATGTGTTTTCACATCAGGGGAAGAAATCGGTCTTCAGGGTGCAAACAAATTTACACCTGATGCTTTTGTTTCAAAACGAATGATTAATATGGACGCTGGCGGCGAAGACCAGTCAGTTACCACAGTTGGCTGTGCCGGTGGTCTGGAACAGAAAATGCGACAGAAACCTATCTGGCAGCCGGCAAAAGGCAATTTTATTTCACTGTTTATCCACGGCCTTCAGGGCGGTCATTCTGCCGGTGCCATTGACAAGGGCAGAGGCAATGCCGGTAAACTGATTGCCAGAATTCTCAACCATGTTTCACTTAAAACAAAGGTGGTTGTTTCCACTATCAACGGCGGCACAAAACAGAATGCCATTATGTCTGATGTAAAAGCTGTTGTGGCAGTTGACGACCTTGATGTTGCACTGAAAGCCATTGAAAAAACTGTGGCAGATATCAAGGAAGAACTGCGCGTTACAGACCCTGGCTTTGTATGTGAATTTGGTCCTTGTGCAGCACCTGAAAAAATGCTGGACGATGTACAGAGTAAAAAACTTATCCAGTTTGTACTGGCAATTCCTGAAGGTGTAAGGGATATGTCATTTGAAATCAAAGGTCATGTCCTTAACTCCAATAACCTGGCTGCCGTACAGGTATGGGATGACGAAATTCTTGTTTGGACACTGGGCCGCAGTGGCGATGACACCCGTCAGGACGCTATGGGCGAAGAAATCCGCAGTCTGGCAGATGTATTCGGCTATGATGTAGAAATCGGTGCTAATTTCTATGGCTGGAAATACAATCCAAATTCAAAACTGAGAGAAATACATACAAAACTGTTCAAAGAAAGATTTGATATCGACCTGCATGTGGAAGCAACCCACGGCGGTCTGGAATGCGGTGTTTTCTGGGGCCTGCAGCCTGAAATGGATATTATCTGTTTCGGTCCTGTTGGTGGCGGTGCACACACACCTGAAGAATGGCTGGACATCAAATCCTTCGGTGAAATTTACGAATATCTTAAATTCTTCCTGGAACAGCTTACAAAATAATTTATACCGGCAGTGCAGTCCGGTTAACTATACAATGATATAAAAAGGAGACTTATTATGAAATATGTAACAGCCGGTTATGAACCACAGGATGTTTTACAGTATTTTGAAGACCTGTCAAGAATCCCACGCGGCAGCGGCAACTGTGCACAGGTAGCACAGTATGTTTATGACTGGGGTAAAAATCTTGGCCTGGAAGCCTGGAAAGATGAATATCACAATGTTATTCTGAAAAAACCTGGCACTCCTGGTTGTGAAAATCTGCCACCTGTAATGCTGCAGGGCCATCTGGACATCGTTGCAGTTAAACTGCCTGAATCAGACCACAATTTCCTTACAGACCCACTGCCTCTTTATGTAAAAGACGGTATGCTGCGTTCCAACGGCACTACACTGGGTGCAGACAACGGCAATGCCTGTGCATATATGATGGGTGTTCTGGCAAGAAATGACCTGGTTCATCCTCCTCTTGAATGTGTATTTACATCAGACGAAGAAATAGGTCTTGTAGGTGCTGAAAAAATTCCGGCAGAAGCATTTTCTGCAAAACGTATGATTAATATGGATGCCGGCGGCGAAGACCAGTCAGCTACCTGTGTATCCTGTGCAGGCGGTATTGAACTTGTTATGACACAGGTGCCTGTATGGCAGGACGCAAAAGGCAATTTTATCAGACTGTTTATCCACGGTCTTAAAGGTGGCCACTCTGCAGGTGCTATCAATTCCGGTCGTGGCAATGCAGGTAAACTGATGGCAAGACTGCTGAATGCTGTTTCGCTGAAAACAAAAACTGTTGTTGCCAAAATGTACGGCGGTCAGAAAATGAACGCTATTATGTCCGAAATGGAAGCTGTTATTTCTGTTGAAGACCTGGACGCAGCACTGGCAGTTATTGAAAAAACAGTGGCCGATATAAAAGACGAACTGCGTGCAACAGATGCCGGCTTTGTGTGCGAATATGCACCTTGTGATGCACCTGAAAAAATGCTGGACGACAAACAGTCCAAAGCTCTGGTTGCCTTTGTGCTGGCAATGCCAAACGGCGTAAGAGATATGTCTTTTGAAATCGAGGGCCATGTGCTTAACTCCAACAACCTGGGCGCAGTATGGGTATCTGACGAAGAAATCAGAGTGTGGACATTCAACCGCAGTGGTGATGATTCCCGTCAGGACGCTATGGCAGAAGAAATTATGTCTTTGGCTGATGTATTCGGCTACAAAGTTACACAGGGCGCAAAATTCTTCGGCTGGAAATTCAACCCAGAATCAAAAATGAGAGAACTGCACACAAAACTGATGAAAGAGGTTTTCGACATTGAACTGAAGATGGAAGCAACCCACGGTGGTCTGGAAACAGGCGTATTCTTCGGCAAGGAACCTGAAATGGATATTATCTGCTTTGGTCCAAAAGGCAGCGGTGCACATACACCTGAAGAATATCTTGACCTTGAATCCTTTAAAGAAATGTTTGATTACCTGTGCAAATTCCTCCGGGCGCTTACAAAAGAATAATCTGAAACAATATAAAAAGCTGTGGATAATCCACAGCTTTTTGTTATTATCTGATTCAATTATTTTTTATCCAGCTTAAAGGACTTTTCCACCAAAGCCAGAGTCTGCTCAACGGTGCGGTTTTCGTCCCTGTAAATTACAGGGAAACCACAGTTTTCATAATAGTCATAGTTCTCCTGGCTGTTGATTTTTTCCAGACAGTTTCTGAAATTATCCAGTGCAGCCTGTGGGTCAGGCTCTTCCAGCATCAGTCCGTACAGAAACTGTTTTTCCCTGTCAGGTCTTTCAAAAAATCTTTTTACAGACACATCTATAGGTGCCAGCATTATCAGCACATGGTCACTGTCAGATATTTTGTGCAGTGTTTCAGGGGCAATGTTTGTATCCACAAACACCGGCCTGCCCTGTGCTGCTATTTGTGGCAGCATCATCAGTTCTATTTTTTCACATTCCAGTGAAACATCTTTTATCCACCGGGCATATTCTTCCGGTGTTCTTCTTATAAAATCGTGCCAGTCTTTCAAATCACGGGTGTAGCACAATGCGGGAAATTCCTCTGTTGTCAGTTCTCCGTCCCAATCATCATGCCAGTTTTCCTGGCAGGCGATGCCATTGTGTTTTTCTGCCAGCCGTTTTACCATTGTGGACTTGCCGGCGTATGCAAGACCTGTGATAAAATAAACATTTTTAAACTTTTCTTTAAGTATATCAAAATTTGTATTCATAGTTTTCTCCTTTAAATTTGCAACAGTAAACAACGCCTTCCGGAAAAGACGCTTTTATCCTTTTGAACAGGTATATTTACTTATTGCCAGATAAACCATAGACAGCTCATTTGCATATACCTCCATTACAGACAATCTTATCAATTAAAGTTTGCTTTGTAAATAATTAAAATACATTATCTGTAAAGTGTGTTTATCTACAATACAAAACATCATAGTGTTTGCTGTGTGTGCACAACTGTACACCACGGGTTGATAAAAAAGTATCAATGTGTTTAAATAAATATATCAACTACTCACTCAGAAAGGAACTCTATTATGAAAAAACCTGTTATTGTTATTTCACCTCAGACTCACGAAGTCAAAAATTTACCATTTGAAATGAAGATGTATGCCACACCTGAAAAAAACGCCTGGCAGCTGCAACAGCGTGGTGCAATTCCGGTTATGCCTTCGTTTTTATCTGAGGAAGAGGCTGAGCAGTTGATGGCTATGGCAGATGGTCTGTTTATGACAGGCGGCGCAGATGTAGGCCCAGACCTTTACGGCGAAGAAGTCCAGCCATTCTGTGGCGGTATTGAAAAAGACCGTGATGTATCCGATATGAACCTGCTGAAAGCAGCTGCAAAACTGAAAAAACCTATCTTTTCTGTTTGTCGTGGCAGCCAGATTACAAATGTTTTCTTTGGGGGCAAGCTGTATCAGGACCTGAATACACAGCTGGGGGATATGATAAAACATCCTGATTACTTCACCACAAAAACAGAAGAAAGCCATATCGTAAACATTGTCGAAGGCTCACCTCTGCACAAACTGCTGGGCAAAGATTCTATCGGTGTAAACAGTACACATCATCAGGGATATAAAGTGCTGGGTGAAAAACTGATTCCTATGGCCTTTGCTCCTGACGGACTGTGTGAAAGCTTTTACCTGGACAGTGATGACCATTGGGTACGCTGTTATCAGTGGCATCCTGAAATGCAGGATTTCGGCGAAAATATGGACAAAATTCTGCAGGACTTTGTAAATGCCTGCATTGACAATATGAATAAATAGTCTGAATGCAGGGCATTTGCCCTGCATTTGATTTTTGCGGTCAATATAAGCATTTTATACAATTTTATTGTTTACTATTACGTTTTGTTTGTGCTATAATATTTGTTAGTGTTAAAACAAATATTCTTTATAAAAGAGGTATTGAAAATGCAGAAGAATGAAAAAATTCTGAAAGCTGTTATGAACGGCGAATACAACGACGTTCTTATCAGCTATTATGGCGAAGATAAACTGTATGACAACAAAATGAGATATGAAGAAGCACTGACTGTTTTCGGTCAGATTTATGACTTCAAAAGAAACTGCCGCATTTATTCTGTTCCATACAGCGTTCTGCTGGCAGGTGATGGTGCAGATATTGCAATCCCAACTGACAAAGACTTTATCTGTGTAGCAGCAGACAACGGCACAAATGTTTCCCGTGTTCGCTGTCGCGACCATCTGGGCGAAGACAATATTGACCTTTATGCACACGGTCCATACGGTATGGAAAGCGAATTTACTATCGGTGTTATCCGTGGTGTTCAGCAGGCTTTCCTGGAAAAAGGCTATCGCAGAATTTCCGGTATCGATATGTATATCGACTGTGATACACTGCCAAGTTTTGGTCTTGATGAACCTGCACATCTGGCAACAGCTGTGGCTTATATCATCAACGATATGGCTTTCAACGGCGAAAGAACAGAAAAAGAACTGTCAGAAGTTGTACAGTGGGCACTGGCAAACCATATTCTGGTTGATTCCTATGCTACAGATGTTTATTCTTCTATCCGCGGTACATCAGTTACAGGCGACTTTACAGACGCAGAAAACCCTGTTATCACAGAAACTGCAGTTGATATGAAAGGCAACAGCCTGTATGTTGTGACAGTGGGCGAAACAGATATCGATATGCCTGAAGAAGAAGTAGACCCACGTCTGGATGCATTTATGGCAAAACTGGGCAGAGATATCGAAACTCTTACAGAAAAAGATTTCTATACAATCCTGGGCGAAATGAAAGAAGTGGACAAAGAAGCAGCGCTGTTCCTTATGGATTACTTCACACAGGAAAACTTTGGCGTTATCTATGCCGAAAATGCAGTAGACGGTATGGGCAGCCCATCTGTTGAAACAACAAAAGAAATCGAAAAAGAATCTGTTGGCGGTGCTGTAAAATGGCACTGTAAAGCAAAAGGTGTATGCTGGATGGTTCTCTGCTGTGTATCTGAAGATGCAAAAGAAGCATTTGAAACATCAATGAAAAAACTGTTTGGCGAAGAATGTCTGGAAAAACTGAATGTTGCCAGAAAACCTGCAGGCAGAGTAATCGATTAATACATAAATAAACAGCCCCTGGACAGGGGCTGTTTTTGTTAACAGTGATAATTATGCGCAGAATGACAAAGTACAGATTTGTATACCGCACAAACTTTGTAAGGGCTGCCTGTGGTCGCCGACCGGTGACAGCAGTCGGCTTAGCGTCAGATTTTCATCATTTAATAAATTCTTAAACAATATATCCTTTGTTTTTCACAAAATAATGGTATAATAATATATTATCAGTAAAAAGGAAAGTGTCTATGTTTTGGATTTATGCAACAACAGGGGTTGATATCACAAAAGAAATCCCTTTAAAATACTGGGTTTTGTTCATCGCTGTAATGGCGGTGGTGCTGCCTGTGTCCAACAAACTGCTGACACATATTTTTATCCCCAAAAGTGATGATGAAGAGGCGCCTGTATGGTCATCTATGAGCAAAAAGGACAGACGTAAATATTAGTCACCCAGCTGGTACACATCGGTGTATACCGCCTGTACTTTTGATGAAACATATTTGTCTTTGTGACAAAAACCGAAATACCACTTTTTATAGTCTGCTTTTTCTGCAAGTGTGTCAAAATAGTCAAACAGTTTTCCGAATGTAAAACTGTCCATGTTCAGAAATCTGTTTATATTTCCGCTTGGTGAATGTGTCAGGATATAGTCCACTTTCCAGTTGTGGCGTTCCATATTTGCATTGCATCTTTCAAAGTCTGCATCGCTTGGCGGATAATCGCTGAATACATCATCGATATAGTCATCTGCACCACCAAAGCACAGCAGTTTCATATCATCTATTTCCAGCACTTCACCGCGCTTTATGTAATACACCTGTCCCGGGCATATTTCCTTTGCCTGTGCACCGCGGTACACAGTGTCAGGGTATTGTTCCAGTGCTTTGAAATTTTCATTGTACCCGTCAATAAACAGTACCTTGAAAGGCAGTTTGCTTATTTTTTTCAGGTTCTTTTCCTGCTGTCTGTCACTGCTCCACACAAAGCCAAAATCGCCCAGAACAATCAGGGTGTCAAACTTTTTGATGAACTTCAGTTTTTTGTCAGTCAGCCTTTCCAGCTCACCGTGGGTGTCGGCAGTAATAAAAATCATATTATATCCTCATTTTCACTTTATTTCTTATTAAATATATGATATAATTAATCAGTTAAAGTTTGTTTTTTAACCAATATTGATTACAGTTAATATTTTAATATAAATTCAGGGTAATGTCTATATGAAAAAAATTATACGCACATTGTCGCTGGCTCTTACTTTTGTGGTTTGTCTGTCGGTTTTCCGGTTGCCTGTTAGTGCTGCCAGATACCAGCTGCCATTTGAAGTAAATGCCAGGGCCTATGTTCTTGCCAGTTTAGACACAGGCGAAATTATATTTGAAAAAAACAGTCACGAACACTATGACCCTGCGTCGCTTACAAAACTGTTGACTGCTTATACCACATATCAGTATGTGGAAGATTTTGAAAACACAAAAATCGCTGCACCGCGATATGTATATGATGAACTGTTCGGTCTTAACAGTTCCACTGCTGACATCCGTCAGGGTGAAATTTTATCAGTAAAAGACTTGATGTATGCCATGATGCTGCCTTCAGCCAATGAAGCCGCCAGCATACTTGCTGACTATATCGGCAACGGCGACATCACCAACTTCTGTATGATGATGAATAACGAGGCCAGAAAACTGGGCTGTAAAAACACAAATTTTTCCAATGCCCATGGCCTTTTCAAAGACAATCACTACACATCAGCCTATGATATGTATCTGATTGCAAAGGCATGTTATGAAATACCGGGCTTTATGGATATAGTGACGACAAACACATATCAGATGCCTGCCAATATAAAACATGCAAATCCCTATTTTATTCAGAACACCAATAAAATGCAGGTGAGAACATCACCGTATTACCGTTCATATGTAAAAGGTATGAAAACCGGCACTCTTGATTACAACAATTTTGTTTGCACTTGTCAGAAAGATGGCGAAAACTATATTCTGGTGGTGCTGGGTGCTGATTTTTCAGGTGGTGAAACACGCCCTGCAATGATTACAACACAGCAGATAATGGACTATTTCTTTGACAGCTATTCTCTGCGCAGTGCCAACACCCTTAACTTTCCTGTTACAGAAGTACCGCTGAAATACTCAGCTGATGCTGATACACTGCTGTTGTATGCAGATACACAGGTTATGTCCATTCTGCCAAATGATGCAGATGAATCCAGTTTCCAGAAAATTTATAATCTGCCGGAATATGTGGGCGCACCTATTGCCGCCGGTGATGTTATAGGCAGTGTAGACTATTATCTGGCAGGGCAAAAGGTTGGCACCAGCCGGCTGGTAAGCCATGATGATATGGAACGCAGTACAGTTATGTTCCTGGTTGGTAAATTCCAGGAAGCATACAAATCGCTTTACTTCCGTGTTGTGCTGGCAGTTACCTTTGTTCTGGTTGCTATTTACTTTGTTATTACTTATTTACAATACAAAAAACACGAAAAGATGCAGAAAGTGCATCGCAGAAGAAGATAATTATCACAGGAATAAGAGATAATACTAAAATGAACAATTGCTATATCGTATTAAGTCATTCCAATACTTTGATGGCACTTGCGGTAAGATTTTTCACAGGTGCCTATTGGAATCACACATCTATTGCATTATCCAGAGAACTGGATGAATTTTATTCTTTTGGCCGCAAAAACCCACGAATGATGTTTCCGGCAGGTTTTATCAGCGAAGGGGTACATACAGGTTATTTCGGCCTGAAACCAAAGACAAGAATACAGGTATTGCAGGCGCAGCTGTCTGATGATGAATACAGTAAACTGCTGACACAGCTGGATAAATTCCGCCGCAGAAAAAATGAATACAGATACAATATCCTTGGTTTGCCGGTGGCGTTTTTCAATATTCCATGGGGCAGGCACAAACATTACACCTGCAGCGGTTTTGCCGCATACTGTATGCGTGATATTCTTAAATTCAACAAACATTATTCTCTGATAAAACCGGAGGATTTCAATATGTTTAACTTTGAAAAAATTTATGAGGGAACAGCAGGAGATTATAATTATGAAAAACAGTAACTTCAGTATCAAAGACCCACGTAATTTATCAATCCTTACAGACTTTTATGAACTGACAATGGCCAATGGCTTCTTCCGCTCAGGTCGCAAAGATGATATAGGTGTTTTCGACCTGTTTTTCCGCAAAGTGCCTGACAATGGCGGCTTTGCTATTTCAGCAGGTCTGGAACAGGCTATGGATTATCTGGAAAATCTTCATTTTGACGATAACGATATCGAATATCTGCGCAGCAAAGGTATATTCAGCGAAGAATTCCTGGAATATATGCGCAATTTCAAATTTGAATGTGATGTATGGGCTATGCCGGAAGGTACACCTGTGTTTCCAAAAGAACCAATGGTTGTTGTGGAAGGTCCTATGATTCAGGCACAGCTGGTTGAAACAACATTGCTGATTCTTATGAACCATCAGACACTTATCGCCACAAAGGCAAACCGCATTGTTCGTTCTGCAATGGGCCGCACCGTTCAGGAATTTGGTGCACGCCGTGCCCAGGGTGTAGATGCTGCCAATTACGGTGCCCGTGCCGCATATATTGCCGGCTGTGTTTCTACTTCAAATACAATGATGGACCGCGACTGGGGCATCCCGGCATCCGGTACAATGGCACACAGCTGGGTGCAGAGCTTTGACACAGAATACGAAGCCTTCAGAAGATATGCTGAAATTTATCCTGACAGCACCGTGCTGCTGGTTGATACTTTCAATGTGCTGAAAAGCGGTATTCCAAATGCTATCAAAGTATTTGACGAAGTGCTGAAACCGATGGGCAAACGCCCTGTTGGCGTACGCATAGACAGTGGTGACATCGCATATCTGTCTAAAAAAGCCAGGGCAATGCTGGATGCTGCAGGCTATCAGGACTGCAAAATCATCGCTTCCAACTCTCTGGATGAATACATCGTTCGTGACCTGCTTATCAACGATGCCAGAATCGATTCTTTCGGCATTGGTGAAAAACTTATTACCAGTGCTACAAACCCTGTTCTGGGCGGTGTATACAAACTGGTTGCTGTGAATAAAAACGGTGAATATATTCCAAAAATAAAAATCAGCGAAAGCTTTGAAAAAATAACAATTCCTTATAAAAAACAGGTGTGGAGAATCTATTCCAACCATACAGGCAAGGCCCAGGCGGACTATCTGACAATGTGGGAAGAAGACCCATCAGATTTAAATGAAATTACTATTTTCAGCCCACTGGAACCTTGGAAAAAACAGACACTGGTTGATGTAACCATCAAACCATTGCTGATTCCTGTGTTTGAAAAAGGCAAACGTGTTTATGATAACCCATCACTGAGACAGGTGCGCGACTATGCAATGCGCCAGCTGGACACACTGTGGGACGAACTGAAACGTCTGGAATATCCACATAAATACTATGTTGACCTTTCAGACAAGCTGTGGTCAGCCCAGAGAAAACTGCTGGAAGAACACCACAGTTAATTTAAGTGTGCAAGTCACAAAACTATTGAAAATTATACCAATACAGTGTATATTAAGTGTACAGTAAGTTACAGAATATATAACACAACGGAGTAAAAAATGTTAGAACTGAGAAATGTCAGTTACACAGTAACAGACAATGGAAAAAAAGATATTCTTAAAAATATAAATCTTGTGATTGATGACAGATTTGTGGTTATTACAGGCCCTAACGGCAGCGGTAAATCCACACTGGCAAAAATTATTGCCGGTATCATCACTCCTACATCAGGCCAGATTCTGCTGGATGGTGTGGATATTACAGAAATGGGTATTACAGAAAGGGCAAAAGCAGGTATCAGCTTTGCTTTCCAGGCACCTGTACGCTTTAAAGGTATCACTGTAAAAGACCTTATCAATCTGGCAGCAGGCAAAAAACTGACCTTTGCAGAAGCCTGTTCCTATCTGTCAGAAGTTGGTCTGTGTGCCCGTGACTACATCAACCGTGAAGTTAATGCATCACTTTCCGGTGGTGAACTGAAACGTATCGAAATCGCCATGATTCTGGCACGCGGTACAAAACTTTCACTGTTTGATGAACCGGAAGCAGGTATTGACCTGTGGAGTTTCAACAGCCTTATCAGAGTTTTTGAATCAATGCACGAAAATATTAAAGGTAATATCCTGATTATTTCCCATCAGGAAAGAATTCTGGAAATTGCTGACAAAATCGTTCTTCTCAAGGACGGTGAAATCGCACAGGTGGGCACAAAAGAAGAAATTATGCCACAGATTTTGGGTATATCTGCAGTCTGCCCACAGATTAAGGAGTAAACACTATGGCTATGCAATTGGATAAAATTCAGCTGAATCTTCTGGAGCAGGTGGCAGACCTGCACGAAGTACCTGCCGGTGCTTACAACATCCGTACAAACGGTGCATCTGCAGGCCGCAACACAACTGCCAATATTGACATTGTGTCAAAAGAAGACAAAGACGGTATTGACATTATTATCAAACCGGGCACTAAAAAAGAAAGTATTCACATTCCTGTACTGCTGTCTGAAAGCGGTATCGAAGAAATGGTTTACAACGATTTCCACATCGGCGATGACGCTGATGTAGTTATTGTTGCAGGCTGTGGTATCCACAACGGTGGCGACCTGGCCAGCAAACACGATGGCGTTCACAGCTTCTTTATCGGTAAAAACGCCAAGGTAAAATATGTGGAAAAACACTATGGCTACGGTGACGGCAAGGGTGAAAAGATAATGAACCCTGTAACTGTTATCGAAATGGGCGAAAACAGCTATTTTGAAATGGAAACAGCCCAGATTCGTGGCGTAGACTCCACAAACCGCAAAACTGTTGCAAAACTGGCTGACGGTGCCACACTGATTGTTGGTGAAAAACTGCTGACACACGGCACACAGCAGGCTATCACAGAGTTCGAAATCGATCTTTATGGTGAAAAAAGCTCTGCCCATGTTGTTTCCCGTTCAGTAGCACAGGATGATTCCTATCAGGAATTTATCTCCCGTGTATACGGCAACAGCGAATGTAACGGCCACACAGAATGTGACGCCATTGTTATGAACAATGCAAAAGTTACAGCTATTCCTGAAATCAAGGCAAACCACACAGAGGCCAGCCTGATTCACGAAGCAGCTATCGGCAAAATCGCAGGTGAACAGCTTATCAAACTGATGACCCTGGGTCTTACAGAAAAAGAAGCAGAAGAACAGATTATCTCCGGCTTCCTTAAATAATATAAAACTATAACGGACTGGAAACAGTCCGTTTTTTGTTTGAAAATCTTAAAGTGCGGCGAAAGAACAGGTTATTACTATGCCATTCTGAACACAATAGGTGTGAAGAATCTTTTCGCCATAATTACGAAAGAAACATTTCTTTGATAGCTGTATTGCATCAAAGATCCTTCGGCTCACTTCATTCGCTCTGGATGGCAATATTCTGCTTTGTGCATCATCTGCGCGTAGAGGATGGCCTCCCGGACATCCCGTAATAAATACTCCCACTGTTCAAAAAAACTTCAATTATGCTATAATAAAGCCACCGCAACCAAAAGTTTACATAAATGCAACTGTAAATTGGTGGTGTATTATGCCGCTTAGCTGGTATTATTTAACCAGAATACCACCAAAGGAGAATATATATGACCATAGGTGAAAAAATTACAAAGCTTCGCAAACAGGCAGGCCTGTCCCAGGAAGCCTTCAGTGAAAAGCTGGGAATATCCCGCCAGGCTGTTTCCAAATGGGAAAATGGCACCGCCCAGCCTACAAATGAAAATCTGGCACAGATTGCCAGACTGTTTGATGTTACAATTTCATCCCTGCTGGATGATGAAGATATAAATATGGGCAGTACATCACAGTATTCAACAGCAAATGAAGAATTTGTTGAAAATATTGCAGAAACAAAAGAAATAAAAATACATACAAAAGCACTGAAAGTTTCTTCAGTTTGCCAGTCTGCTGCAATTATAATTCTGTCTATTGCCACAATAGTGCAGGGGGTTACAATCGGCAGTCTGAAAAATGATCTGGAATACCTGACAGGCAAACAGAAAGGAGACTATTCCGCTCTCCAAAGCCAGATTTCCTCCCTTGAAAACCGCATGTACTACAACAACTATCCAATCAGTACCAATGATGATTTTACAGATTATCATTACAGTATACTTGATTATGATATTGAATCAAATATTGCAACACTGCATTTTTCCGTTGTGCCAAAGGACTATACCCGGGACACACAGGCTAAAATCGTAATAAAAGGCAGAGAAAAGGATTACAGTGTAAATGCAAATATGGTAAACAATATCTTTGTTGCCGATGCGGCAGTTTACTGCGAAGATGGGATGGACGTATATCTTTATCTTACAGAAAACGGCAAAACACGCAGTTTTATACTGGACAAACTGGCAAACCCTGCTTCTGAATATATACTGGATGTTCAGGCCGGTGTATTTGACGGTGAAATGAAGGTGGAAATCGGCAAAATTTCTATAGAAGGCAATGTGGGCTGTACTATAGCCAGTGTGTATAAAGAAGATTTATCACAGTCTGTTTATCCTGTAAAAGCCACAATTGGTTTTTACAACAACAATATACTGCTGGAAGAACTGCCTTTTACCTCCATTATGCAAAATGATTTTCTGGGCAGTGCGAAGCATGAACTGTCAGCCACACAGCAGGCTGTTGCCACCAGTGAAGTTTCGTTCTTTGAATACTTTGATTTTGTAGTGGAAGCAGACATTATAAAAAGTGCTTACAGTCAGATAGCTATCCGCATTACTGTGGTGGATAATAACGGACACGAATACATTTCTGATGTGAAACATTTTGAAATCGGTGGCGAAGTAAAAGAGGTAATCACACCAAAAGCCATAGAAGTTGAATAAAACCGTCCAGCCTGTAAAGAATATATGTAAATCTAACATTATAATTTGGAGGAACATATATGAAAAACAAGCTATTCGGACGACTGGGTGACAGTCTGAAAGGCAACTGGCTGATTGTGTTTCTGCTGGTATCAGTGATTTCAGCAGGTCTGTTTACCTACCGAACTGTCACCGGCATTAACCGCCGGCTGGAAAACCAGCGTCTGCAGGACATAGAGTCTACCCCAGAGCCGCAGCCACAGCCCGCCGAAGATGTACAGGATGTACAGCAACAGCAACCAAACGTACCACTGCCTGCAAAACCGTCGCCGACTGCAACACCCAAACCACAGCAAACCCAGACAGAACCGGAAAATCAGCCGGTAGTGGAACCACAGCCGGTCAAAAAGTTTGTACTGCCTGTAAACGGTAAAATCTTTTTTGCCTATTCAGGTGATGAACTGGTTTATAACCGCACTCTTGACGATTGGCGTACCCACAATGGCATAGATGTTTCAGCCGCCCCAAATGACCGGGTAAAAGCAGGTGCAGACGGCACAGTAAAACAGATTTATGAAGACGGTATGCTGGGCACAGTGATTGAAGTGGAACACGACGGGTTTACCGCACGATACTGTGGCCTGAATCCCAGCACTTATGTAAAAACCGGGGAAACTGTAACCCAGGGGCAGACTATGGGCACAGTGGGTGAAATATCAATGGAAGTGGCAGAGGAAAGCCATATCCATCTGGAAATCATAAAAGACGGCAAGACTGTAAACCCTGATATATTACTGAAATAAATCAAAGCGGACTGGTATCAGTCCGCTTTTTATGTTATAATTTTCATATATGGTTGCCATAGCAACAAAAAGAGGTCTATATGAAAATTCTTACAGAAAACACCCTTTTTAAAGGCCTGAGCGAAAGTCAGATTGCAGACATACTTTCCACTGCATACCACAGTGAAAAATCCTTTCGGGACGGCGAAATAATTGTTCATCAGGGGGATATTATCAATAACATTGGTATAGTGCTTGCAGGAAATGCCACAGGTAAAAAATATACCCCGGAAGGTGAGGAAATTATTGTTTCCTATATGGATACAAACAAAATATTCGGGGATGTACTGTCCGGTGCAATAGGGTTTGCCAGCCCTGTTACAGTACAGGCTGTCGGCAGTTGCCGTGTGCTGTTTATTGATTATAACCAGCTGCTTTACTCCCGGCATCCGCTGGCACACCGTGTTCTGCAGAATATGATTCAAAGCATTTCCCGCAAATATTTCGCCCAGAACAAACGAATGGATATTCTTATGCTGAAATCTGTACGCAGCAAGGTGCTGTCTTACCTTGAGTGGCAGCGGCAGATAAAAGGGGGCAAAACCTTCTCCATAGACCTGGACCGCCGTCTGCTGGCAGATTTTTTAGGAGTGGAACGCAGTGCACTGTCCAGGGAACTTTCCAGAATGAAGGCCGATGGACTGATAGATTATCACAAAAACAATTTTACACTTTTTGTCTGAAAACTGTTGTTTTATACATAAATCAGTGATATTATAAAAACATATTTTAATCGTTATTTGTAAAGGAGATATATTATGCTTACACTTGAAAGAGCACACGAATTGCTGGCCACAACCACAACAGAGCCACACCTTATCCTTCATGCAAAAAATGTTATGTATGCTATGGGCGGCCTGGCTGCGCATTTTGGCGAAGATGTAGAACACTGGAAAGCCATTGGTTACCTGCACGACTATGACTATCAGCAGCATCCGGAAGAACATCTGGACCACACAGCAGGTCCACTGAAAGAGGTAGGTCTGACAGATGAAGAAATCCGTGCAATTCTGTCACACGGCTATACTTTAAGAAATGATGTGGAACCAAAGGAAAACATCGAAAAATCACTGTTTACAGTTGATGAACTGACAGGTATAATTCAGGCAGCTGCAAGAATGAGACCTCTAGGTATCACAGATATGGAAATTTCCAGCTTTATGAAAAAATTCAAAGATAAAAAGTTTGCAGCAAAATGCAATCGTGATGTAATCAAACAGGGTTGCGATATGCTGGGTATGGAAGTGAAAGAAGTGGCGGCAATTGTTATTGAAGCTATGAAAGCACACGCAGAAGAACTGGAAATCGGTCCAAAAGCATAAATAATATGTGGGTGGTTTACTAAACCACCCATTTTTATAACTAAACTGCAACTAAACTGCAGCGCTACACAACTAAACCAGTCGTTGGTTGAGTAATCGGCAGTATTGCTTTATGATATAATCATCAAAGCAAAGGAGACAAAATATGAATAATCAGACACTGGGCAGTATGATTGCCACATTGAGAAAAGAACATAATATGACACAACTGCAGCTGGCAGAAAAAATGGGTGTTACCGACAAAGCGGTTTCAAAATGGGAAAGAGATTTATCCTGCCCTGACGTGGCCAGTTTGCCCCGCCTTGCAGAATTGTTCGGTATTACAGTCGACGAAATGCTGCAGGTGAAAGAAACTACCCGGTCACAGCCGGCTGAAAACAAGACTGAAAAGATAATGGATATAGTTTTAAAAGCTGTACCGCTGGCTATGGGCGTAACATTGGTGGTTTCCTCGGCATTGGGCAGCATTGATGTTTATTCAGGTTTTACAATGACGGGTATAGCACTGTTCTGTATGGCACTGAAATTTTTTTCAGATAAAAAAGAATAAAAAACAGGCATCGTCAGATGCCTGTTTCAATTTTGACTAAAATAATACAATTCCCAATACGGCAGACAATCCTAAAAATACTACAGGGTGTAATTTTTTGAATTGTTTTACATTCTGTAATACTGCTACCAGTACAAAAATACCTACGGCGCGCCAGTTTATACCTGTAAACAGTGTTGCCAGCGCAGTTCCTTCGTACAGCAATGTTACCTTTGCAATACCCAGCAATGCAGACATAATCAGCGCCAGCACACATGGGCGCAGACCGTAGAATGCCCGGTCGATATATTTGTTGCCACGGAAGGCAGTTATGAATTTTGCCACTATTGTCATCATAATAAGGGCAGGGAATACCAGCCCCATTGTGGCACATACACCACCCAGGTAGCCTGCTGTGTTATAGCCTGCGTATGTGGCTATATTTACGGCAATAGGGCCAGGGGTGCTTTCGCTTATGGCGATAAAGTCTGTCAGCTGCGCCAGTGTAAACCAGCCGGTTTCCACCGCCATATCCTCCAGAAATGGAATTGACGCCATACCGCCGCCAAAGGTGAAAATTGCCACCTTGCAGAATTCATAAAAAAGCTGGAAATAAATCATTTATTTGCCCTCCTTTTTACTGTATGTTTTTGCAACTATGCCGATAATTGCGCCGATGATTACAGGCACAACAGGGCTTATGTCAACAAATGTCAGTGCCAGCAATGCAGCCAGGAAGGTAACCAGTGTAATTCTGTCAACTATGCTTTTTTTGCGCAGGTTTAGCACTGTTTTCAGAATCAGCGCACATACACCGGCACGGATGCCCATCAGGGCAGCTGCAACTGCAGGCACAGTCATAAAATTGTTCAGCACACTGGCAATTGTCAGAATTACTATAATTGATGGTACCACAATACCAAAGGCTGCCACAATACCGCCCAGCACACCTGCGATATGGTTGCCGCACAGAACGCTGGTATTGATGGCTATAATGCCCGGTGCACACTGCGCCAGTGCATAATAGTCTGCTATTTCTTCTTTTGTCAGCCAGTTGTGGGTTTCATTTGCTTCTTTTTCCAGAATAGGCAGCATTGCCAGCCCACCACCAAAGGTCAGCCCGCCCACACGGCAGAAACTGAAAAATATATCCAGATATTTTTTCATTTAAAATATCGCCTTCTTTCTTTTATCTCAACTTATATATCATACCACCATTTGAAACAAAAGTAAAATAAAAGCGGAGATTTCTCTCCGCCAGAATATTTTATTGTTTGTAGAATGTAACACTTCTTACAAAAGGTGGATTATCTGTTACAGAGCCGTCTATATTCACATATACTGTGTCATCAACTGAAATGCACATATTGTACCGGTTGTCTTCAGATGGAATCATCGCATAATAATACCCCATTTCATCCTGTGTAAAGTCTATGCCTTTCCAGTCAACTGTTTCGGTAAATATATAATCCGGCGGTACATTGTCACCGTCTGAATCTCCATGCTTGTAATCACGCCAGGCTTGTTCAACTATATCTTTATACTGCGATTTCCATACACTGTTCATAATGTCATTGTTGAGTTTAAAAAGTGCATCTTCATCCAGTACATAAATATATATTGGTGAATACCCCTGGTTTGCAAAACTTTTCAGATTTTCATCGGGAAAGCCACCAGTCAGCAGTTTGTCCTTGGCATAATCTCTTATTTCATCCCATGTTTTCCCGTTTACAGCCAGCATCAGTATTTCATCCATACGTTGCTGGTCTGCAATGCCGGTCATATCGTCAAAGAAGATAGTCTGTCTGAAAACATATTTCAGAAACTCCACACTTTCTTCTCTTTCACCGATATATATACCGTCATCGGTCTGTATATAATCTGGGGAGACAGATATCCTTTCTTCGCTGCCGTCTCTGTAATATATTGTAATACACACAGTACCCTGGTGTTCTTCGTTGACTGTACGTGTCCTTTTTATCAGTTCCAGGTCTTTAACCCGGTCTGTAAATTCTGAATAGTCAAACACTTCGTGATGTTCGCTTTTTCCATCGGTGAAAAGATACACCTTTTCTATTTCACCGGTTTTCAAATCATCAAAAGGCTGGCGGTCAAACAACAGGTTGTTATATAAAAATGGAGCAGAAATCAGTAATAAAACAGCAATGACTTTTACAAACTTTTTCATAACTTCACACCCTTTCATAATAATATTACCATATTAATCTGTGAAATATGTGAATCAAATATAAATAAAATCTCACTTTCAGTTATAAAAACCAGCTGGTTGGTAACAGAAAAATATATGGTGCTGTAAATATTGCCAGGGCAAAAGATACTTTTCTGATGTGTGCTTCTTCCAAATCAGATGAGTTGAAACAATAAATTTTATTCAGCCAGTAAATAGCAACTGCAGAAATCAGTACACAGGCGCTGGTCCATAAAAATGCGTAAATACTCCGGAAAGGATTATATACATGGCGGGCAACATTCTGATACCACCAGTTGTTTGCAGAGAAAAAACTGGATATAAACATAAACGCGCCACCTGCCAAATCACCGGTAAAACCCCGCAGCCATACTTTCAGTATTACCTTGTTTGTTTTTTCTTTTGGCTGTTTTACGCCCAGTTTTTTCATTGTAAAATATACCACTGCAAAATCAATTATAAAGTTTGCAGGGGCGACCACCGGCCAGGTTTGTGGAAAGATAAGCAGCATCCACAGTGGGAAAATCACATTATAGAGCTTTGTGCCATTATTTTTCATACAATCACCTCTGCTTTTATAATATCATAAATAGCGGCATTGGAAAGGCAAAACAGAAAAGTTTAAGGAAAAATTAATAAAACTCCCTTTCTTCGGGGAAAGGGAGTTTTATATCAGAAACCTATATAAGTAAAGAAGCTGTCTTTTGTCCGCTGTGGCAGTATAAGGGAAGAAGATGCATACACATAGGCGTTGTAAAAACTGATAGCAATAATAAAGCACATCATCAGTATAAACAGCTTGTCCACAGCTTTGTTGTCCATTTTTTTAGACAGTTTTCTGCCAACTATACCGCCGCACACGCCACCGGCCATCATGGTCAGCAGTTTTGGCAGTTCAAATGCCGGTATACCTGTAACAAATGTGGATATAACGCTGGCAGCCTGACTGAACAGAATAATATACAGGCTGTTGGCTGCTGCCACTTTTGTCTGCATACTGAAAAAATAATACAGTACCACCAGATTGATAGGGCCGCCGCCGATACCCAGAAAGCTGGATACTACGCCCAGGCATAATCCTATTACAAAGCAGCCCGCAGCACTGGTTATATTTTTTGTCTTTATTTTATCTTTTTTCAGTGTGTACACCAGTGTGGCTATTGTGATTACAGCCAGTGCCAGTGATTGAACAGTCCCCACCATCTGCCTGTTTGCAAACATATCTCGTACAGTGTTGAACAGACTTTTGCCCAGCACACCGCCTATGGCGGCACCGATTGCCAGTGGGGTAACGGTTTTCATTTCAACTGTTTTTTCGCCGCTTTTCAGGCTTTTACCCACAGAATATGTAGTCATTGCCAGCACGGTACAGCCGGACATAAAGCTGATTGTGCTTGTGCTGCCAAACTGTATAAAGTCCAGCACAGGTTTAATAATAACGCCTCCACCCATACCGCAGATGGCGCCGGCAATACAGGCACAGAAGCTGATAAGAAACGCAATAATCATAATATCATCCTTTACAATAATACTCTAACTATATAATTATATAATTTTTACTGTTTTTAAGCAATAAAAAAACAGGCTGATTTCTCAACCTGCTGATATTTTATTATTTATTTGCCCATACAGCAACTGATTTACTGAAAACAGGAATCAGGCTGTCGATGATTTTGCCGTTCAGCAATAATCCCAGCACTGTTGCATAACCCCATACACCGCCTGTGATTACGCCAATCAGTGTGTATACCGCGTACAGTGAATAACAACCCACTGCATAGGATTTGCCTGTAAGATCAGCAATCATCAGGATTACGTTGTCTGTAATACCTGCACCAAAGTCAATACACAGGTAAAATGCCACACCGATACTGATAATAATACAGCCAATCAGTGGATAGGCAAATTTTACCACCATTTCAGATGCGTTTACCACTGCAAGAAGTTTGTTTACCGGGTCAATTGTCCAGCCGATTACAAAAACAGTAATCAGTGTTGTCAGTGTCAGTCTTTTGCGGTAAACTACCAGAAGAACAGCAAAGATTATAAAGCTTATGATATTTGTCATTGTGCCGAAAGGAATATCGAACATCTGGCTGAAACCGCTTACCATAACACCCATAGGGTCATTGCCCTGGCCACTGGTAACCATAAATGCACAGCCGATGCCTATGATAATCTGACCGATAATAACAATCAGATATTTTTTCAGCAGAACCATTGTTTTGTTATCCATATTTATCACCTTTTTTACTTATTTATATTAAATTTATCTAATTTACCCAAACAAATATTATATGTTATCCGCAAGGCAAAGTCAAACGAAAATTTTTGTAAAAACACAAAAATTTCATTTGTATAGTTTGAAAAAAGTGGTATACTATAGATAAGAAGTATTTTACTTTACGCAAGTATATTTTAAAGGAGATTTATTATGAAACATCTGTTTGCGGGGCTGGCAGCAGTTGCAGTTATTGGCGCAGCAGCAGGCGCAGCTTATATGTACTACAAAAAAAGCCAGGAAAATGTGGAAGATTATGAAGAATACATCTTCACAGACGAAGGCGACGAATTTGGCGATGTTGAAGAAGCAGAAGACATCATCATCACAGAAGACGTTGTTCCACAGGAAGAAACTGAAGAATAATTACACCCTGTTTTTCGGGGGATGCAATATCCCCCGAAAAAATAAAATTTTTTATTAAAAAGTGTTGACAACGCATATATACTGTGTTATAATATCTTTACGCTAAAAATTAGATATCGCGGAGTGGAGCAGCATGGTAGCTCGTCGGGCTCATAACCCGAAGGTCGTTGGTTCAAATCCAGCCTCCGCAACCATAAGAGAGTCTTAATCATCCCAGTGATTAGGGCTTTTTCTTTTTGTATTAAAATACTATTACATTATTTCAGTACAGAAATTTTAAAAAGTTGTACTGAAATTGTACTGAACTGAAAACAGATATTATCAACTTGAAAACATCTTTTTTACAAGTTTAATACATAAATTAACCTGAAAATAACAAAAATTAACATCTTTTTTACATCTTTTCTTTACATTAAATCAGTACAGTTATTAAAAAATCTGTACAGTTTCTGTACTGAAAGGATGATTTTTCTTTTATCAGCCAAAAATTACAGTATTCATTTCTTGAAAAGCTTTTAATTTTGCTTCTGTAATTGTGTGAGCGTATCTTGTGGAAACTGTTGTAGGAACATCTCCTATGTAGGCCGCTGCCGAAACTACATCTACACCTTTACTGATAAGTGTAGAGGCAACTGTGTGCCTGAATGCGTGAGGATTGATATGTGGAAAATCAGGGTCTGTTTTTCTGTTTTTATCAGTTATGCGTTTGAATTGTCTTGTGATAATATCAGGGTTCATAAGGCCACCTTTTTCTCCTGTGAAAATATAGTCTGTTTCTATCCAATCATCTCCATATCTTGCTTTTTCGCCATCAAGCCAAAAGAGGTACAGCCTTAACATATCTTCAATTTCTTTTGACATCGGCAAACTTCTTGCTTTTCTTGCTTTGGTGTAATCTTTTTCATACACACCATCTTTTGAGTTGTATAACACACAGCTATCAATAGTAAGAATATGATTTTTAAAGTCTATTGATTTGTATTTCAGCCCTGTATATTCTGCTCGTCTGCCACCATATTGGAGCATTAAAAATCCAATAGTTCGCCATTTTATGCTTTCCTTTTGGAAAGCTTTTTTTATTTTCTCAATTTCATCAGACTGATAATAATTAGGTGTTTTTGAAACACTTGATGAAACCTTGATGTCTTTCGCAGGATTAAAGGCAATTAAATGTTGTCTTCGTGCTTCTTCAAGAATGCTTGATATAAGTCTGTGATATTCCAAAACAGTTTTTTGTGATAAACCTTTATCTGATTGCTTTTTGTTAGTGCCTGCTTCTGACAAACTTTTATAAAATTTATTTAGATGATTGCCTGTAATATCTTTAACTTTCCAATGGCCAAAAGCAGGCAGAATTCTGTTATCCAACATATTCTGATACCTTGATAAAGTGCTTAATTCTACACCTGATAACTTTTTGAGTTCCATGGCTTTATCCACAAACTCGTCAAAACGAATATTGTTGCTTTCTATCATCAGGCCTTTACATTCTATTTCAAAGCAGGCAGTTTCATTTTCTATAAGCTTTTTCAGTTGCCTTTCAGATGTTCCTTTTGGTACTTTTACTGTTTTTGAATATGGGGGAAGTTCTTTTCCATTTCTATCTACACCTTTGTATATTTTTATTCTGAATGAGATTACAGCCCCATTTTTGTTTCTGTTTTTTATTATTGTTGCCATACTTGGACTCCTTTCATATCCAAGTACATTTCTCGCAAATTTCTTTTCTTTATCTTATCATAAAATCTTTTTGTTGCCAACAGTCAACTTACATTAGAATCAGAGAAACTGACAAGTCAGGGTGTATAATAAAGACAAAGAAAGGGAGAGGAAAACAAAAAGAAAAACATCTCTAAACAAAATAAAAAAGATAAAAGATTGAAAGGATTAACCACTATGAAAAACCCAATGACAAGAGAAGAAATGATTAACAGCACAAACTTTGACAGAGCAACAAACACATTCACAATCACAAAGAAACTTTACAATGCCTCTTGTAAATATGGTTCAGAAGCTTACGACTTCATCGAAGAACTTAAAAGAAACCATCCTGGCTGTAAAATTGAAGTTAGAAAGACAGCTAAAAGAGACTCTTACAATGGCCTGAACTACAAATATATGGAAGAATACATCAAAAGAAACACAAAAGAAGATAGTAATATCAGAATAGAATTTCAGATTCTTCGCAAGGATAAAGCCAATTTCCTTGAAGTTAAAAAATGGTTCTTTGAAAAATTCCCTGAAGTTAAAGAATTTGGCACAAAAACAGCTTCCAATAAAATTCTGAATAAAAAAGTTTGTAAGATGGAAACTTCTGAACAGAAAGTAAAAACTTTTTCAAATACAAATCCAATCGCAACAATGCCTTTACAGTAAATAAAAGAAAGACGAGGACACGACTATGACTAACTACATTAAGATTGACCACAAAAATAAAAAACTTGTTTACGACAGAACATTCGCAAAGAATTCAAGTATCGTTGGCTCAAAAGAATATTATCTTCTTCAGCAGGCAAGAAAAGACTATCCTGATTACACACCTGAACAGAAGAAAATCAAAAAGAACGCAAATAAAACAACTTATGGTGGTCTTGATTACGACTATATGAGAACATACATTAACAGATTTGGTAAAGATGTTGAAGCTGAACTCAAAGAATTTGATGATATGATTTTCCTCTCCAAATGCCATAAAAAATCCCTGCGTTATCCTACTATCAAAAAATGGTTTCTTGCCAAATATCCTGAAGTGAAAAACTTCCTCAATCCAACAGAAGAAAAAGAAAGCGAAAAACCACAGTTTGAAGTTATGGCTTCTGAACAGGCTGAATTAGGCGAAACAGCTTAATCAAACACTTAACACTAAATTTAAAATAATACTGTTAAATAAATGAGCAAAGGAGAAAACATTATGTTAGAATTCAAGCCTTATAAATTAAATGAATTAAAAGAAATGTTCCATATCAATCGAACTTCCAATCTTGAAAGAAGTCTGAATACCTATGGTGTGGAATTTATAAAAAGTGGTTCAGGCGAAGATACAACTTATACAATCACAGCCATAAATGATGAACTGA
>JAFSCU010000030.1 GCA_017436575.1 Oscillospiraceae bacterium
GTAGGAGTAGGAGTAGGAGTAGGTGTAGGTGTAGGTGTTGGTTTAACAGAAGGAGTTGGAGCAGGGGATGCTTTAGGGGCTTCTGTTGTCTGTGGAACAGGTGTAACTTTAGGGGATGCAATTTCTGCTGCTGTACCTTCATTATAAATTTTTGATGTATCTGCAGCTTTTTCAGTTCTGAACATCAGTTTTTCACCGTCAGAAGTACACAGGATGTCCCCGTGCATATCTGTACGGTACAAATCAATGGCTGCAAAGTCCAGCAAGGTCAGCAGTTCTTTATGAGGATAGCCCTTGTCATTTTCTTTTCCAACAGAAATAACTGCAAAGTCAGGAGAAATCTTACGCAGGAAATCAGCAGATGAAGACTGATTACCGCCATAGTTTGCAGCTACCAGCACGGAAGATGTGAGGTCTGTATCTTTTTTCAGCAATACAGATTCCTCCCGGGATGTTATATCACCGGTGAAAAGAAAGGAAGTTTTGCCGTAAATTACTTTTATTGTCAGCTTAGCAGTGTCTTTATTGACAGAGATAATTTCCACATCAGCATCGCCAAGGCGATAGAAGCTGTTTTCAACAGGGATATTTATGCCACCGCCGTTTTTGTTAGCATATGTTTTGAAATCTTCGAATTCTTCGGAGTTGTGTTGGTCTGTGGCGCAGAAAGTGAAATCAGCATTTGCATAGTTCAGCGCCCCTGCAAGACCTCCGATATGGTCAGGTGCTACAGTTGTGGCGAATATGTAATCCAGTTTTTCAGCTCCAGCTTCTTTTAATACAGTGTACATCAGGCGGGAATCACTTTTTTTGCCGCCGTCAATAAGCATATAATGTCCATCACACTGGACAAGAGCAGCATTACCCTGACCTACATCAAAAAATTCTATGGAAAATGCAGGTGGGGTATCCACTTCAGGTGACACAGATGGCTGTGGTTCAGGTGATTCACCGCATGAACACAGGGGAATTACAAGTGCCAGTATAATTATTAAGGATAAAAATCGTTTGAATATTCTCATAAATTTGTCCTCCTTTTTATATTTGATTTTCAAGTTATAAAACAGAGTTATGGTATTCCAGCAGTTCTGAAATAAGTGGCATCATAGAGGAAAGCTCGCTTTCCTTAGACGTATTTATATCTATTGTTCTGTCACTTTGGAATTTTAAATACAAAGAGAAAGAAATGCTGTCGGAGTCTTTCTCATTCCGGTCTGTTCGCTCTCCCATACCATAATAGCCTCTGTCGTGGTTGCCATAATCTTTGGCGAAATGGTCATACCTGCTGAAATCATATTTAAGCACAAGATTATGTCGGTTGATGATTTCTGCTGCTTTTTCAAAATAATATAACGGCAGTGCGGTTTGCTCAGAACATATATTTTTGCCAAGGGTGTCATCGTATATTTGTTTTTTTATGATATGACAATTATCGGCTGAGGTCATTGTTCTGTAACTGATGGTCTTTCCGTCTGCGGTATAACTGATGTCAATCCTGAGAGGCAAAGATATTTCTTTTTCAGGATACAAAGTAAAGTTTCCTTTGTCGGCAAACCAATCAGCAAATAGTGTATAAATTTCTTCTGCCCATCTGGAGTGTGGATTGTTATTTATAGAAAACTCCAGTTTTTTGCCTGAATCATAATTTACGGTCATACTGCATTTCTGATATTTGGGTGCGACTCCTGGTGTGACTTTATCAGTGCCGTTCATATCAAAAAGACTGTGTTCAGTCAAGATATGATGCAGATTTTCAGTTATACTATCATCCGCAGGGAAACTTATACGGGATATATCCTCGTATACTGTCAGTGTGTCGTTTTCATCACGGTTTATACGAAAGCAGAATTTATGGCTGCCAGAAGATGTCCATCTGTCGGCAAGGAAAAATTCTGTATAAAAATCTGATATTTTTTCCTGCTGTATGGCTGATGAGGAAGGTGATATCTGCGGTAATTCATTTTCCCGGTTGTTTATCATCTCCGGACCATCGTCAATATGGCTTTTGGCATTTATTATGAAATAAACAGTCGATGTGCAAATGACCAATACAGCAATCAGTATGAGCATAATTATTATTTTCATATTTCTTTTGGATTTCATATTTCAATGTTATTTTATTTCCTGATAACCTTCGTGTTGGTATTTCTTTTCTGTCATAAACAGATATCCGAAATGTCCGTCTGTGTATATGTTCATTTCTTCATCGGTGTCATACCATGTAACGTCAACATATATCGGACCATCGTCGGTCTGTATTTCGTTCCATGCGTGTGTTTCATCCGGATTAGCTGGTGATTGGTCTGGTGAATAGCCTTTTATGTAGCTGCAGGATATATCAGCCTGTCGGCATAACTCCAGAAAAGCTAATGCGTAACCGCCGCAAACTGCTTTTCCATCTACAAGACAGTTATAGGACTGATAGAAATCTGTCAGGGAAGTCAACAAATGGTCATATGTGTTTACAGATGATATTACAAAAGCGAAATAACAGCATTTTTCCCGGTTTGTAGAATTTTGGGGTGCTTTTTCCACAATTCTGTCTACTATCCGCCAGTAAAAATCGACAGTATCCCTGACATCCTGTATGTTGCTGCATTGATTGTCCATCCAGTCACCAGGCATATAGTAACCATTTGTATCATAGCCTCCGTCACTGCCTATATCCATATACATATATAATTCCGGGTGATACAGATGGTATTTGTCCACTGTGTTGAAAAAGGCGTTCAGATATGCCTGCCTTTCACCGAACTGCTTATAGTTGATTCTGAAAGTTTCAAAATTTACTGCTGAATCACAGAAAAGGTTGTACAGCTGTAATTCCAATGGGTCGGTAATTTTATCCTCTGATTTAGGCAGTGTGCTGTGGTCCATACTGTGTACATTGAAAGCAAGTGATTCTTCTGGTACAGTATTCAGCAGTTTTATGGCTGTTTTTATATGAGGGTCTATATGCCGTGCCCGTTCTTGCTGTGTATCTGTTTCAAATTCTTCGTTTTCATCGAATATAACAGTAAATCTTTCCGGTGTAGGAGTAGGCCTTGATGTGGCGGCAGGTGTGGCCTGCGGATTGTTCCCGCCTGGAGAGGCAGGGGATATAGTGATAATACCGCAGGAGCACATTACAAATGCAATTACTGCAACAATAATTACTGATAAATATTTTCTGTACATAATAGTTCCTGGAAAACAAAGGCAGAGAGTGAATATACCACTCTCTGCCTTTGTTTTATTTATTCAGAAAGTAGCATCTTGACTATTTTCTTGTTTGTTATGCCCATGGATCCTGTTCTGCAGGAACACGGATATCTGCCAGCAGCATCTGGTCCCACAGGTACCATTTGCCATCTTTGGCAAGGCGCAGTTTTACCTGACGTGGGCTGTCAGCACCGCCGGATTTAAGGTGCAATGTAGCATAACCTTCGTCCTGATAGGAATAAGGATTGTCTCTTACAGTGATTGTGTAAGGTTCTGCAGGTTCATAGTTGTTTTCGGGTGTAGCACCGTCATAATATGAGCGTGGCACATAGCCCTTGTCGCGGAAACGGTCAGCAATAAACTGTTTTTCCATTTCGCTGAGCGGGCGTGGTCCGCGCAGATAGTTCAGCATATCCAGGCACAGAGCTTTGTTGAATGAATAGTATGTAAGTGCCACTACTGTCATAGCTGCTGTTTTAAAAGGTGTGGACATATCAGCTTGTGGCAGAGCTTTGAATTCTGCCAGGTCATCAGGCAGTTTATTGAAAACAATTTTTTCTGTTTTGTTGCCTGCGTTCTGAACAGTTTCTTTTACAGCCTCTTTTACTGCTTGCTGTGCTTTGTTTTTTAGTTTGTCCATAAATGATGCCATAATAATTCTCCTTTATAAAATTTTAGCTGATTTCAATCCTCTGTTGTTGTTATGATATCTTCCGGCAGAATTTCATTATCCAGTATACGTTGCATTTCTGCTGTTATCATACCAAACAGCCCGTTACAAATGCTGTGATAATCGTAGTTGTCGTGCAGAGATATTAACTCTCCATTGAGCATGGTAAATGTAATATGTGAAGTAGGTGCATCAAGTAACTGAAGTTCGCTTGGTTTGCCATTATGTGCCTGTAAAAGGCATTCGGTCTGTCGACATATTGTACGGATATTATTGAAATATTCCACGGATACTTCCTTGGTTGCCGTAACAGTATCTGCGCCATTGTATTGGCAGTTGCTGTATTCAAAGAGAGAAGTTGTGCCATTCTCTGAAACTGTAAGGCTGTAATATAAACTTTCGCCTTCCATACCACCGCCATAGGAGTAACTCACACCCACAATTTCATTTTCTCTGGTGTATATCATACCTGGCCCGTCTAGGATGAATTTATCGCGATTTTTACGGATATACATCATGCTGGCGATACCTCCTATAATAACTGCAACCAGAATAATAACTAATATTTTCATTATTTTTCCTGCTTTCATAGGTTACCTCGATAATGATTAACCTACAGCATTTGTAATGTAGAGTTCATAATTTACACCGTCACCAGGGTATTGGTAGAACTGTGTATAATTTGCATCCATATAGATAGCACAGTTATATTTGCCGTTGAATACATCTACTTCCCAGCCAAGAGGAAGGTACAGTGGCATAAAATAAGATTTATGCTCAGTGCCATCATACAGGTCTGCATAGATGCTTACAACTTTCAGTCCAGTGCCATTCTGCCATGCATCCAGTATATCCTGGCCTTCAACCCATTCACCGTATACATATTCCAGCATTTCGTAATCTTCGCCTTCGCCTGATTCAACCTTCAGTATGGCAAGGCTCTGGCCGTCAACAGTAAGTGTATAATCAATGCCGTCCTTGTGTGAAATGTATTTGTGGTTTTCACCGTCTTTACCCAGATATTCTATGGAATCCTTGTTAACAAAGTAGTATGCCAGGTCTGTCTGGTTAGGCGGTGTCTGTTCACCTTCCAGTTTTTCAGGGTCCACTATTATAGTAGGGCGCATGCCATAATCATTGAAATTATATCCTGCGTACCAGCCGTTGTATGAACACACATTGCCCGGATAAATATGTGAGTTAAGGTAGGCAAATTTTCCGTCTACCATATAGGAACCCATAACATGCATCTGTCCCATATAGAATGATGTTCTTTTCACGCTGCCATAGGCCCTTACCAGATTTGTCATCAGGTTTGCTTCATACAGTTCATCAGCGCCAAATGGTGAAACCGGTTTCTGTACAGGAGTAGGGGTAGGTACAGGAGTAGGTGTAGGAGTAGGTACAGGTGTTGGAGTAGGAGTAGGGGTAGGTGTTGGGGTTACTTCCGGTTTTGTCTCTGGGGTAGGCTCAGGCTGTTTTTCGGTACCCGGTACAAACAGTTTTTCGGTATCTGCCTGTTTTTCTGGTGTAATTTCTGCTTTGTTGCCGTCAGATGTGCAACGGATATCACCATTCAGGTCTGTTCTGTACAACTGCACTCCTGCTACTTCCAGCACACTCAGTGTGGTTGTACCCGGACAGCCGTTCTGGCCATCTGTGGAGATAACTGCGTATTCAGGCTGTACTTCGCGGATAAATGAAGCACCGCTGGCGTTATCACCGCCGTGGGCTGCCACTTTAAGCAGTGTTGCTTTCAGCTGTGTATCGGAGTCAACAGCCATCTGTTCTGTTATTATATGGTTGTTGCCTGCAAACAGGAATACTGTATTGCCGTAAGTGATTTTTACTATCAGGCCGCAGTCTGTGTCAGCTTTTCCGTTTACAGCCACAAATTCCATTTCGGCAACACCCAGTTTATATTTGTTACCGGCTTTTGGCACGGTAATACCACCGCCGTTTTTGTCAGCATATTTTTTGAAATCGTTGAAAGCGTCTGTATCGCTGGAATCAACAGGGCAGAATGTAATGCCGGCTGTTGCATAATTCAACGCACCTGCCAAACCACCGATATGCTCAACGTTGATGTTTGTTGCGATTACATATTCCAGATGTGCTATTTCTTTTTCTTTCAGAATAGCAAACATTTTCTGGGAATCAGCTTTATTACCGCCGTCAATCAGCATATAATTGCCGTCACATTCAATCAGCGCAGCATCAGCCTGGCCAACATCAAAGAATTCAATTGAGAATGTGGAGCCTTCAGGCATCTGTACGGTATTTGTGTCAGGAGCCGGAGTTGGTGAATCTGTGCTGCCGCCACAGGCGCATAATGATATCATTACTGCTGCAGCCAGAACTAAGGACAGTATTTTTGATGCCAATTTCATAAATAACACCTCTTTTGTGTTTTGTTTAAGCAGTGCATGTGAAAAATGACATACACTGCTTTTATAAACAGATATATGAATTATTCTTTAAAAGGAACTGAAAGACCTGCTTTTTCAAATGCCAGTCTGATTTCACGGTGCATTATTCTGCGTGCATTGTAGATATCTTCTTCTTTTACAGTTGCTACAACCATCAGTTCAATATGTGTTTCCACCAATTTGTCCACGCCTCTGTAAACAGGTGCAGATTTGAAAATTTCAGGATATTCGCTTGGCAGTTCGGACAGTGCTTCTTTTACAGCAGCTTCTACATCAAGCAGTTTGTCTTCATAGCTTACAGGAACAGTTACTACAGCTACAGAATTTACTTCAGACAGATTAATAAGGGAAGAAATTTCGCTGTTGTTGATAATGCGGATGTTGCCGCCCCGGTCAATAATGCTTACAGTGCGCAGACCGATAGATTTTACTTCACCGCGGAAACCGTCGATTGTGATAATATCGCCTACTTCAAATTCACCTTCAAAGATGATGAAAAGGCCGGTGATAACATCTTCGATAAGGCTCTGTGCGCCAAAGCCTACCACAATACCTACAACGCCTGCTGATACAAACATTGCTGCTGCATCAACACCCAGACAGCCCAGTGCAACCACGAAACCGACAATGTAGATTGTATATTTCAGTATGCTGCCGATAAGGTGACGGATTGTTTCAGAACGGTGTCTCTGACTATGGAAACTTTCTGTCAGGTTTTTCACCAGGTCACCTGCCAGCCATGTGATAACCATAGCCAGCACAGCTGCTGCAACAGCTTCAAGTGTAATGCCAGATACTATTGATTTTGAAAAATATGTAGCAGAAAACTGTGCCAGATATTCTCTAATTCCCAGTGGAAGGAATGTGAGAACTGCTGGGTTCAGCAGGGCAAGTATAATTGCCAGTACGATAATCAGCAGTGCTATTCTGCCTGTTTTGTTTGTTTTTTTAGTCTGTTTATTCATAATAATTTCCTCTCGGTAAATTTTGTTTATTATCAGATTACCAGTTATTGATGGTTGCCCATGTTTCGTGGCAGATATCGCAGGTATCAGTATCAGTTGGTGCATCTGTGCTGAATGTATGTGCTCCGGTGTAGCCACAGCTACATACATGTCCGTTAGGACTTACCTTGTCAGGGTCCCATATATGAGCTGCCTGATGCTGGCAGATTGTACACTGGTGATTATCACGGTCAAGGCTGCCATCCTCAGTATAAGCAACTTCCCATGTGTGTTCTGTAGAGGTGTTACATACTGTACAGATGTGAACTTCATCATCAGATTCAAAAACTGCCGCAGGCAGTGCCTGTTCAAGACCGCAAGCACATTGATGTGTTCCGTGTGTTTCAGATGTTGCTACCCAGTTATGAGGTATTTCTGTATTACACAGTGAACAGATATGAACATTATAATCTTCCATGCCGCTGTCATCGTATTTCACCATCAGGGTGTGTTCGCCTGTATCACCACATTTTTCACATATATGTGTCAGTCCGTCTTCGCTGGCGGTATATGTATGAGCCTCTGCATAGTAACAGTCATCACAGGCATGGCCGTTGGCGTTGGCTGTCATATTATGCTGTGCGATTTCGTTACATACTGTACACTGGTGCTGGTCAGGGTCTGCCTCACCTGTATCGGCACTGAGAATAGGTTCCCATGTATGGCCCAGAGCATCTATTGTTTCCTGTGAAATAATCACTTCGCCACAAACATCACAGTGACTGCCTTCAGTCAGACCTGCATCTGTACATGTAGCTGCAACTGCCTGGTCAACAACTTCTGTATGACCAAGAGCAGGAATGTCAATCGGCTGTGAAATCTGATACAGACAGTCAGAACATTCAATGTGTGGTTCTACACCATCTGTTGTACATGTAGCTGCTACCCGTTCAGCTATTACATTTTCTGTATGTAATGCTGTGGTACCACATACTGTACAGTAATGCTGTGCAGTATCGTCAGGGTCAACCTGCCATGTGTGGTCAAGCATTGGTGTTACTTCCTGTGGAATAATCACTGTATTACATACATCACAGTGGCTGCCTTCTGTCAGACCTGTAGCTGTACATGTGGCTGCAACTGCCTGGTCAACAACTTCTGTATGAGGCAGCATTTCGACTGTCTGCTGTGGAATAATCACTTCGCCGCAAACATCACAGTGACTGCCTTCAGTCAGACCTGTAGCTGTACATGTAGCTGCAACTGCCTGGTCAATAACCTCTGTATGAGGCAGCATTTCAACTGTCTGCTGTGGAACAATCACTTCGCCGCAAACATCACAGTGACTGCCTTCAGTCAGACCTGTAGCTGTACATGTAGCTGCAACTGCCTGGTCAACCACTTCTGTATGAGGCAGCATTTCAACTGTCTGCTGTGGAATAATCACTTCGCCGCAAACATCACAGTGACTGCCCTCTGTCAGCCCTGTAGCTGTACATGTGGCTGCAACTGCCTGGTCAACAACTTCTGTGTGGCCCAGTACTGGGATTACAGTCTGCGGTGTAAGTTCGGTGTTACATACTGTACAGATAGCACCGTCAGTCAGACCTTCTGCAGTACATGTGGCCGCATATCCCGGCACAATCTGCTCTGTATGACCAAGTGCAGGAATAATATCCTGTGCAAGAATTGTAGTTCCACATACTGAACAGTGCATACCTTCTGTCAGGCCCGTATCTGTACATGTGGCCGCAACAGCAGGATCCCTTTCAGAAATATGAGGAATCAGGTCTATTGTTTCCTGTGGGATAATCACTGTATTACATACATCACAGTGGCTACCCTCTGTCAGACCTGTAGTTGTACATGTGGATGCAACTGCCTGGTCAATAACTTCTGTATGAGGCAGCATTTCGACTGTCTGCTGTGGAATAATCACTTCGCCACAAACATCACAGTGACTGCCTTCTGTCAGACCTGTGGTTGTACATGTAGGTGCAACTGCCTGGTCAATAACCTCTGTGTGAGGCAGCATTTCAACTGTCTGCTGTGGAATAATCACTTCGCCGCAAACATCACAGTGACTGCCTTCTGTTTTACCGGCGGCAGAACATGTAGGTGCAATTGCCCGGTCGGTAATCTCTGTATGACCTGTTGCCGGTATTACCATCCTTGCTGCCAGCAGTATTCCACAGTCTGCACATTGCTGTCCGTCTGTAAGACCGGTCTGAGTACATGTCGGGGCATAACCTGCTATTGTCGCTGCAATATGTCCTGTGGCAGGTATGGTTACAGTTTCGATTGTTTCACCGCAGTCTTCACATACTGTATGCCGGACACCGTCGGTCAGACATACTGCTTCTGTATCGATAACCGGCCGTCCTGCTGTATGGCCTGTTGCCGGTGTTGTTTCGGTTTCCAGTATTTCGCCACAGTCGGGGCATATCAGCTGTTTTTTCTCCGGTTCTGAACAATTGCCCTCGCTTACCAATGTCCATACAGGCTCGGGGTGATTGCTCCGCGGTACCAAAAGCACTTCTACCTTCCGGTTACAGTCTGTGCATATCAGCACTTCTGTGCCGGGCTGTGTACAGCTGGACTTTTCTTCTTCTGTCCACCCGTTGAAAACATGCCGGTGAGTCTGGGGCAGTATAGGCGTGCCGTCAGGCTTTCGCAAATCACTGGCCCCCGGGTATGTAAGCCCTGTTTTTTCTGCAACAGGGCTGGTAATAATTACAGTGCCTGCTGCAATGGTAATTGCCCGGACTTTCAGCACCCGCATTGCTTTCTGCAATATGCTTTTTCTTCCCGGTGCCCAGGACCTGTATTCGTCCATGGCTTCGGCTTCGCCCGCCTCGAATTCATCTCTGTCGGAAAGCCCTACATAGGCGTCTCGGTTGTATTCATCTTCGTGAAAAAACCTTTCCCGCCCGATTGATTCATCGTCAAGAAAAGAAAACTCGTTCTGCTCATTCAGCTCGGTGCTTTCATCATCCTGACGAAATTCGTTTTTGTCGTATAACATTTTGTCAATCCTTTTGGAAAATATATTATTACATCTTATATAATATATTATTTCGTGTGAATATTTAATTAGCCCTGGGGGTACTTTTGGGGGTAATTATAATTTTTATATAACAAAAAAAGGCACCTGATTTTATAATCAGATGCCTTTTCAGTATGGAATTTTAATTATTCAGAATATTCAGTCTGTCCATAATTTCTGCACGGCTGGATATATCCAGTTTGCGGAAAATATTTGATGTATGCTTTTTGACAGTGCTTTCTGTTACAAACATTTCGTCTGCAATGTCCTTGCGGCGTTTGTTTGCCACCAGATACATAAACACTTCCACCTCACGGCTGGTCAGCTCTGCTACCTGTGGCCATATCTCAATAATATCTTCGATTGTAAGGGCCTTTTTCACAGGTGTGTATTCTTCAGGCAAAACAGTGATTTCTTTTGCCACATACTGTGGAATATAGTCTACCTTTGGTCCACCACCTATAGCGGTTATCGAATTTTCTATTGGAAGAATGTTATATCGGTATTCGTCCATTGCTGTGTAAAGGAACAGCAGGAAAAACTCTGTCATAATATAGGAAACTGACAGCATTTCAAAATCAAAGCGGAATATCTGTTCCAGGTACCACACCATAATGTTAAGCAATGTCAGCATTGCCAGAAATATAGCGGTGTTTACAGATTCCAGCTTCTTTTTTATCCAGGAGTGTGCGATGGTTGCCAGCATAAGTATATAGTACATAATCAGATAAACATAATACCACTTGTGCATAGGACCATATACTTTTTTCAGTTTTGCAGCGCCATTTACAAACACAAGAAATACTTCTTTATAGTAAATTGTGCTGTATCCTGGGCTTGCGGCAATAACAAATGTGATTGTACTGATTGCAATCAGCACAGCCAGTATATATTTGTTGTGTTTCAGCTGGCATACATCACCTATAATCAGCAGCATGATTAACGGCAGAAACACAGCCCCCAGATAAGAAATCCTGTTTGCCATCAGTGCCTCGGGGATAGTTTTTGAAACTGAAAGGAAAAAGTATCCCACATTTACCAGCAGTACACATATGTACAGCAGGATAAAATTAAGCTCTTTGATTTTTATCAGTGTTATATATCCCAACAGAAGTATAAATGAAATTGTTGCCACTGCACCGTAAACGCAGGGCAGGCTGATATATCTGTCCATCAGCGGATAGGTGTCAGCGGCATAGGCTGTCAGCGGTGTCATTGTCAGCAACAACACTGTCAGCATTACACCGGTGGCCTTTGACCATTGAAATATATTTTTAAGATGATTGTTCATCAATAATCCTCATATTCTCAAATTTTGTATGTAACATAACTCTATTACATATATTTATATATTATACACAATCTGAACTATTATTTCTATTGTTAATATGAACAAAATAATAATTAAAAGATGATGTGGTGGGTACACCTGTGATAAAAGTACCCCTGAAAAGTACCCCTATAAGGGTACCAGGGATAATAGTTTAGCGGGTTTTATCCTGTTATAAATATAATAGGCAAACTGTATTGAACGGGGGCTGTTGGTATATGACAGACATAATCAGAAAAAATCTGCGAAATCATTCAGATGAGAGACAATTCCGTTTTTCTCTTTCCTGTACCGTGTGCGGTAAAACATGGTACAGCACACCTGTAATGTTTTCAAAAGCGGGAAAAACACCTGCCAGTGATTCCAAAGCGATAGTATATCAGGCTGTGTATCAGCGTGAATTCAGCCAGGCTGTCACAAAGGCAGTGGAAGAAGCCAAAGGCTATTTCAACTTTTGTCCTGTCTGCAAAAGCCTGGTATGTGACAACTGCTTTGTTATCTGTGATGACATAGATATGTGTGTTGACTGTGCCAGGGAACTGGGAGAAACCGGTGAAGTGGTGGCCTGTGATTCCATAGCATACTGATACCTGAAAACAAGAACAAGATAATCAATACAGACAAATAAACACATTATTAACTGAAAGGAGTTTTTATATGAGCAGATATAAAAAACTGACTATTCTCCACTCCAATGACCTTCACGGCGACTTTACAGCACAGGATATCGACAACAATCTGGTTGGCGGCGTAAGTATGTTGTCCGGTTATATCGACAAGGTAAGAAGAGAAGAACCAAACACAATTTACTGTATAGCCGGCGATATGTTCCGCGGTTCTGTAATCGACTCTGAATTCAAGGGTCTGAGTACAATCGAAATCATGAACGCCATCGCACCTGACGTTGTTACATTGGGCAACCACGAAACAGACTATGGTATTGCACACCTGCTGTTCCTGGAAAAATGTGCAAAATTCCCTATTATAAACGCAAACCTGTTTATCAAATCAAACTATGCCAGACTTTTCAAACCACAGATTGTTCTCAATGTAGGCGGTATGAAAATACTGTTTATCGGTATTCTGACAGAAGAAGTTATGGCACAGGCCAGAAATGAAGCTGTTATCGGTTCCTTCGTTGATATTCACGAAGCAGCAGCTGAAGTTGGCAAAATCTGTAACGCATACAATGCAACAGATATTGACCTGACAGTTCTGCTGACACATATTGGTTTTGAAGAAGACAAAAAGCTGGCAGCTATGCTGGACCCTGCATGGGGCGTAGATATCATTGTTGGCGGTCACTCACACACATTTATTGAAAAACCTGAAGTAGTAAACGGTATTACTATCGTACAGGCCGGCACAGGTACAGACCAGATTGGCCGTTTTGACATCACAGTTGATACATACGAAAACAGCATTGAAAGCTATGAATGGCAGGCAGTACCTATCAATGATGACACCTGTCCACGCGACCCTGATATTGAAAAATTGCTGGAAAGCTATAAGAACGAAACAGACAAAATCTACGGCAGAACAATCACCCGTTTCCGCAGAAAACTGACACACCCTGCAAGAAATCAGGAAACAGAACTGGGCGGCCTGCTGTCAGATATGCTAGCAGAAAGCCTTGGGCTGGATGTAATGCTGCTGGGCAGCGGCGCCATCAGAAACCTGCAGATGGGCCCACTGGTTATCTATCAGGACCTGGTGGAATGTTTCCCTTATGATGATTCCACATATATGGTTACTGTTACAGGCGGCCAGCTGAAACGTATGATGCTGCATATGCTTCGTGATGGAGTATGGAGAGGCGAACACACTGAATTCTATCAGCTGTCAAAACGTCTGAGAATCACATACGATATTCCAAACAGCAAAATGCTGGAATTCACTTTTGACGGCGAACCTGTAGATGAAAACAGACTGTTCAAAGTGGGTCTGCAGACATTCCACGTTTCCAACTTTACAGAATTCTTTGGTGTGCCAATGGCAGAAGTTGAAGCAATCAAAAAACCTATCGTTATTTCCACTTCCACAAGAGACATTATGGAAGAATATATGATGACACATCAGCATCTTGACAGAGAAATCGACGGCAGACTGACACTTATCAGATAGCATTATATTATAAAGCTGAAAGGAGATGCGTATGAGCAGATATAAAAAGCTGACTTTACTGCATTCCAACGACCTGCACGGAGATTTTACTGCTGAAAATGTGGATGAAAAACTGACCGGTGGTGTAAGCATGCTGTCCGGCTATGTAAATAAAGTGCGACGGGAAGAGCCAAACACAATCTATGCCATTGCCGGTGATATGTTCCGCGGTTCAGTAATAGATTCTGAATACAAAGGAATAAGCACAATAGAGATTATGAACACAATCTCTCCTGATGTGGTTACAGTGGGCAACCACGAAACTGACTACGGTGTTGCCCACCTGCTGTTCCTTGAAAAATGTGCCAAATTCCCAATTATAAACGCCAATTTGTACATAAAATCAAACTATGCCCGTCTGTTCCAGTCACACATTGTTCTCAATGTGGATGGAATGAAGATACTGTTTATCGGCATTATTACCGAACAGGTAATGAAAAGCACCCAAAGTGAAGCTGTTATCGGTTCTTTTATAGATGTGCACGATGCAGTGCGGGAAGTGGGCAGAATCTGCAATGCGTACAATGCAACGGATATTGACCTTACAGTTCTGCTGACACATATTGGCTTTGAAGAAGACAAACAGCTGGCTGCAATGCTGGACCCTGCCTGGGGGGTGGATATCATCGTAGGTGGCCATTCCCATACATTCATTGATAAACCGGCAGTGGTAAATAACATTGTAGTGGTACAGGCCGGCACAGGTACTGACCTGATTGGCCGTTTTGATATAGTGATTGACACTGATGAAAACAGTATTGAAAGCTACACATGGCAGACTGTACCTGTAAATACAGATAACTGTCCTGTTGACCCGGCTATTGAAAAACTGCTGTCTGGTTACAAACAGCAGACTGATAAAAAATACGGCAGGGTAATCACCCGTATGCGCAGAAAACTTACACATCCATCCCGTACTCAGGAAACAGAACTGGGCGGACTGGTGGCAGATGCCCTGGCAGAAAGTCTGGGTGTAGACATAGCTATGCTGGGCAGCGGCGCTATCAGAACACCTGACCTTGGTCCGCTGGTTACATACAAAAATCTGGTGGAATGTATGCCGTATGACAATGCTATGTATCTTGTTCATGTTACAGGCAACCAGTTGAAACAGATGATAGGCTATATGCTGCGAGATGAAGTGTGGAAAGGTGCACACAGCACTTTCTTTCAGATAAGCAAAAGGCTGAAAGTGGTATACGATATTCCAGGCAGCAAAATGCTGGAGTTCAGTTTTGACGGTGTGCCTGTTGAAGATGAAAATGTTTTCAGAATAGCACTTCAGGATTATCAGCTGAATAATTTCAAAAGAAATTTCAATATAGTACTGGAAGAAGTAACCGCAAACAAAAAACCTGTGGTCCTGTGTACATCTGCACGAGATGTGCTGGAAGAATATCTTATCAATCACCAGCATACAGACAGAGAAATCGACGGCAGAATCACATTAATCCGTTAATTAAAAAATAAAATAAAAACTTTTTCAACCCGAAAGGAGATTTATTATGGGACTTATTAAAGCTGCATTAGGTTCAGCCAGCGGCGTAATGGCTGATCAGTGGAAAGAATATTTTTATTGCGATTCAATTCCTGCAGATGTTCTGATGCTGAAAGGCCAGAAAAGAAACAGCGGCCGTTCCTCCAACACAAGAGGCAGTGACAACATCATTACAGATGGCTCTATCATCAACGTTGCTGACGGCCAGTGTATGATGATTGTTGAAAGCGGCAAAATTGTGGACCTGTGTGATGTTCCGGGCGAATATACATACAGCACAGGCACAGAGCCTACAATTTTCACAGAAGGCAAACTGGCAGCAAACCTGGGCACAATGTTTGAAGAAATGGGCAAACGTTTTGCATTTGGTGGCGAAGCAGCAAAAGACCAGAGAATTTACTTCTTCAACACAAAACATATTCTGGGCAACAAATTCGGTACAGCTTCACCTGTTCCATTCAGAGTGGTTGACCAGAGAGCAGGTATCGATATTGATATCGGCGTAAAATGCTTTGGTGAATATGTGTTCAGACTGGTTAACCCAATGCTGTTCTACAAAAACATTGCAGGCAATGCAGGCGACCAGGTAACACGCCAGCAGCTGGAATCCAAAATGAGAACAGACTTCCTGCAGGAACTGCAGCCTGCATTTGCAAAACTGTCTGAAATGGGTATCAGATACTCTGCTATCCCAGGCCATACAAGAGAACTGGCTGATATAATGAAAGGCTTCCTCTCTGCAGAATGGGGCGTAAATATGGGCCTTGAACTGGTGGATGTAAACCTTGCTTCCATCAAGGCAAATGAAGAAGACGAAGCAATGATTAAAGATATGCAGCGTGCAGCAGCATACACAAACCCTGACCTTGCAATGGCTTCCAGAGTTGCAGCTGAAAACCAGGCTATGAAAGATGCTGCCAACAATGCCGGCGGGGCAGCAGTTGGCTTTATGGGCATGAATATGGTTGGCAATATGGGCGGCAATACAATGCAGACAATGTATCGGATGCAGCAGAACAAACAGGTAAATGAACCTGCAAAACCGGCAGCTAATACATGGAAATGTTCCTGCGGTGCTGAAAATACAGGTAAATTCTGTGCAGAATGCGGCAGTCCAAAGCCTGTAGCTGATGTATGGAAATGCACAAATTGCGGCACAGAAAACAAAGGTAAATTCTGTGCAGAATGCGGCAGCCCAAAACCTGCAGCAACAGCAGTAAAATGTGCAAACTGCGGCTGGGAACCTGAAGCAGGCGCACCTGTTGGCAAATTCTGCCCTGAATGCGGCACACCATTCAATAAATAATCAAAATAATATCCGGGGGCACTGAAAAAGTGCCCCTGACAGAATTAATATTTAGGAGGTTCTTATGGGACTTTTTGATAAAATTTTTGAAAAGAAAGTTTGTGACATCTGTGGCGGCGAAATAGGTCTGCTGGGCAATAGAAAACTGGAAGACGGCAATATGTGCAAAACCTGTGCAGCTAAACTGTCACCATGGTTCAGTGAAAGACGCTCCAGCACAGTGGAAGAAATCAAAGCACAGCTGGAATACAGAGAAGCAAACAAACTGGAAGTTGAAAAATTCAATGTTACACGCACAATGGGCGAAGGTACAAAAATTCACCTGGATGAAGATGCGCTTAAATTTATTGTAACCAGCTCCAGAAACTTCAGAGAAACAAACCCGGACGTTATCGACTTTGCACGGGTTACAGGCTGTGAACTGGACATCAGCGAAAGCGAAAGAGAAGAAAAGAGAAAAGACGCCGAAGGCAAAATGGTAAGCTACAATCCGCCAAGATATGAATTTGAATACGATTTCTATTTTGAAATTTTTGTAAATCATCCATATTTTGACAACATCAGGTTCAAACTCAACTCCTCCAGCGTTAATATCACACCAGATGTAGCTGTGCCAAGAAACAGAAAACCTAATCCAAAATTCAATACTGAATACAGAGAATATGAAATGATGGGTCAGGAACTGAAAGCTATTCTCACACAGGCTCGTCAGCAGGGCAGAGATGAAGCTGCTGCAGCTGCTGCACCAAAAGAAAAACTTACATGTCCATGGTGCGGTGCTACAACAATTCCTGATGCCAACGGCTGCTGTGAATACTGCGGTGGCTCCTTCAACGGTTAAGAAAGGTGTGAGTCTGTTTTGAAAAAGACAAAAAGATTATTATCACTTATCCTTGCTTTTGCAATGATGTTTGCACTGACTGCCTGTGGCGGTACAGAAGCTGGTGATGGTGAAAGTTACAGCAATCCGCCACAGTCACAGCAGACTGTAAAGGATAACAGCAAACAGCCGGAAACTACACCGGAACCAGACCCTGTAGTGGAAAACAGCTTTGATGCAGTATCTGCCGTAACAGTAGAACAGCTGGACGGTGCAGTGAAATACATCTTCAACACCCTGCCACAGTCCGCAGAAGATATAAAGTCGCTGATTGCGGTTTATCCTGTGACAGACAGACACAATACAGTTGCTTTCTTTATGGCCAGCCTTGTACGTTACATTGAAGATACACAGGAAGGCCTGGCTATGATTGATGTGCTGAAAGGTCCTGAAAAACTGTCAGATACGGCAAAGGCTTTCATAAAAGAAAGATTCAGCGACAAACTGTATCTGCCAAAAGCATATTTTGAAGGCGCTGCCCCTGAAAATAACTATGAACCGGACAGTCCATGGACGCTGATTATATATGACGACCCTGTTGCACCGCCTGATGGTTATGCCTATGTAAAGGTTGCTACATCCGGTGCTGACAGTCCGCGCCGCATCACACTGCGTCTCAAAGGCGAAGAAAACTGGCTGTGGGAATACAACGGCGTGCTTATGAGCATCAGACTGCCAGCCAATGAAGACCCTTGGCGGTAATTTACAGATGCGGCTTATCTCCGCATTTATAAAACCAATAATTACTATTTAAGGAGAAAAAGATGGCAACACAAGTAACTAACTATCAGTGCCCGTCCTGTACAGGTCCTCTGCGCTTTGACGGCAACACAGGTAAGCTGGTGTGTGATTATTGTGGCAGCCAGTTTGAAGTGGCTGAAATAGAAAAACTTTATGCCGCCAAAGACCGGAAGGCACGGGGAAATTTTGAAATTGCCAATTCAAAACCAAAGAACGAAGACGATTGGGATGTTTCCTATCTGTCCAGCGACTGGGGTGCCGACGCTGAAAAAATGAAGGCATATGACTGCCCGTCCTGTGGCGCACAGCTTATCTGTGATGAAAATACATCTGCCACCAGTTGCCCTTATTGCGGCAATCCGTCCATTGTTCCCGGTCAGTTTGCCGGTGCTCTGAAACCGGATTATGTAATACCTTTCAAAAAGAGTAAAGATGATGCTGTAAAAGCACTGGAAAATTATTATAGGGGCAAAAAATTCCTGCCTGACGCTTTTACAAAAAACAACAAAATTCAGGAAATCCAGGGTGTATATGTGCCGTTCTGGCTGTTTGACGGCGAAGTAGATGTGGATATGACTTTTGATGCAGTTGATATCAGCAGTTACCGCAGCGGTGACTATCAGATAACTGAAAAAAGGTTTTTTGAACTTATCAGAGAAGGCACCGTACCATTTGAAAAAATACCGGTAGATGCTTCCACAAAAATGCCGGATACACACATGGATGCAGTGGAACCTTTTGATTACAAAGAGCTGAAACCATTTTCAACAGCATATTTGCCGGGTTATCTTGCAGACAGATATGACCTGAAAGTTGAAGACTGTTCGCTAAGAGCGGATCAGCGTGCAGAAAAAACAGCTGTGGATGTGGTTACAGGCAGTGTAAGCCGTTATGAATCGGTGACCATGACCAGCAAAAGGCTCAATCTGAAGCGCGGTAAAGTAAGCTATGCACTGCTGCCTGTATATATGCTGAACACAAAGTGGAACGGCAATGATTATCTGTTTGCTATGAACGGCCAGACTGGTAAATTTATCGGTAACCTGCCTGTGGATAACGGCAAATACTGGAAAACATTTCTGGGAATTACCGCAGCAGTTACAGCTGTACTGGGCACCATAATTATGTTTACGATGTAAGGGAGGCGCTGATTATGAAAAAGAATTTTTTATCAAAATTATTTGCGCTGACCATAGCTGTTTTGCTGGCTGCAAACTTTGCCGGATTAAAGGCTTTTGCAGTAAATGATTATGGCCAGTACATCTTTGATGATGCAGGCATGCTTACAGCTGCTGAATTTGAAAGTCTGAACAGTTACGCAAAACAGATTTCTGAATACTATGAATGTGGTGTACATATTCTGACAACAGACAGTGAAGAAGCAAATGAATATAATATTCAGATGTTTTCCGAAGACGAATATCTGCGTTACATAGATTACGGCTGGGGCGAGGACAAAGACGGTTTTCTGTTGGTACTTGGTACTTATGACAGAAGCTACTGGCTGCTGGCATACGGCCCTAAAGGGAACTATGCCCTGACTGATTATGCAAAGGACGAAATGGCAAACCAGTTCCTTGACAATTTCCGCAACGATGACTGGGCAGGCGGTTTCAATGACTATCTGTCATACGCCAACTATGTTCTGGACTGCGCATCCAAGGGACAACCGGTAGATGTTTATTATGATACAGTTGAAACTGACATAGGTCCGGAAGCTTACGGAGTGGCAGCCATTATTGGTATGATTATTGCTGCCATTACCTGTTCTTCATACAAAAAACAGATGAGAACAGCAGTTACAGCCACAAAAGCAGATGCATATGTGGTTCCAGGCGATATTGATATGCGCGTAAATAAAGACATTTTCAGATATGAAACTGTAGACCGCACACTTATCAATGACAGTGATGATAACAACAGAAGTCGTGGCGGTACAACCGTAAACAGCCGAGGATTCTCCGGCAAAGGCGGTAAATATTAAAAGAGGAGTTCTGAAATGAAAACTACTATAAAAAAACTGCTGGCACTTGTGCTGGCAACTGTAATGGCTGCTTCATTGGCAGCCTGCGGCGGTGGAGGTGGCGAAGCCGAAAGTGATACACCAAAACCAACTCCAAAATCAACTCCTGAACTTACAGTGGTTGACACCGGTATGCTGAAACAGGCAATAAGCGATGATGAAGCTATGGCTGTGGCATATCTGGGCTGGTGTGAAGACGAGCTTGATAAAGTGGAAGATTACCTTACAGCCATCAATATGGATTATGGTGATTACAGCTTTATGTTTGAAATCACTGAAGATTACAGGGTTGATGCCCAAGGTGATGAACTTTACTGCATCGTGCCAAGAAATGATGATGATACAGTTACAATAAGCGAATGGATTATCGATGAATACAACGACTGGCAGGGTGAAGAAGGCAATGTTCTTTACCACAAGAAAAATGACGGCAACCCTATTCTTCTGAAATGCAACGAAAGCGAAATCGTACCTAATGTTCTCATAACAATTACAGATGCTGAGGGCAATGTAAACCGTATGGTTCCTTATATCACACAGATGGATGGAACACTGACTACATATCTGGATGGTGAAAATCCTTTCTATGATTTTTCACCATATGCAAGGTTTATGCCGGGCTGGGGTGACGGTTGGGATGACTGGGATGACGGTGATGACTGGAACGACGGTGCAGTGATGTTTGACATCGAATATCTGCTTGGCTCCTGGTGCACAACAGTGTACACAGAAGATGAAAGATATCTGGATGCAGCATTTGAATTCTATGCTGACGGCACAATGAATTTCAGCTATGGCATTTCAGGCGAAGCTTATGATGTGTATTACACAGGCGAATATTACTTTGCAAATGATGATACTATGCCGGAAAATACAATCATACTTGACCTGTATCTGAATGAGAATAGCTCTGAATATGAAGTGGCAGCTGCACTTTACACAGCAGTTAACTTTGAATTCAACGCATACAGTGATGTGGTGGGTATGGCTTATGAAAACGGCGACCTGCTCTTTGGCAATGAATATGACAGCTACTATCAGTTGGAATACACTGTAGGTTAATAACAAAATCAAAAGCCTTTGCCTGAAAAAAGGCAAAGGCTTTTTTGATAAGGAGTAAATGTATGAACAAAGGTAAAGCATCTCCTGTGTTGGTATTGCTGTTATTGCTGGCGATGATATACATACTGAACCCTGTTCGATTAATCCCTGCTGTAATTAAGTTGCGGTTTAAAGGGGCGGTGCTGGTGTTGATTGGCATTGCGCTGCTGGTAATTCTTGTAATGTATTATGCCTTCAGGCAAAACAGCAAACAGGGCAAACCGGAAGAACAACAGATGACAGATGCAATTAATGCAAAAGCCAGACAACGGATTGTTCAGTTGCGCAGTATGGGGATGAATATAAAAAACCAAAACATCAGCAGTCGGACAGAGGAAATCTGTCAGGCAGTGGAAAAGATGATGTCTGTCAGTGAAAATGATACTGACAAAACTGTTCAGGCCGACCGGTTTATTGTTAATTCTCTTATTACCCTTGGCAGCGTACTGACTAAATTTGCACGTCTGGAAACAAATAACAGCCTGACGGATGATGTTGCCGCCAATGCTATCGATTGCCTGGAAAAAATCAAAACAGCGGCAGAAAACCATACACAGAATATTCTGAAAAATGATATAATGGACATTGCTGTAGAAATGGAAACCTTGCTGGCAATGGCAAAACGGGACGGTCTGCTGGCAGAGGAAGGTTTCTCATTTGGCGATGAACAACAGCAGATTACATTGGTTTTATAATATGCCTGTAGAAATATTAAATTATATTTGAATTATGCGGAAAAGCGTAGAAAACACGGCGGTTATCCGATTCATACCGGCTGTGTAAATTATTGCTTTTGTTATTTCAATATATTTAAACCAAGAATAAAAACCCTTGTATTTATTACAAGGGGTTTTTAATATGTATTTAATCTGCACGTTCCAGTTTTCCGGCGTATGAAAAACAAAAAGCGATGTTTCATAACGCCCCCTCCTCAAATAGACAAAGGATGTTTGTCTGCATTTTATTGTGACTCATCTAAACTTATATAGTACAAAATTCAATACGTTGAATTGCCTTTCTAACACAATAATTCTTAATTGTTATTATATCAGCAAAAATTTTTATGTTCAATAATCATGTAGAGTTTTACAATATTGCTGCAACAGCATTTCTGGGCTATTATGCTTATGGCTCCACACTGCCTGATGATGCTTTAATGATTGAACTGTATGCCGAATACGTTCCTGATGGTGTAGCCGAAGAACTTCACTTTGTGGCTACATTTGAATACGAAGAATTGGGTGACAGCCTGACTATGGTAATAGAAGAAGGCGATGATCCGTTCCCAGGTATTGACTATGGAGTATATGTAATGGCACCTGCAATGGGTTGAGTATAATCCAACAAAAGAAAGTAATCTCAGCAATTGCTTAAATATTACTTTATATCACATAATAAAAAGTCCTGATAGGTTAATGCCTATCAGGACTTTTGTTGTATCTGATACATTGAAAAAAGATTATTCTTTTGAAAAACCTTGTCTGTTGCCTTCCCAGGCTTCGATTTCGTTCTTTTCAAGAATTCTCAGTCTGTTCATTTTTTCATTGTGCTTTGCAACAGCCTCGTTTGTAATTATCCCCATAATACTTTCGTACTCTTTAAGCAGATGTTCAAGCATAATAGCCTTTTCAAGTCCGAAAGTCAGTATTATTTCATTATGCCGCTTTGAACGTTTGATAAGAGAATATCTTTTTATAACATTGCCTTTATCTGTAAGTTTCAGCAGTTTTTCTTTCTTATTGTCCGGGGACTGATAATACGTGATATATCCCTCGTTCATCAGTGATTTAACAGAAATGTTTATTGTCTGTTTTGAAATGGCATGGTAAGCGGCAATATCTTTCTGCAGTGAGTCTCCGTGTTCAGAAAGATATTCTACAATCAGCATTTCATTATGGGACAAATCATCCATCTTTGAAAAAAGCACAGTATAGTTTTTAATTTTTTCAGCTGATATGGATATGCTGCGGGCGAGTTCAAGAGGTTCACTTTTCATTAAAGTCTCCAGGAATCGTATAATATAATCAATAATTATCCAATGATAATATAGTAAATCTATTTACTATATTATCATTTTTTAATTTTCTTTTCAACATTAAAATATACAAAAATAATAACTAATATTTGTCAATAATTTAACAGAAAACAAGTTTAAGGATAAACTTTTTTTATTAAATAAATAATAACAGCGTTTATGTTTTGGACAAGGTGCATAAATGAAACGTTTCCAATTTATTTATTACAACAAATTAATAGTAAATATATTGACTATTTCTTAGAGCAATGTTATCTTAATATTGTAAAAATAGTAAAAATATTGACGATTTATATATTGATCAGTATTTTCCATACCCAAGCATAAGGAGTTATGCATTTCCCGGCACCACATAAGAGCATTATGTGGTTTTTATTTGTGATTTTTGAGGTTTAAAATGAACAATTCAGATAGAATTCTGCATTTGCAGGGGGTGTTGAACGCCCGTGAAATGGGCGGACTGCCACTGAAAAACGGTAGAGTCGTAAAACACAGAAAAATAATCAGAACAGGCAGATTGTCCAATCTGACAGTTGATGACAGAAAACAGCTGAAAGATGTATGGAATGTAAGAAAGATTGTAGACCTGAGAAACAATCGGGAAGTTGCAGAGTATCCAGATATGTCACTGGAAGGTGCCGGATATCAGCAGATTTCTATTATTCCGGGTGAACTGGATGGTATTTCCCGCCAGGATGATGGTATGGATCCTATTGACAGAGCTATTATCCGCGCAGAAAACTTGCATAAAAACGGCGGTGCCAAAGGCTTGCTGGAAAGTATGTATGGCCAGATGGCAGATGATGATTACTGTGCTGACAGAATCAAAGATTTTTTTGATATGATGCTGGACCTTGAAGATGGTTCATTTATATGGCACTGTACATCAGGCAAAGACCGCACGGGTGTTACCGGCGGACTGATGCTGTATGCACTTGGGGCTGATATGGAAACCATAAAAGAAGATTACCTTTATACCAATATTCAGAACCGGCAGCACAGAGAAACTGTTCTGGACAAGATGAAATCAAAAAATGCCAGTGATATACGGATTGAAGAAATCAGAATTCTGGAATCAGTTGACTGGGCATATATGGAAAGCTTTTTTGAAGGAATCATTTCAAAATTCGGCAGCATTGATAACTTTCTGTCACATAGAATAGGTCTTGATGACAATAAAATGAAAATGCTGACAGAAAAATATACAGATAAATTATAACCTATTAAACAAGGAACTTTTAGTGGTATCACTATTAAAATATAAGCAGGAGGATAAAAAACAATGAGTTCAATTTCTTTAAAAAATGTTAAAAAAGCCTACGGTGATGATGTAGTAATTGAGAATTTGAATCTGGAAATCAAAGATGGCTCCTTTACAGTACTGGTAGGTCCATCAGGTTGTGGTAAATCTACAACACTGCGTATGATTACAGGTCTGGAAACAATTACTGACGGCGATATACTTATTGACGGCAAAAGAGTAAATGATGTAGCACCTGGTAAACGTGATATTTCAATGGTTTTCCAGAACTACGCTCTTTATCCAACAATGACTGTAAAAGACAACATCGAATTTGGTCTTATCAACAAAAAAATCCCAAAAGAAGAACGTGAAAAACGTATCAGAGAAGTATGCGAAATCGTTGGTCTGACAGAATACCTGGACAGAATGCCAGCAAACCTTTCTGGTGGTCAGCGTCAGCGTGTTGCCCTGGCAAGAGCTATGGTTAAAGAACCAAAAGTATTTATGATGGACGAACCTCTGTCAAACCTTGATGCTAAACTCCGTGGTGCAATGCGTGTTGAACTTATCAATATGCATAAAAGAATGGGCACAACATTCGTTTACGTAACACACGACCAGGTAGAAGCTATGTCTATGGCTGATGACATTGTTCTGATGGATAAAGGCAAAATTATTCAGCAGTCCAGCCCTGCAGAACTGTACCACAACCCTAACTGCATTTACACAGCACAGTTTGTAGGTTCACCACAGACAAACATCATTGATGGACACCTGCCAAACGAAATCAAACTTGGTTTCCGTCCTGAAAAAGTACGTATGCACGAAGTAGAAAATGGTATCAATATTCCAGCTAAAATTGCTACAAGAGAAATGCTGGGTGCTGAAATCATCTACTCACTGGAAACAGCTTACGGCACAATCATGGCAAAAACAGATGTTGATATGCCAGTAGACACAGAACTGAAATTCGGTGTTGAATACGACAATATGTACCTGTTCGGTGCTGATACATACAGAATTCCATTTACTGCTGAACTGAAAGATATCATCGCCGTCGTATTTGGAGGTAACAAATAATGGCTAAAACAAAAGCTAAGAAAAAGCCTGAAATCGAAAGAGTAGCAGGTCGGAATGAAAAAAGAGAAAAGCTGATGGGTTACCTGATGGCTATGCCTGCAATCGTTCTGCTGTTCGCCTTTACAGTTTATCCACTGTTCTATATGGCTTATCGCTCACTTTACGGTGGCAGTGTTATTTCAAGAAATCCTAAATTTGTAGGTTTTGACAACTATAAAGCACTGATAGAATCTACAGACTTTCATCAGGTACTTATGAATACAGCTGTTTACACAGCTATCACTGTTGGTCTGACAATGGTACTGGCAATTGTTATTGCTGTTTGGCTTAACGGCAAACGCAACTCAAAACTGAACGGCATTGCACAGACATTTATCTTCACACCACACATCATTTCCATGGTTTCAGTTTCCACACTGTTCCTGTGGCTGATGGACTCCCAGAACGGTCTTCTGAACGTAGTTTTGACTGCTCTCGGCTTTGAACCATATTCATTCCTTGCTTCTCCAGAAACAGCCCTGCTGTCTGTTTCTCTGGTAAGCGTTTGGAAAGGTCTTGGTTATTATGTTCTTCTGATTATGGCTGCTCTGCAGAATATTCCTACTTCTGTATACGAAGCAGCTGAAATGGATGATACACCACCGCTGAGAACTTTTTTCAAAATCACACTTCCTATGATTTCACCAACTATTCTGTTTACATCTGTTGTTGCTGTTATTGCTTCCTTCAAAGTATTTGATAGTGTAAGCATCATGACTGGCGGTGGCCCTGTAAACTCTACAAACACTCTGGTTTACTACATTTATGACTTTGCTTACAGCTATGGTAAACCTGGCCAGGCCTGTGCTGCCGGTATGGTACTGCTGCTGTTTGTATGCGTGGTTACATATGTACAGTTCCTGGTTGGTAAAAAACGTGTACATTACCAGTAAGGAGGAAAAATATGTATTCACAGAACAAAACACTTGAAAAAGTAAAAACATTTGCAGATGCTTTCTTTAAAATTCTGTTTATTCTTGTTATAGCATTCCCATTCTTCTGGATGATTTCTACAGCATTCCAGACTCTTAAGGAAACAATGCGGGTGCCTCTTACACTGTGGCCTGAAAAATTGCAGTGGGGCAACTTTGCAGAAGTTTTCAAAACAATCCCTGTAGACACATATCTTAAAAACTCACTGATTGTATGTACCAGCGTAGTTCTGCTGCAGTACCTTATTATAGTACCTTGTGCATACTCTCTTGCAAAATATGATTACAAAGCAAAACCACTGGTTTTCGGTCTGGTTCTGCTGGGTCAGATGATTCCTATGCAGCTGACATTCCTGCCTGTTTACTTTATGTTCAATAAAGCAGGCCTTATCAACAGCTATGCATCATTGATTCTTCCATTTATTTCCAACCCATTCGGCATTTTCATGCTGCGTCAGTACTTTATGCAGGTGCCTTCTGAAATTATTGAAGCCGCCCGCCTGGACAACGCCAGCGACCTGAAAATTATGTTCAAAATTATGATGCCAATGGTAAAATCAGCGCTGGTAACAATCGGTCTGTTGTCTTTTATCTCCAACTGGAACAACTACTTCTGGGCGCTGATTATGACAAACAACGACCTGGTTCGTACATTGCCAATCGGTATTACTCTGCTTAAAGACTCTGAAACACTTGCCCGCTGGAATGTTATTATGGCAGGTAACCTGCTGCTTGTTCTTCCAATGCTTGGTCTTTATATCATTGCAAGCAAGAAAATCAGAAATGCATTTGTATATTCCGGTATTAAATAAGGAGCAGAATTATGAAACGTTTATTTATATTATCTATCGACTCTCTGTTCTACGAAGATATGGAATGGCTGAAAGATTGCCCATACCTGTATGATATTCTGCAGAATGGTTCACAGGTAAAAAGAATGCAGTCTGTTTACCCAGCCATGACTTATGCAGCACATGCAACAATGCTGACAGGCTGCTACCCTGATGTACATGGTATCTACCATAATGAAAAAGTTGAAATTGACAAACGCTTCCCTGACTGGCACTGGAGAAGAGAAGAACTGAAAGTTCCTACACTTATCGACTATGCCACAGAAAAGGGCTATCGTTTCAGCGTGGTAAACTGGCCTGTAACAGGCGCTGACCCAAAAATCGCATACAATATTCCTGAAATCTGGTCAGATAAACCGGATGGTGACGGTCGTCCACGTTTTGTGACAGTATGTTCACCTGAAATTGTTCCTCTGTATGATAAATACAAACATCTTCTGCGTTGGAAATATCAGCCTGAACTTGACGAATTCGGTGTTTGCTGTCTGCAGGAAGTTATCGAAGAACACCAGCCTGAAGTAATTATGCTGCATTTGTCTTTCCTAGACCATGCACGCCACGCAAATGGTGTATATGCCGAAGAAGCATATCAGGCACTTATTGAATGTGACAAACGCTTTGGTCGCATTGTTGAACAGCTGAAACGTCTTGGAATTTATGATGAAACCAACTTTGCAGTGTTCGGTGACCACGGCCATATGCCTGTTAAACAGGTTTTCAACCCTAATGTAATTCTCCGCCAGAAAGGCCTTATTGAACTGGATGAAAACAATCTGGTTAAAAACTGGAAGGCATACTGCCATTCAGCCGGTCTGTCAACTCACGTAGTTCTTGCGGACCCTGCTGATGAAGAGGTAAGAAAACAGGTGGAAGAAATTATGGCTGAAATGGTTGCAGATGAAAGTCTTGGTTGTGAACAGATAGTAGATAAAAAGACCCTTAAAGAAGTATGGCATCTGGAAGGTCCATTTGATTATGTAATCGAAGGCAGACCTGGCACATCTTTCGGTAATCTCTGTGTTGACCCTATGATTATGCCTACAGATTCCACAGACTACAAAATTTCAGTTTCAGCACACGGTCATATGCCAACAAAAGGACCACAGCCAACATTCTTTATGGCCGGTCCACAGATTAAAAAAGGTGTGGTAGTTGAAGAAGGTCATCTTATAGACCACGCACCTACATGGATGGCAGTTCTTGATGTAGAAGTACCTACAGCTCAGGGCCGTGTAATCCGTGAACTCATCAATGAATAACCGGCAATAATTCCGGGTTCATATAAAAACAAAAGGAGAAAATACTATGAAAAAACTTTTAGCATTAGTTCTGGCTGCTGTTATGGCTTTCTCAATGGTAGCTTGCGGCGGCGGTTCTGAAGCTGGCGCAGACACAGAAGGCCCAGTAACAATTGACTTCTGGCACTCAATGGGTGGCGCTACTGGCGAACTGGTTCAGGAAATCGTTGACGAATTCAACGCTTCTCAGGACGAAGTTATTGTAAACTGCATCTACCAGGGTGACTACAATGCTGCAGGTGCAAAACTGCAGGCAGCACTGTCCGGTTCAGGCGAATCTGCACCACATGTTGCACAGATTGAAATCACACGTGTTGGTTTCTACGCAGAAGAAGGTCTTCTGGTTGACCTGAAACCATACGATGATGCTGATGACACATTTGATGTGGCAGATATGTATGACGGCGTTATGGACTTCTCTTGGTACGATGGCAAACTGGTTTCTCTGCCAAACGGCAGAAGCTGCCCAGTTATGTACTACAATGTTGATGCTCTGAAAGCTGCTGGCTTTGAAACAGCTCCAGCAACTTGGGACGAACTGCGCGCAGCATCCAAAGCTGTTACAAAAGACGGCGCAAAAGGCTACGGCATCTCCCTGGGCGACTCTTGGTACTACCTTGCTATGATGCTGACAGCAGGCGGTCAGGTTTATAACGAAGAAGGCAACGGTATCGGTTTTGCTGGCGAAGCTGGTGAAAAACCACTGCAGCTGTGGCTGGATATGCTGGCTGACGAATCTGCATTTATCCCAGAAGGTGAAGACTATGCTTCCAACTCTGCACTGAGAAATGCTTTCATGGCTGGCCAGTGTAACATCATCATGCAGTCTTCCGCACAGTACAGAGGTCTTGCAGACAACTCTGACTTTGAAGTAGGCGTTGCTTACATTCCAAAACTTGCAAACTACGCAGCTATCCCAGGTGGCTCCAACGTTGTTGCATTTGAAGGCAAATCTGAAGCTGAAGTTGAAGCAACATGGAAATTCATGAAATACCTCTGCTCCGGCGACGTTGCTGGTAAATTTGCAGCAGGTACAGGTTACCTCCCAACTTCTGACGCTGCTCTGAACTCTGCAGTATATCAGGATAAACTGGCTCAGTATCCATACCTGGATATCGCTGTAGGTCAGCTGGAATACTTTGTTGAAATGCCATTTGACCCAACATATGTTGAAGTTAAAGACAATATTGTTGGCAGACAGGTACAGGAATGTATCATCAATGGTGTAACACCAGCAGATGCAGTTGCAACAATGGAAACAGAAACAGCTGCAATGTACAAATAATTTTTTCCAAATAGGATTGACTATCAATTTAGACATCCTGCCTTATTTATAAAGTTTGCCGAGTCGGCGGCCCTCCCATCGGGCCGCTGATTTGGTACAACTTTAAAATTATTACAACAAGAGGTTTATTATATGAAAAAACTTGGCTTTGGCTTTATGAGATTACCGCTGACAGATGCAAACGATGCATCAACAGTAGACTTGGAACAGGTTATAAAAATGACAGATCTGTTTATGCAGCGTGGGTTTACATATTTTGATTCTGCATACGTTTACCACAAAAAACAGAGTGAACATATCATCCGTAAGGCGCTGGTAGAAAGATATCCAAGAGACAGCTTTCAGCTTTGTACCAAACTGCCAATGGCTATCCTTACCGGTCCGGAAGATAATGACAGAATTTTCAACGAACAGCTGGAATACTGCGGTGTTGATTATTTTGATGTTTATCTGATGCATGCAATGAATGCTGAACGTTTTGAAAAAGCAAAAAAATTCGGCTGCTATGAATATATGCAGCAGAAAAGGGCTGAAGGTAAAGCAAAGAAAATAGGTTTTTCTTTCCATGGTCAGCCAGACCTGCTGGAAGAAATGATACTTACATGGCCAGATGTTGATATTATCCAGCTGCAGATTAACTATATAGACTGGGAAAATCCATCTGTGCAGGCAAAAAAATGCTATGAAATTGCAACTAAATATAACAAACCTGTTATTGTAATGGAACCTGTGAAAGGTGGCACTCTTGTAAATCTGCCACCTGAGGCTGTGGAAATAATGAAAGCAGAACATCCTGAATTATCAGTGCCATCATGGGCTATCAGATTTTCTGCCAGCCTTGAAAATGTAATGGTAGTTCTTTCTGGTATGAGCAACTATGAACAGGTTGATGACAATACCTCATATATGGAAAATTTCCAGCCATACACAGAAAAGGATTATGAAACACTTGGAAAGGTTCTTGATATTTTCAATCAGGCAGCAGTTATCCCTTGTACAGCCTGCGGATATTGTGTAGATGGATGCCCGGCGGGAATTCCTATCCCTAAATACTTTGGCCTTTATAATAACGACCAGATGGCATTTACCAAAAATAAATCCAACAATGAAACATATTACAGAAATATGACAGACCTTATGCCAAAAGCCAGCCGGTGCATCGGTTGTGGCAAATGTGAAAGAGCCTGTCCACAGAATGTAAAAGTTATTGAAGGTCTGAAAAAAGTAGCAGACAGGTTTGAAAACAAAAATAGCAGATAACTTTATTGTGATGAGCAATAAGTTTTTCAAGGGTTTACCTCACCCAATCCTTTCTTTGCCAGAGAAGCACAGTTCGCCACCACAGCAGGTGGCGTTCTGTGTTTGGGGTGAAAATATACTGAAAACAAAGGAGTAATTATGGTTACAGGTATGCAAATGGCAATGCGCCTTTTATTTGCCACAGTTGTTGGCGCGATTATAGGATTTGAAAGACAGGCAAAAGGACATCCCTTGGGGATACGTACCAATGTGCTGGTATGTGTGTCTGCCACAACAATTATGATGCTGTCAAAGGCTATGCTGGCAGAAACTTATCAGCTTTATGGTATGATTGCCGACCCTCGTCTGGCACAGCAGGTTATTACAGGCATAGGTTTTCTGGGCGCAGGTACTATTGTACATTCGGATTCCAATATCAAAGGTCTTACTACTGCCGCAACTGTATGGAGTGTAGGCTGCATAGGGCTGGTAATAGGATTCGGCTGGTATAGTCTGGCTTTGTTTACAACAGTACTTGTTTTTTTAGCTTTGTTTGTAATGGATCATCTTTCCAAAAGGATTGACCGTAAATCCCAGACATACCACATATCTGTTATACTCAGTCAGGACAGCAAACTGTTCTTTGATGTGCTGGAATATCTCCGCGGCTGGGAAGTAAGCATTGACCACGCCGAAGCAGTAGTGGAAGGTGAAGGCGATGCAGCATTTATAGAGTTTCATGTAAAAGGTATGGAATTGGCACAGACGCTTATAAATAATCTGAAAAGAAAAGAAGGTATTCATACTATAAAGTTCAGATAATATGATATAATGTATGTAATCAATCCAGAGAGGTTTATTATGAAATACAAATTGATGGCCGTGGATATGGACGGCACTTTACTGAACGACAGAGATGAAATAACACCCCGTACTGAAAAAGCGATAAAAGCGCTTGTGGACAAAGGTGTTGTGTTTACTCTGTGCACAGGCAGACCTGTGCAGGGGGTAAAAAGATATATTAACCAGCTGGGGCTGGACTGCCCGGTTATCACATACAATGGCGCAGTGATTGTGCATGGCAAAACAGAAGAAATACTTTTCAGTCAAAATATGGATACTGCCGAAGCACGCCGTGTATACAATATGGCAAAAGAAAAAAATGCCATGTTTATTGTGTGGTCGCAGAATAAACTGTATGCCAGTGAATTAAGTGAAAAAACAGCTTTTTATGAAAATATCACCAGCACAAAGGCATCTCTGCTTGAAAATTTTGAAGATTTGCTTTTGGCAGGTATAACAAAAATGCTGTGGTATGAGTCACCTGAAATTCTGGACGGGTACATTGAGGAACTTAAACGGCAGAGTTTTGAAAAGACTACATTTACAAAATCAAGGGCATATTTTCTGGAGTTTTTCTCAAACAAAACATCAAAAGCAGTTGCTATGTCAAAACTTGGCGAGTATTACAATATATCCGCCCAAGAAATGATAGCGGCAGGGGATCAGACAAATGATTTATCTATGATACAATATGCCGGTCTGGGTGTAGCAATGGGAAATGCTGTTGAATCCGTAAAAGCTGTGGCAGGTTATATTACTGACACAAACATCAACGAAGGCGTGGCAAAGTTTATAGAGAAAATTTTATTGAAACACTGATGAATTTATTACAGTATTGTTGGAAAACCATTTTTATGGTAATATAAATTATAATATAATTTGTATTACCGGCAAAAAAACAACACCGAAAGGCAAACGCTAAACAAAGTTTATAACAGCAATAAATACTCCGGTGTTCAGAAAACAACAGGTACTCAGAGGTGATATTTATGAACAGAACAATCAATACCCCTTGCGGAAAGATAAAAGGTACAGCAGGTCGCCAGCCAGGCGTAATTGCTTTTAAAGGCGTTCGTTATGCCACTGCAGGTCGTTGGGAATACCCACAGGTTATTAAACAGTGGGATGGTATTTATAATGCCACACGGTATGGCAACTGTTCTTTCCAGCCACGCGCTTTTTACAATGAAGCTGAAATGCCTGAAAAAGCGTTTTACTACAACGAATTCCGCAAAGATGAAGTATATACATACAGCGAAGATTGTCTGTTTTTAAATGTATGGACAACTGAAACAGCAGATGAAAACAGCAAATTGCCTGTAATTTTCTATATCCACGGCGGCGGTTTCAACGGCGGCTGCGGTCACGAAAAACATTTTGACGGTCCGGTATGGCGGACAAAAGGTGTTGTGGCGGTTACAATCAACTATCGTATGGGTCCTCTTGGCTTTGCCTGTCTTGAAGAACTGGCAAAAGAAAGCGGTCATACAGGCAACTACGGAATTTTTGACCAGATAGCGGCACTGCAGTGGGTAAGGGAAAATATCTCTGCTTTTGGCGGTGACCCTGACAATATTACAATTATGGGCCAGTCTGCAGGGGCTATGAGTGTATCATCACTGTGTCTTACACCGTTGACAAATGGTATGTTTGCAAAAGCCGTTATGAGCAGTGCCGGCGGTACAGGCGAATATTTCCCTGTAAAGGCTACAGCAGAAGAAGTTTATCCTTTGTGGAATATGGTTATGGTCGACTGCGGTTGTGAAACACTGCGGCAGTTCCGTCAGGTGCCGCCACAGCAGCTGTGGGATGCATGGAAAGCAGCACAGGCAAAAATGGGCAAGGCCGGCTTTTCCACTCCTTTATGCGTGGATGGCGTGCTTTACCCAAAATCAAGCCCTGAAATAATTGCAGAAGGCAGTTTTAAAAATATTCCGTATATGATTGGCTCCACAACTCATGATATTATCAGTCCTATGCTGTTTAAAATGATGAAAGACTGGTGTGTTATTCAGGCCGACCAGGGCAAACAGGATTCATGGTGCTGGATGTTTGACAGAATGCTGCCGGGCGATAACAATGGTGCGTGGCATTCATCTGATCTGTGGTACTGGTTCGGTACATTGGACAACTGCTGGCGTCCTTTTGAAAAACTGGACTATCAGCTGTCTGACATTATGACAGACTATCTCTGCAATTTTGCTAAAAATGGCAATCCGAATGGCGATAATCTGCCAGAGTGGACAGCTACAAAAACACAGGCAGACCCTGTACTTCACTGGGGCGATGCAGGTGTAAGAATGGAACAGCCGGATATTGAAAAACTGGAAGAAATTTTCCGCACAGTAAAACCGGTAGGTGAATAAAAACAAAAGGCACTCCCGCGGGAGTGCCTTTAATATATTAAAGCTGTCTGTTTATCAGTTTTTTTGCATTTTTCCAGCAGATTTTTTCGTAATCTTCTGTAGAGATTTTACCCCGTAAGTGCTGCTTATCCAGATATTCACCCAAAGGGAATTTCATTGTCACATTTACCATATCGGTGGCAAAGAACAGTCTGTCAGCATATTTATGTAAAAATTCCAGACCGAACTGTTCGTCTCTCATAATAGCCTGCCCACCGCTGTTTGCAGACAAATCACCGTACAGATTAGGATAGTTTTCAAACAGATATGGTATTCTGCCGCCTTCTTTTACAGGACCCTGGCCCCACTGGTTTCTGCTTTCTGTATCTGTGGCTGCATCACCTGTCATTTCGTGCCAGAAAGTCTGGCTGTGGCCGATGAATTTCAGTTTCGGATACTTTTTCAGTGCTTCTTCCAGCATTGTCAGACCAGGTTTATCGCAAATGCCATAACTGAAACCTTCTTCACCGCTCATATGGAACAGCACAGGCATTCCTGCCTTTTCGGCGGCAGCGAACAGTTGCTGTATTTTTTCGTTTTCAATCCACAGGTTATGGGTGATTTCACCTATGCCAATGGCGCCTTTGGCTTTGTATTCTTCTATCTGCTTTTCAATATCACCGTCAATATCAATATGGCACATCCAACTGAATCTGTCAGGATACTGTCGGACAGATTCGATGTTGTGCTCATTCCACTGGTCTGAAATGGAAAGCAATACACCGTGACCGATGCCCAGTTCGTCCAGATAAGGAATCATTTCTTCCACAGGAGAAGACATTTCCATTAATCCTTTATGATTTTGCAGATGCAGATGTATATCGATTTTTTTCATAGTATTTCCTCACATTTTTTTCTTCATTTTAACACAACTGATTGAATATTACAAAGTATATGTTAAAATATTATAAAAAAGAAAAAGAGTGATAATATGAAACCACAGCATAATGTTATTGAAATAGCACCACGCTCCTGGTGTATCAGCGAATATAATCTGGTAAATGCTTTTCTCATAGAAGGGGAAACTACAGCCGCACTTGTTGACACAGGCTGCGGAATAGGCGATATAGCTGCAGTAGTAAAAAGTCTTACGGATAAACCGGTGGTTGTACTTTTGACACACAATCATTTTGACCATAATGGGGGCCTGTACCATTTTCCGGATTCAAAAGTATATATGCAACCTGCTGATGACGGTTTATGGCAGTCTATGATGAAAATGTCCCCTGATGGCAGTTACAACGGCCTGCGCAGCTTTTATATACAGACCCGCGGCCCTGTGCGCTGCCCCGAATATGAAATCGAAGACCTTCTGGCACTTATACCACAGGATAATCCGTCACCTGAATTCAGCTATACTGCCGTAAACAACGGTGACAAAATAGACCTGGGTGGCAGGGTTATTACTGTTATCCATACCCCTGGTCATACTGAAGGCGGTGTGTGCTATCTGGATGAAAACAGCGGCATACTTTTCAGCGGAGACACTGTAAACAACAGCATTATACTTATGCGCCAGCCGCATAATGACACAGTGCTGATTAAAAAATACAATGAAACTGTGGCGAAATTGTGGGCAGAAGAAAAGTCCTACACATCACTTGCCATTGGTCACGATGGCACTGTTATTTCAAAACAGATTGTAAAAGATTATCTGGACCTTACAACAGGTCTTCTGGGCGGTACTATTACTGGTGAATATAAAGAAACTGGTTTCAGAAAAGGCGATGTTGCAAATCTTGGTATGGCAGAATTATGGTATCAGTGTGATGCCTGATTGAGTGTGCTGCACTGCCAAAAATATGAATACATCATAAATATTTGTTCCGATTCAAAATTTGATAATGAAATACAAACTGGCTTCTGTCAAATACAGAGGCCAGTTTTGTTAAAAAAACACAGCTTTTCAGCAAAGGCTGATTTTTATAATTATTATACCTGTTTTTACAACTTGGTAACATTTTTATAATATGATAAAATACATAAAAATCAAAATTTTTACAACTTGATAACAACTTGATATAAAGTTGATAATAACTTTAGGTTACTATTAAAGCAAAGGAGGATATATTTATGAAAAACAGAAAAATAATATCTCTTACAGTGCTGATAGTTGCCATAGCGTTAATGGGCATACTGGGCTTGTCAAAAGCATTTGAAACGGCCTGGCAGAAAGAAAACACCATAGACAACAGTTTAAGTGCGGAAATGGTTGAGCGTAATCCATACTCTAATCTTGAACGGACTGATTTGGATTATCCTTTTCTGACGTTCGAAGAATTTATGGGCAAAAGCGACGAACAGGTTTATATCAGGTACAGAGATTCTTTAGATCCGCTGTGGAAAAGCCAATTGGACTGGGCTGTTAAAAAAAGAGAGAATCAGAAATATTATTACCCCGAACCAGCTATGTTTACTTTTCAGAAAATTGCCAATAAGTGTGGTGAAATTGCAAAGTTTACTGTAGGATATACAGAGCACACAAAGCTGCCTGCAGTTATAGCGTATTATCCTGCTGATTGTTTGGATGGTCTTGAAAGAGTAGGCGAAGGTTATGATTTTACCGGTCAGCCTTATTTTTATTATGAGTTCTTGAATGAAAGTAAAGATAAAGCCTTGCAGTTTGTTGTAAATGCTGTTACAGGTGAAATAATCACAATGTGTATCGATGGCGAAATTCTTATAGATTACATTGATGATCTTGACTATTATTATCATCAGTCTGAACCATCAGCAGAAATATGCAAATTACTTGAAGAACAAACAAATCATATTTTAGATGTTTTAAATATAGAGGATAATATAATAAACAGGAATTACTATTTCAGAGGTGCGTTTAAGCATGTTCTCTATAATGGCGGTTGTTACAGATACTTTGTAGAAACAGCATTTTCAAACGGTGATATAAAAACAATAGAGTTTTTGAGTGATGATAATTTGACATTCCAGCCATATCACTATTACACAAAACCAATTATACTTACAGTATCAGATGAAAGTATCATTTATAAAAATGGTAATCTGACTGATATAAATGGAAATATCGTAGATTAAGGTGGTGATATTATGAAAAACAGAAAAATAATATCTCTTACAGTGCTGATAGTTGCAATAGCGTTAATGGGCATATTGGGCTTGTCAAAGGCATTTGAAGCAGCCTGGCAGAAAGAAAACACCATAGACAACAGTTTAAGTGCGGAAATAGTTGATGATGCAGGCACTGTATTTGATTATCCGTATGTGAACTATACTCAGTTAAGCGATGAAGAGAAAAGATTACACGGTTGGTTTAATGATGATTTTATCATACCTGAAAATAAGGAATTTACATATCAGCAGGCAGTAAATAAGGTTGGTGAAGCAATAAAGTACCTTACTGGATACACTGGTCATCAAAAAAGTCCAATGGTTATCGAATTAACTAATGTAAATATGTTTTTATTGTCACGTCAATTAAGTGAAGATTGTTATAATTGCAGACAAATTGTTCCAACCGAATCAGGTGAATTGTGTATTTCAGCCATTATTGATACAACAGGTCAGTTCTGGTATATAGGATATGAAACAACAGAACACAAATTTGGTGGTAATGCTTACAAAACAGAACTTTCACAGAATGTTTCTGAACAGTTACTCGAAACTTCCTTGCAATTTTTACAAGAAATAAATCCAACAGATAGAATTGTAGGATATGCTGCTCGAAAAGCATCATCTTCATTGGAAGATGGTGCAGATGTGGAATATATTATTGCGCTTAAAACCGAGAACAAAAATACACTTTTATTTACTTTAAATGATGAGTATGGTCTTATTTATTTCAGCAGATATCCCGAAGAAATAGAATTGGATTACTTACCTTTACCAGAATAACTGGCACTATGGAAACAGAAAATAACTTATCCACTATTCTCATATTTTATCAAACTCCCACTGTTTTCAGTGGGAGTTTTTACAACTTGGTAATATTTGTGTAATATGATAGAATTACAATAATATATCTGCTTTAAAAAGAGGAATAATTATGGCATACATTTTAATCGCAGAAGATGAAGAAGTTATAAACGAACTTATTGCAAAAAATCTTACAGCTGTCGGTCACAAAATTTACCAGACTTTCACCGGCACTGAAACCCTGAAAGCTATAAATGAAAACCGGTTCGACCTGGCATTGCTGGACGTTATGATGCCCGGTATGAATGGCTTTGATGTAAAAAGACGAATAGAAAATGATACCCCCGTAATATTTGTTACGGCAAAACAGTCCCTTACAGACCAGCTGACAGGTTTGTCACTGGGGGCAGACGACTATATCACCAAACCCTTTGATATGCTGGTACTGCTGGCAAGAATAGAAAATATTCTTCGCCGCACTATGAAAAATACCACCATATACCGAATAAACAACTGCGTTATTGATACAGAAAGCCGCAATGTAAAAGTAAATGGTGAAGATGTGCATCTTACAACACAGGAATTCAATCTTCTTGAAGCACTGGTGATTAACCGCAATCTTGCTCTTTCCCGTGAAAAACTGATTGAACTGGCCTGGGGTTTTGATTTTATGGGGGATAACCGTACGGTTGATGTCCATATTCAGAAAATACGCAAAAAATGCAATCTTGAAAAAGAAATTGCCACAGTTTACAAATACGGTTACCGACTGGAGTACAAAAAATGAAATTGAACTATCGCCAGAAATTATATTTTTATATTCTGGTAATATTTTTAATCTTTTTCAATGGTGGTATATTTTCCGTTGCCGCCATTCAGAACAGTAAAAATATAAAAGCACAGCAGGAAAACCTGTTGATACAGAACAACATAGTTCTGCAGCAGATTATTTCTGATGTGGAAGTTGTATATTCATCACGACCACAAAGCATACCGCTGATTATCAAACAGCACGGCGCAAGACAAAAAGCCAATGGCATACTTATACAGGTGGAGACCGACAGCCAGGAATACATTTATTCTTCCTTTGACAGTCAGATTTCTTTTGTAGGCAGTGACCCCACAAAAATCAATTATAAAATAGATACTGTAAATGGTGAAAAAACCTTTCTTGCTTTTTCAAAACTTCCACAGCCTTTTGACAATTACAATGTAATCACTGGTTTTTCCATGCAGGCTGTTTTTGATGACTGGCGCGATACAATCCGTGTGGTTGTGGCACTGTCGGTTATATTTTCTTCCATAATTTCCGTGGTGCTGTACATATCTTTGAATCAGCTTACAAAACCTCTTATGGCTATCAGCAGGGCGGCATCAAAATTTGGTGAAGGCAACTATTCTGTGCGTATCAGAGAAATGTCAAAAGATGAATTGGGCGACACAGCCAGAAACTTTAATCTGATGGCTGAAAGAATTACCAACCAGATGGATAATCTGGAGTCGATGGCAAATGACAAACAGCGTCTTATAGATGATATTTCCCATGAAATGCGCACACCGCTGACTGCTATCCGTGGTTATGTGCATTATTTGCAGACAGCAAAATTGACCGAAGAAGAATATTACAATACATTGAATATCATTGACCGCCAGGCAGACAGAATGCAGAAACTCAGTGAAGGCGTGCTGTCTTTCACACGCCTGAGAAATGAAAATGCAGACCGCACAACAGTGGTAAATCTTGCAGACCTGCTGAATGATATTGCCAAAGCATATTCAATCAAAGCCCAAAGGGACAATATTTATCTGTCTGTAAAATGTCCGTCTTATCTTGAAATAAAAGGCGACAGGCTGCTGTTTGAAAGTCTTATTGGCAACCTGGTTGACAACGCCCTCAACGCCTGTGCCGATACAGCCATAAAGCGCGTGTCTGTAACTGCCCACAGCAGAGCAGATAAAACAGTGGTGCAGATTGAAGACACAGGTATAGGCATGTCAAAAGAAACACTGGAAAATATACACAAACCATTTTTCCGTGCGGACAAATCCCGCAGCCGCCGACGTGGCGGTGCCGGCTTGGGTGCAGCACTGTGCAAAGAAATTGCCGATATGTATAATATTGATATAAAATATACATCCCGGTTGGGCAGCGGCACTACAGTTTCTTTAATTTTTACAACTTGATAACAACTCTATATAAACTTGATAACATTCCGCCTTTAAAATAGAGATATAAAGGAGGATAAAACTATGAAAAGCAGAAAAGTTATATATTTGACGGTACTAATAATTATAATTTTTGTACGGACTTTATTTGGCTGCTCGAAAATTATCGATGCATCTTATGAACAACCCAAAGAAATCAATAATAAATTTGTTGAGGATGTAGTTGTTTATAATTATAGGAATGCTACAGTCGACCCTGCTGATGAATATGATGACTATAATGCTCAGATGACAGCAGATCACCGAATAAACTATGAAGAAGGTATGATTTCCTATGATGAAGCGGCCAAGATTATGGGCAAAGAAATTGACTATTTCTTTCCACAGGCAAATATTGCAGATAAAGAGTTTTTGCTGGATTTAGTATCTTATGATTATATTGAAGAAGGCACACCGGAATATCATGCTGATTATGTGAATACTGTTGATAATTATGTTTTTCAGATGGCTATAAATGCATATTCCGCGGATGTCAGGGTAATTTATCTTTCTGACAGGTCAAAAGACAGTTATGTAGCATCCGATGATCTTACTGCAGAATTGGAAACAGAACTTTTGGGCAGATGTATGCTGCTGGCCGACAGGTATGGTTACTCTGATTATAAAGGATATTATCTGAAACAACAAAACGGAACAATGACCGGCTATTGTCTTATGCTGATACTTAATGAAACTGATGCACTGCGTTTTGAATTTGATTATGTAAATGGACAGTTCCACCGCGAATTTTTATTTGAAAAAACAGCAATTGACCCAAGAATAGCATCAATGGACGGTGCAAAGGATATGGTTGCAGAAGCTATTAATTCTATGAAGCCAATACCGGAATCATTTATAAATTAAGGCGGTGTTTTATGAAAAACAAATCTTTACTTTACGTTGTACTGCTTAATCTTCTGCTGATTGCTTATGGCTTGTTCAGCCTTTCAATTGCGCTTGATGTGCTCTTTCCTGTACAGGAAAATCACACTCCGACAAAAGAAATAATTTTGGACAGCGGAAATAAAATAGAAATATATAATATGTAATTTAATAGGTGATGTTATGAAAATTAAAAAAATTGTACCGCTCACTGCCATTGTTATAGCTGTAATGGTCATTATGATAGTAGGCATGTCAAAATTAGTTGAAATGAACTGGCGGTCTGAAAAAGAAACAATCAATATTCTTAACGATAATTCTACAGTAAAGTATGAAATCACAAGTTTAGGCGATTTCAAATTCACAACATGGGATGATTATCAGTCTGAAAATCCTGGTACTGCTTATTACGCAAACGGAAACCCGGAAATATACAGTGGCGAAATGCCACTGTCGTATGAAGAGGCAGCGGCCTTAGGCGGTACGGCTTTGGAAAGAATAAATAAATTTGAAGATTTCAGAAATATGAATTTTGTGCTGTATCCATCAGTGCAGAATATATACGACAAAGACTTTAATGTAATTGGTTCCACCCCGGTTTATCTTGCTTATTATTCTGAAAAAGACATTGACAAAGCAAAAAATAGTAAATCTTTTCAATATACAATTAATACTGATACTAAAAAAGTGTCTTATATACGATGGTCCATAATCACAGATGAACAGATTTTACAAATTGACGACCCGTTGGAATATGCAAAAACCATAGCCTATGATCTGGGATATAATAATTTTAAGTCATATTATGTAGAATCTGGTGAATATAGAGGAAATGGAATGGCATACAGGGTAGACTTGTTATTGAGTGATACTGAGTCGATTTCCATAGGGTTTAATTCATATAATGATACATTCTTAATGAGGATGAATCATACAGGCAGTGACTATCATAGCAATTTAATGAAAAAAGGAATACCATTCTAAAGTAACAGTAGTCCTGTTTGTAAAAACTGAACATAGAGAAAAGGTGGCGTATGCCACCTTTTTGTAAATAGTGTAAATAATGCAAAAACGGTGTTGACAATTGGCCGGTAGAGGTATATAATACAGGAACGCTCGAATGGGCGTACACATTGAAGAAAGAAAAAGTCAAAGGAAAATAAAAAAGTACTTGACAAACTGGAAAAATGTGGTATACTAAATGAGCTGTCTTGGAAGGGATAGCGGAATACACAAAGAAGTTTGAAAAAACTTGTAAAAAA
>JAFSCU010000005.1 GCA_017436575.1 Oscillospiraceae bacterium
CCGCCCCTTCCGAGACAGCTTTTTAATTATATCACACACTTATCTGTTTGTCAACAACTTTTTCTGTGTTTTTTACAAGTTTTTTCAAACTTCTTTGTGTATTCCGCTATCCCTTCCAAGACAGCTCATTTAGTATACCACTAATTTGGGATTTGTCAACCCTTTTTTGTCTTATTTTTAAATCTTTTGTGGTTTTTTGTCTGTTTCACAGACAGTTTTTATATTATACAACCACATACTCAACTTGTCAACAGTTTTTTACTCGTTGCATACTGATGGCTATGTAAATATATAATACCACTTTTCCGACTGATTTCTATGGTAAATTTTGCTTTTTGGTTGTTCATTATTTTCTTATATACATTTTGCCCACATTATTCCAACATCTTTATCAGTATTTACAAAAGGCAGAGCAGACTATTGAAATTGTTAAAGAATTAACTATAATATAAATATATACTATTTATATAGAGAGGTTATTATGAGAAGCAGTGGTATTCTTTTACACATATCCAGTCTGGATTCAGATTACGGTATAGGTACATTTGGCAAAAGTGCTTTTGATTTTGTAGATTTTCTGAAAGACAGTGGCCAGGACTACTGGCAGGTACTGCCGCTGGGTCCTACCGGTTACGGCGACAGCCCATACCAGTCTTTTTCCACATTTGCAGGCAACCCATACTTTATAGACCTTGACATTCTGGCTGAAGAAGGTCTGCTGGAAAAAGAAGATCTGAAGCAGTATGACTGGGGCAGCCGAGAAGACCAGGTGGATTATGGCAAAATCTACGGTGCACGCCTTGAAGTTTGGCACAAAGCTTTTGACAGATTCATTGAAACAGAAGATTCTGAGTTTGAAAAATTCTGCGAAAACGAAAAAAGCTGGCTGGACGACTATGCAATGTATATGGCCATCAGCAAACAGACCAACACATCCTGGCACAACTGGGAAGATGGTCTGGCAAAAAGAAAAGTTCGCGCTATGAGCGCATACAGAAAAGAACACGAAAAAGACATTCTGTTCTGGAAATTCCTGCAGTATAAATTTTTCCAGCAGTGGACCGCTGTAAAAAATTACGCCAACGAACTGGGCATTAAAATTATTGGTGACCTGCCAATCTATGTTTCTGATGATGGCAGTGATGTATGGGCACATCCAGAACTGTTTGATATGGACAAAGACCTGTCACTGCGAAATGTGGCCGGTGTGCCACCGGATGCTTTTTCTGCAGACGGTCAGCTGTGGGGCAATCCTGTTTACAAATGGCGCGCCCACAAAAAAAGCGGTTACCGGTGGTGGAAAGCCAGAATGGCTGCTGCCCTGCGCATGTACGATGTAGTAAGAATTGACCATTTCAGAGGGTTTGAGGCATACTACTCTGTTCCTGCCGGTGATAAAACAGCGGTAAATGGCCAGTGGGTAAAAGGTCCTGGCATTGAACTGTTTGAAGAAATGGGTCTTATAAACACCGGCGAATTCAATGTAATCGCTGAAGACCTGGGTGTTATCACTCCTGAAGTTGAAGAACTGCTGAAGGGCTGTGGCTATCCGGGCATGAAGATATTGCAGTTTGCATTTGACGGTTTCCATAATCCATCCAACACATATCTGCCACACAACATTGTTGAAAACAGCATTGTATATCCTGGCACCCACGACAACAACACCACATTGGGCTGGTGGAAAGAACTGGGCAAGGGCAGTCAGGAATACTGTATAGAATACGGCGCCTGGGAAAGTGACGATGACATCTGTGATAAAATCATTACAATGGCATTTGCTTCCAGAGCAAAACTGGCAATGGTTGCAATGCAGGACTGGCTGGACCTGGGTGCAGACGCAAGAATGAACACACCATCCACAGTAAATGCCAACTGGGCATGGCGCCTGAAAAAAGGTGAGCTGGATGAAAGAGTAAGCGAAAGAATCCTGCGCAAAACAAAAGTTTATGACAGATACACCAGAACAATAATCGACGATATTATCGAAGTGGACAATCCTGATGACATCGAAGATGATGTTGTTATTGAAATTATGGACGCAAGCGAAATGCAACAATAAAGAACCCAATCATTTTAGTGTGCGAATAAAAAGAAAAAGGCTGAACTGTAAAGTTCAGTCTTTTTCTTTGAGCAGATATTCATTTTGTCGAGGAGTTAAATAACAAGAAAACTAATTTTATTCATATCTCAACGCTTCTATAGGGTCCAGCTTTGCAGCTTTGTTTGCCGGATAATACCCAAAAAACACGCCGATTGCCATAGAAAAGGATACCGCAATAAGCACTGTGCTGGCTGAAATTGTGGCACTGTAACCAAGAAGCGCTGCACCTATATTGCCGATAAGTATTCCCAGGCCTATCCCCATAAGGCCGCCCAACATACAGATAACTATTGATTCAATAATAAACTGCAATCTTATAGAGCTATTGGTTGCACCCAAAGCCTTTCTGGTGCCGATTTCCCTGGTGCGTTCTGTAATGGATACCAGCATAATGTTCATAACACCGATACCACCTACCAGCAGACTGATGCCGGCAATAACCGCTATGGCGAGAGAAATGGTAGACAGCATTTCTGTCATCGATTCCACCATACTTTCCATACTGGAAGCGGTAACAGTATATGATTTATTACGCGAGTAAACCTGTGAAAAATAATTGTCGGTTTCATCTATGAATCCGGATGTATCTGTGCCGGCCGTTGGAACCACAGTGGCAGACCGGTAACCTTCGGATGAACCTGTAACAGTGCGGGCAGTGGTGATAGGTATATACATTGCACTGCCTGTGGCAGAAGATGCAGAATCTTCATAAACACCCACCACATAGAAACTGTGAATATTTCTGCCGCTGGAAATTTCTATTTTCTGCCCGATTGGGTCCTGCATAGGCATAAGTTCACCACACAGGGTAGAAGAAATAAGGCAGACTTTTTTCCCTTTTTCAAAATCCGATTCATTCAGGAAACGGCCGGAGGCTATTTCCATCTGGTTTGCAGAGGCATAATCACTGCTGATGCCTGTAACAGACACACTGCCGCTGTTTCCGCCCAGTTCAATGGAACTGCCGCCCACAGATTCAGTCATATAAATATAAGATATATAATTACTGTAAATGTTTTTGTATTCTGACAGCATTTCATCATTTATCAGGTCATCTTTATCCGGGTTGGAGCGACCAAACATAAAGAATTTTCCGTAGGAAGTATTTTCGTCATCTTTCTGCTCAAGGGACAAGGTTATGTTGCTGATGCCCATACCGGACAGGCTGTCATTAATACCGTTTGCCATACTGTCGCCCACATTTACAATGCCGATAACACTGCCTATACCGATGATAATCCCCAACATTGTCAGCAAGGCACGCATTTTGTTTGCGCGGAGGGCATTAAGCGCCATAAGAATATTTTCAATCAACAGCATAAGTGTGCCCCCTTTCTTCCTTTATGATTTCACCGTCTTTCAGAGTGATTATCCTTTCGCATTCGCTGGCAAGTTCCGGTGAATGTGTAATAAGTACAATGGTTTTCCCCTGTGATTTATGAAGACGATGGAACAGGTCCATTATCATTCTGCCTGTAACGCTGTCCAGAGCGCCTGTAGGTTCGTCTGCCAGAATAATATCCGGATTGTTTGCCATGCTGCGGGCAATAGCCACACGCTGTTTCTGACCACCGGAAAGTTCGTTTGGGTTGTGGTACATCCTGTCAGCCATATCTACCTGTGCCAACAGTTGCTTTGCCTTTTCATTCGCCTCTTTTCCAGACATACCTGCATACAGCATAGGCAATGCCACATTTTTGATGGCATTTGTTCTGGCAATAAGGTTGAAAGTCTGGAACACAAAACCGATTTTCCGGTTGCGGATTGCAGACAGTTCCTTGTCTTTCAGGCTGGAAATATCCTGACCTGCCAGAATATACTCACCGCTGGTTGGGCGGTCGAGGGCACCTATAATATTCATAAGTGTACTTTTACCGCTGCCGGAGGCACCTACTATTGCAACAAATTCCCCTTTGTTTACAGTAAGGTTTATATTTTTCAGAACTTTCAGTTCTTCATCGCCCAACCAGAAGGATTTGCACAGATTGGTTATTTCTATGATTTTTTCCATAGTTTAACCTCTGCCGCCCGGCATACCGCCACCTGATGGGAAGTTTCCGCCTGACGGTCTGTTGCCGCCAGATGGCATACCACCGCTGAAGCCACCCAGCATACCCATATCGAAACCGCCTTCTTCCATAGTTTCACCGTCTTCTGTGAAAACTACACTCTGGCTTTCATCTTCGTTGGCTGAAGAACGGATAACCATACCGTCTGTCAGTTCATCGGATGTGATTTCGATATAGTAGTCTGTTTCCATGCCTGTGGTTACCACAACAGGTGTGAAATCTTCACCGTTCTGTACATACACCACTTTTTCACCATTTTCATTTGTGCCAACTGCATCATAAGGCACAACATAAGCATCAGAAACCTGTGTGATAACAACTTCTGCCTGGGCGTTCATACCGATAAGCAGACCGTGGTCTGTGCCGTTGATGGTAACTTCACCGGCAAATGAAACATCGGATGAACCCATACCGCCACCTGAGGATGCCACAGGAGAAATCTGTGAAACATAGCCTGACAGCTGTTTGTCATTTGCGTCACTGGTGATGATGCACTGCATATCGATTTCGATATTCTGCACATCATATTCCCGGAAGGATGTGGAAATTTTCAGATTTTCTGTATCCTGAATAACTGCAATAGTGCCGTTTGCCGCACTGCCCACTGTGGTGTTCACCTGTGTGATTGTACCGCTGGCGTTGGCTTTGATTGTGCAGTTGTTGTATTTTTCATACAGTTCTTCCAGTTCATCACTGGTGGAAGCATTTGCCAGATTTTCTTCAGCTTTTTCAAAGCTGGTCACTGCATTTGTATATGTTTTCTGCAGGCTGTCCAGAGTTGTTCTGGCTGACTGTCTGGTTTTTTCTGCAGTGTTGTATTCATTTTCAAGGCTGTTATAGTTTGCCTGTACCTTTGCATCGTTCAGTGCGTTGAGAGCTGTATCCACAGCAGCTTTTGTATTGTCATAATCTGCCTGTGTAGCAGTTACTGTGTCTGCGGCAGACTGATATTCATTTTTCGCTGTGTTGTATGCAGTTTCTGCGCCGGCATATTCAGCCTGGGCTGAATCCAGCATGGCTTTAAGACTTTCGGTATCCTCGCTGTTTTCAGCCATAGCAGTATCATAGTCTGCCTGTGCAGTATAGCATCAAGGGATGACTTTTCACCACACTTAGCAACGTTTGAGATTATACCATTTTGATTTTCGTTTTTCAATAGGTTCGGGAAAAATTGTTGTAATTCAGTCAAACCGATTACATCCCCGATATGTAGAGGAGGTTCATCCTCCTCGTCATCATTGAAGCTGATGACCGCATTACTTTTTCTACCCTCTGTTACCATATCTATTGTGGTAGTATCTTTCCCATCCAAGTTCATATACCAACGGAAATGATTTCTGCCATTAGGCACGATTTTAGAAACAAACTTACGAATGATGTGTCGGTCAATTTGCGGATTGGAAAAATCTATCATAGCATTAAGCGAAGATTGTATTTCATCCCAACATATATCAGGATTTTGTATTGCATCTTCAGTTGCAAGCATACGCTCATATTCTTCCGTGAGTTCTAAAAGAGCTTTTTCAACTTTCTCTTTTTGCTCCTTATATTCCTCTTTGCTAATTTCACCGTCTGTTCTCATTTCAAGCAGCGTGTTCTTCTTATTCTTATAACGCTCTATTTGAGCTACAATTCCGGTTAGATTGACCTTCTTAGGTTTCTCTACCTGATAACACTCTTTGATTAGTTCGCAGACTGTATCAACGGTTTCTTTTCGCTCTTGCCATATCTGCTCAAAGATCATCTTTGCCATCATTTCAAGTTTCCAATCGGCAATCATTGATTGGTCGCAATATCCGGTATCATCGGCTCCCGCTTTTCTTCGTTGACTTGCCGAACCATTGTTAAGTTGGTTGTAACATTGATAACCATACGACCAAGGCATACCTTTGTTTTTATGCCATCTGTTTTTTCTGAAAGAATGACCGCAAGTGCAGAGAAGTTTACTGCCCCACAAGTCTTTGTTTTCCTTAATTCCGTGAGTAGATTTTTTCTTCTTTGTAGCTTCATTGGCACTCTTAAAAGAAGTTCTCACTCTGCTAGATTTAATCTCTTGACACTTATACCATTCTTCTTCTGATACAATCGGTTCAAAATCTGCTTTAACACACATATAAGTAGAAGCATCGTGATTATTGACTCTCTTTTGCTCCAAGTAGTTATTGCTATACGACTTGCCGTATGCCATAACCCCCATATATGTTTGGTTATTAAG
>JAFSCU010000031.1 GCA_017436575.1 Oscillospiraceae bacterium
CACCGTCGAACTCATACTCGCTGAGGAGTTCGCGGATTTCCATTTCTACGAGGTCGAGGAGCTCTTCGTCGTCAACCTGGTCGCACTTGTTCATGAATACGCAGATGTATGGAACACCTACCTGACGAGCGAGCAGGATGTGTTCACGTGTCTGTGGCATTGGGCCGTCAGCGGAAGAAACAACGAGGATAGCGCCGTCCATCTGTGCAGCACCTGTGATCATGTTTTTAACATAGTCAGCATGGCCTGGGCAGTCAACGTGAGCGTAGTGTCTGTTGTCTGTTTCGTATTCAACGTGAGCTGTGTTGATTGTGATACCACGTTCTCTTTCTTCTGGAGCTTTATCGATGTTTGCATAGTCTGTAGCTTCAGCGTAACCTCTCAGAGCGAGAACTTTTGTGATAGCAGCTGTAAGAGTTGTTTTACCATGGTCAACGTGACCGATAGTACCGATGTTTACATGTGGTTTGCTTCTTTCAAATTTAGCTTTTGCCATTGTAAGAAATCCTCCTAAAAAATTATAAGAAATGTTGTTTATAATTTTATCAATTTTACGGGGAAAAATCAAGTCTTTCCCCGATAATTATTGACTAAATCAACGATTAATCGTTATTTGATTAATCTTTCTTTGCTCTGCTGGACATAATGCCTTCAGCAATTGATTTTGGAACTTCTGTGTAGTGTGAAGGTTCCATTGCGTAGTTACCACGGCCCTGTGTTTTTGAACGCAGGTCTGTTGCGTAACCAAACATGTTCTGAAGTGGAACCAGAGCATTGATCTGTGTTGCACCTGTACGTGTTTCTGTACCCTGAATCATACCACGACGGCTGTTAAAGTCGCCCATAACGTCGCCCATGTATTCATCTGGAACGATTGTGGAAACTTTCATAACAGGTTCAAGGATAACTGGGTTTGCTTTTCTCATAGCTTCTTTGAAAGCCATAGAAGCAGCAATCTTAAATGCCATTTCAGATGAGTCAACTTCATGGTATGAACCGTCGTACAGTTCAACTTTTACGTCAACTACTGGGTAGCCAGCCAGAACACCGGCCTGCATTGCACCCTGGATACCCTGGTCTACTGGACCAATGTATTCTTTTGGAATAGCACCACCAACAACAGAGTTGATAAATTCGTAGCCTTTGCCTGGTTCGTTTGGTGTAAGACGGATTTTAACATGACCGTACTGACCTTTACCACCGGACTGACGAGCGTATTTCATATCAACATCAGAGTTAGCTTTAACTGTTTCTCTGTAAGCAACCTGTGGAGCACCAACGTTAGCTTCTACTTTGAATTCACGCAGCAGACGGTCAACGATGATTTCCAGGTGAAGTTCACCCATACCAGCGATGATTGTCTGACCTGTTTCTTCGTCTGTGTAAGTTTTGAATGTTGGGTCTTCTTCAGCCAGTTTAGCAAGGGCAATACCCATTTTTTCCTGGCCAGCTTTTGTTTTTGGTTCGATAGCTACACGGATAACTGGTTCTGGGAATTCCATAGATTCCAGAATTACTGGGTGTTTTTCATCACACAGTGTGTCACCTGTAGTTGTATTTTTCAGACCTACTGCAGCAGCGATATCACCTGCGTAACATACGTCGATGTCCTGACGGTGGTTAGCGTGCATCTGCAGAATACGGCCCATTCTTTCTTTGTTGTCTTTTACAGAGTTGTAAACTGTTGAACCAGCTTCTACACTACCGGAGTATACGCGGAAGAAGCAGAGTTTACCTACAAATGGGTCTGTAGCGATCTTGAATGCCAGAGCTGCAAATGGAGCTTTGTCATCAGATGGTCTTGTTTCTTCTTCTTCTGTATCAGGGTTGATACCTTTGATAGCTTCGATGTCTGTTGGAGCAGGCATGTAGTCTACTACAGCGTCCAGCAGCTGCTGAACACCTTTGTTTCTGTAAGATGTACCACAGATAACTGGTACGATTTCGTTAGCGATTGTAGCCTTACGGATAGCCTTTTTCAGGTCAGCCATAGGGATTTCTTCGCCTTCCAGATAAAGCATCATAAGTTCTTCATCTGTTTCAACGATTGCTTCGATCATAGCTGCACGGTATTCTTCAGCCTGATCTGCAAATTCTTCAGGAATTTCAATTTCCTGGTAACCTTTTGTAATGTCTTTATCGTAAACGATAGCTTTCATTTTCAGCAGGTCAACCATACCTACGAATGTGTCTTCAGCGCCCATTGGAATCTGAAGTGGAACAGCATTACATTTAAGGCGTTCTTTGATCATACGCAGAACGTTGTAAAAGTCTGCACCCATGATATCCATTTTGTTTACATAGATCATTCTTGGTACGCGATATTTGTCAGCCTGACGCCATACAGTTTCAGACTGAGGTTCTACACCGCCTTTTGCACAAAGAACTGTTACAGAACCGTCGAGAACACGCAGTGAGCGTTCTACTTCTACTGTAAAGTCAACGTGGCCAGGAGTGTCGATGATGTTGATTCTGTGACGGTTTTTCTTGATGTCAGCAGCTTCTTTGTTATCAGTGTGTGCCCAATAACATGTTGTAGCAGCGGAAGTGATAGTGATACCACGTTCCTGTTCCTGAGCCATCCAGTCCATTGTAGCAGAACCATCATGTGTTTCACCAATTTTATGGTTAACACCTGTGAAGTAAAGAATACGTTCTGTTGTTGTAGTCTTACCGGCGTCGATGTGAGCCATGATACCGATATTTCTGGTCATTTCCAGTGAAACGTCTCTTGCCATTTTGCCTCCTATATTTATTATGCCAGCCCGGAGGCTTTACGCCGCCAGGCCTGTGCAAAAGTGTAGATTAATATCTGTAATGAGCAAATGCTTTGTTTGCTTCTGCCATTTTGTGTGTGTCTTCGCGTTTTTTGCAAGCACCACCTGTGCCGTTAGCAGCATCCATGATTTCGCCAGCAAGTCTTTCGCGCATTGTTTTTTCGTTTCTGTTTCTTGAGTAAGTTGTCAGCCAGCGCAGACCCAGAGTCTGTCTTCTTTCTGCTCTAACTTCCATTGGAACCTGATATGTTGCACCGCCTACACGACGTGCTTTAACTTCCAGCAATGGCATGATGTTTTCCATTGCTTTTTCAAATACTTCAAGTGGTTCGTTGCCTGTTTTAGCTGCTACGATATCGAATGCATCGTAAACAATTTTCTGAGCAACGCCTTTTTTGCCATCCAGCATGATGCTGTTAACAAGTTTAGTAACGAGTTTTGAGTTGTACATTGGATCAGCCAGTACATCTCTTTTTGCAATATTACCTCTTCTTGGCACCGTTCTTCCCTCCTTCATTAATTTTGATGATATCTTTGGTACTCAAAAGTGTAAAAAAACTTCTGTCTGCAGAAAAGGGGTAAATATATATCTATATATAAAACCCTTTTGGGCATTAAATGTCATTTTACGTAATTTAATTGTTTTGGTTAAGCAACCTGTAAAAATTATTTTTTACCGGCTTTTGGACGTTTTGCACCGTATTTGGAACGGGACTGCATTCTTTTTGCAACGCCCTGTGTGTCCAGTGTACCACGAATTGTATGGTAACGAACACCTGGAAGGTCTTTAACACGACCGCCACGAATCAGAACAACAGAGTGTTCCTGCAGGTTGTGGCCGATACCTGGAATGTAAGATGTTACTTCGATACCGTTGGAAAGACGAACTCTAGCTACTTTTCTCAGAGCGGAGTTTGGTTTCTTAGGTGTCATTGTTCTAACAGCTGTACATACACCACGTTTCTGTGGAGCAGACTGGTTTGTAGCAACTTTTTTGTGGCTGTTGTAACCTTTCTGCAGTGCAGGAGCTGTAGATTTCTTTACCAGAACTTCTCTACCATTACGAACCAATTGGTTAAATGTTGGCATTTTAATTTCCTCCTATTACATTTTATATATAGATAGCATCCTTATTTCTCATTGAGAAACAAGACACACTTAATTGACGCAAACTTAACTGCGCCAAAAACTATTATACGTTTTTGGCGCAGTTATGTCAATAGTTATTTTATATAATTTTTATAAAATTTTGCCTTAAATTCCGGCAATTTCCACATTTTCCACTGCAACTTCTTCATCAAGAGCTACTGTGGAGCCTGCTGGGATAAGTTTACCAAGGATTACGTTTTCTTTCATACCCTGAAGCATATCCATCTTACCGCGGATAGCTGCATCTGTGAGTACTTTTGTTGTTTCCTGGAAGGATGCTGCGGACAGGAAAGATTCTGTTGCAAGAGCAGCTTTTGTGATACCAAGAATGATATCTGTTGCTTTTGGTTCAACCAGACCTTCTTCGCCAGCTGCGATTCTGTCTTTGATTTCTTCCAGTTTGATTTTGTAATCTTTGTAGTCAACCAGTGCACCACCGATAAGGTCTGTGGAGCCTGCTTCTTCGACTTTAACTTTCTTCATCATCTGACGAACGATAACTTCGATGTGTTTGTCGCTGATTTCAACACCCTGTACACGGTAAACTTTCTGTACTTCCTGGATGATGTAATCTTCAACAGCTGTTCTGCCTTTGATAGCCAGAATGTCAGCTGGTGCTGCAGAACCTTCTGTAAGGTAAGCACCTTTTTCAACTGTTGCACCGTCGTATACAGATGGTGAAAGTCTCTGGTCGAATGGGATAAGATAGCTCTTTTCACATGGAGCGCCGTTGTCGTCGAAACCTTCGATAACTGCGTAAGTACCTTTCTTTGTCTGGTCAATTCTTACGCGGCCGGCGATTTCAGACATGATGGAAATCATCTTAGGACGACGGGCTTCAAACAGTTCTTCAACACGTGGAAGACCCTGTGTGATGTCAGCTGCAGAAGCGATACCACCAGTATGGAAAGTACGCATTGTCAGCTGTGTACCTGGTTCACCGATAGACTGGGCAGCAATAGTACCAACAGCATCACCGATGCGAACACCCTGCCAGTCGGACATTGAAGCACCGTAACATTTGGCACATACGCCAATGCCGGATTTACAGTTGAGAACTGAACGGATTTCGATTTCGATGTCTTTTGTTTCGTATTTGCCTGTTTCTTCGTCATAAACGCCAAAGGCTTTGATGATTCTGTCGATGTCGGCAGCGTCTATCATTTTGTCTTTGGAGATTACCAGTTCACCTGTTTCTGGGTGGAACAGGTCGTTTACAGTGTAACGGCCCAGCAGTCTGTCTGCCAGTGGTTCGATAACACTGTTGCCGTCACGGATTTCTTTAACCACAATACCGTGTTTAGCGCCACAGTCGTGTTCACGGATGATAACATCATGTGAAACGTCAACCAGACGACGTGTCAGGTAACCGGAGTCAGCTGTACGCAGAGCAGTATCAGCCAGACCTTTACGGGCACCACGGGCGGAAATAAAGTATTCCTGAATGTTAAGACCTTCACGGTAGTTGGCCTTGATTGGGATTTCGATAGTTCTACCGGATGTGGAAGCAATAAGACCACGCATACCGGCCAGCTGTTTAATCTGGTTCATGGAACCACGGGCACCGGAGTCAGCCATCATCCAGATTGGGTTACGGGCATCCATATTTTCCTGCAGAGCTTTGGAAACAAGGTCAGTTGTTTTGTTCCAGATATCGATAACAGATTTGTATCTCTGGTCTTCGCTCAGCAGACCGCGTTCATACAGTTTACGTGTACGTTCAACCTGTCTTTCAGCGTCAGCCAACAGTTCTTTCTTTTTAGGTGGAACTGTTGCGTCACATGCAGCAACTGTAATAGCACCTTTTGTGGAGTATTTAAAGCCCTGGGATTTGATTTCGTCCAGAACCTGTGAAGCAATTTTTGTGCCGTGCATTTCGATACATTTTGTAACGATGTTACCCAGCTGTTTTTTGCCTACGATAAATTCAATTTCCAGTTTAAGAGCATTTTCTCTCTTGCTTCTGTCTACATAACCCAGGTCCTGTGGAATTGGTGTGTTGAAAATCAGACGACCAACTGTTGTGTCAACAATCTGTGTGATTTTTTCACCATTCCATTCACCTGAACGACGGATTTTAACTTTAGCGTGGAGAGTTACATAGCCTTCTGCGTAAGCCATAAGAGCTTCGTTTTCATCGCGGAAAATCATGCCTTCGCCTTTGTCGCCATCGTTAACCATTGTCAGGTAGTAGGAACCCAGAATCATATCCTGTGAAGGAACAGCAACTGGTGAACCGTCAGACAGTTTCAGCAGGTTGCCGGAAGCCAGCATAAGATTTCTTGCTTCATCCTGTGCTTCTTTTGAAAGTGGTACATGAACAGCCATCTGGTCACCGTCAAAGTCAGCGTTGTAAGCTGTACATACCAGTGGGTGCAGTTTAAGTGCACGACCTTCAACAAGAACAGGTTCAAATGCCTGGATACCCAGACGGTGAAGTGTAGGAGCACGGTTCAGCAGAACTGGGTGACCTTTGATAACTGTTTCCAGTGCATCCCAAACTTCTGATTTTGCTCTTTCTACAACTTTCTTAGCAGATTTGATGTTTGTTGCATAGCCTTTGTCTACCAGTTCTCTCATAACAAATGGTTTGAACAGTTCAAGTGCCATTTCTTTTGGCAGACCACACTGATACATTTTCAGTTCAGGGCCAACAACGATAACAGAACGGCCGGAGTAGTCAACACGTTTACCCAGCAGGTTCTGACGGAAACGACCCTGTTTACCTTTCAGCATATCGGAAAGGGATTTCAGAGGTCTGTTTGATGTGCCGCCTGTTACAGCACGGCCGCGACGGCCATTGTCGATAAGGCTGTCAACAGCTTCCTGCAGCATTCTCTTTTCATTTCTAACAATAATGTCAGGAGCAGAAAGTTCCAGCAGTTTTTTCAGACGGTTGTTTCTGTTGAGAACGCGTCTGTACAGGTCGTTCAGGTCAGATGTAGCAAAACGGCCACCATCCAGCTGAACCATTGGGCGGATATCCGGTGGGATAACCGGCAGAACATCCAGAATCATCCATTCAGGACGCTGACCGGACTGACGGAAGGATTCACAAACTTCCAGGCGTTTGTAGAGTTTAACTCTCTTCTGACCTGTAGCTGTTTCCAGTTCTTTTGTCAGCTGTTCAGCCAGCTGGTCAATATCGATTTTTTCCAGCAGTTCTTTGATTGCTTCTGCACCCATAGATGCTTTGAAAGCATCTTCGCCGTAACGTTCAACCATGTCGTTGTATTCGTTTTCTGTCAGAAGCTGTTTGTCTTCAAGGGCTGTAAAGCCTTTGTCTGTAACAATATATGATGAAAAGTAAATTACTTTTTCCAGTGCTTTAGGTGTAACATCCAGAATCAGGCCGATTCTTGATGGAACAGCTTTCAGGTACCAGATGTGAGAAACAGGTGCAGCAAGGGAAATGTGACCCATTCTTTCTCTTCTTACTTTTGCTCTGGTACTTTCAACGCCACATTTGTCACAAACCTGACCTTTGTGGCGGTTTTTGTTCAGTTTACCGCAGGAACATTCCCAGTCTTTTGTAGGTCCAAAAATCTTTTCGCAGAAAAGACCGTCGCGTTCTGGTTTCAGTGTGCGGTAGTTTATAGTTTCAGGCTTTGTAACTTCGCCATAAGACCAGCTTAAAATCTGTTCTGGTGAGGCAATGCCGATTTTGATTGAATCAAAAGTGTTATGTGCCATATTTTAGCAAAACTTCCTTTCTTTAAATGTCTGTGCACTGTTTTGGTATAAAACAGGCATTTTCAAAACGATTTACAATAGATTTAAATAACGATTGTTGCCCATCGGACAGATATGCAGCCGTTTTGCCACATACTGTCCTGATGATATGCGATTCTTCGGGCTGCGCCCTGTGAATGACAATGAATAATGGGACTAATCAGTTATTAAAAATCCATGTCGTCATCGCCTTCGTCTGCAACGTAGCTTTCGGATGAAAGGTCGAGAGCAAAGTCTTCTTCTGGGTTATCGCTAACCATGAAACCGGCCAGGTCAGAATCCTGTTCTACCAGTTCAGTTGCGATTTCACTTGCGAAGTCGCCTTTTGCGTCATCTTCTTCATAAGTCTGCTTCAGGTCTACTTCTGTGCCGTTTTCATCAAGAACGCGGATATCCAGTGCAAGGGACTGCATTTCTTTGATAAGAACACGGAAGGATTCAGGAATACCTGGTTTTGGAATTTCCTGACCTTTGAAGATAGCTTCGTATGTTTTTACACGACCAACCATATCGTCAGATTTTACTGTCAGGATTTCCTGCAGTGTGTAAGCAGCACCGTAAGCTTCAAGAGCCCAAACTTCCATTTCACCAAATCTCTGGCCACCAAACTGAGCTTTACCACCCAGAGGCTGCTGTGTAACAAGTGAGTATGGACCGATAGAACGGGCATGCATCTTGTCGTCAACAAGGTGATGGAGTTTAAGGAAGTATTTGTAACCAACAGTTACCAGGTTGTCAAATGGTTCACCTGTTCTGCCGTCGTACAGCTGTGTTTTACCTGTTTCTGGCAGGCCAGCCTGTGCCAGCAGTTCAAAAATATCTGTTTCTTTTGCACCGTCGAATACTGGTGTCATAACTTTCCAGCCCAGTGCTTTTGCAGCGTAGCCCAGATGAACTTCCAGAACCTGACCGATGTTCATACGTGATGGAACACCCAGTGGGTTCAGCACCAGGTCAAGTGGAGTACCGTCTGCAAGGAATGGCATATCTTCCTGTGGAAGAATTCTGGAAACAACACCTTTGTTACCGTGACGACCAGCCATTTTGTCACCAACAGAAATCTTACGTTTCTGTGCAATGTAAACTCTTACTACTTCGATAACGCCTGGTTTGATTTCGTCAGAGTTTTCTGGTGTAAATACTTTTACGTCAACGATTGTACCGTATTCGCCATGTGGTACTTTCAGTGATGTATCTCTTACATCGCCTGCTTTTTCACCGAAGATTGCGCGCAGCAGTTTTTCTTCCGGTGAAAGTTCTGTTTCGCCCTTTGGAGTTACTTTACCAACAAGGATATCGCCGCTGGAAACTTCAGCACCGATGCGGATAATACCGCGGCTGTCCAGATTTTTCAGAGCTTCTTCACCTACGTTTGGTACTTCTCTTGTAATTTCTTCTGGGCCAAGTTTTGTTTCTCTGGCTTCGATTTCGTATTCTTCAATATGGATAGAAGTAAATACGTCGCCGGAAACAACGCGTTCGTTAATCAGGATAGCATCTTCGTAGTTGTAACCTTCCCATGTCATGTAACCTACGAGAACGTTTTTACCCAGGGAGATTTCGCCGTTGTCTGTTGATGGACCGTCAGCAATAACCTGACCTGCTTTGATTATCTGACCTTCAGCAACGATAGGGCGCTGGTTGATACATGTGCCCTGGTTGGAACGCATAAATTTGATAAGGTCATATTCGTCTGTTGTTGTTTTGCCTGTGCGGATGATAATTTTTTCTGCACTGATTTTTTCAACAACACCGTCATTTTTAGCAATTACAACTACACCTGAGTCGTAACCTGCTTTATATTCCATACCTGTAGCAACGATTGGTGCTTCAGGACGGAGAAGTGGCACAGCCTGACGCTGCATGTTTGCACCCATCAGGGCACGGTTTGCGTCGTCGTTTTCCAGGAACGGAATCATAGCTGTAGCAACTGAAACAACCATTTTTGGTGAAACGTCCATAAAGTCTGCATCTTCACGTGCAACTTCAAGGATAAGGTCACGGCAACGTGCGTTAACACGTTCTCTTACAAAGTGACCGTTTTCATCCAGTGGTTCGTTGGCCTGTGCAACCACATATCTGTCTTCAACGTCAGCTGTCATGTATACAACTTCTTCTGTTACACGACCTGTTGCTTTGTCAACTTTTCTGTATGGTGCTTCGATAAAGCCGTATTCATTGATTCTTGCAAATGTAGCAAGGTAAGAAATCAGACCGATGTTTGGACCTTCAGGTGTTTCGATAGGGCACATTCTGCCGTAGTGTGAGTAGTGAACGTCACGAACTTCGAAACCTGCACGGTCACGGGAAAGACCGCCAGGACCCAGGGCAGACAGACGACGTTTATGTGTCAGTTCAGCCAGTGGGTTTGTCTGGTCCATAAACTGTGACAGAGCAGAAGAACCAAAGAATTCTTTGATGATAGCCACAACAGGTTTGATGTTGATAAGGCTTTCAGGAGTGATTGTATCTCTGTCCTGCTGGTCCATTCTTTCACGGATTGTTCTTTCCATTCTGATGATACCTGTGCGGAACTGTGCCTGCAGCAGTTCACCAACTGAACGGATACGACGGTTGCCCAGGTGGTCGATATCGTCGAACTGGCCAACATCGTGGGAAAGACATGTTACATAGTTTACAGAAGCAAAGATGTCGTCTGTTGTGATGTTTTTAGGAATAAGAACTTCACGATTTTCAATCATCAGTGCTTTCAGTGCATCAACATCGCCTGCAGCCTGGTCCATAAGACCTTTGAGAACTGCGAAAGATACTTTTTCGTTGATACCTTCTTCTGTCAGGTCAAAGCCAACAACAGCTTTGTGGTCAACCATACCATTGGACAGAACTTTAACTACTGTGCCGTCTTCTTTTTTAACGTGCATTACTGCAACGCCGTTGTTTTCGATTTCGATAGCAAGTTCTTCTGTGATAAATGCACCTTCTTCACACAGGATTTCGCCTGTAAGTGGAGAAATTACCATTTCACCTGCGATTTCGCCTGCAATTCTGTTGGAAATGGAAAGTTTTTTGTTGAACTTGTAACGACCGAAACGGGACAGGTCGTATCTTCTTGGGTCGAAGAACAGGTTATTGATATGAGTCTGGGAGTTTTCAACTGTTGGTGGTTCACCCGGACGGAGTTTTCTGTATGTTTCCAGCAGACCTTCTTCTGTGTTGGAAGTAGTGTCTTTTGCCAGAGTTGCTTCGATGATTTCTTCATCGCCGAAAACTTCACGAATCTGTTCATTGCTGGACAGACCAAGTGCACGCAGGAAGCTTGTCACTGGAAGTTTTCTGTTTTTATCAATACGAACATAGAAAATGTCGTTGATGTCTGTTTCGTATTCAAGCCATGCACCACGGTTAGGAATGATTGTACCGGAGTACAGTTTTTTACCTGTTTTGTCGTGGTCAAGTTTGAAGTATGCGCCTGGTGAACGGATAAGCTGTGAAACGATAGCACGTTCAGCACCGTTGATAATGAATGTGCCGCTTTCTGTCATTTTAGGGAAATCGCCCATGAATTTTTCCTGCTGTTTGATTTCACCTGTTTCTTTGTTCAGAAGGCGGATAGTAACTTTCAGAGGAGCAGCATAAGTTACGTCACGTTCTTTACATTCTTTTACGGAATACTTTGTTTTTTCTTCCATATGATAGTCAACAAATTCCAGTGCCAGAGTACCTGTATGGTCTTCGATAGCGCCTGTATCACGGAAAACTTCTTTGATACCTTCTTCGATAAACCATTTATAGGAGTTCTTCTGAACTTCCAGCAGGTTTGGCATTTCCAGAACTTCGTTGATTTTGGCAAAGTTCATACGCTCGGTTGTGCCAAGCATGGTAGGTTTTACAATCGCCATGTGTTTCTAATCTCCTTCATAAATATTATTCGCTAATAGGTATAAAGGCAACGGTAACCGCATTTTATCGCAGAACAGAATTACTTCATTGAGTAAAACACGATAACCAGAATACAAAAACTGTTATTTTTGTACCTCTTTTTACAACTTTTCTGCACAGAATTACTGCAAAAAACTTGTAAAAAAACAGATTTAATTGCCAATGCCAATAAAACTTTGTACAATAAGCAGATTTTTAAGCAGAAATTTCTGTTTTTTGACTAAAATTTCAGGAAAAATCTGCAAAATCGGCGCAAGTAGCCATTATTGTGCATTATAGAATTATATCCTTATTTTGTCAAAATGTCAATAGTACTCTGATACTTTTATAAAATAACACTTGACAAAAAATAAACGGGCATTCCGAGACAATTTTCAATAAAAAAACAGGCTTCTTCATAAAGAAAAAGCCTGTTTTATTGTTAGTCAAGTATTTGAACAGGAATGGTTTCGGTGACTTTAACATAAACATACTTACCTGTTTCACTGTCTCTGGTGCGAAGGTAACCTGCCCACGTCAGACCTCCATCTTCACTGACTATACTGTAGCTTTCGGCAGTGGTTGAAAAGGGATAAGCGTCTGTGTTGTGTTTTGCAATCATCTCATCACTTGGTCTAACAAAATATCTTAAATCTATTCTTTTATCGACCATTGTCATACAGCAACTGCGATAGGACTTAAAATATTCCGGTGCAACAAGCTGTGAAAAATCCAGCCGATGCCATGTTTTACCGCCATCAACAGTAATATTGGCCTGCGGTATGTTATTATAAAAATCTTTGTTCAACTGCCCCATAATACCTACATTTTCATTAAGGAAACGCAATGACCTTAATAATGAAGTATTTCCGCTGTCTATTTTATGCCTGAACAAATCTGTCTTTCCATTTTTTATTCGCTGTATGTTAAGCCATCTGCTGCCATCTTCACCTTTTTCTTCGGTATAATAAGTGCGGAATTCCAGATTATCCGCCAGGACTTCCCTGCCTGTAACTACGCTAAGTAAAGTTTCGCCGTCATTTACAGGCACTTTTTCCACAACTGCTTTTTCGCTGTCTGACCTGCCTATATATAGATTATTATCATCTTTGAATTTATAAGCATAAGTCGAAACAAGACCACCATCTGTCAAGGTAAATGTTCCCGTAAAACTATTGTATGCCAGACTGTTAAATTCAACATCCGGTTTTTTTACTGTTGTAACCAGCTCGCGAATTTCCTGTGGTATGTCAGAATTGATAACCACCGGTGCTGATTCACAAAGGTATCTTTCCTTATACTGTACATCATCTGTGCAGTTAAGTTCCGCCAGCTGTTCATAAAAAGTTTCCGGTGCAGGAGAAGGAATTATTTCTTCTACCTTTTCTTCCACCACGCAGGCAGTGAAGCATATTGCCACCACTGCAGACATCAGAAGAGAAACTGTTCTGGCAGGCTGTTTATAAGAGAGAATATTTTTTATTCTGCTTTCAGCCTTTGACTCGCCAAACAGCACAGCCCGCACAGGATTTGCCGATTTATCCACAGCACAGTCAAGCAACTGCATAGAATACAACTTTTTACCACCTGTTATGTTTACAACATGTTCATCGCAGGACATTTCCATATCACGGCACATCATACTGAAAGCAAGCCACACCAAAGGATTGAACCAGTGCAATACAGTAATTATCAGACACAGCGGTTTGATAATATGGTCACCACGGCTTATATGTGTCTGTTCGTGAATAATAATCTGCTGTGGCAGATTGCCGGTCATAGACCGGGGAATATATATTTTAGGCTTTACAATTCTATAAACAAATGGTGATGTGATATTATGTGAAATATAAATATTGTCTTTATATTTTTCTGCACCGGAAAGTTTTACATGAAAATCAACAAGATTTTTCAAAAATATAAACAATGCAGTCATCACACCTGATGCCCACACAACAGCCAGTATAGGCATAACTGAATTTTCCACTGTGGAAGGCGGTGTCATACTGTCTTTCGCTGTTACAACGTAACTGCCAGCTTCTCCGTCATAAACCGGAACAATGCCACTTTCAACAGCTTCATAATATTCCAGTGTATTGGTGTGGTAAAAATCAGCTTCGCCTACATAATCATCCATAAGGTTGTCATACCGGGTCATAAGACTGTTGTTTACAGTGCCTACCGGTGTAAAAAACTGATGTGTATCCGGCAATGTTATTTTCATATTTACCAGTAAACCCAGAAATACAACTGCCCACAAAGCATACGAATATATTTTAGGCTGTTTTCTGATGAAAAATCTGACAAGTATAATCAGCGGTATTGTAACCAGGCTTCTGATGGAAAGCTGCACCAGGTACAAGAATATTTTTATCATATTAAAACTCCTTTCTTTGAAAGGTTATTCCTCAAAATCTTCTATCATTTTTCTTATTCTGTCTGCATCTTCTTTTGACAGTTTTTTCCCGTCCATAAATGCAGCTATAAATCCGGGCAGACTGCCGCCGAAAGAACGGTCAACCACTGTATTTGATTCATACAGCTGAACTTCTTTTTCCGTTACCAGCGGAATAATATTTGAATTTTCATTTTTTACCATTTCCTTTTCACCCAGGCGTTTGAGAACTGTATATGTGGTGCTTTTTTTCCACCCCATACTGTCAGCACACAGCCTTACAAGTCCGGCACTGGTAAGGGGCTGGTTTTCCCAGACAACTTTCATAAATCGGTATTCGCTTTCTGCCAGTTTTAAATCTTTCATACATTCACCTCTCGGTCTATTATTGTAGACCCGATCTTTAGTTCAAGTCTACCATTGTAGACCAGACTTGTCAACTGATATGACAGAATGTTTATTTTATGTTCATATATTATTAATAAACATAAGGATTTATTGTTTTGTCAAAGGCAATATGGTATGATAAAAACAAATAAACAACCGAGGAAAAAATTATGAAAGAATCAGTAAAAAAAGCAATTTATGACAGTGGCTTTGAATTTGAAAAACAGTACGGTGGCTGTGCCCAGTGTACTCTGTGTGCATTGAAACCATACCTTGATATAGACGATGCAGTAATAAAATCAGCTACCGGATTAATGGCCGGCGGCGTGCGCAGCGGCAACAGCTGCGGTGCTTTCAGCGGTGCACTGATGGCTATTTCTGCCGTGACTGGTCGCAGCCCTGAAAATATGGATGACAAACAGGCAGTGGCAGACACAGCAGCGTTGTGCAGAAAGCTGTATGACAGGTTTATGAACGAATACGGCAGTGTTCTGTGCAGGGATATCCAGTACAAAATTATGGGCAAAAGTTACCGTATGTATGACCCGGAAGATATGCAGCGTTTTCTTGCTGATGGCGGCCACGATGATAAATGTACAGCAGTAGTGGCAAAAGCAGCTGTATGGGTGGCAGAAATTCTGGAAGAAGCAGGCATCAGAGAATTCAAATAATATAAATAAACAGACAGTTCCTGGTACGGTAATATACCGGGAACTGCTTTTTATCCGGTGAAGCTATAATAATATATATTGTGTGTAAAATAGAAAACAGAAATGTATTACTGCGCCCAAATTAATTAGCACTCTATAACATAGACTGCTAATTTTCACAATTCTAACACACTTTCGTAACAGTTCTGTAACAATATGGGTTTACAATATGAACTGTGAAAGGAAGGGATCTGAAAGATGCCACAGGCTGAAATCGGAACTTACTTTTCAGAAAACAACTTATCTGCAAATTTATAAGAAAGATTCTGTTGAAAATTATCTGCTGTAATTTTCAACGCATGGAGGTAAAGCTTATGAATATGAATAAATACACACAGAAAAGTCTTGAGGCGCTGCGTGATATGCAGTCGGCCGCCCTGGAAAATGGTAACCAGCAGGTAGAACAGCTTCATTTGCTGTATGCCCTTGTATCAAAGGATGACGGTCTTATTCCAAATATTATAAAACAGTCCAATGGCTCTGCAGAAGATATCAGACTGCGGACACGGCAGGCTATATCTTCCCTGCCTAAAGTAAGCGGTATGCAGGCTGACAAACTCTATCTTTCAAGAGAACTGGATGCCGCCTTTACAGATGCGGAAGCCCAGGCCCGGAATATGAAAGATGAATACGTATCTGTTGAACATCTGATGCTGGCGCTGTTTGATAAAGGCGATACAAAGGTCAAGGGTATTTTCCGCAATGCAGGGCTAACAAAAGCCGTATTTCTGAACGCTTTGAGAAACATACGCGGCAACAGAACTGTAACAAGTGACAATCCTGAAGAAACCTATGATGTTCTGAAAAAGTATGGTCAGGACCTGGTTGCCAGGGCAAAGGAACAGAAGCTGGACCCGGTTATCGGCCGTGATGATGAAATACGTAATGTGATACGAATCCTGTCCAGAAAAACAAAAAACAATCCTTGTCTGATTGGCGAGCCGGGTGTAGGTAAAACCGCCATTGCAGAAGGACTTGCCCTGCGTATTGCCAAAGGGGATGTGCCGGATAACCTTAAAGACCGCATCATATTCTCCCTTGATATGGGTACGCTGATTGCAGGTGCAAAATTCAGAGGAGAATTTGAAGAAAGACTGAAAGCTGTTCTGGAAGAAGTAAAAAACAGCAATGGCAAAATAATCCTTTTCATTGACGAACTCCACACTATTGTGGGCGCAGGCAAAACTGACGGTGCAATGGATGCAGGCAACCTGCTGAAACCAATGCTGGCAAGGGGCGAACTGCACTGTATCGGTGCTACAACTCTCAACGAATACCGCCAGTACATTGAAAAGGATGCTGCCCTTGAACGCCGTTTCCAGCCTGTGATGATTGCCGAACCTACAGTCGAAGATACAATATCCATTCTGCGTGGTCTGAAAGAAAGATACGAGGTATTTCACGGCGTAAAGATTCATGACGGGGCACTGATAGCTGCCGCAACACTGTCTGACCGATATATCTCTGACCGTTTTCTCCCGGATAAAGCCATTGACCTGGTGGACGAGGCCTGTGCTCTTATCAAGACAGAAATCAATTCCATGCCATCTGAAATGGATGAGGTTGCACGTAAAATAATGCAGCACGAAATTGAAGAAGCGGCGCTGATGAAAGAAAACGATAAACTTTCTGCAGAACATCTGAAGGAAATACAATCTGAACTTGCTGAACTGAAAGCACAGTTTGACGAAATGAAATCAAAATGGGATGTTGAAAAGCACTCCATTGAACAGCTACAGAAACTGCGTGAAGAAATTGAACAGACAGGTGCAGAAATAGAACGTGCACAGAGCAATTATGACCTGGCAAAGGCTGCAGAGCTGATGTACGGCAAACTGCCTGCTTTGAAAAAGCAGCTGGAAGAGGAAGAATCAAAGGCCGCCCGGGCCGCAAACTCATCTTCTCTCCTGCGTGACAATGTAAGTGAAGAAGAAATATGCAAGATTGTGGCCAGATGGACAGGTATTCCTGTGTCAAAGATTATGGAAAGTGAACGTGAAAAACTGCTTGGCCTTGAAGACCTGCTGCACAGACGTGTCATCGGCCAGGATGAAGCTGTTCTCAAAGTCAGCGAAGCTATTCTCCGTTCCCGCGCAGGTATCAAAGACCCTAGACGTCCTATCGGCTCTTTCCTGTTCCTTGGCCCTACAGGCGTGGGCAAGACAGAACTTGCCAAAGCACTTGCCGAAGCTTTGTTTGACGATGAAAAGAGTATCATACGTATTGATATGAGTGAGTATATGGAAAAATACTCTGTATCTCGTCTGATTGGTGCGCCTCCAGGTTATGTGGGCTATGACGAAGGTGGCCAGCTTACAGAAGCTGTGCGCAGAAAGCCTTATGCTGTAGTGCTTTTTGATGAAGTGGAAAAAGCACATCCAGATGTATTCAATGTGCTTCTCCAGGTGCTGGATGATGGCAGAATCACAGACAGCCAGGGCAGAACAGTTGATTTCAAGAATACAGTTATCATTCTGACTTCAAACCTGGGTTCCGGTGCAATTCTTGAAGGCATCAACGCCAGTGGAGAAATCAGCGAAGATGCACGACAGACAGTATCTGATTTGCTGAAACGCAGCTTCCGTCCGGAATTTCTGAACCGTCTTGACGAAATTGTATTCTACAAACCGCTGACAAAAGAAAACATCAACGGCATTGTGGAACTGCTGATTGCAGACCTGAACAAGCGCCTGAAGGACAAACAGCTTTCTGTAACAGTAAGTGACAGTGCAAAACAGTTTATCATTGATTCAGCCTATGACCCAAGCTATGGTGCAAGACCATTGAAACGCTTTATCCAGTCCAGACTTGAAACACTGCTGGCACGCGCTATAATCGGCGGCGACATTGAGCCGGAAACAACACTGGAAGTTGATTACGACGGCTTAAAGCTGTTTATAAAATAAACAACAGATTGGAAAATCTATTGTATTATCTCCAATTTTTATACACAAAAAAGAGGCGTCATAAGACGCCTCTTTTACTTACTGTTCAATTAAAGTATTGGATTCAAACAAATACCCATCTGAAATGCACCGGACAATCATTTCAAATGTTTTATATTCTGAAAAATCATATGTATCATTTTCTTTGTCATAAATATCCGTCACACCATATCTATAGCTAACTTTTAATGTCATATCGCTGTCAAGTTGTTCTACCGACACAATTTGTGCACTGCAAACGTTTCCCAGACCATCGGACATATATACAGTGTCTGTATCATGATTATAACCGTAAGATTTTTCAATGGCTGTTCTTACAGTTTCCTTGCTGAAAGGGAAATACCATCCAGAAATTCTGGCATATTCATCTATCTTTACACTGCCATTATCATTTGGGAAATCCATTCCTGTTTTATACATAAAAGCCGATTCGACTGCAGCTTTAAAATGCGTTGAATTTTCCAGCAATTGCCCGCCGTTTTCATTCCATTCCTGGCCAAGGCATATAATCATAGCGTCAAAAGTTTCCTGCAGATTTTTCTGATGCACAGCTATATCAGTTGATGGAGTAATCTCTGTTGGTTGTGAACCGGCAGGTCCGGCGCATGAAACAAAAAACAGCATGGTAAACATAACCGAAATAAATATCTTGATTCTTTTCATCATCAGTCTCCCTTTTATGATTATATTTTTATTTTAACACACATACCATCAATTTCAACATCTGAAAAGAAAAGTGACATTTCTGTAATAAAAAAGAGGCACCTTTCGGTGCCTCTTGATTTTTGTATTACCAAAGTTTCATTGTGTCTTCGTACATACGGATATATTCTTTTGCGCTGTTTTTCCAGCTGCAGTCAGACTGCATTGCACGTTTTACAAGTACACGCCAGCCTTTTGTATCCTGATAGCCTTCATAAGCTCTCATACAGCATTCGTACAGTTCGTTTGCAGAGTAGTTTGCAAATGTGAAACCATTGCCAACGCCGTCCTGTGAGTCTTTTACAGAGTCTTTCAGACCGCCTGTTTCACGAACAATTGGAATTGTGCCGTAACGCAGGGCAATCATCTGTGACAGACCGCAAGGTTCAGATTTACTTGGCATAAGGAACATATCAGAACCTGCATAGATTTTTCTGGAGAGTGCTGGGATGAATGCGATTTCAACACCAACTCTGCCAGGGTATCTTGCAGCAAGGTCACGGAAGAATTCTTCATACTGGCTTTCGCCTGTACCCAGAACAACAACCTGATAACCCTTGTCAATAAGGCCCTGCATAGCCTGAACAACAATATCAACGCCTTTATGACCTACCAGACGTGTAACCATTGAAATGATTGGGCTGTTGTCTTCTTCAAGATTGAAGAGAGAGCGCAATTCTTTTTTACATACAGCTTTATTTTTGATAAATGCATCTGCATGGAAGTTTTTAACAATGATTTTGTCTGTTTTAGGGTTGTATGATTCGTAGTCGATACCATTGAGAATACCCCACAGCTTGTGCTGTTTTTCACGGAGGATAGGGTCCAGACCGTGTGCAAACCAAGGGTCCAGAATTTCCTGTGCGTATGTTGGGGAAACTGTAGTAACTTTGTCAGCATTTTCAATAGCTGCTTTCATAAAGTTTGTATCGCCGTTGTATTCAGCATGGTGTGCCCATTCCTGTGGCAGACCCAGTGTGTCGGCAATCATATCATAGCCATACTGGCCCTGGTATGCGATATTGTGAATTGTGAAAACAGTTTTGATGTGCTGGAATTTTTTGATATGACGGTAGTACACATTGATGTAAAGTGTAACCAGAGCAGACTGCCAGTCATTGGCATGGATGATATCCGGTTCAAAATCAAGGTGCAGCAGGCTTTCCAGGATTGCTTTTGAATAGAAAGCAAATCTTTCGCCGTCATCGCCATAACCATAGAGATTTGGACGGTTGAAATAGAATTCATTGTCCAGCAGATAGTATGTAACACCGTTCTGTTCCATTGTAAACAGACCGCAGTACTGGTTTCTCCAGCCCAGTGAAACATTGAAACTATCAATAAATTTCAAATCTTCTGAATATTTTTCTTTAATCTTACCATAAAGTGGCAGTATTACTCTTACATCCTGACCTTCAACGTTCAGGGCTTTTGGCAGTGAACCTGCCACATCACCCAGACCGCCGCTGGCAGCGAAAGGTACTACTTCACTGGAGCAGAATAAAATTTTCAAAGCAGTTGCCTCCTAAACTCTGGCAGCTTTTTCTACGAAAACCGGAAGGTTTTCGTCGCCGATTAATTTCTTTTCTTTTGAGATAACAACATCTTTGTCGCAGATAACATTTTCCAGAACTACGCCATCTTCAACAACTGTATCCTGCATAAGAACGCAGTTTCTAACGATAGCGCCTTTGCCGATTTTAACGCCGCGGAACAGAACGCTGTTTTCTACATAACCTTCGATGTAACAACCGTCAGCACAGATAACTTCTTTTACTTCGCTGCCGATTGCATATCTTACAGGAGCATCATCTCTGATTTTTGTGTATACAGGATGTGCACCGAACAGGCCTTTCATTGTATCTTTGTTAACCATATCAAGGTTTGCATCAAAGTAAGATTTCAGGCTTGTGATTCTCTTGAGAACGCCTGTGTATTCATAACCAACAACTTTGATTTCGCCTACAATCTGCTGGAGAACATCTCTTTCAAAGTTTGTCAGGCCCTGTTTTACGCCTTCTTTAACCAGTTTCAGCAGCAGTTCTTTGGAAATAACATAAGCCCACATAGAGTTGCATACAACATCCTGTGTATCATCGTTGATATAAACTTTGCTGATAACGCCATCTTCACCAACTTCAAACACAACGTTGTCTGTTTTTGATGCTGGGTCGATAACTTCTTTTTTATACAGAGCTGTAATATCAGCACCGGATTCTGCGTGTTTTTCCAGAACATCTTTGTAGTCGATGGAAGAAACGATACCGCTGTCTGCCAGAATAACTGTATCACAACCTGTTTTTTCTATGTAACCAACCACGTTGGACAGAGCCTGCAGTTTACCTGTGTAAACCTGAACACCTGTTTCACCGAATGGAGGGAAAACTTTCAGACCACCGATTTTTCTGGCAAGGTCGTATTCACGGCCAGAGCCCAGATGGTCCATAAGGGACATATAGTTTCTTTTTACAATAAGGCCGATGTCACCGATGCCTGCTGCAACCATTTCAGACAGAGTAAAGTCAATCAGTCTGTAACGGCCGCCGAAAGGAACGCTGGCCATAGTTCTGAGTTTTGTCAGTTCGCCGATAGCATTATCGTGCATATTTGGGAAAATAATACCCAATACTTTATCGCCTTTAATCATGGTTATTCAGCCTCCTTAACATCTTCATAAATCATACCTTTTGCAGGTACTGACAGTTTTGCGCCAACTGTTACGCCGTTACCAAGAACTGCGATACCCCAGTTGTCCATATTTTCCATATTTTCAGGACGCTGGCCAACTGTTGCGCCTTCTTCAACAACACAGTTTTCGCCGATGATTGCATACTGAATGTTTGCGCCTTTTTTGATTACTGAACCTGGCAGAACGATAGAATCGCGAACTGTTGCGCCTTCTTCTATAGTAACTGACTGGAACAGTACAGAGAAGTCAACATAACCGTCAACTACACAGCCTTCGGAAACCATAGAGTTTTCAACAACTGCCTGTGGGCCAACATACTGTGGTGGAACGTTATGTGTTCTGGAGTAGATTTTCCAGGAATTATCCCAAACATCAAATGGAACGTTAGGGTCCAGCAGGTCCATATTGGATTCCCACAGGGAGTCAATAGTACCAACATCTTTCCAGTAGCCTTCAAAGTTGTAAGCATACAGTTTCTGGTCATCTGCCAGCATGGATGTGATGATGTTTTTACCAAAGTCGTTTTCAGATTCTGGGTTAGCTTCGTCTTCGATAAGGTATTTTTTCAGTTTTTCCCATGTGAAGATGTAAATACCCATGGAAGCCAGTGTTGAATCAGGATTTTTTGGTTTTTCTGTGAATTTAACGATTCTGCCTTCTTCGTTGCAAGTCATAATACCAAAACGGCTTGCTTCTTCCAGTGGAACATCCAGAACTGCGATAGTGATATCAGCATTTCTTTCTTTATGCTGCTGCAGCATTTTTTCATAGTCCATTTTGTAGATATGGTCACCAGAAAGAATCAGAACATATTCTGGGTCATATCTTTCGATAAAGTTAATGTTCTGATAGATGGCATTTGCTGTGCCTTTGTACCAGTCACTGCCTGTTGCTTTCTGATATGGTGGCAGAACATGAACACCGCCGTACAGACGGTCAAGGTCCCATGGCTGGCCATTGCCCAGATATTCATTCAGTTCCAGTGGCTGATACTGTGTAAGAACGCCAACAGTGTCGATGCCGCTGTTTACACAGTTAGACAGTGGGAAGTCAATAATTCTGTATTTACCCCCAAAGTAAACCGCTGGTTTTGCAGTGGATTGTGTAAGTGCGTAGAGTCGGGAGCCCTGGCCGCCAGCCAGAAGCATAGCAATACACTCTTTCATAAGTATTTCCTCTCATTTCGTTTACTTTTTTCAGGTCAGACCTGTTATTTATTTTGTCAGCAGAAAGCGAGGATTCCTGCCATTGCCGCCTTTGAAAACAGCAAACACAGTATTGCCCACACCTTTCCGGGTGCAGGAAATACCTCCTCTATATTATCTTACCATTTATACAGATTTTTTCAAGTAAAATTTTATACAAAAATATCAAAAAACCACTGTATACCTTGCCTGTTTTTGTATAATATCTATATAAAAATATGTGAAAAAATTTACTTTTTAACAATATTTTGTAATTAATTGTATATCAGATACATACAGTGTGCTCTTTTCTGCCCACAAACACACATACAGAATCAACACCGTTTGCTTTCAGTGCAGCGATTACCTTGTCAAACCCATTTTTATGGCGTGATGCTGTATGGGCATCTGAGCCCAGTGTGATTTTCTTTCCCCCCAGGGAAGTGTACAGCGAAACAATATATTCCATTCTTTCCACAGTATCCGGGTCAGGAAAAGTTTTTGTATTGATTTCAAGTGCCTTGCCCTTTTCAATCAGTTTTGTAAACACTTCAGTCATCTGCTGCCTGTGCTTTGACAGGTCAGTGTGCCCCACATAGCGCAATACATAGTCGATATGGGCAAAGGTATCAAAATCATCAAATGCATCTATAGCTTCAAGGGCCATCGTAAGATATTCGTGATAACAGTCATCAGCTGTTCTGCCTTCTCTGAACCGAAGTGTTGCCACATCGTATTCTTCGGTTTCATGTATTGAAAGTATAACCATATCAAAAGGGTATTTTTTTACTATATCCATATTTCTCTGATGTATGGATTTTTTCCAGCCCACCTCAATACCCAACAAAACATTTACAGGATATTTTTCATTCAGCTGTGCCACTATCTGCCGCTGTTTTTCAATATCAGCCAGAATATCCTCGCCCTGAAAAATATAGCTTTCCAGGTCAGCGTGTTCGGTGGTGATAAAATACTCATCACCGTCAGCCACTGCTTTTCTTACATAGTTTTCCATGGGCTCTTTGCTGTCAAATGACAGTGATGAATGCACATGGCAATCAAATAGTTTCATAATCCAATCCTTCTTGAATGTTTGCAATAATATGATAAAATAATTACTATAATATTTTAATTATAACACAGATTAACGGGAAATGAACAAAAAGGTGATGCAATCACTTATTGTTTTACAAAAATATTTTATAATAGATACAATATATTCAAAGGAGATATTTATGAATAACAAAAAGCAGAAAATTGCAATTTTTTCAGTGACTGCACTGCTGGTTTTTTCAATCTTTACAGGGCTGGTACAGCCATATATGAAAAACAAAGACAAAGATACGGTAAATCCGGGCAGATTGCAGCAGGAAGAAAAGGTGGCGGTGCCTAATTTCCAGTTTACTGATGGCAATGGCAATACAGTAGACTTTGATGACTTCAAAGGCAAGCCTGTAATTATAAATTTCTGGGGTACATGGTGCCCATGGTGTGTGGAAGAAATGGATGATTTCAACACACTGGTTGGAGAATACGGCAACAAAGCAAATTTCATTTTTCTGGATGTGCCAAACGGCGAAGATGAAACACCTGAAAAGGTAAAGACATTTCTGAAAGACAAAGGCTATAACAATATTGTCAGCCATTATGATTCAATGCTGGAAGGTTGCTATATGTTTGGTCTCAACAGCTTTCCTGTTACAGTTTATGTGGACAGGGAAGGCTATCTGTATGATGCCACTATTGGTATGACAAACTATGATGCTGTAAAAGAAATTGTGGACAGTATGTTGTAAATGCACTGAACGTGCACCCTTCAGAATAAAACATAAATTTACAAAACTGTCATTCTGAGTGTGTGAAACGAGTCGAATAATCTTCGCACTTATAAAACAACAAAAGGAGTTTTATGCAATATTTATTTACATTTTTTGAAGGCATATTCGCTTTTATTTCCCCTTGCATATTGCCTATGCTGCCTATTTTTCTGGCATATCTTTCAGCTGATGAAAAACAGACTGTATCCAAAAGGCTGGTAAATACATTTTTCTTTGTACTTGGATTCACTACGGCATTTACACTGATGGGGGCCACAGCCTTTTCTCTGGGCAGTTTTATGGCAAGATACAAAGAGTTTTTAGTTAAACTGGCCGGTGTTATACTGGTATTTTTTGGTTTTGTTTATCTGGATTTCATACAGATTTCAACAAGTGGCAGTGGGCTGAAAAAAGGCAAAAGCGGCCCTGTGGGCAACTTTCTTTTTGGCATCAGCTATTCATTTGGCTGGACACCCTGTCTGGGTGCATTTTTAGGCAGTGCCCTTGCCATGGCCAGTGTGCAGGAAACAGTGGTGCAGGGTATGCTGCTGCTGACCTGTTTCGGACTGGGGCTGGGCGTGCCCTTTATGTTGTTTGCCGCTATGTACGAAAAACTGAAAGGTGTAACAACATTTCTAAAAAAACACAGCCAGACAATAAAGTATATCGGCGGCGGTATATTGATTGCAGTAGGCCTGTCAATGGTATTTGACCTGTTTGGTTATTATCTGGCAATATTTTCATAACAAAAAACCTCTGTACGATTGAATCTTACAGAGGTTTTATTTTTCTATTTAATAAAGAAACTTAATTATGGTGACTGTTTGTAAATTGGAATTTGTATTATACCTCTAACAATAATGCTTATGGTTCCAATTGCCGCAAAAATTTTTCCTATTAAAAGACAATTGTTCTGCATCTGCTGAAATCGGATGTAAACCGCTGATGGTGCATCAAAAGTACCATTGTGTATATGCAAAAAGAATTGCGCACACAGTAAAGCAAGAACGCAGACAACAATACTAACTACGCCAACGATTAGCAGTATTTTCTTCATATTTACACCTCACAATTTGTCAAATTCATGTTTATCTAATACCCTTATGTTTTTATTATACCTTTCATATTTTACATATTCAAGTTACAGAACTGTCATATTCAAAACAAAAGGCAGATATGGATATCCATACCTGCCTTTATTGTATTATGTTATTTATGATATTTACTGCCTGCATTTATAGACAGCGCGCGGTAAATCTGTTCCAGGGCTATAAGTCTGGCCAGCTGATGAGGGAATGTCATCTTTGAAAAGGACAGTCGCATCTGACTGGCGGCTTTCACCTTTTCGTGCAGTCCGTGACTGCTGCCGATAATAAGGCAGATGTTGGAAAAGCCTTCTACACCTTTCTGAGCTATGGTTTCAGCCAACTGTTCGCTGGACAGCTGTTTACCCTCAATGCAAAGTGTTATAACAAAACTCTGCTTTGGAATTGCCGTCAGAATCTTTACACTTTCTTTTTCCAGTGCTTTGTCTATAAGTGTCTGATTCAGATTTTTTTCCGGCAGATGCTCATCGTCCAGTTCAATCAGTTTAAAGTTGCACATAGGTTTCAGGCGTTTTATGTACTCGTTGCAGCCGTCAGACAGAAAGCCTTTCTGCACTTTGCCCATAGCAATTATTGTGATATTCTGCATAAATCCCCCTTAAAATTCTGTGTCAGTTGTGATTTCGTGGCGTCGGTTTACCTTTACCTGTACATCATTGCCGATTATTATACCGTTGGCGATAGCAGTTTTCTGCACCTGTTCCAGTGCCAGTGCCGGTGTATTGTTATTATTTGAAAGATGGCACAGCTGAATTTTGTTTACGCCACTTTCAATAAGACGCAGTGTAGTCTGGGCAGACTGCACATTTGACAGATGACCGTGGTTTGATGCAATACGTGTTTTCAGATAATAAGGGTATGGACCTTCTTTCAGCATCTGCACATCATAATTTGATTCCACTACCGCCAGGTCAACATCTCTTAAATTCTGAAAGATATCTTCTGTAACAAAGCCAAGGTCAGTGGCAATGGACATTTTGTGTCCTTTACCTGTGGCAACTCGGAAACCCATACAGCCCACAGAATCGTGTGGAGTTTCAAAGCCTTTTACATAAAAATCACCGATATTGAAACCTGTGAAATTGATATCCTGCACATCAATATGCACAGGCAGCATATCACGGGCCATAAGATAATCTGCTGTAGGCCGCCCTGTATAAACAGGAACACGAAGATTTTTCAGAAAAACTTTCAGACCGGAAACGTGGTCAGAGTGTTCGTGGCTGACAAGTATGCCCTGCAGATTTTTTATATCCAGCCCCAGTTCTGTCAGGGCTTTGTTTGTAAGGCGGGCAGATTTGCCCATATCTATAAGAATAAACTTTCCGTTTTCTTCCACAACAGAACAGTTGCCGGAAGAACCGGAGTAAAGCGAAATATATCTTGCCATTGCTTTTCCTTTGATTGATTTGGTTGGTGGAAATTATTGTTTAGCACACTGGACGTGTGCTGAATACGTAGGGGATGGCGTCCTCGACATCCCGTGTAATAAATCGTGAAACGATTTATTACGTATAAGGAACGCCGCAAGCGGCTGATTATTTATATAGTTTAGTGGAAATATCTGATTTTTTATGCCATTGCTCGCTTCGGGCGCGGCTCGCATTTGCGCGCGGTCGGCAACGCAGTTGCCTTCCACGGCAAAACGGCATTATGTGCTATTCGCACATAAACAATAATTTACTGCATTCTCTTAATAAAGCGGAGTGTTGAAACAGCACTCCGCTTTTAATCTATGAATATTATCAATATGCCTTTTTCAGCAGGTCATTTTCAGGAATATTTACCTTTACAATGTCGCCGCCAAGTGCGCGTATTTTCTTTACAATATCAACATATCCGCGCTCTACATGTTTGATTTCTGTAATTTCACTTTGGCCTTCAGCTGTCAGGGCAGCTATAATCAGTGCTGCACCTGCACGCAGGTCAGTTGCTTTTACAGGGGCCGGACGAAGTTTTTCCACACCTTCAAATACAGCAACCTTTCCTTCCACTTTGATGCTGGCACCCATTTTTGCCAGTTCATCACAGTATCTGAAACGGCTGTCCCAGATGCTTTCTGTAATGATTGATGTGCCTTTTGCATAGCACAGCAGCACAGCCATTACAGACTGCAGGTCTGTTGGAAAGCCCGGATGAGGCATAGTTTTAATATTTGTATTGTGATACTCGTCTGCACCAACTACATGCACAGCTTCGTCAAATTCTTCAACTGTTGCACCTACTGCACGGATTTTGCTGGTGATGGATTCCAGATGTTCAGGAATAACATTTCTTATCATAATGTCGCCTCTTGTGGCTGCTGCTGCAACCATAAAAGTACCTGCTTCAATCTGGTCAGGAACAACTGTATATGTGGCACCGTGCATTTTTTCAACGCCACGGATTTTGATAACGTCTGTCCCTGCCCCGCGGATATCTGCACCCATTGTGTTCAGAAAGTTTGCAACATCAACAATATGTGGCTCTTTTGCAACGTTTTCCAGAATTGTTGTACCTTTTGCCATAACTGCTGCCAGCATAGCATTGATAGTGGCGCCTACTGAAATAGTGTCAAAGAATACATGTGCCCCCTGCAAATCTTCTGAAGAAACATTGATCATTGCATAATCCAGGTTATACTCTGCACCCAGGGCCATAAAGGCTTTCAGATGCTGGTCGATAGGGCGTGCACCCAGGTCACAGCCGCCTGGCATTGGTACACTGGCTTTGCCGTAAAGGGACAGCAAACTGCCCAGGAAGTAGTATGATGCACGGAACTGCACACCCAGTTCCATAGGAACTGTTGTTGTGTCCAGTGTAGATGTGTCGATTTCAAGTATGGATGGGCTGATTCGTCTTACTCTTGCACCCATTTCTTTAAGAATTTCAATTTCAGTGCGGATGTCGCTGATGTCCGGTACGTTTTCCAGCACACACACATCCTTTGCCAGAACTGTTGCAGGCAGAAGAGCAACTGCAGAGTTTTTGGCACCACTGATAAAAACTTCACCTTTTAATGGTTTGCCACCATTGATGATATACTTTTCCAAATTCATTCTCCTTTGGAATAAAAATTTATATAAACTTAATTTCTCTTTTAAAATTCACCTTATTATTTTACTCATAAAATATATAAGTAAACATTAATAATACAGGGAATATTTTGTGTTTTTGATACATATTATATTTTATTATATGTATGGGGCTGTCTGGCTGTTACAGACAGCCCTGTTTTTTAGAACCAGCTGTATGGGTTGTAGCGCACATTGCCGCGTTTTACCTCGAAATGGAGGTGGTTACCTGTGGAGTTACCTGTTGAACCCATATATGCGATAATCTGGCCTTTCTGTACCTGCTGACCTACTGAAACCAGCAGACGTGAACAGTGGCCGTAAAGTGTCTGATAGCCGCCATGCTCAATGATACAGTATACACCATAGCCTACATTGGTGTAAAGTGCTTTTGTAACTACACCGCTGTCTGCAGCCAGGATATATGTGCCGTAAGGACCGGCAATATCAACACCATTGTGGGCCGGATACTGACCAACGAAGCCACGGGAAACATAACCGCCTGCTGTAGGCCATGTAAGTTTACCGCTGCCGCCTTCAATAATGGTGCCATTCCAGTATGTACCAATCTTTACAATTTCCTGTACCGGCTGTGAAAGCACTGTGGACTGCACCACTGTTTCACTCTGCAGCACACCGTCGATATATACAGATTCCACCAGTTCTTCCTTCAGGCCTTTTACACCTGCCTGTGCAACCTTTCTGGTACCCAGTGTCATTGTTTTGTCTTTTTCTTCTTTTACAGTGTATGGAATATCCACCTGGCGTGTAGTGCGTTCCACATACTGCACCTGCAGGAACGGAACGGATGCGCCAACTACAAATACATCACCCGGCCACAGACCTGAAAAGTCGTTGTCAGGGTTAAGGGCGTAAAGTGTGCTGGTAGTGATACCGTTCTTTTTGGCAATATTCCAAGGGTTATCACCTGAAACAGCTGTGTAGTATTTGGCACCGCTTACTTCGCTGACAACCAGGTCTGCCAGTTCTTTATCCGGCACAACAGTGTCTGCAAAGAAAATACCGTCCAGTACAGAAACATCCTGTACAAATTTTACGGTTCTGTTAGGGTCACCGTTTTCATAAGGTGCTTTCATTGATGCCAGTGCATTGTTCAGCAATGTAGGGTCTTTCACAGCACCGATAAATTCGCCGTCCACATAAAGACCTGTTGCTTCGATAATATCTTCATCAGATGCCCGCAGAATATTGTTTGCCAGCTGTCTTTCATTTACCACTTCTTTACGGCCCAATGAAACCATTTTTATATCGGAATCAAGTTCCCATGTCTGTTCATTGGTGGAAACCAGTTTGTTTTTGATAATCTTGTCAGCATTTTTCAGCACAGTGTAATTGTTGATTACACCGATGTCCTGACCGTCAAGTGAAACCTGGATAGCGTATTCCCTGAACATTGTGAAACCAACCACTATACAGAAAATACCGGCCATAACCAGCGGGCCAACATAGCTGTAAAGTGTTTTCGCCAGGTCTTTGTGTTTTTCAAGACCTTCTCTGATATACTTTCTCAGCAGTTTACCTGTTTTTATACTTTTATCATTTTTTGTTTCTTTAATAATTTCGCTGATGCCTGCAAAGGCGCTGCCCACCCTGTCCAGCGGTTCGCCCAGGTCATCCAAAATAGTGTCTGTCAGTTTATCAAAAAATACTGCAACAGCTTTTGCTACTGAAAAAACATCAGCTGCAACATTTAACAGAACTTTTGAAATCTTTTTCCATATTTTCAGTGAAACCATTTCCACATCATAACCTGTTTTGTAGAAAACCATTCCAAAGAAATTTTTAAGACCTTTTATAGTAACCTTTTCAGGATTGTATCGTTTGTAGATTGTTTTAAGAATTGATTCTGTTTTGCGTGAACCATTATTTCTGGCATTGTTATTTTTGCTTTTAAATGGCATGCATCCCTCTCCTTTTCTTTTAATATGCAGACAAGCATTATTGTCCAATATAAAATTATACCTGTTTTTTCTTAATTTTTCAAGAAAAAACAGGTATTTTCACTAATTTGTTTCCGTTTTGTTTCCGTTAGTTCATATTGTATTAACAAAACTTTCACATTAATATATATTTTTACAATATAGTATCGTCACTTTGTATTTTTGTTGCAAGCAGATCCATATCCTGTGGCAATGGCGAAGCAACAGTTACAGTTTCACCTGTGGCAGGAGAAATAAAAGTAAGACCGCTGCAATGCAGAGCGTGTCGGTTTATATTTTCCATGCTGCCGCCGTACAGGTCATCCCCTTCCAGCGGGTGGCCTATATAGGAAAAATGCACACGAATCTGATGAGTGCGGCCGGTGTGCAGACGGATATCACAAAGAGTGAAATTATCATCTGCCTTTTTCACCCAGTATTCTGTTACTGCTCTCTGTCCGTCTTCCCTTACACAGCGGGTGATAATAGATTCCTGCTCTCTTGCAATAGGCCGGTCAATTATGCCGTGGCTGTTTTCAAACCTGCCCTTTGCTATTGCTGTGTAGATTTTTTCCACAGGACCTTTCAGCTTTTCTGCACTGTGTGCATCCAGTGCAATCATAACCAGGCCAGAGGTGTTGCGGTCCAGGCGGTTTATCACACGGCAGATTTTCACCTGTCCCCTTTCCTGCCAATACCCCATAAAATAGTTGGCTATGGTGTCTGTAGGATGATTGAATGATGGATGGCAAGGCATATCATAGGGTTTGTTCACCACCATACAGCAGTCGTCCTGATAAACTATGTCCAGTGGACCTGTCTGCACAATTACAGTGGAGTCCATACTTTCATCGGTGGTGTTTATTTCCACCCTGTCCCCTGCCTTTACATAATAGTCTGCATTTTTCTTTTCGCCGTTTACAAGGATGCCGTCAGGCTGGAATTTCAGTTTTTTTATCTGGGCAGCAGAAACACCGCTCTGTCGCAGAAAAATATTCAGACGGGTATGGTCTTCCTTTTCTTTTACAATAAATTTATAATTCACAGACAGCCTCCTTTCCACAACATTAAAAATTATTATAGCATATAATCTGTCTGTATAGCAAATAACAAAAAGAAATGCACCCGCAATGGGTGCATTTCTTCCGGGAATAGTCTATCGTTAAACAATAATTTTTAATTATTTATTTTCCTTAATCATGTATTTCAAATTTTGTAAAAACTGTGCTGAAAATAATTAGTCAACCAGTTCGTAAGATGGGTTCATATGAACTTTACCGGATTTGTACATGTAAGTTGCAAGACCCCAGAATACTACGAAGGAAACAACGTTCAGCATGATAACGCCAAATGTCAGACCCTGGAGGTTCATCCATGCCTGGATAAGCAGTGTTACTGCAGCACCGCCAAGCAGCAGCCACATAACTGTGTTTGATACATGGTATGGTGATTTTTTCCACTGTTCTGGGAAAAGTTTACCGATTCGGCCTGTTGCCAGAACGCCGATAAGACCTGTTACGTTACCGATAACCAGTGTCCATTTACCCAGTGTATCTACGTTGAAACCAGACAGCAGAACTGCTGCGTTGATAACGTAACGGAGGAACAGCCAAGTTACAGGAACGCCGTATTTGTTTGTTTTTGCAATGATGCCAGGGAACCAGCCGTCCTGTGCTGCACGCAGCATTGGAGGGTTAGCTGTAGCGATAGAAGAGTTAAGTGTTGTACCCAGAGCAAAACCAGCACCGCCGATTACGAAGAAGTAGTACAGTGGTTTTGGCATGATAAGGGCAGCGATAGGTGCAAGGTTACCGATTGCAAGAACTTCACCGGCTGGCAGGATACCACCGATAACTGTTGCCATCAGACCATAGAGGAAAGCAACTGTAACTGTGGAGATAACACAAACCAGAGGAATATCTTTAGTTGGGTTTTTAGCTTCACCGGAGAAAGCCATGATAACTGTAGCGCCGCCTGTTGCGAATGTAAGGAATGCAGCAGCTTCCAGCAGACCGGAAATACCGCGTGGCATAAATGCTTCGCCGAACAGTTCGTTACCGAAGTAGCCGCCCCACTGTACTTTTGGCAGACCCATAACTGTGAACATTACAAGAGCAGCAACCAGGAAGTAGAACATGAAGCCCTGTACTCTTGCCATCCACTGTGTACCGAAGTAGTTGAGGATAAAGAATGCTGTCAGGAAGATAACTGACCACATTATTGAATTATCGTTGAGAGCCGGAATCAGCATACCAAGGTAGGAAACCAGACCGATAGCGAACATACCCAAAGATACAGAACCCAGCAGACCAACATACTGAGTAAAACCGGCATAAATTGGGTTTACGAAAACAGCAGTCTGTGAGTAAGCACCACCTGGGAATTTAGCAACGGAAGCAACGAAGATTGTTGGGATTGTTGAGAAAACTGTAAATACCGCAGCAACCATAAATGCGATGTTAACGGAACGGCCTGTCATACCGAGAGCGGAAATAGACATAACCATAACGCCTGCACCGATAATCTGACCAACAGCGATGGACATAAGATCCATAAAGCCAAGGCCCTGTTTCTGATTATTAGCCATAATTTTTTCTCCTTAATAGATTATTTGATTTTAACGACAGACAATATGGCAGCCGCCATATCTTTAAATTATACACGAATGCATAATATTTTCATCTAAATTATACATCTGTGTATAATTCAAGTCAATAAAAAATATGTAATTTGTACAAAATATTCTTTTCAGACAAAAAAAAGAACCGCAAGAGCGGTTCCTGGTAAAACTATTTTATAAATTGCTGTCTGAAGCTGTCCAAAAATATACGGACAGCCAATTCTTTATTGTAGAACTGCTGCTGTCTGCCCACATTCATCTTTTCGTCAAAAGTAACTATTCCCAGATAATAGGTATAAAGGAAATAAATCATATTCATAATATCACTGCCCTCTTTCAGTTCACCATTCCGGGCAGCCTGCTGAAAATCGTTATATATCATTTTCAACACTTCTTCATTGAGATGGTCTATTTCTTTTATTTTTGGTATTTCGTTTGCACCGGAATTGGCACGCTGCAACAGTGGGTTGTATATTGTAGACAGATTAAGCAGGTTCTGTATAATATCCATCAAAGGTTCTTTACGGGTCAGTATCCGTGTATACTCTTTTTCCATTTTTTCCACTTCCTGCAATACTACCTGACGATACAAATCTTCTTTGTCTTTAAAATAATAGTACAGTGGACCGCGTGTTATACCTGCTTCCTTACAGATTCTTTCCAGATTGGTGTCTGTATAACCATACATTGAAAAATGTTTCCAGGCAATATCCATAATCAGCTGTTTTGTATTGTTTTTCATAATATCCTCATATAATCATACGATAATTGTTTACAATTGTATCATCTCACAGATTATTATTCAATATTTTTATCAATTATTATTTCAACATATTTCTGACAAATATTTGTGTTATTTGTTATTATAAGATTTGGCTTGAACTTTTGATTATTATGTGCTAAACTATTAAATTGCAAACCATAAGGAGAGATATTATGTATTGTACAAATTGTGGCTTCCAACTGGAAGACGGCGATGCTTTTTGTTCCCACTGTGGTCACAAAGTAGGGCGGAAAGTAAACAACATTGAAAATATATTTGGCAGCATAACAGACAGCTATAATGAAATTATGTCCAGACCAAAAAGCAAACTGATTGCAGGTATTCTGGCCATTGTTCTTGGCAGTGCAGGTGTACACGATTTTTATCTGGGTTACACAGGAAAAGGCATTGCCCATCTGTTGATGTATATCTTTCTGCTGGGCTGGGCAAGCCAGATATGGGCATTGGTAGAGGCACTGTATATTTTTACAGGCAAAATTTCCCACGATGCTGACGGCGTGCCGCTTACAGACGGTTTTTAAAATTGATTATTACGAGTAAAACATACGATGGCGGGGATGTGAAAGCACATCCGTGAGGAAAGTCCGTGCTGCTCAGGACATGGATAGCTGATAACGTCAGCCGAGGGCGACCTTAGAGATAGTGCAACAGAGATATACCGCTGAAGCTGCATAACCTGCAGTTTTCAGTAAGGGTGGAAAGGTGAGGTAAGAGCTCACCAGCGGTGTGGAGACATACCGGCTATGTAAACCTTATCCGCAGCAACTCCCGACAGCAGAGCATATGTAGTCCTGCAGCTCTCAGGAGGAGGCTTGAACTTTATGGCAACATAAAGTCTAGATAGATCATCGTTTAATACAGAACACGGCTTACGGTTTACTCGTAACAAAAAAGACGGAGTGAAAACTCCGTCTTTTTTATTTTATAGTAAGGTTTACAGTTTTTTATCCGCGTATGGAATACAGATTTTTGCAGGTGTAACGAAACGGGGCGTCGAGGTTGCCATCCCCTGCCCGATTATCCACAATATCAAAAGCCACTGCAACAGGTTGCAGTGGCTTTATATTAATCATCGTCTTCTGTTCTGAAATCATGTTTGAGAATGAGCAGACGGGAAATACGGTGGTTTTCATCAACTTCTTTTACAAGAATTGTGTAGTTTTCATAGTCAAATGCATCAAATGCCACCGGCATAGCACCGATAACTTCTGTTGCCCAGCCACCTGCTGTAGAGTAATCACTTTCCAAGTCTTCGTCATCCAGATCAAGATTGTCAAAAAATTCTGAAAGGTTTATATCACCTGAACATTCAAAACGGTTTTCATTTATTTCCTGCCAGTCATTTACAATGTCATCGTTTTCGTCCCAGATTTCACCAACCAGTTCTTCCAGTACGTCTTCCATTGTTACGATACCCATTGTGCCGCCATACTCATCGGCAACCACAGCCATGTGGGTCTGGTTGCGGCGGAATTCGTTCATAATGGCATTCAGTTTCATTGTTTTTGGAATGTAAACAGGTTCCAGCAACAGACTTTCCAATGTTACATTTTCGTCGTCCATCAGTTCTTTCAACAGGTGTTTTACTATAAGAACACCAACAATATGGTCGATTGTTCTGTCATAAACAGGGAAACGTGAAAACTGTGTTTCGCTGATGGTCTGCAGGATGTAATCCATGCTGTCGTGGATTTCAAAGCCCACAACATCTATACGAGGGGTAAGGATGTCTGCAGCATCAAGGTCGGTAAACTCCAGTGCAGACTGAAGAATTTCTGTCTGGGTTTCGTCAATAACACCTTCGTCTTCAACTGTATCCAGGATGTTTTCAAATTCTTCTTCAGTGATTGTTACATCTTCTTCGTCTTTTTTACGCCAGATAACTGACATCATATCAACAATAAGTGTTGTCAGCCAAACCAGCGGGAAAAAAACTATCATCAGTATTCTCAGCGGAACTGCAGCAACTTTTGCAAAAGTTTCGCTGATGCGGCGTGCCACAATTTTAGGTGTGATTTCACCAAAAATCAGAATAAGCACAGTCATAACAAAGGTGGTGATGGTAGATGCCATATCATCAGTGATAATGCCTTCCATAGATGCAGCCAGATTTACTGCCAGCACTGTGGCAATGGATGTGGCAGCAATATTCACCAGATTGTTACCGATAAGTATTGTGGAAAGTGCACGGTCGTAGTGGTTATAGATATAGCGCATCATTTTTTCCACTGTTGACAGACCTTCGCTTTCCTCTTTCATTCTCAGTTTATTGAGGGATGTATACGCGATTTCTGAACCTGAGAAAAATGCAGAGCCCATAAGGCATAAAACAATAGCAATATATTCCATACTCTGCACCCCCTTACATCAGCTGCAGGCCTTCGCCTGTATCGCTTTCATCCTGAATATCGCCAACCAGTTCTTCCAGAATATCTTCCATTGTGATAATACCCACTTTATTGCGGTTTTCATCACATACAAAAACCATATGCAGTTTGTTAAGACGCATACGTGAAAGAAGCTGTGTAATTTCTGTCTTGCTGTCAAAAACATAAGGTTTCATCAGCATTTTTCTGACTGTGACAGGTGCCTTCATGGCATATTTGCTTAAAAATACTGTAACCGGCAAAATACCCACTATATTATCCTTGTCGCCTTCATACACAGGCACACGGGAATATGGAGAAGTTTTCAAAAAACTTGCCAGTTCATCTATAGGTGTGGTACTGGAAACAGACACCATTTCTTCTATCGGAACCATAATATCTTCTGCCAGTTTGTTACCGAATTCGATGGCTGAGTTTACAAGTGCCTGTTTTTCAGGGTCCAGTACGCCTTCGTCTTCAATAGTTTCTATAATATTAATCAGGTCTTCTTCTGTAACAGTATTGCTGTCTGTCTCAGATGAGAACAGGCGGGAAATAATTGCAGAAATACCTGAAAACAGGAATGAAACCGGTGTGAGTACTTTTACAAAAAGCGCCATGCTTGGTGCGTAAAGCAATGCGATTTCTTCACTGCGCACCTTTGCAACGCTTTTGGGAATCATTTCGGCAAAAAGATATACGATAATTGTAGTCAGCAGTGTGCCGTAAACTACATATTCGCTGGAAAACTGTTTGATAACCAGCAGGGTGGACAAAGCAGCACAGCTGGCGTGGAATACGTTATTGCCAATAAGAATAGTTGTAAGGGTCTTATCAAAGCGGTCACATACCCACAGTGCCTTTTTGGCTTTTTTGTTACCCTTGTCAACCATAGTGCGCAGTCTTACACGACTGACAGCAGTGTATGCTGTTTCAGCAGATGCACAGTAGGCTGAACATAAAAGAAAAAATAAAAACAGTATTAAACTGTCCGCGTCCATTGTAGATACCAACTCCTTGTTTTTTAAAATTTTTGATTATATGACGCATTTTTACATATAAGTATTTTCATTATACTATATTTTCATATTATTATCAAGTTATTAGCCTGTTAAATAAAAACAGGCAGATACACTGACAGTATCAGCCTGTTTTCTTTTATTTTTCAAAAATTATCTCTTCTTTGTATCCGTTTTTTGTGCTGGTTCTTTTCACGACTTTCAGCAGTTCTTCATTTTCATCAAAATCTGACATCTGTGTCACAAAGTTGCCGTTTTCATCCTCGCTGTATTCATTCATCCACTGTACTGTTCCGTCAGCACGGTAACCTACAGACATGGTGGCACTGTTATCTTCATCATAAAAGCTTTCCGTCCAGCTGTACAAAACACCATCTTCATATAATTTGGACAGGTAGTTGTTTTCATTTTCATCAAAGAAATCTTCCAGAGATATAACCCCATTGCGATATCTTACCATATAGGTTTTCTTGCCATTTTCATAGGTTATTTCATCCCTTTTCAGTTCATTTCCATCAGGGTCTGTGACTGTATCCTTAATCTCATTCCCTGCTTCATCGTATTCGGAATAATGAATTTCTGTCAGAACATCTTTTTTGAATACTTCATATTTTATTCTCTGGCCATTGTCATTGAAATAATGCCAGGAGTAATCGCCGCCGCCAAAATCCATTTTCTGAGGCGGATATTTTTCTGCCGGCTGACCGCCACAGGCACTGAATGCCATAGCCACAACTAAAATAAGCGCAAATAATTTTTTCATAAGCTGCCCCCTGTTTTGTTCACTAACTCAATTATAATGTGATAATCCCCCATTTTCAACAGATATTGTAATTTAATTATAATAAAATATTAATTAACCATTATAAAGGGTTTGACACAATTCTATCAATATATTAAAATAATATATTAGATGTAAAATATAAAACCTTATTTAAAATTAAAAGGAGCAAAAATGTCTTTTATCAATAAACTTTTCGGAAGCTATGAAGCAAAAGAACTGAAAAAGATTGAACCAATCAAAAATGCAGTATTGAAGCTGGAAAGCAAATACCGGGCGATGGGTGAAGATGAGCTGAAAAGCCAGACAGATGTGCTGAAAGGCCGCCTGGCCAACGGTGAAACTCTGGACGATATTCTGCCTGATGCATTTGCTGTATGCCGTGAGGCCGCATGGCGTGTACTGGAAATGAAACACTTTCCTGTACAGATTGCCGGTGGCATTGCACTGCACAGAAGCAACATTGCAGAAATGAAAACCGGTGAAGGTAAAACATTGGTGGCTACCCTGCCTGCATATCTGAATGCACTTGAAGGCAAAGGTGTACACGTTGTTACAGTCAATGACTATCTGGCCAGCCGTGACAGCCAGTGGATGGGTAAACTGTACAACTATCTGGGTCTGAAAGTCGGCCTGGTGGTGCACGGTATGACCAGCGAAGAAAAAAGAGCAGCATACAATGCAGATATCACATACGGCACAAACAATGAATTCGGCTTTGACTATCTGCGTGACAATATGGCACTGTACAAAAAAGATATGGTACAGCGCGGTTTCAACTATGCCATCGTGGACGAAGTTGACTCTATCCTTATTGATGAAGCAAGAACCCCACTGATTATTTCCGGTCAGGGCGAAAAATCCACAGACCTTTACAAAATGGCAAACAGCTTTGCCAGAAGCCTGACATACTTCAGAATTGCTGAACACAACAGCAAGGAAGAACTGGACGATGTAACACAGGATGTTATCGTTGACGAAAAAGCACGCCAGGCCACACTGACAAAACATGGTATTTCCAAAGCTGAAAGATATTTCAACATTGAAAACTATTCTGACGCTGAAAATATGTCACTGGCACACCATATCAGCCAGGCTATCCAGGCAAACTCCATTATGAAACGTGACATCGACTACGTTGTAAAAGACGGCGAAGTAGTTATCGTTGACGAATTTACAGGTCGTCTTATGGAAGGCCGCCGCTATTCTGCAGGTCTGCACCAGGCTATTGAAGCAAAGGAAAACGTGAAGATTGCCCACGAAAGCAAAACACTGGCTTCCATCACATTCCAGAACTATTTCCGTATGTATAAAAAACTGTCCGGTATGACAGGTACTGCTTTAAGTGAAGCAGATGAATTCCTGCAGATTTACGGCCTGTCAGTTGTGGAAATCCCAACAAACAGACCGCTGGCCAGAAAAGATATGAACGATGTTGTTTACAAAACAGAAATGGGCAAATTCAACGCTGTAATCGAAGAAGCTGTGGCCGCCCATGAAAAAGGCCAGCCTGTTCTTATCGGTACAATTTCCATCGAAAAGAGTGAACAGCTGAGTAAAATGCTGAAACGCCATGGCGTAAAACACGAAGTTCTCAATGCCAAATATCACGACAAAGAAGCTGAAATCGTAGCACAGGCAGGTCAGAAAGGCGCCGTTACAATCGCCACAAATATGGCCGGCCGTGGTACAGACATTATTCTGGGCGGTAATGCCGAATTTATGGCAAAAACTGAAATGAGAAGAATGGGCTTTGAAGAAGAAATGATAGAAGCCTCCACAGCTTTCTTCTCAACAGACAACCAGGAAATTCTGGATGCAAGAAAAACTTTCGCCCAGCTGAAAGAAAAATACAAAGCACAGCTGGCACCTAATGCACAGGCTGTAAGAGAAGCAGGCGGTTTGCTGATTCTGGGTACTGAAAGACACGAATCACGCCGTATTGACAACCAGCTGCGTGGCCGTGCAGGCCGTCAGGGTGACCCAGGTATGACAAGATTTTATGTTTCACTGGAAGATGACCTGATGAGACTTTTCGGTGGCGAAAAAACCACGCAGATTATGGAAAAATTCGGTTATACTGATGATATGCCGATTGAAAACAAAATGATTTCTTCTTCCATTGAATCTGCGCAGAAACGAATCGAAGGCAGAAACTTTGATATCCGTAAAAATGTTCTGCAGTACGACGATGTTCTCAACACACAGAGAGATATTATTTACAGACAGCGCGGTGATGTGCTGTCCGGAAATGATGTATCTGAAAGTGTACACAATATGCTGACACAGTCTATCCGTGACAATGTGGAAATGTTCTGCAGCGGCGAAGACCCAACGGAATGGAACCTGCACAGTCTGAAAGACATGTACCGTGGCTGGTTGCTGGGCGATGATGAATTCAGCTTCACAGATGAACAGCAGGCAAAACTGACAGTGGAAGAAATAATCACAATGCTGACAGAAAAAGCACAGGCTATTCTGGATGAAAAAGAACAGCTTATCGGTTCAGAACAGATGAGAGAATTTGAAAGAATTGTTCTGCTGCGCAATGTTGACAGCAAATGGATGGAACATATTGACGCCATGGATGAACTGCGCCGTGGTATGGGGCTGAGAAGCTATGGTCAGCACGACCCATTTGCCACATACCGTATGGAAGGTTTTGCAATGTTTGACGAAATGGTAGAAAATATCCGTCAGGACACAGCAAAAATGCTGGTAGCAGCACAGATAAGAACAAACAATGGTGAAGCACTGCAGCGTAAACGGGTGGCCAAGGTAACAGGTACATCCGGTGGCGGTGACAACAGCCTGAAAAAACAGCCTGTAAGAGCAGGCAAAAAAATAGGCAGAAATGACCCATGCCCATGTGGCAGCGGCAAAAAATACAAACACTGCCATGGCAGACCTGGCGCTGACCCACTGCCACAGTAATAAACAAAACAATTTACAGGCACAGCAGATATACTGCTGTGCCTGTTGTTGTAGATAGGATTAAATATGATAGTATATAATCAGTCAGAGAAATTGGGATTTTGCAACTCTTGTTATTCAGTCAGACGAGGATATTTGGCTGGTGGTTCTGAATATAATGTAGCTATACTTTGCCATTTAGAGTTAAAGATAATAAGATTCACAGTGCCGTTTTTCTTGTAATGGTATTCATATATTCTGCCTGGGTCATTTTTATATGTCACATAAATATAATGCCCGTTCTGTGTCCAGTCTTTTTTTGTTTCTCTGCTTTCTATCCGGGTGAAATCTACCACTTGCAACTGCATATATTTGTCCACAGCTTTTTCCGCTCTTGCTTTCTGTATTGGAAAGTTGTAAAGATATATTCCGAATAATACTATCAGTATAAATATATACAGCTTCTTTCCATTCGATTCTGCTGATTTTGTTTTCATATTTTATAAATACCTTATAATTGTTTGCGAAATTGGGATTTGGCTGACAGATAATCCTATTTGGGAATGAGTTGATTTTTAGCTTGATGTTCTATTCTCAATATGGATTTGAATAATCTATTGCACATCCCTCAAAATTGATTTCCTGATAGCGTCCGTCTTTCATTGTAATTCGTCTTATATTGTTTTCAAATACGTATTCTTCAACATATTCACTTTTTACAAATTTATATGTTCCGCTCATATCGTGAATAACTATACTTTCTGGTATGGCATCTTCAATTATCAGACCATATGGTGCACCAAGGGCACCGCCTATACCATAACTGCCGCCACTTATGTTGAACTTAACATCAGAAGCTGATAAAAAGTACAGTCCATCGTCAAATACTTTACTGCTAACCACAACACAATTACCTTTGATAGGGTTACCCTCAGCATCTATTGCGGTATCAGTAAGTTTAAAATCGATGTAATCTTTATAGTTATCTACTGTTATATCAACAATTACATATTCTTCGCCTTTTTCTTGGTTGGAAAGTGTACAAGAAACAAATGGTATACAAATAACTACAGCAAGTATTAAAGCAGTCAGCTTTTTCATATAATCACACCTTTATAACAAATTTGATTTTCTTAATTGAATTTTACCAAACAAATGTGAAAATTTCTAGATATGATTTGTTCGTCAAATTCAAATTTATCAAACAGATAAACTTCTGCTTTTCCTAAAAAACTAACAAAACCCGACCTGCATTAATTCACAGGTCGGATTTTCTGTTTTGTTACGTTTTTGTAATTTTGCGTTAATTATTTCTTAATAACATATATGCTATACTGAATACAAAGGAGTGATATTATGACCAAAAGAAAACTGACAAAAAGAGATAAATTGGTTTTCATTGTCTTTTTAGCTTTCTTTATTTTAGCTGTACCTCTTGCCTATCTTGGCACTTTCTATTCTGCACATAAAGGAACACACAGTGGCGGTACAGTAATAGACGGCAAATACTATTATGGAATTGCCGGCAAAGGGATATATGAATACACCCCTGGTGGCGAAAGCAAAAGAATAATAAAAAACAGTAATATAAACGGCGACTACATAATAAACCGGGACGGAATATATCAGAAAGATAACAAAATGATATATTTTTATGATTTTGAAACTGCAGAAAATCATCTGTTTTTTGATGCGGGCAAGTATGACTGTTCCTATATAAATATGTTCCAGATGACCGACGATAATATAAACATCGCCCTGCACAGCCGGGAAACCGACAGTGCAAAGCAATTAATTGTAAAAAGCAAAACAGGTGAAGCAATTGTACCTGAAACCGATTATACTCCACACAAAGATTTTTATAGCTTTGCAAATACAGTTTTTTATATTGGTGACAGGCAGATTGTAAAAAAAGCTTACGAAGGAAAAACAGAAAACGACAGATATTTTCTGCTGGAAGAAAATGGACAGAATATCCTGCCTGAAGGAACAGTCGTGGAAGAATACACAGGGCACAAATCCGGCGACTGTCTGGTATTCGGCCTGTATACACAGAATTATGCACAGCAACAGGGTTTACTGTTGCTTAAGGCAGACGGCGATGACGAGACAATAGATATTCCAAATCACTACCAGTGGTCTATATACGGAGATTATGCATACTCTATCAGCAACTATCAGTATTCAGAATTGCAGTGTATTAACATCCACACAGGCGAAAGCTGGGTGCTGAATGATGAAACCGATGTGTATGCCGCAGAAATCACCACAGATGGCAATTATATATACACAAGAGATTACCATCCAAAGAAACAGGCCTGCTGGGAAATTATAAAGGATGAAACAGGAAAACCTATAAAAGCTGTGCTGGTAACAGAAAAAATTTAAGCAAATAAAAAAGACAATATGCATTTGCATATTGTCTTTTTGTTTATTCAAAAAGTGCAACATCATCAAGCACATTACGTACAATCTGATATTTGTAACCATTTTCTTCAGCCACAAACAGCCAAATTCTTTCAATAGCATGCATTATGGTGCCATCTACCTGTCCCCGTTCTTCAGGGAAATCGGAATCTTTATATTTAATTTCAAACACATCTTTTACAGCAGAAGTTCTTGCCCAGAACATATTTCCTGCTGGGAAAATAATATCTTCAACAAGTTTGCTTTCTTCCATATTCATCTTCCTGAACAGCCATTGTGCCAGTTCCTTGTTGCTGCCCCATTCAATAAACTTTTTCAGGTTAGCCATATTTTCAGGGAAAATAACACCAATGTTCTGCTGACTTTCAAACATGTAGAAAATCTGTCTCAACACCTCTTTACTACCCAGCAAATTATCATAAAGATATTTTCTCCACACATCACCAATATCGTTATGCATTGACTTTTTAGTATGGATATGACAAATATATTCATAGCGTCGGATATGATCTTTCATTTGCATAATAAAAGGAACAACATCACGACCCTTGTTGGCAGTCACTTCAATATAATAGCGCTGTGCTGAACAATTATCTTTAAGATATCTTTCTATATATGAAGCTTTGTATTTTTCGTTTGTACTGATATATAAATCATAGGCATATGGGATATTATCCAAATAATTACAGATTTCTCCAATGAGTTCAGGATAAAACACATGTGCCTGAACCGCAATACGAGGAACTTTCAACAGATGTGTATCCCAGCCTGGCAATACTGATTTTGGCAAGTCGCATCCCGTGAGAATAATATCATCAGCAAGTGGATTCTTCCAAAAACCAACTTTATCAAATTTTTTTGTTGGTTGTCCATCAAACGGAAGGTTATGAATAGCACGGGAAAGTGCATTGATAGCAGCATATCCATACTTTGCATCAGGTTCCAGATATGTGCCTTCACCCCATTCGTTCCAGGCGTTTATAAATATAAATCTATGATCTTCATCAAAATAATGTCTGGTATATGCTGTATTGATACAATTCCATGTATAGAAATCCTCAACAGTATAATCATACCAGCAATGGTAATTTGTTTTCTTTCTGGCTGAGTTATCCCATTCCAACATGCTGCCTCTGTATGTAGGGACAGAATAATCCTGTGGTAAGATATGTCGCTCATTCTCCATTAATTCTTTATAATTGAAAGAAATACCATCATCAGGTCGAGCAATTTGTGTTACGTCACCTTTCATTCTTGGTGGAAATTCATACTGTCCGTCAACATATTTTTCTATTTCCAACTGTTCAGCTGTTGAATTGGACATACATATCCAGATGAGAATATCACCTATACCGCATTTCTGTGCAGTTTTTCTCCATTTTTTCAAAACATCCTTGAGATTTGGAATAGCAGCAGGAGCATATAAACCTATTACAGGTTTACCGTCAACACGTATATATCTTTCATCATCTATATATTTTTTCAGATCCAGAATAAAATTAACCGGGTCATCTTCGCTGTATTCCTGAGCTATCAACACATTGTTTTCCATTCCATCCCAAGTTCTTGTCCAGTTTTCATTTGCCCAAACAGCCATAAACGGAAAATCTATTTCTTTATGTTCCAAAAAAATATCCATTGGCTTTTCAAGAAGACGCTTTCCAGAAAACCAATAGTAATAAAACGCAAATCCATAGATACTGTGTTGTTTTGCCAGTTCAACCTGTTTTTTTATTACTTCAACATCTGTAAGATTATAATATCCAAAGTCATCTTCTGGTATACGAGGCTGATTGTGTTCCACATATCTGGAAGTAGCTTTCTTTACATTTGTCCATTCTGTAAATCCTTCGCCCCACCACTGATCATTTTCTGGAATTGAATGATACTGAGGCAGATACAGTGCAATAGGTTTAATGTCGGTTGATAATGATGAAAAATCTATGTTTTCTTCATATTTACTGATATGTTTAGGGCTCTTTTCTGTTTCTTCAACTTGTACTTTTTCAACAACAGGCTGTGGAATTTCACCACCACGAATTTTAGTTATCACTTTTCGTAAGCCTTCAGTTTTTCTCCAGATAGTTGAATTTTTGATAAGTTCAAGTGTATTTACTGCCTCTGTAAGGTCCATTTTTAACTGAACAGTTTCATTGAGATATTGTATTCTTTCTCTATCGGCAGCCGCATATTTTTTGATATAGCTGTTTTTTTCAATATCAAACTCACAGAGTCTTAATTCTGTTTCTTTGAGTTCCTGTTCAAGAGCTTCTATTCTTCGCTGTGCATCTTCAATAGTTTTAAACTCCTGCATTTCTGCCTCCTTATTAACTAATAATATTTATAATTTATATTATATCATTTTTTATATCGCATCGCAATAAAAACACCTGATTATAATAAAATTGTAATATAATGACAAATCTCTTATTAAAAAGAAAAAGCGACATCATAAGATGTCGCTTTTTAATATTTCTGATAACAGATAGAGACTGCAAAATATTACAGTCTATTAAGGTTCAACAGCACCCCAGAAGCCGATACCTTCATAAATCCAGCCTGCATCTTCAAGCAGTTTGCGTTCAGTCATACTGCCTGTATAGTGATGTGAACCGGAAATGAGATATTTATTGAACAGTCTGTACTGTGGCTGTGCGCCTTCCATACCTTCTGCTGAATACCAGCCGATACCTTCATAGTTCCATCCGCTTTCAACAAGTATATCCACTTCTTTCTGGCTTGCTGTGTAATGATGGTCATCTGTATATGGATTGAACAGTCTGTACATTGGCTTGTCACTCTTGATTGGAGCATAGAAACCTATGCCTTCATAGTTCCAGCCAGCTTTCACAAGATTGTCTCTTTCCACCTTGCTACCTGTGTAGAAATGTTCGTATGTATATGGGTTGTACATACGGTACATTGCCTGGATACCTTCATATTCAGGTTCTTCCGGAATTTCAGGTTCAGATGGCTCTTCAGGTTTTACACCTTCGACCAATCTGCCTTTTTCATCGAATGTATATTCGAGTCCATCAATTGTAACTTTGCCTGTAGCAAGATGTCCATCAGCATATGCATAATATGTATAAAGAACATTGTTGTCATTTGCTTTAAACCAGCCATAGTTGTATGGTGCATTGTTTGCCCAGTAATAGTACAACAAACCATTTTCTTCTTCGAAGTCACCTTCGATGAGTTTACCTGTATCATTGTCAAATGTGTAGTAATGTCCGTCAATATGGATTCTTACTACTGTGTATGTCTTGTCACCTATTGTATACTGTGGTGCATTGCCTGATGTATCTTTTACAAAATGACCTGCAACATTTGTGCGGTACCATGATTCTGGTGCGCGGTCAGTGCCTTCTTTTACCCAGCTGTCGTACCGTGGTATACCACCCCAGTAATAGTAGCCTGCTGGGTTGAAGTAGCTACAGATTACCTTACCATCTTCAGCAAAGTCATAATATGCCTTCTTGGATGCTGATTCCTGGTCTGGTGCCATCTTCACTGCATCTCTTACCATTATACCTGTTTCTACATTGAAGTGATACAGATATCCGTCTATTGTCTGCCAGCCAAACTGCATTTCACCATTCCTATAGTAGTAGACATTGTTGTCAGCTTTTGTTACAAAGCCTGTCTGGCCACCTGTCATAAGACCGTTGTCAAATTCTATTTCAACACCGTCTATTACGTGTTTTCCGTCATAGCCTGCACCGTTTTCGTCGAAGCAATATTTGTTTTCGCCGATTGTTACCCAACCGCTTATCAGGGAACCATTTCTGGAATAATGATTTATACCATCGATATTTACCAAACCTGAGTATTTAGTCTGACCGATATTAATACCGTCAGAACCCATATCATAATAGAAACCTTCGATTTTGTTGATACCGGTCAATTTTTCACCATCTACATAATATGCATAACCGTTACCTTCATGGAACCAACCATTCTTATCAGAATTGATAAGTGTATATTCATCTCTGAATTCTTTGTATACTGATTCAAAGTATGCACCTTTTTCTGTTTCAAGATCTGGGTTTATAAATGGTACAAGACTATAAATTTTCTGATTTTCTTCTTTCAGCGCGAAGCTGTAAAGAGCGTTTGCACGCAGATAGATTCTGTAACCGATGGAACCGCTGTTAACAACATTAATCTTGTCGTAATTATCCCATGTACCATCTTTTGGTGTAAGTTTGATACCTGTTACAATACACAGTGGGTTTGCAGTTGCAGGATCTATAGCCTGTGTCTGGTCTACCCATCTAAGATGAAGTGTAACTTTGTTTTCATCTGGATCGAATGTATATGGATTATCTTTATCTGGCACAAAGTATTCATTTGATACAGACAGATTACTGAGATCTACATCCATATTTTTATCGAAGTACAAAACAGGTTCAACAGTTGTAAGAACACTGATACGTTCTGCCAACTGCATCAAGAAGCCCCATGCAGATGCATCAACTGCATCTGAACCAGGAAGCATATAAACAAGATCTGCCAGCTGTGCAGGAATTTCAATCTTACTCATATCCATAGCGAATGTATAAGATGTTACCATATCCTGTTCTTTATCAACAGCACGATATACATCGACAGATTCTTCAATTGAGTTAGAAACTATACGTTCCCAGGCCAGCTGTTTATCGCCGGCTGTTGCATTGTCAAAGTCAAAGCTTGCTTCATCTGCCCTGAACATATTGAGTGTGATTGATGCTGTAATTTCCGGCATCTGTGTAAGCGATGCCATAACCACAATTTTCTTCAGACCAGATTCCTCATTACCAATAAAGTCAAACCCATTTACTGTACCTGCGCCTTCTACTGCCGGCTGAATAGTAATGTCACCCTGATTGAATGATACTGGTTTGCCGTCATAAATAGCTTTTACAGGGAGAGTAGTAGGCTGACCATAAACTGCATTGATGGCAGCTTTCTCAAAATAAACATTATTAGGAACAACAACATTTAGCTCTCTTGAACCAACAGATATACCATCGAGCATAAGATGTACTGTTACTTTACCATTTGCTTTGGCCGTAAACACACCATTTGCATCGATTGAGCCGATATTTTCATCAGATACAGTCCACACTACACCTTCAGGCATATCCACAGCATTGCCCATAGCACTTACTGCCACAGCAGAGAGCTGTGCTTTGGAACCAATTGTTAAATAGTTATAATCACTATCAATTATAGCATGGTCAAACACTGTTGAACTTGGAGCTGTTGAAACAAACATAAGTGATGTGGAAACTGAACGTTCATAACCATCGGATGGTCTGCTTACTACTGTCAGTTCTTCGTCACCAGGCTGTCTTGCAACATAAGTTGTAGAACCACCACCATCGAGGTTAATGGCATGCACACAGCCTGCTTCAAGCATCATCTGTGCGATTTCTGCCATTGTGCCGCCACAAGAAACCGGTTCCTGACGACCGTCAACAACAAGAAATACTACTTTACCTGTTTTTGTAATACCAGCAGCTGTACGGCTGGCTCTGCCTGATGTTTCATTATCAGAAAGTCCTTCTACAATTTTACCATCTTTTACAAGAACTGTAACGAAACCTGCTATGGCTTCTTGTACCTGGCCTTTGTAAATTGTGTTATATTCTTCAGTTGTGCCAATAACAGCCTGACCATTTTTCAATATACCGAAGAAACCGTCTGCATTTGGCGCATGATATTCAACACCATTCATAACCAGAACACCAGAAGGTTCACCTGTAGACATATTAAAGCCTGCACCGTTAACCGCAACTGTTACACTATAGTTCGGAATGTATGATGGACTTGCAGGATCACCATATTTATTCTGTGCCGCATTTGCCTGATCTCTTACTCTGGACATCTGCCAGCCAAGAGTAGGGTCATTTTCGTTGTAATTGGCATACATATCTACATACTGACTAGTGATATCACCTGTTGCGATATAATATTTAACCTGCTTGCCATCCGTCATTGTAGCTACATTAAGTTCCTGAGTAATACCAGGTGCCAGCGTAATTCTTTCAGAAGAGAATTTATTGTACTGGTTGTTATCACTAATATCTACCCAGTCGCCTGCCACTTGACACAAATAATCCGCAAACACATAACAAACAGCCTTTCTCATATCGGACAAATCTGATGTTTTGAATTCTCTTGTGCTTTCGAGTGTTGCAATAACACTGTTTGCTGTATATTCAGCAAATACTGCATCTCGTATATCATGACGGCTTGTTACACCATTCAGTCTGTTTTCAAGGAAGAATGATACACGCTGTTCATTTGTAAGTGATGGTGTCATATATTCTGCAAAAATATTTGTCAGTTTTCCACTTGTATAATCGCCTGACAACAGTTTCTGGATTACATAGTAACCGTCAAGGTCACCATCTACATCCAACTGACCAAATGAACCTTCTTCAGATTTTTCACCATTTTCAGCCCACAACTGGTCACCATCTTTAAGGAAATAACGTGTTCGTATTTCTTCTACCATACCATCAAGAGTTGTAGCGTTAACACCAAACTGGTCTGATACGCTGAGAAGGTCAACTGTGTCGCCTGCCCAACCTGCAACGTCGTGATGATTAATGCTTGTTTTGTTTGTATAACTGATGTCCATTGTACCAAACACATGACCAATATCAGCTTTATGGCCATTTGGCAGTTTAAAGCTGTTAATATTTTTCATGCCTGTAACTTTCATCAGTTCTTCGCCGTCTTCGAGAGCAAGGTTATATGCTTTTTCGAAATCTTCAACATATTTTCTGAAGTCGGCATCTTCATAACCGGCCATGATATTCCAAGAACCGGAGTTGTATCTGTCTACACCAGTACGAACATATTTAATAATCAGCATTGCCGGATCTTTACCTGGATATGCTTTCACATATTCATTTGCTAAGCTTTCCAGAATTGTCAGATTGGCAATAAATTCATCAAAGCTGTTGATTACAGGTTCACCCAGTGCAGGGATTTCAACTTTTGTATTGTACTGACATACTTCGACGTCTCTTGTACATCTTTCATATTCTGCCCAACCTGCTTCTGTGTAGGTTGGTTTCTGTGCTGGAATTGTTTCCAGAATATGCCCCAGTGCAGGTTCTTCTTCTGTTTTTGTATCACGACAAACTGTACATGTGAAGATTCTTTCGCCTGGTTCTTCACAGGTTGGTTCCTTTTCTGGATTGATACGGCCTGTGTTCCAGCTGTGACCTGTTGCTTCGATTTCTTCTGGTTCAACAAGGATTTCGTCACATACTGAACATTTTACACCTGCTGTATAACCAACTTCTTCACATTTTGGTGCAACTGCAGGAATTTCTGCTTCTGTATGACCTGTAGGGTCAACTACTTCTGTGTATGTATGTGTTTTATCTTTATCACATGTAAATGTTTTTACACCAGGTTCTGTACATGTTGGTTTTGTTGTTATTTCACCTGCATTGTATTCATGACCGGTAGCAGCAACTGGTTCTGTGTAAGTATGTGTTTTGTCATTCTGGCAAGTAAATGTCTTAACGCCTTCAACTTCACATGTTGCTTTTGTTGTGATTACACCATCATCATATTTATGTCCTGTAGCTGTAATTTCTTCCTGTTTTGTCAGAACTTCGTTACATACTGAACAATGTTCGCCAGCTGTAAGACCTGTTTTTGTACATGTTGGTGCTACTGCTGCATCTTTTACAGGTGTGTGTCCCATGGCTGCAACAGGGCGCTGTTCTTTTACAGTCTTGTTACATACCTGACAGTAAATACCTTCTGTCAGACCTGTTTCTGTACATGTTGGTTCTACTGCTGGAATTGTTACAGGTGTATGACCAAGTGCTTCAATAGGTTTCTGTGCTACAAGAACTTCGCCACATACTGAACAGTGTTTACCTTCTTCAAGACCTGTTCCTGTACATGTTGGCGCTACTGCTGCATCGATTACTTCTGTATGGCCAAGAGCATCAATTGTTTCCTGTGCTACAAGAACTTCGCCACATACTGAACAGTGCTTACCTTCTTCAAGACCTGTTTCTGTACATGTCGGCGCTTTGTATGCATCAATCACTTCTTTATGACCCAAAGCATCGATTACATCCTGTGCTGTCAGTATTTCGTTACATACTGAACAATGTGCACCCGCTGTCAGACCTGTTTCTGTACATGTTGGCGCTTTGTATGCATCTTCAACTGTTGTATGTCCTGTTGCAGGAACATTTCTCTGCGCAATCAGCACCTTGTTACATACTGAACAGTGTTTACCTTCTCCAAGACCTGTTTCTGTACATGTCGGTGCTACTGCTGCATCGATTACTTCTGTATGGCCAAGAGCATCAATTGTTTCCTGTGCTACAAGAACTTCGCCACATACTGAACAGTGTTTACCTTCTTCAAGACCTGTTTCTGTACATGTCGGTGCTACTGCTGCGTCAATTACAGTCGTATGACCAAGTGCTTCAATAACTTTCTGTGCTACCAGCACTTCATTACATACAGAACAGTGTTTACCTGCTGTAAGACCTGTTTCTGTACATGTTGGTGCTTTGTATGCATCGATTACTTCTGTATGACCAGTTGCAGCAATCGGTTTCTGTGCTACTATCACTTCACCACATATTGAACAGTGTTTACCTGCTGTAAGACCTGTTTCTGTACATGTTGGTGCTTTGTATGCATCATCTACTTCTGTGTGACCTGTAGCTTTTTCAAGGATTTCACCACAGTTTTCAACTGTACATACTTTATCTTCTGTACATGTTGCTTTTTCAATATTTGGAACATGTCCTTTTGCTGAGATTGTTTCTTTGTCTCTTGAAATTTCAGCCTTACATTTTTCTACTGAACAGTATACTACTACATCATAGCTGCCGTCTGTTTCACAGGTTGCTTCTATTCTGTTTTCTTCTACTGCCTGTGCTGGTGTATGGGCTTTCTTTTCAATTGTTTTTGTTGTGCGAGAAAGTTCTTTGTTTTCTTTATCGCAATTCTCGTTACCACAGTAAATTACTTCATCATATTTACCTTCGGCATAACA
>JAFSCU010000032.1 GCA_017436575.1 Oscillospiraceae bacterium
CGGCAGGGAATACCTGCCGGTTTGTTTGTGTTATAAAAGTATTGTATTGAAATCGCTTACTTCAAGTGTTGTCAGCTGCATATCGTCAATGGTATCCAATGCGGCCAGTCTGTTTGCCTGGTTAATAAGTGCCTTTTCAAAAAAGTTTCTTACATCACGGCCGTTTGCATAGTTGGCAGGGCGGTTTTCACAGCGTTTTGTGAAAAAATCTGTTGCAAATTTTTCTGCGTCTTCACTTAAAACAAGGTCTGATTTTTTTGCATTGAGCTTAAGGATACCAATCAGTTCTTCAGGTGTATAGTCTTCAAAGTAAAGGTATTTGTTGAATCGTGATTTCAGACCTGGGTTGGAATTCAAAAATTCTTCCATCGGTGCAGGGTAGCCTGCAACAATTACAATCAGGTCATCGCGATTGTCTTCCATATATTTCAGCAATGTATCAACAGCTTCAAAACCATAGTCTGTTGCACCTCTGTTTACAGTCAGGGAATATGCTTCATCAATGAAAAGTACACCGCCTTTTGCTTTGGTAACAACCTCATTTACTTTGATAGCGGTCTGTCCCACATATCCGCCTACTAGTCCGCTGCGGTCAACTTCAACCAGATGGCCCTTTGACAGCAGTCCCATTGCTTTGTAAATCTGGGCAAGAAGTCTTGCGATAGTTGTTTTACCGGTACCAGGGTTGCCGCTGAAAACCATATGCAGACTCATATCAGGGCTGTCCATACCGCGTTCCTGTCTGATTTTTCTGATTTTAACCAGATTAATCAGACTTTTTACATCTTCCTTTACTTTTTCAAGACCGATAAGGATGTTCAGTTCATCCAACAGCTCATCCAGTGTTTTTTCTGGTTCTTTTTCTTCTTCGGCTTCCCGAATCTGTGCCGTTGTTTCGCCTTTAGCAGTTTCTGTTGGAGTAGATGTACCTGTAAAGCTATCAGGCTTTGCAACGTGGCTTTCTTTTTCTGCAAGACTGCCAAAAGTCATATTTACATTTTCGATAAATGTTTTATCAATATAGTCCTGCATATTATCACAGAAAAGTTTAAGAGAAAAACTTTCTGTCTGTCCATTGCCGTCACATGCGATAAATTCCTGTCCCAGCATTTTGTAAAGTGAGAGAATCAACTTTGATGTTTCTTTTACATTATCAATATTGTTGTCGGCCTTTACAAACGCTTTGAAACAATAGGGGACTTTATTTGTAAAATCAGAACCATATACTCTGTTTGCAATGGCGTATTCTCTCATTTCTTTTACAGAATATTTAAAGCCCAGATATTTTTCGATAAACAGCGATTCTTTTGCTGTAATCTTGCCATCAGCAAAACTGAGATTAAGAAGAAAATGGAAAAGTTCACCGCGGAATATTTCCCTTGCAGATGCAGTATTGTTTTTATCCCATACATCTGTTTTTTCCAGATTGTCACACAGCTTATAGGCTGTTTCAATTACTGATTTAAGTTTTTCACTCATTTTGTTTTCCTCGTTTTCTTTTTTGTAAGCATATAACTGGAATACAACATATCCATAATCTGGTCTTCGCTGGCATCACTGCCAATTATCACAGTGCTCCAGTGTTCTTTATTCATGTGATATGCAGGTGTTACAGCAACAAAGCTTTCACGCCACAGCATACCCCACTGCGGTTCATTTTTAAAATTAATACATATGTTGCCGTTTCTTTCGTAGATAAGGGCGAAAATCTTCTTGTTGTCACTATGTCTTATAGCTGCCCACATACCCTGATCAAAAGGATAGTCAAGATATGTGTTTTCAAATTCAAGACATTTGTTTATATAATAGTTTACCATGATATTTACTTTAAACCAAAGAACCTGAACTGTCAATCATTACTTGTTATTGAATTATATAATTTGTATAATATATTTATAAAATATTATATAAGGAGATATTATGAAAAGGATAGCTGCAATATTAATGATTGGTCTTATGCTGCTAATGGTTTCATGCAGCGAGAAAACATTGAAAAAAGATGAAATAACAGTTTTCCACGCCACTGATATGCATTATTTGTCACAGCAGCTTACAGTAAATTCGTCTGCTTTTGTGGAAATGATACGGAATGGTGATGGTAAGATGATTCATTATATCGAGCCTATAATGAATGCCTTTGTGGATGATGTAATTAGCAAATCCCCGGATTATGTTATTATAAGTGGTGATATTACTTTCAATGGTGAAAGATTAAGTCATATAGATTTTGCAGAAAAATTAAAGATAATTGAGAAAAATGGCACACAGGTTGTTGTAATACCTGGTAATCACGATGTGGATTATCCGTTTTGTTATGGCTATGGCGAAACACAGTATTATCCTGCTGAAAGAATGACAGATGAAGAATTTGAAAAAATTTACGCTGATTATGGCTTGAAACAGTCGTATTCCAGAGATGAAAATTCATTCAGCTATATGTACAGGCTTACAGACAGAATAACATTGATCGCTCTTGATACAAACCGTGGTACTGGTACAGGTGTGGTTTCAACTGAAACGTTGAAATGGTTGGAAAAAGAACTGGAAAAAATCAGTGAAGATACTACACTTATATGTACTACCCATCAAAATCTTCTTTCCCACTTTGGAAATGAATCTTTTACAAACAGCTATAGTATTATAAATAACCGGCCATTGGTAGAACTTTTTCAAAAATATAATGTAAAATTAAATTTATCTGGTCACATACATACACAACATATTTATAAAGAAAAAGACTTAATTGATATTGCAACTGAAAGTATGGCAGTATTGCCTTGCAATTATGGTGTAATTACAATAAACAGTAACAGTATCGATTATAAAACTCAGCCTGTAAATGTTCAGTTATGGGCAATTGAAACAGGTATTACAGATGAAAATCTCATTGATTTCAATAATTATGCCAACAATTTTTATGTGGTGTCACAAAAAAATCTCAGCAAGTCTGCCTTGGAAGATTATAATCTTTCAGATGAAGAAATTGACCTTATGGCAGAGTTTTTTGCAGAATTGAATGTTTATTACTTTTCAGGAAAAACAGATGAATACTATGATTATCTGATAGAAACAGACGGATATAAAAAATGGCTTGAAAAAGGAAAAGATTTGTGGCATTATCAATATATAATGGCAAGAATGGAAGAAGGCAGACAGGGGATTGCACACGATTCCTGCCATATAGATATTAAATGAATTGCAGGAGAACAGATTTATGAAGTTAATGGTTGTTTCAGATATACACGGTTCAGCTTATTACTGTGAAAAAATGCTGGAATGTTACAAAAAAGAAAATGCAGATAAATTGGTTATTCTTGGGGATATACTTTATCACGGCCCAAGAAATGACCTTCCACATGGATATGCACCTAAACAGGTTATTGAAATACTGAATAATATAAAGAAAGAAATACTGTGTGTCCGCGGAAACTGTGATACAGAAGTTGATCAGATGGTGCTGCAGTTTCCGATTATGGCAGAATATGCTTTCCTTTACTGGAAAGATAAAATGATATTTATAACACACGGCCACAATTATAATCTGAATAATCTGCCTATGTTGAAAAAAGGTGATGTTCTGCTTCATGGTCATACACATATTCCTGTATGTGAAAAAACAGGTGATATTATTTATGTAAATCCAGGCTCAGTTTCAATTCCAAAACAGAACAGTCAACATAGCTACATCATTATTGATGACAATGGCATCACTTTTAAAAATCTTGAAATGGAAAAATATATGTTTGTTACAGCAGAGGAATTGTAATGTCTGGATTATATCAGCAGATTTATAATATTGTAAAACAAGTGCCTGCAGGCTTTGTAACCACTTATGGTGACGTGGCGGCCCAGACAGGAAATCCACGTCGCAGCAGAATTGTAGGCACAGCTATGGCAATGTGCAATGACAATACAGTACCTTGTCACCGAGTTATCAGAAAAGACGGCAGTATAGAAGGTACATTTGGTTTGGGAGGAAGCGATTACAAAAGATTTCTTCTGGAAAATGAAGATATATCTTTTTTGTCAGATGGCAGGGTAGACCTTTCAAAGCATCTATGGATATATTAAAAAATAACTCTTGAGCGTAAAAACTCAAGAGTTATTTTTATTTCTTCATATAACCTGTTTTATAGTCTACCACATTTGCAAGGGGCTGACCATTTACATATCGCTGGGCGTTTTCAAGTATAATTCTTTCTATTCCTTCTATTGTTTCCTGGGCATGATAACCACCGGATATATGTGGTGTTATGATTACATTTTTCTGTTTCCAAAGAGGATGTTCTGTCGGCAATGGCTCAGGCTGGGTAACATCAAGTATTGCACCGCCTATTGTATTATTCTTAAGTGCAGATGTAAGTGCATCGGTGTCTATAGCATTGCCTCGACCTACATTTATAATAATGGAATCATTTTTCATCAGTTCAAGCTGACGGGTAGATATTACATTCTGTGTCTGTGCAGAATTTGGCAGGCAAAGTGCAACAATATCCATCGTTGGCAATAGTTCATTAAGATAATCCAAAGTATATAAGGCTTTGATATAGTCGGGTTTATTGCTTACAGTTCTTTTAATTCCATATATATTAGCCCCAAGGGCATTCATTTTCTTACCGAAATGTCCACCAATGTCACCTAACCCCACAACCAGTACATTACAGCCATTGATTGTTTTTACAAATCCCAAATCTTCCCAAATTCCGCTGAATTGGTTATCACGATAAAGGTGAAGTTTTTTTGTCATTGCCATCACAGCTGCTACCATATATTCACTGATAGCATGTCCGTATGCACCTGTAGCATTGGTTATTATGGTTTGGTCTTTATTTATAAACTGACAGTTGGCATAAGCATCAGCACCGGAAGATGAAAGTTGCAGCCATTTAAGATTTTTACATTTTGAAAGAGTATCAAGACTGGGATTTCCAATTATAATATCAGCATTTTCCAGTTGTTCTTTACTGAAAGGGTGAGATTGCCCCATAGACTTGTAATCAGAGCCATTGGAAATTATTAATTCACATTTCTGTTGCATAATATTGCATAACTTAATCAAAGTTTCTTCTCGAAGCTGTGTTCTGATAAGACATAAAGGTTTCATAAAAGCCTCCAAAATGTAGTTCTTATTAACATTTTAATATATTTGTCAAGATGTTTTAATTAATTGTTAAAAAAAGAACAATTTAATAATGATGAATTTCAACAAAGTTTAACATCAAAAAATATGCAATACTTACAAATGATTGCAAGTTTTAACAAATTATTAACAACATTGTTTTTAGTTGTTTTGTGCAAACTAACATATATTGTTTATTTTTTAACACATGATTTGTGTAAAAGAACAAAATATGTATTAAAATACAAAAAACAGAAAAATATTGACTATCAAAGACAAAAGTAGGATAATGTGAACATATCAAATACAGTGTTATATTTATAGTCCAAATAACAGTGTATTTCTATTTCAAAAAATATAAAATGACTGTTGGTCAAAAGGGAGGTGGTCATTGGTGAAAAGCGACATTAGCGACATTAGAATCCTATATAAAGTGCCATTTGCACTATTGGAGCTAAACAACGTGAACCTTGAAAATTTAATATGTCTTTTTAAGCCGATGATTTATCCAAAACTTTTGAATTTTTGCATTTGATTTTATTTTTTGAATTTTATAGTAAGAGAGGAAATTTATTATGACTTGGACTCCAATGATGTGTTTCGCCGTTATCGCATTTGCGTTTGTAATCGGTGAATTTCTTTCACGCTTGACAAAAGGCTATGTTTCATCCATGGTTTTTGCTTGCTTTATCGCAATGGGCCTTTTCTGGTCCGGTGCTGTTCCAGCAACAATTGCTGTAGACTCCACACTTATCACAACACTTAACTCAGTTGGTGTTGGACTTATTCTTGTTAACATGGGTACTTCCATTGATATCGAAACTCTGCTTGGCGAATGGAAAACAGTAGTTGTTTGCTGTGCCGGTCTTGTAGGTATCGGTATTCTTGCATTTACAGTTGGTAATGTATTGTTCGGCAAAGAATACTCACTGGCTGCAGCTCCTGTTGTTTCCGGTGGTGTTATCGCTTACCAGATCGTTTCTGAAGCTGCAACAGTAGCTGGTAAACCACTGTTTGCAGGTTTTGCTGCTCTGGTTCTTGCATTCCAGTCTATGTTTGGTATGCCAGTTGCTTCTTTCTGTCTCAAGAAAGAACTTATGATGGCAAAAGCTAAAGGTATGTTCTCCGGCGAAGGCGAAAAGAAATCTTCTTTCAAACTGCCAGAAACAAACCTTTTCAAAAACCCATCTCCAGCAGCTGATACAAACACACTTAAATTCTTTAAAATGGCTGTAGTAGCTGTTTTCGGTTGGTTCCTTTCCAACTATGTTTTCACTTTCCTTAATGTTAATGTTATGTATCTGCTGGTTGGTATTCTTGCTAGAAAAATTAATTTCCTGCAGAAAAACCCACTTAACGAAGCCGGCGGCTACGGCTACATCATGCTGTGTCTCTACGGCTTGACATTTAACGGCTTTGCTACAGTATCTCCTACAGATGCTCTTGGCTTTATCTTCCCTCTGTTTGGTACACTTATCACAGGTATCATCGGTATTGCTATTATGTCTCTTATCGCCGGTAAAGTTGTTGGTTACAACCCTTATGTTTCTATCGCTTGTGGTGTTACAGCTCTGTTTGGCTACCCAGCTACAGAAATTCTTTCAAGAGAAGTTGTTGCTTCCATGACAGAATTCACACCAGAAGAAAAAGAAAAAGCCCTGAACTACATTATGCCAAAAATGATCGTTGGTGGTTTCACAACAGTTACTATCGCTTCTGTTATATTTGCTGGCATCATCGCACCAATGATTTTCTAATTATTAACTTAAAAAGACAGGTAATTTTTTACCTGTCTTTTTTATTGATATCGCAGTATATTTTGTATATTTTAAAGGAGATTTATTATGTCTTGTAAAGTTATTAAGTGTTCTAAAATGTTTGACTCTGAAAACCAGCAGGTTCTGGAAAATGTGATGATTTTTGTAAATGACAATATTATTGAAAAAGTTTGTCCATGGACAGATGAAACAGAAGGCTATGAGATTATAGATCTTACAGATAAATTTGTTACACCTGGCCTTATCGATTGCCATGTACATCTTTCATCCAATGGTGAGGCAAATCCATCAGGAGGTCAGAAAACTCTGGGTGATCATGCATTCTTTATGATGAGAATGGCACAGGCAGACCTTATGGCCGGTTTTACAACACTTCGTTCAGTTGGCGACCCTGGCTTCAACGATGTTGCATTGAGAAATGCTATTGACAGAGGTGAAATTGTTGGTCCACGACTTCTGGTTTCAGGTCCTTGTCTTGGTACAACAGGTGGTCATGCAGACAGCCATTACAATCCATATATTGAAGAATCTCCACTTGCAGCATCAGGCAATATTGCAGATGGTCCGGATGCAATGCTGAAAGCTGCCAGATACAACGTGAAACACGGTGTAGATGTACTGAAATTTATGTCTACAGGCGGTGTTATGAGTAAAGGCACAACAGTAGGTGCACAGCAGATGACATTTGAAGAAATGAGAGCTATCTGTGAAGTTGCTGAAATGTATGGTGTAATTACTGCAACACATGCACATGGTACCAATGGTATTAAATGCGCAGTAAAAGCCGGTGTAACATCTGTAGAGCATGGCATGATTCTTGATGATGAATGTATCGAAGAAATGGCAAAACGCGGTACTTTCCTTGTTCCTACAATTATTGCTGCTGAAAGAATTATTGTTATGGGTGCTGAAGCAGGTATTCCACAATTTATGGTTGATAAAGCAAAACAGGTTCTTGAAAACCATAAAAACGGTGTTACAAAAGCCAGGGCTGCAGGTGTAAAACTGGCATTTGGCACAGACTCCGGTACACCTTATAACTTCCACGGCAAACAGGGTTATGAATTCCAGCTTATGCAGGAATTTGATATTCCTGTACTTGAAGCGCTTACTTGTGCGACAAAAAATGCATCAGAACTTATCCGCAGACAGGATACAGTAGGTTCTATTACAGCAGGTAAATTCGCTGATATTGCTGCTTTTGATGGCGACCCACGCGAAGACATCACAGCAATGACAAGATGTGAATTTGTTATGAAAAATGGTGTAGTTTATAAAGGTTAATAATTGTATTGATAAAAGATATTTATAGAGGTTTATTATGAGTAAGAAAGTTTTGAAATGCGGTCAGTTTTTTGATTCTGTTAATGAATGTGTAAAAGAAAATGTTTGGGTTGTTGTAGAAGACAATAAGATCAGCCAGGTTTCTGAAAATGAAGTTTGCTGTGAAGGTGCAGAATTTATAGACCTTTCCGGAAAGTTTGTAATGCCTGGTATGGTTGATGCCCATATGCATCTTATGATGAATGGCGAACCATCTGCAATGGGTGATATGTATACAAAACGTGACGCAGACTATATGGTTGATATGATGCTGAATGCACAGGCAGATCTTATGGCCGGCTTTACAACTATCAGGGATGAAGGCTGTATAGGTTTTGTAGATATTTCATTAAGAAATGCAATCAATGCCGGTAAAGTATGGGGCCCAAGAATGAAGGTTGCAGGTATGGGCATTGGCTCAACTGGTGGCCACGGTGACAACCCATTGCGCCCAGGTACTGTAATGGGTGGCGGTATGTCACAGGTTGTTGACAGTCCTGATGAAGCAAGAAAAGCTGCACGCCATACAATCAAATACGGTGCTGACCATATCAAACTTATGGCTACAGGTGGTGTTATGTCTATGGGTGATGAACCAGGTGCACCTGACCTTACATTTGAAGAAATGAAAGCAGCACTTGACATTGCAAATACTCACGGCAAATCATCATCAGCTCATGCACATGGTGCTCTTGGCATCAAATGGGCGGTTAAAGCCGGCATCGCATCTATCGAACATGGTATGATGATGGATGAAGAATGTATGGACCTTATGGTTGAACATGGCACATTCCTTGTTCCTACAATTATTGCTGCATACAGAATAGTAGAAAATGGTAAATACCTCCCGGCAGAAACAGTGAGAAAAGCAACAGAATGCCTGGAAAATCATGGCAGAAACCTTGAAATGTGCCGTGCAAAAGGTGTTAAAATTGCATTCGGTACAGATACAGGTACATTCTTCTCTGCCCACGGCAAACAGGCGTATGAATTTGAACTGATGCAGAAATACGGCAACTTCACAGTTACAGAATCATTGGTAGCTGCTACTAAATCATCTGCAGAATTGCTTAGAATGTCCAATGAAATCGGTTCTATTGAACCAGGTAAATATGCTGATATCGTGGCATTTGATGAAAGCCCATACGATGATATTTCAGTTATGAGCCGTTGTTCATTTGTTATGAAAGATGGCGTGGTTTACAAAGGCTAAAATACATAATAAAAATCCCGAAGATCACTTCGGGATTTTTTTATATGTTATTGTAAAAATTTTTAACTGAGTTGTTTTCAACTGTAAATTCTTTTCCTGAAAGATAACTTATTGAAAGGTTATCCGGTATATTTTTAAAATTCAATTTATATGCACATAATAGCTGACTGTCCAGACCTTTGTATGCCTTGCCATACTTTCTGTCACCTATAATAGGGCTGCCAAGAAAAGCCAGATGTGCTCTTATCTGATGTGTTCGCCCTGTTATAAGAACACACTGTATCAGATTAAAATTGGCTTTTTTATCCAGTGTATTGAAAACTGTAATTATTTCTTTACTGTCAGCAACCTGATGTTTTGTAACTGATACTTTTTTGGCTGTTTTATCTCTTTTCAAAAAAGCTGTGTATTTTCCGTCTTTTACAGTGTTTTCAGTAACACACAAATATGTTTTTTCTACCAGATTGTCGCGTATAATCTGGTTTATATCAACAAGAGCATGATAATTTTTGGCGGCAATTACTATACCTTCAGTGCCCTGGTCAATTCTATTGCAAAGCGCAGGTGTAAAGCTGTTTTCCTTTTCAGGGGAATATTGACCGTTTTCATACAAATATGACAATATCATATCTATAAGATTGGATTCGTTCTTGTTATCTGAATGGCAGAGCAGCCCAAAAGGTTTATTTACCAGTATTATATTGTCATCTTCGTATACGATATTCAGATTATTGTATTCAATTGGTTTGAAAACAGGTTTAATATCGTTTACGAAAAATTCATCATTGATATATAATTCTATCAGGTCACCTATAACCAGTCTGTAATTTTCGTCCTGTTTTTTGCCATTTATCTTTATTCTTTTGTTTCTGAATGCTTTTCGCATCAGACTCTTGGGCATGGTAGGGCATACTTTTTCGCAGAAACGCAAAAGGCGTACACCATCATCATTTTTGCCAGCTGTGAAACTTCTCATTTTTTATTGTAACCTACTTTAATTTTTATTTGATTTGTAGTATAATAAATTAGTATATATTATTTTATGGCAATAGTAAATATAAAAGTTTCACAGGAGGAAAAATATGGGTATTCATGATGGTCACAGACAGCGCCTTAAATCCCGTTTTCTTTCTCAGGGACTGGAAAGTTTTGAAGACCATAATATTTTGGAATTACTGTTGTTTTATTCGATTCCGCGCAGTGACACCAATGAAATCGCACATTATCTTTTAAAAGAGTTCAAAACACTTTCGGGTGTTTTTGATGCTCCTGTTGAGGAACTGTGCAAAATTAAAGGTGTAAGCTTACATACAGCCACACTTATTAAACTTATTCCCGAGATGATGGCTGTTTATCATACAGATAAAACAAAAGATACAAAAATTGTAAAATCAACATCAGATGCCGGCAAGTTTTTTGTTCCCCGTTTTTATGGAAAGAAAAACGAAGAAGTACATGTTCTGCTTCTGGATGACAAGAAAAAAGTTATCCGATGCGATAAACTGTTTGAAGGTACCGTTAATTCTACACCTATAACAGTTAAAAAAGTTGTTGCAGCAGCTGTAAATTCCAATGCTACAGGTGTAGTTCTTGCACATAACCATCCAGGTGGTGTGGCGCTTCCATCCGCGCGGGACTTGAGAGCAACAGAAAAAATATTTAAAGCGCTTAAACTGATAAATGTAGAGCTTTGTGACCACATTATAATAGCAGATGATGATTTTGTATCTTTGGCAGACAGTGGCGAGTTTTCACATTACAATTATTGATATTAATAAAAATATAGAAAGGGGAGAGTTATGGACAGGTTTGTACTTAAAAGTGATTATGTTCCTGCAGGTGATCAGCCGCAGGCAATAGAAAAAATTTCACAAGGTATTATTGACGGACACAAAAGCCAGATTTTACTGGGGGCAACAGGTACGGGCAAAACATATACAATGGCGCAGATAATTCAGAAGGTAAACAGACCTACACTTGTTCTTGCTCATAACAAAACCCTTGCTGCACAGCTGTGTACTGAATTTAAAGAATTTTTCCCTGACAATGCAGTGGAATATTTTGTGTCCTATTATGATTATTATCAGCCGGAAGCATATATTCCAGGCAAGGATGTTTATGTAGAAAAAGACAGTGCTATAAATGAAGAAATAGACCGCTTGCGTCACAGTGCTACTGCAGCACTTTCTGAAAGACGAGATGTAATCATCGTAGCATCAGTTTCCTGTATCTATTCATTGGGTGACCCGATCGACTACCGTGAAATGGTGGTTTCTCTGCGTCCTGGCAACAGAATGACCAGAGAACAGCTGATGAGAGATCTTGTCCGTTTGCAGTATGAAAGAAATGATATGAATTTCGTCCGCAATAAGTTCCGTGTACGCGGTGACATTGTGGAAGTTTATCCTGCATATTCACAGGATACAGCGTTCAGAATCGAATTTTTTGGTGATGAAATCGAAAGAATCAGGGAAATTCATGTTGTTACCGGCAATGTAATTGCTACAGTTAATCATGTTGCTATTTTCCCGGCCAGCCATTACATTGTTTCAGAAGAAAAGATGAAAATAGCGCTGGAAAATATCCGTAACGAAATGGACCGGCAGGTGGCAATGTTTACCAGCCAGGGCAAACTTATTGAAGCACAGCGCATTTCTCAGCGAACACAGTATGATATGGAAATGCTGATGGAAGTTGGAATGTGCAAAGGTATCGAAAACTATTCAGCAGTTTTTTCCGGCAGAAAACCGGGTGAAACAGGCACAACTTTGTTGGATTATTTCCCGGATGATTTTCTTATGTTTATCGATGAAAGCCATGTTACCATACCACAGATTGGTGCTATGTATGGCGGTGACTATGCCAGAAAGAAAAATCTGGTGGAATATGGTTTCCGCCTACCAAGTGCTTTTGACAACAGACCGCTTAAATTTGAAGAATTTGAAGGAAAGGTAAATCAGCTGGTATTTGTATCTGCCACACCTGGCAAATATGAAAAAGAGCATGCATCGCAGACTGCACAGCTGATTATCAGACCGACAGGTCTTATTGACCCTGAAATAATCGTAAAGCCTGTTGAAGGTCAGATAGAGGACTTGCTGGGCGAGATTTATGAAAGAATAAATAAAGATGAACGTGTATTGATAACCACTTTGACTAAAAAAATGGCAGAAGATCTTACAGAATACCTGTCTGGAAAAAAAATCAAAGTGAAATATATGCATCACGAAGTAGATACATTTGAAAGAATGGAACTTATCCGTGATCTCCGTTTGGGTACGATTGATGTGCTGGTAGGTATCAACCTTCTGCGTGAAGGTCTTGACCTGCCGGAAGTAAGTCTTATTGCAATACTTGATGCTGATAAAGAAGGCTTCCTGCGCAGTGAAACCAGCCTTATACAGACTATTGGCCGTGCTGCAAGAAATGCAAATGGTCAGGTTATAATGTATGCAGACACAGTTACCAATTCTATGGAACGAGCTATCAGCGAAACATATCGTCGCCGTGAAATACAGATTGCTTTCAATGAAAAACATGGTATTGTGCCGCAGACGGTAAAAAAAGATATCAGAGGAATTATAGAAATATCTTCAAGGGAAGATTCCCCGAAAAAGCAGGCTAAACGTATGTCCAAAGCTGAAAGAGAGCAGCTTATTGAACGTCTGACAAAAGAAATGAAACAGGCGGCTAAAATACTTGAATTTGAACATGCTGCATTCCTGCGAGACAGAATTGAAAAATTGCGAAAAATGAAATAGGAGAAAAATGAGTAGCGAAAATATTGTTATTAAGGGAGCAAAAGAAAATAACCTTAAAAATATAGATGTTACAATTCCAAGGGATAAAATGGTTGTAATGACAGGACTGTCCGGCAGTGGCAAGTCCAGTCTGGCTTTTGATACAATCTACGCTGACGGCCAGCGCAGATATATGGAAAGCCTTTCATCATACGCCAGAATGTTCCTGGGGCAGATGGAAAAACCTAATGTTGAATCTATTGAAGGACTTTCACCTGCTATTTCCATTGACCAGAAAACAACTTCAAAAAACCCCCGTTCTACAGTAGGTACTGTTACGGAAATCTATGACTATCTGCGTCTGCTTTATGCCAGAATAGGTATTCCGCATTGTCCAATATGTGGTAAGGAAATCAAGCAGCAGACAGTTGACCAGATGGTTGATGCAGTTATGGCTCTTCCTGAAGGCACACGTTTTCAGGTTCTTGCACCTGTTGTAAAAGGGCAGAAGGGTACACATGTAAAAGAATTTGATGCAGCAAAACGACAGGGTTTTGTCCGCGTAAGAGTAAACGGTATTATATATGACCTGGAAGAAGATATTGTTCTGGAAAAAAACAAAAAGCACAGTATAGAAATTGTAGTTGACCGCCTTTCTATCAGGGAAGATATTGCCAGCCGTCTTGCACAGAGTATTGAAACAGCATTGAGCATTACAAACGGCAATGTAATCATTGATGTTATTGATGGTGAAGAAATGCTGTTTTCACAGAATTTTGCCTGCCCGGAACATGGTATCAGTATAGATGAACTGGCACCAAGAATGTTCTCTTTCAATAATCCGTTTGGCGCCTGTGAAAAATGTACAGGTCTTGGCGTATTTATGAGAGTAGACCCTGACCTTATTCTTCCTAATAAAAATCTTTCAATAGACCAGGGTGCTATCAAAGCCAGTGGCTGGTATTATGCAGAAGGCTCTGTGTCACATATGTATTACAGAGGTCTTGCTGAAAGATACGGTTTTTCTCTTTCCACACCGATTAAAGATCTTTCCAAAGAAGCAGTAAATGCACTTCTTTATGGTACAAAAGGCGAAAAACTGGACCTTTACCGTGAAACAGACAGAGGAATGAGTAAGTATCAGACCGAGTTTGAAGGTATTATTCCAAATATGGAACGTCGTTTCAGAGAAACAAGTTCCAACTGGGTAAAGGATGAAATCGCCGGCTTTATGAATGGTATCGAATGTCCTGAATGTCATGGTGACAGACTGAAACCTATTGTGCTGGCTGTTACAGTTGGCGGCATAAACATCAGTCAGTTCACAAAAATGAGTGTAAGAGATGCTCTTTCATTCCTGGAAAACATCAGCCTTAGCGAAAGGGAACTGTTGATTGCTCACAGTATTCTCAAAGAAGTGAAGGAACGACTGAACTTCCTTAAAAGTGTAGGTCTTGAATATCTTACACTTGCCAGAAGTGCTGCATCCTTGTCGGGCGGTGAAAGCCAGCGCATAAGACTTGCTACACAGATAGGTTCTTCCCTTATGGGGGTTCTCTATGTACTGGATGAACCAAGTATCGGCCTTCATCAGCGTGACAATGAAAAACTGATTGCTACACTGAAACATCTGCGTGACCTGGGTAATACACTTATTGTTGTAGAACATGATGAAGATACTATTCGCGCGGCAGACCATATTGTAGATATTGGCCCAGGTGCCGGTATTCACGGTGGTGAAATTGTAGCACAAGGTACACTGGAAGATATTGAAAACTGTCAGGATAGCCTTACGGGCCGGTATCTCAGCGGCAGAAAATTTATTCCTATGCCAGAAAAACTGAGAGATGGTAACGGCAACTTTATAAAAGTTATCGGTGCACAGCAGAATAACCTTAAAAATATAGATGTTGAATTTCCATTGGGTAAATTTATTTGTGTCACAGGTGTTTCAGGCAGTGGTAAATCCAGTCTTGTAAATGAAATACTTTATAAAAAGACTGCTGCCGTTCTGAATGGTTCCAAAGCTAAACCAGGCAAACACAGTGATATTATCGGTCTTGAAAACATAGACAAGGTTATCTGTATTGACCAGAATGCAATTGGTCGCACACCTCGCTCAAACCCTGCCACATATACTGGAGTGTTTACAGATATACGCAATCTTTTTGCGCAGACAAATGATGCAAAGATGCGTGGTTACAACGCTGGCAGATTCTCTTTCAATGTAAAGGGAGGCAGATGTGAAGCCTGCGAAGGTGATGGTATTCTTCAGATTGAAATGCACTTTCTGCCTGATATTTATGTACCGTGTGATGTATGCAAAGGTAAACGATATAACCGAGAAACACTGGAAGTAAAGTACAAAGGCAAAAATATTGCCGATGTATTGGAAATGACAGTTGAACAGGCTATGGCTTTCTTTGAAAATCATCCAAAGATTTACAGAAAGATAAAAACATTGTATGATGTTGGTCTGGGTTATATCAAACTTGGACAAAGCGCCACTACACTTTCAGGTGGTGAAGCACAGCGAGTAAAACTTGCGCTGGAACTTTCAAAAATACAGACCGGTAAAACACTGTATATTCTGGATGAGCCTACAACAGGTCTGCATACAGCTGATGTACACAGACTGATAAATGTTCTTCAGAAACTGGCAGATGCCGGCAATACCATTGTTGTTATCGAACATAATCTGGACCTTATAAAAGTATGTGACCATATTATTGATATTGGTCCGGAAGGTGGAGATGAGGGCGGTATGGTAGTTGCAACCGGTACACCAAAACAGATAAGCGAAAACCCTGCATCATATACAGGGCATTTCCTTAAAAAGTTTTTTTGAATAGGAGGCAGATTTTGGATTATATTTCAGAAGTAAAACGTATACTGTCAGAAAAGTTTAATTATCAGCCCCGTGCAAATGTAGTAACTTTTGGCTGTGCCCAAAATGAAAATGATTCAGAAAAAATCAGGGGATTACTGGTACAGCTGGGATATTCAATGACAGACAGCCTGGAGGACAGTGATATTGTAATCTACAATACCTGCGCTATCAGGGAAAATGCAGAGCTTAAAATATTTGGCAATATCGGCAAACTGAAAGCACTGAAAGCCGCGAAACCGGATATGCTGGTGGCTGTATGCGGTTGTATGGTGATGCAGCAGCATATTGTTGATAAAATTAAAAAAAGCTACCCTTTTGTAGATATAGTTTTCGGTGTAAATAATCTGGAAATATTACCGCTGCTGATGTTTAAAAAATATATGGAAGGCAAAAAACAGATTTTACCTCCACAGGAAAAAACAGACATTATTGAAAATGCACCTGTTTTACGCAGTGGTAAATCGAAGGCTTCTATTTCTATTATGTTTGGTTGCGACAATTTCTGTTCTTACTGTATTGTTCCTTATGTAAGAGGCAGGGAGCGCAGCCGAAAACCTATGGATATCTATAATGAATTCAAATCATTGATTGAATCCGGATATAAAGATATCACTCTGTTGGGCCAGAATGTAAACTCTTATGGTAAAAATCTTGATGAAAAAATAGATTTTGCTGATTTGTTACAGCTTTTATGTACTGTTCCCGGTGAATATGTAATACATTTTATGTCCAGCCATCCAAAGGATATAAGTAAAAAACTGATTGATGTTATCCGTGATAACCCTCAGATTTCAAGGCGGATTCATCTTCCGGTTCAGGCAGGCAATGACCGCGTGCTGAAAGAGATGAACAGACGATATACAATCAATCAATATATGGATATTATCAACTATGCAAAACAGCAAATTGCCGACGTTTCTTTCTCTACAGATATAATTGTTGGTTTTCCTGGTGAAACCTTTGAAGAATATCTGGATACTGAAAAACTGGTAAAAGATGTGCGTTTTACACAGATATTCAATTATATCTATTCAAAAAGAACAGGCACAAAAGCAGCAGAAACGGAAGATAATATAAGTCACAAAGAAAAAACAGTATGGCTTAACAGGCTGATTAAAATACAGCAGGATATTGTTTTTGAACATCTCAATAGCTATAATGGTAAAGTAGTCCGTGCTTTGGTGGAAGAAAAACATCGGGACGGCAGTTATACAGCCAGAATGGCAAACAATTTTATTATTAAATTTTCAGATGAAAGTGACTGTCTTGACAGATTTGTTACTCTTAAAATTACAGGTAAAAAAGGCACCAGCTTAACAGCTCAGCTTTTAAATAAATAATCAATTACAGGAGATATAAATATGGAAAACTTTGATATTGTTTATGAATTCAGACTTCTCGCAAAAAAACTGCAGCAGGATGACAGAATTGTTTATCTTGAACAGGTAAAAAAGAAAATGGATATGGACCAGGAACTTCAGGATCTTATCAGAAAATTCAATCTTATGCAGTATGAATACAGAGTTGAAATGGTAAAAGAAGAAGGCGTAAGAGATGACGCTAAACTGGAACAGATCAATAAAGATATGATCGCTGTTTATTCCGATATTATGGCCAATGAATTTATGATGGAATACAATGAATGCAAAAACGATGTTGACCAGCTGACACAGCTTATCCAGACAATTATTACAGCAGCCATAAATGGCGGCGACCCAATGATTGCGCAGGTACCTGAAGGCGGTTGTTCCGGTTCTTGCTCCAGCTGTTCAGGCTGTGGTATCTAATTAATATTTTATCTGAGATATATTTATTAACAGGAAGGTAATAATTTGGCTACACTTTCACCGATGATGCAGCAATATCTTTCCATCAAAGAAGCACATAAAGACCATATTGTGTTTTTCAGACTAGGGGACTTTTATGAAATGTTCTTTGATGACGCGTTGCTGGCTTCAAAAGAATTAGAACTTACACTTACAGGCCGTGACTGCGGTCTGCCTGAGCGTGCACCTATGTGCGGTATACCATTCCATTCCAGTGAAGCGTATATTCAGCGATTGTTGGAAAAAGGATATAAGGTTGCAATATGCGAACAGACAGAACTGCCACAAAAAGGCAAAGCCCTGGTAAACAGAGATGTAATCAGGGTTGTTACTCCTGGCACAATTATGGAAAACAGTATGCTGGCAGAAGATAAAAACAATTATATTGCCAGTATCTACATAGAAAACAATCAGGCAAGTGTTTGTTTTTGCGATATTTCCACTGGATCTATGCGGTCTACAGTTATCGGCAGTGATAATTTTGAAAATAATCTGAAAGCAGAAATTTTCAAATATATGCCAAAGGAAATTATAATCAACAGCCGGCTCTTGAAAATGAAATGGCTGACAGATTATATAAAAAATATTGTGCACTGTTCTGTGGAACTGATTGATGATGCCCAATACAACGACTTTACTGTTGATGAAACTGTAAAAACACAGTTTAAAGGTAAAATTTTCACTATGGAAATGTCCAGATGTCTGTGGCAGCTGCTGAACTATTTGTCACAGACACAGAAAGTGGGCGTGGAAAAACTGGATGATGTGGACAGTTATTCACAGGATAATTATATGAAACTGTCATATACAACCACATCTAATCTGGAACTTTTTGAAACTATCCGTTCCAAAGAAAAACGTGGCAGTTTGCTGTGGGTGCTGGACAATACAAAAACCAGCTTCGGCAAACGAATGTTGCGAAAAGTTATTGCCGCACCGCTGATGGATAAAAATGAAATTGACCGCAGGCTTGACGCTGTTGAATATTTCAACAATAATCCTATGGTTCGTATGGATACACAGACACAACTGAAAAATATTCAGGATATGGAACGTCTGTGTACCCGTGCCGGTTTTGGCAATGCAGGACCAAGGGATGTTTTCTCAATGTCACAGTCAATAAAAGCACTTAAACCTTTGAAAGATATTCTTTCAAAATCAGATAATAATCTGATTTGTGATTTGAACTATGATATTGACCCTCTTGAAAGTTTGGGCAAACTTCTGGATGCCGCCATTATAGAAAACCCACCGGCAACAATAAAAGACGGTGGTATCATAAAAGATGGTTTTGACAGCGAAGTTGACCACAACCGTCATCTGGTAAACGACAGTATGGAAATACTGGCTGAAATTGAAAACCGCCTGCGTCAGGAAACCAATATCCCTAAACTTAAAGTAGGGTATAACAGAGTGTTCGGCTATTATATCGAGGTTACACGCTCATATCTTGAGATGGTACCGGACAACTTTATCAGAAAGCAGACTCTGGCAGGTGCTGAAAGATATGTAACAGAAGAACTGAAAAATCTTGAGGCTGAAATTCTCAACGCCAATGAAAAACTGCTGGCAAGAGAAAAATATCTGTATGGTAATCTGCTGAAAGCAATCAGTGATGAAACAGATAAAATTCTCCGCACTACAAAAGCTATGGCTTATATTGATATTCTGGCTGGTTTTTCACAACTTGCACAGAAAAACAACTATGTGAAACCTGTGATTACAGACGGTGACAAGCTGTATATCAAAGACGGCAGACATCCTGTGGTTGAGGCTATGTTGAAAGATGAAATTTTTATTCCAAATGATGCATTGCTCGATTGTGATGCAAACAGGGTAAATATTATTACCGGGCCAAATATGGCCGGTAAATCCACATTTATGCGCCAGGTTGCAATTATTGTGATTATGGCACAGATAGGTTGCTTTGTGCCTGCAAAAGTGGCAGAAATACCTGTTTGCGATGCTATTTTCACCCGTGTCGGTGCATCTGATGATCTTTCCAGCGGTCGCAGTACATTCATGGTGGAAATGAGTGAAGTAAGTGAAATACTTAAAAATGCCACAGAAAATAGCCTTGTTATTTTAGATGAAATAGGTCGCGGTACTTCTACTTTTGATGGTATGAGTATAGCGAAGGCTGTTGTGGAATATATCCACAGCAAGCAGAATAATCTGGGCTGCAAAACACTTTTTGCTACACATTACCATGAACTTACTGAGATGGAAAGCCAGATTCACGGCGTAGTGAACTATAATATTGCCGTTAAAAAACGCGGTGATGATATCACTTTCCTGCGTAAAATAGTTCGTGGTGGTGCTGATGACAGCTATGGTATACAGGTTGCAAAACTGGCGGGCGTACCTGATGCGGTTATTGAAAGGGCAAAAACAATCCTGGACGAACTGGTATCCAATGCGGAAAGGGAAAAAATGGCTGTAAGGCAGCTTTCCTTTGACGATGGATTTTTCGCACAGCCACAGCAGGTGGTACAGACTGTGCCAAGTCAGCTTGTGCAGGAGCTTGAAAAAGTTGATGTAAATGTGCTTACACCTATTGAAGCACTCAATATACTGAACAAATTGAAATCTATGATATAAAGGCAGGGTAGAAGATGGCAGTTATCAATATACTTGATAAACAGACCGCAGAGCTTATTGCTGCAGGGGAGGTTGTTGAACGACCATCTTCTGTTGTAAAAGAGCTTGTAGAAAACTCTATTGATGCCGGCGCAAAAAATATTCTTGTGGATATTGAACGTGGTGGCATCAAAAAAATACTGGTTCAGGACGATGGCAGTGGTATAGACAGTGAATATGTAAAAACTGCATTTATACGTCATTCTACCAGTAAAATCAGTAATAAGGATGACCTGGACAACATTGCCAGTTTGGGTTTCCGCGGTGAAGCTTTGGCATCTATTGCCTCTGTTTCACACCTTACACTTATAACAAAAACAGAAATGCAGGATTTCGCTATTGAAATACAGCTTTCAGGCGGAGTAGAAACTTCATTTGAAGTAAAACCATTTGTAACAGGTTCACGTTTTATTATTCGTGATCTGTTTTACAACACTCCTGCAAGAATGAAATTTTTAAAAAAAGACGCCACAGAGGCAGGATATATACAAGATATTCTTACCAATCTGGCACTTTCAAAACCTGATATTTCTTTTACTTATGTAAAAGACGGCAAGGAAATATTCCATACAATTGGTGACGGCAATCTGCTGAATACTATTGCATCACTGTTTTCAACAGAGTTTGCAAACAGTCTTACAGAGGTGGATTACAGTGATGATAAGTATAAAATCACAGGTTATGTGACACAGCCACATTCTTCACGCCAGTCACGAAATATGCAGTTTTCTTTTATAAATTCCAGATTTGTAAAAAATAAAACTGTTATTGCCGCTGCCGAAAATGCATATAAAGGCAGTGTAATGGTAGGTAAATTCCCCGGTTATGTTCTTAATATTAAGATGCCGTATGATGCTGTTGATGTAAATGTACACCCTGCAAAAACAGAAGTCAGGTTTGCAAACGAAGGCGAAATGTTTTCAACAGTTTACAGGGCTGTTAAAATGGCTATAAGCACAGATGTTACGTTAAAACAGTTTTCTTTTAAGCAAAAAACTGCTTTTGATGTGGAAGAAAACTCTGTAAAGCAACAATCCTTTACAGATGTTAAAGCTGTTATAGCAGAAAAAAAGGATGAAAAAGCTGTATATGATAGCTTTTCATTACCGTTTTCTGTTAAAAATCAGGAAAAAGCTGATAAATATGTTGAAAAATACATAGTTCCACAGATGCAAGGTAATCATAATTCTGATAATGAAGATTATTTTGAAAGTACAAGTTATATTCCATATAGCAAATCATCTTATAATAATAAAGCCACAAATAACATATTTATTGAGAAAAACAATGTTTCTTTAAGTGAAAAAGAAGATTTTGATATATTTGTACCTGATTCAAAGCAGAAAACAGCTGTATATCCTTCCTCGTCGGAAAGTAAACAAGTAGAATTTATTTCCGCCAATGAAGAACATATAACTGTTTTAGGTGAAATTTTTGCTACCTATATTCTTTGCCAGGTTGGCGATGAGATGATTGTTATTGACAAGCATGCAGCCCATGAAAGAATTCTGTATGAAAAACTGAAACGTAATATTAAAACAGGTAAACAAATGTTGCTGGTACCTGTTACAGTGAAACTTTCAGCAGAAGAAAAACTGGCAGTTATGGATAATATTTCTTTACTGGAAGACCAGGGTTTTGAAATAGATGAATTTGGAGAAAACGGTGTTATAGTCCGTGGAATTCCTATGTATATCACCAGCGAAGACCCAGCACGGCTTGTAAGTGAAATTGCATTTAATCTTGCCAGTGGAAATAAAGCGGAAATCAGTGAGAAACTGGAATGGATTTTTCATTCTGTTGCCTGTCGCAGCGCTATAAAAGCAGGGGACAAAGCAGAAATCAATCAGCTTGTACAACTTGTGAGAGATATTCGCAGTGAAAAAATACCGCTGTATTGTCCACACGGCAGACCTGTTATAATATCAATATCAAAGAAGGAGCTGGAAAAACAGTTTGGCAGATAAAAAGAAAATTATTGTAATCTGCGGCCCTACAGCCAGCGGAAAAACCGGGCTGTCTCTTTTGTTGGCACAGCGTTTCAATGGTGAAATAATATCTGCTGACTCTATGCAGGTTTATAAAAAACTTGATATAGGTACAGCAAAAGCCACACAGGATGAACAGGCTGTTGCTCCGCATCATCTTGTGAACATTCTTGACCCACAGCAGCCATATAATGTGCAGCAGTTTGTGGAACTGGCAGTAAAAGCCATTGACGATATTGTCTCCAGAGGTAAACTGCCTATTATAGTAGGCGGTACAGGTTTATACATCGAAAGCCTGATAAATGGAATTAAATTTTCAGACCAGCCTGATAATAATGCAATAAAAGCACAATTACAACAGGAACTGACAGAAAACGGCAAAGAATATATGTATAATATATTACAGGAAATAGACCCTGAATATGCTGCCACAGTTCACCAGAACAATACTGTCAGGGTGCTGCGTGCCATTGAGATATACAGGCTTACAGGCCACAATATGTCATGGCAGCTTAAAAATTCAAAACCACAGGAAAAACCTTATGATGCACTTTTAATAGGTCTTAATTTTGAAGACAGGGCAAAGCTTTATGATAATATAAACCTGCGTGTTGATATTATGATGGAGCAGGGGGTTTTAAAAGAGGCAGAATATGTATATGCTAACAGGGAATGTTTTAAAACCTGTGTAAGTGCAATTGGTTATAAGGAATTTTTCCCTTATTTTGAAAAAGAAAAATCTCTGGAAGAATGTGTGGACAAGCTGAAACAGGCTTCCAGAAACTATGCTAAACGCCAGTTGACCTGGTTCAACAGAATGAAAGAAATCAATTGGCTGTTTATTGACAAAGAAGACTATAAAATGAAAGCTAAAGATATTACAGAAAGATTTTTAGGTAATTAATTTATGGAAGAACAGACAACAGAAAGACGTCAGCCAAGACGCAAAAAGAAAAACTGGATACCATTAATTGCCTTGTTTCTTGGTGTTTATGTGTTTTTGCAAATGTATTTGATGAATGCCAATGGGGTTGATACAGTTAAAGCCCTGGAAGGATACATAAATGACAGTGTTATATCTCAAGGTATTGTGTGCAGGGAAGAAAGTGTGCTGACACATAACACAGGTGGTGTTGTGGATTATCTTGTGGATAATGGTGAAAGGGTTTCCAAAGGAAATCTGATTGCCCAGGCATA
>JAFSCU010000033.1 GCA_017436575.1 Oscillospiraceae bacterium
AAATATATGGGTATAGTTTTCGGCTGCATAACTGCCTGTGAGTTTATCGTTTTCAGGCAGGTTGTCATATAGAAAGACATCTATTTCACTTCTTTGTGGTTTTATTTTAATATAACCTTCGGTCAGTTCAATATTTATCCAATACAACTGGCAGGTTTCTGTAGGTTTTTGTGATGTATCGGTGTAAAGAGTATTGGAAATTACCTTTCTGTCACCATCCTGCATCAGTTCTATCCATTCATATCGTGTGAGTGTTATGTCGTTTTCTGTCATTCCTGTGGCATCAAGAATCCTGTTGAACTCAGCTTTTATATCTTCACTGTCCATAGGTGAAAAGGTATATACAGGTAATTTATCTACTGCAATATTTTCATCGAATCCGTTTTTGGTGTCCAGTTCAGATATATCGTAATACAAAAATCCTTCAAAACCATAATTTCCATCAGGCTCAGCGTTGAAAATCACTTTTGTTTTCTTTTTATCACTTTCTGGTATTTCGGATACAGCCACAGCATCATTTATAGTATATACTCTCATCTCTGCTTTGTTTGCAGCAGTATTTGCAGGCATGCTGTCATATTCGCTGTCTTTATCTTTGGTTTCAATTTCTGTAGATTGTTCCATATCCCAATCCGGGTTCCGTCCACCTTCGGTTGAATCAAACCCCAGTGAGAACTCCTTGGCAAAAAGCGGTATAGTAAGCAGGCTAAGAGCTATTATTGCCACAGAAGCAGCAATTCGGGCATATTTTTTAGATGAAAATATTATTGTTTTATTTTTGCTGTTATCTGGCTGTAATTCTGCCTGTTTTTGCTGCATAAGGGAAATGGTGTCTTTTTTAAACTTTTCAGATGCGGAAATACTGTCAATTTCCTTGCAGTAGTCATCTTTAAACATCTACACTTCCTCCTTTATCATTTTTTCCAGGGCTTTGCGACCACGGCGCAACCAGGACAATACGGTGTTCTGGTTGGCACCCATAGCGCTGGCTATCCGGCTTACAGGCATATCTTCATAGTAAAACAGATAAATTGCAGTTTTATGTTTCGGGGGCAGAGTTCGTATGTAGGACAAAAGGGGGCTTTCGTCTGCTATTTCATAAGGTTGGTCTTTAAACTCCCGGTCATGAACAGAATAAACTTTCTTTTTCCAGCTGCTTTTCAGGCTGTCTTTACACAAATTTATGCACACTCGAATAAGCCAGGCCTTTTCGTGGTCTGCACTTTCAAATACTATATTTTTTTCCACCAGTTTCAGAAAAGCAGCCTGTACCACATCTTCTGCATCACTGATGTTGTTTGTATAGTGCATGCAGATACGCAGCAGCATATCGGCATAACTGTTTACTATACGGTCAAAATCTCTGTCCATTGCCAACCCCCCTCACTTTAAATACGAATCAATATGTAAAATATTGCAATAAAATTATAAAATAATATTAAATTTTCTTCAATAAAAAGTAGGGGAGGGGATACATCCCCTCCCGTAAATTACATATTATTTACCACTTTGTCTTTGTTTCCACAACCTTGCCTGCAATATATACATCGTTCAGGTCTTCACCTGTAATAACTTTTGCTTCGTATTCAGGGTTAAATGGCTGGAGAATAATCATATTGCCTCTTTTTACAAAGCGTTTCAGTGTGCCTTCATTGTCACCATAAACGATAACACCCAGGTCGCCATCGTTCAGGGTATTTTGTTTATGCACCAGTGCCAGGTCGCCGTCTTTAATGCGTGGCTCCATACTGTCGCCTTTTACAATAAGATAAAAATATTCTTCAGGGTTGCGCACATTTGCGTATTCAACACCGTAATCATCATTATAAGCCAATGCGTTATAACCGGCCTTTACAGTACCGATGATAGGAATAGCAAAATCGCCCCCTGTCATTGCAACAGCATTTTCCACCAGTTTATCAACACCCAGCAGATAGTCCACGCTGGTTTTGAAAAATTCTGCGATTCTGCGCAGTGTTTCACTGTCAGGTGTGCTTTTGCCTGTTTCCCATTTGCCGACAGCCTGCTGTGTTACCTGCAATTCCCGTGCCAGCCGGCTCTGGCTGATTTTTCTTTCCTTACGCAATTTTTTTATATTCTGGCTGAACAAAATCTTCACCACTTTCAGTTGTTATTCTGATACTATTATACAGTATAAATTCATATTTGTAAACAACCAAAAGTAGTATTTTAAGCATAAAATGTGAAAAATACTATTGACAACAACTTGAAGTTGTAGTATTATGTAATCAAAGGAACAACTAATAGTTGTTGAAGGTGATATTATGAAAATACAGTCCAAAATTTATTTATATAATTTCCTCACAGTAGTTTTTGCACTTCTTACATTTGTCAGCATGGGTTCAGTTGGCAGTCTTCCATTTTATACAGTTGCAGTAAATGTTGCTCTTTTTGTTATGCTTACACGTCTTTGCTGCAATAAGGAAAATCATCTGCGCCGTATTCTGAAAAACCGCCGCAGACAGAAAAAAGTGCAGCTGTCTGTATACAAATCTACAGCAGCTTCCAGACCGGCCGTTTCTGTGGCATAGGTCTGTATCAATCAGCCTTTAAGGGTAAGCCCTTAATTTAATATTCCTAACATATTATGGTGAATAGACCCGTTTTTATGGGTCTATTTGCTTTTTTATGGGCAATAATAAACAAAAAAGGCTTATGGATAAAAGTTTATTGTCAAAAAATTATGTTGTTGCAGTAGTTGGGGCAACCCTGTTTTACACTGCGGCCTATATGGCGAATGCCGTATGTGGCAAATATGCTATTTCTTTGGGGGCGTCCAATACAGTCAGCGGTTTTGCAGTGGCTGTGTTTACACTGGCTTCCTTCATCAGCAGGCCTCTGTGGGGATGGGTGGTAGACAGGTACAGTCGCCGTTTTATCAGCCTGCTCGGTGGCGTTATGTGCTTTTCAGCATCGTTGTTGCTGGTTTTCAGCAATACCATTACTACACTTTTTGTTTCCAGAATGGTTTTCGGGCGGGGCTATTCCGCTTTTTCCACAGCGTCTGCTACAGTTATATGTGATATAGTGCCTGAAAGCAAACTTTCCCAGGCGATTTCTGTCTATGGTGTAACAGGTGTGCTGGCCGGTGCGGTGGCGCCGGGTCTGGCGTTATGGCTTTTTGATATGGGGCATATTCTATTGGCTGTTACTGTGGCGGCAATAACTGCGTTTGTACCACTGCTTTTTCTTATGGTCAGATACAACGAAAAACAGTTTCTGAATCCACAGACCACTTTTGCTATATGGGAAAAAACATCACTGCCTGCTGCCTATACCATTTTCTTTTTTGCCCTCTCATCAGCATCAGTTAACTCTTTTATACCTGTTATGGCACAGGAGAGAAATATTGCTGCTGACGGCGTATTTTTCCTTGTTTCAGCGGTATTTATGCTGGTAGTGCGTTTTATCAATACGCGTCTGACTGACAGTCTGGGACCACAGAAACTTTTTTATATTGCGGATATAATTTACACCGCAGCATTTTTAATCCTTGCTGTTACACACAATAATCTGTTTCTGATGCTGTCTGCCGCGCTGTACGGCATAGGCGCCGGTGTTATCCACCCCATAGTGAATACTGCCGCTGTCAGCAGATGCAATCCGGAGAAACGTGGTCTGGCCACTGCCACATTTATGATGAGTCAGGACCTGGGTATGACAGCAGGTGCGGCCAGTTGGGGATATGTCAGTGAAACTTTTGGCTTTACTGCAGTTTACTTTGTTGTGGCACTGCTGATGCTGGTTATGATGTATGTGTTTTACAGGTTTTTGTCACGTATATTGAAATAAAAACTAAAATACAGTTGTTTTATTCCTTGTGGTTGTGCTATTATGATAATATCAATTCTATATAGAAGAGAGGTATTGTTATGAATTTTAGAGAATTAGCAGAAAAAACTGAAAGTTATATTATTGAACAGAGAAGATTTTTCCACGCATGTCCTGAACTGTCCATGCAGGAAAAAGAAACAACAAAGGCAATTATCGCACAGCTGGAAGCAATGGGCCTGGAAGTAAAGACATTTGACGGCTACTACGGCTGTATGGCAGATATCGTTGGTGGACAGCCAGGAAAAATGGTTGCCCTGCGTGCTGACATTGACGCACTGCCTATTCTGGAAGAAACAGGTCTGCCTTTTGCATCAAAAAATGAAGGCTGTATGCATGCCTGTGGTCATGACTGCCACATTTCCATGTTGCTGGGCGCAGCCAAAATGCTGACAGAAGTAAAAGACCAGCTGAAAGGCACAGTACGTCTTATTTTCCAACCATCTGAAGAAGCAGGCTCTTATGACGGTGCACCTGCGCTTATCGACCAGGGTGTGCTGGAAGGCGTTGATGCAATCTATGGCGCACACATCTGGAATGTGCTTGAAGCACCATATATAAACATAGAATCCGGAAACAGAATGGCATCCACAGCTGAATTCCACGTTGAAATCGAAGGCCTGTCCACACACGGTTCATCACCAGAAGCAGGCATTGACGCTATCGTGGTAATGAGCGCCATCATTATGAACCTGCAGACATTTGTTTCAAGAAACAACAGCCCGCTGAATCCACTGGTTGTATCAGTAGGCAAGGTTGAAGCAGGCAGTCGCTGGAACGTTATTGCCGGCAAAGCAAAATTTGAAGGTACAGTAAGAACATTCTCACCGGAACTGCTGGAAGAAGCACCAAAAGCCATCGCAAGAATTGTTGAAAACACAGCTGCTGCCTACGGTGCAACAGCAAAACTGTCCAGTTTTGAATGGATGGTAATCCCAGTAATCAACTCTGATGAAAAGCTGGTAAAAATCGGTCAGGAAGCTGTAAAGAAAATGTACGGCGAAGAAGCACTTAAACCAATGATTACACAGATGGGCGGCGAAGACTTCTCTTACTATATGCGGAAAGTACCTGGCGTGTTTGCATTTATCGGCAGCCATAACCCCGAAACCGGCAAAATCTACTCCAACCATCACGAAAAATATGATGTAGATGAAGATGTTCTCAAACGCGGTGCTGCAGTTTATGCACAGTTTGCACACGACTTCCTTGCTCAGGAATAATTTTATATCATTAAAGCCCTGCTATTACAGGGCTTTTTTATGTGACAGTTTGTTTATGTACAAATCAAAATAAAATATGATATAATAAATTATCATTTGAAGGATAATTTATATGGCACAGAATAAGACGACTTACAGACAAAACAAACAGAAAAAACATACAAAATTCCGTGGGATTGCAATAGCTGTAATAGCTGTTGTATGCCTGTCTGCAATTATATGGAACGGATATAAAAACAGCCGGTATTACCAGCCTGCACAAGGTGATAAGCCACAGCACGGTATTGCCGAATCCAAAGGCAATATAGTAAATTCAAAAGTTACAGACAATACGGGTGTTCTGGATGCACAGCAGGTTGAACTGCTGGAAGACTATGGTCTGCTTTATGCACAGACATTGCAGTCTCTGGTCCCACAGGATGTATCCCATCTTTATTTGGACAGCGACAGTGCCCACTGCGCTGTAAACAACGGTGCTTTGAAACTGCTGGCAGGTGTGCGCAGTAAAAGAGATATTGACCTTACGCTTGAATATGCCACAGTTGAATACAGTGTAGAAACTGTAAAAAATACAGGTGATGACCTGACAGTTACACTGTCGGAAAACAACACGCAGAAATTCCGTCATCTGTCACAGCCTTCGCTGAATGCAAATATAAATCATACTTTTGTACTTACACAGTCAGACGGCAACTGGCTTATAAAAAGCCATGAACAGGAAGAAGATTTTTATCTTCTTATGGCAGAAGGCTGGGGAGCTGCCACAGACGCAACCAATAATCTCAGACGGCAGAATGCCTATGATATAATTATGGCTGACGCCAGTGAAAATCTGGCAGACCTTTCGCAGTTTCAACAGGGAAAAGTTCTGGATTTAAAGGTAGCAGACACATCCTACAACCGTGATGCTGCCGTGGAATATGCCGGCAAATGGTGGTATAAACGTAATTATACAGGGCATTATCTGGCTTATGATGATTATGGCGGCAACTGCCAGAATTTTGCCAGTCAGTGTATTCACGCAGGTGGCATTGATATGGACTATACAGGCACACACGATGTGCAGTGGAAATTCTATGACGAAAATCTGAACAATAAAGCCACAGCCCGTGGCCGTTCATATTCATGGACAGGTGTGGATATGTTTTATTCCTATGCACTGTACAATTACAAAGACGGTCTGGTATCCCTGACGGATATTCCTTATTCATATGCAGAAAAAGGGGACATAATCCATGTAGGGGCGTATTATCAGTGGCGTCACGCACTGTTGGTGACAGATGTAATAAAAAATGCTGACGGCACACTGCAGGATATTGTGGTGGCATCCAATACAGCGGACAGATGGAACTATCCACTTTCTGCCTATATCTATACAGGTGCAAGACTGATACATATTCTGGGGCAGAATTAAAGGGCAAAATCCGGATAGGGCAGAGAACAGTCTTGGTGGGGATGCGATTTTTCAACCACCATTGTCAGTTTCGGAATGACAATGACACAGATTATATACAAAAAGACAGAGCCTGCAGGCTCTGTCTTATTTTACATCTTTTGGTTTGTTTGACCGGAAATCCCAGGTCACTTTAAATTCATTCCAGTTTACCCAGCAAGGATGAGGGCAGCCGGCACAGGCACCGCTGCAATCGTTCTGGTGTTCACAGGGATTTTTGCATTTAGTGCAAATGTGACAACAAGTATCATTTCCTTTTGGCAGGGTCAGCCACATCTTTATCATTGTTTATTTTGTTCCTTTATAGTATAATATAATTTAGTTTAAATACAGTATATAATAAAAGTGAAAATAAATCAACACTATATATAAAGAGGAAAAATGAATTATTCAAGAGAAAAGTTACTGGACGCTGCCTGTAAACTGGGCCGAGGTCTTCTGGAAAACGGTGGGGAAGTGTACCGTGTAGAACAGGCCATTGCTTTTTTTATGAAAGCATACGGTATTGAAAATCCACAGATTTTTGCAATTCCGGCTACAATTATTGTTACTATCCCCGGTGACGACGGCAAAGCTATTACACAGCTGGAACGAGTTACCTCCATTTCACAAAATATGGACAGACTGCACCTGGTAAACGATTTGTGCCGCTGGGTATGTGATAACACACCGTCACCTGATGTAATACATAAAAAACTGGACGAAATCCACAGGACAAAGCTGTACAGTTTTGTTCAGGTTATGTTTGCCTATGGTGTGGCTTCTGCTTTCTTCTGCTATTTCTGGGGCGGCAACACAGGGGATGCCATTGTGGCATTTATTGCCGGTCTTGGTACTGAATATTGCCTGAAGTATATGAACAGGGTAAAGGCAAATGTATTCTTTTCCAACATGGTTTCCAGTATGGTTATAGCTGTTATAGCTATTCTGGGTATGGTATGCGGCCTGGGCAATAACATAGATATGATTATCATCGGTGCCATTATGACACTGGTGCCTGGGGTTGGCATTACAAACATTATGCGTGATATCATCAGCGGTGACGTTATAACCGGCACAAATAAAATTGCTGAAGTTTTACTGATTGCAATTTCCATCGCCATTGGTATTGCACTGCCGCTTTCAGCATTTACAAATATTTTTGGAGGTGTGTTATAATGGATATAGTTACAGGTTACATGCTTCCTTTTATCTACGCTGCAATGGCCTGTGCAGGCTTCTGCGTAATGTACAATATGCACGATTTTAAAATTTCACTGGCAGCCTGTGTAGGTGGCGGTCTTGCCTGGGTGGCATATCTGTTGTGTGCACCCAGTGGCTCTGTAATGCTGCAGAACTTTGTTTCTGCCGTTACTGTGGCAATATTCAGCGAGATTATGGCCCGTGTTTTCAAGACACCTTCAACTATTTTTCTTATTGTAGGTATTCTGCCTATGGTGCCGGGGGGCGGTATCTATTACACAATGAAATACTGTATCGAAGGCAACATGGATATGTTTGTTGCAAAACTTATCTCCACACTGGGTGTTGCAGGTGCCATTGCAGTGGGTGTTTCACTTGTAAGTTCCGTTGTAAGAATTATTAATGCAAATAAATTCAGTAATTAAAAAGGAGAATCACAACTATGAGCGACCACATTAATGCAAAAAAAGGCGATATTGCTGAAAGAATACTGCTTCCGGGCGACCCACTGAGAGCAAAATACATCGCTGAAACCTATCTGGAAAACCCTGTGTGCTTTAACGAAGTGCGAGGTATGCTGGGCTACACAGGCACATACAAAGGTGTTCCTGTTTCTGTAATGGGCACAGGTATGGGTGTTCCGTCTATTCATATTTATGCACGCGAACTGATGACAGAATACGATGTAAAAACACTTATCCGCATCGGTACAGGTGGCAGCTATGACCCAACTCTGAATGTTGGCGAACTGGTAATTTCAAAAGGCTGCTGCTACACATCTTCCTTTATGGACTATGCAGATCTTAAAGGTGTTTTCTCTGCTGTTGCTGACCATCGTCTGGTTTACAAAGCAGAAAAACTGGCAGAAGAAATGAACATTCCTGCCCGTGTTGGTCTGACAGTATGCAACGACCTGCTGTATTTTGACAACAAACCTGAAATTGCAAAACAGTGGAACAAATACGGCGTTATCGGCTCTGAACAGGAAGCAGTTGCCCTGTATGCACTGGGCAGCCAGTTCCGTACTAAAGCCCTTATGATTATGTCCATTGCTGCCAACATATTTAACCCTGACCAGCCTGCTCTTTCAAAAGAAGCAAGAGAAAGAGAACTGGACAATATGATTAAACTGGCACTGGAAACAGCAATCAGCGAATAATATTTATAAACAGTAAAAAAGAGAGGCAAAAGCCTCTCTTTTATTTTGTGCGGATGTGTCAGATAAATTGAAATTTATCTATCTTAATCCTCCGAAATCCTTGTATTTTCAAGGAAAATCGGCATTTTAATGTTCGTTCCTTATGTATTTTCCCTTGTTTTTGCCCTTATGAGCCGAAACAAGGGAAACTTTTTGTTTAGGCTTCCCCGACCACCTTATCAAGCAGTCTTGCGGAAGTTCGTTTC
>JAFSCU010000034.1 GCA_017436575.1 Oscillospiraceae bacterium
GAGGTGCTGGCTTTTGTATATTCCCCAATAGCTCAGTCGGTAGAGCGCGTGACTGTTAATCACGATGTCGTTGGTTCGAGTCCAACTTGGGGAGCCAAAACAAACTAATCCGAATCTTACACCAATTGGTGATAGATTCGGGTTTGTTTTTATAATATTTAAAGTATTTTTAATAATGATAATATCCAAGAATTCGTTATAAATATTGCATCTGTATTCCGGTTTTATGCTATGACCGATATCGGCAGCACAAAACAGATGTAACAAACAATAAAAGCCAAGCTGACAGTAACAGCTTGGCTTTAACTTTTACAAATACCCAATAAAGACAGATATTATGTATATATTTTAATTTCCTGTTGGGATATAGGGACGGATAGCACCTGCAACACTGTGGATAGGCATTGTCTGCAGCCAGATATGGCCGGGACCTGAAACCACTGTGTTGAAAATACCTTCACCACCGAAAAGTGCGTTTTTGACACCGGGCACTGTCTGGATGTCAATGGAGCAGGTGGCATCCATTGCTGCCAGATAGCCTGAGTCCACTACAATTTTTTGTCCGGCTTTCAGGTCGTATTCCACCACATGTCCGTCAAATTCCGCAAAGACAATACCATTGCCTGAAACTTTCTGAAGAATAAAACCTTCACCGCCAAATAAACCTGATGAAACTTTTTTCTGCAGATGAACTGAAAGGTTTACACCGCTTTCACCGGCAAGAAACGCCTTTTTCTGAAAAATGTATTCTTTCCCCGGTTCAACTCTGAATGGAACAATTTTACCCGGGAAACTGGAAGCAAATGCAATAAGTCCATTGCCCTGGGCTGTATATCTGTTCTGGAAAAGATTTTCCCCGGCGAACATCCTGCCAAAGGCTTTGCCCAGTCCGCCGCCTGTGGTTGTGTCCATTCTGATGTTTGGTGACATCCACGCCATTGCACCGCTTTCGGTAATCATTGTTTCACCGTTGTCCAGATAGCAGATTACAACAGGCAATGTTTCACCCTGAATTTCATATTTCATAGAAAATCCCCCTTTGTTATCAGTATATACTTAAAATGTGAAAGAAATTTGTGTTATTCCCCAAGATATTCCAATATTTCTGCTGCGTTTGTATCCGGTTTTACTTTAGGCATAACTTTTTCAATAAAGCCGTTCTCATCAATTATATATGTGGTGCGCACTACACCCATGCTTACTTTTCCATACAGCTTCTTTTCTTTCCATACGTCATAGGCCTGTATGGCAGAAAGTTCTGTATCTGAAAGCAGGATAAAAGGCAGTTCATATTTGGCGGCAAATTTTGCGTGGCTTGCCACAGAATCTTTGCTGATTCCTATTACCACAGCATCAATTTCTTTGAACTTTTCATAACTTGATGCAAAGGCGCAGGCCTGGCGTGTACAGCCTGGAGTGTTGTCCTTTGGATAAAAATATAAAATAACCTTTTTCCCCAGAAAATCTGAAAGTGATACAGCGTTGCCGTCTTTGTCAGGCAAAGTAAAAAGTGGGGCTTTTGTTCCGTTTTCCAGCATTTTAAAATCTCCTTTGATGCATTTATGCTTACATTATAGTTTAATGAAAATATTTTGTCTATATAATGGTGCATTACGAAAAGTAAAAAAGAAAACATACCATATTTACAAAGAGTTTGTTTAATGATATAGTGATATTAAATTAAATGTATCGAAAGGAAAAGATATTATGGCAAGATTGGTAAAAGGGGATAAATTCCCTGATTTCAAAGTAAACACTATTCTGGGCAATCAGCTGAACGAAGGTCTGACAATCAAGGAAATCACAGGCGGCAAGCCTACAATGTTCTGGTTTTTGCGCTATATGGGCTGTCCTCCATGCAGACTGGATGTGCATCTGCTGACAATGAAAAAGCCTGAATTTGATGCAAAAGGTGTAAATATTGTTGTGGTTATGCAGTCAAAACCAGAAATTGTTCTCAGGGATATGATTGATAAAACACTGCCTTTCCATCTTGTCTGTGATACACAGCAGGAACTGTATAAAACTCTGGAACTGGGCGAAAGAAAACCGGGCTGGAGAGATGAAATGACAGAAGAAGACAAAGCAAAACAGCGGTACAAAGCCGGTATACTTAACGAACTGGGCATTGTTCACGGCGAATACGAAGGCAACGAAGAACAGGCACCGGCATGGTTCTATATTGACAGCGATATGACAGTTATTGAATCTCATTACGGCAAATACACATCCGATATGCCATTGGCAGATGAAGCCCTGACAAAAATAAAATGATTTCTGAGATAAAGCAAAAACAGGGAGTAACTCCCTGTTTTTTGTTTATAAGCCAGATTAAATTATTTCTTTGGTGTCAAAGGATAATTGCTGAATGAGATTGAGCATCGGCTGGAAATCATTACAGTAATACTATCTTCCTCAATATTAATATCGACATCTTTATCCGGAATCAACTTTACATTAAGATGTGGGTCGATAGTATATGCATATATCGGCTTGGTCAAATCGGCGTATTTTGATGCTTTATGTATTACTCTGCTGGTAGTGACATCATGGACAATACCACCTTTTGATTTTATGTATGATGTGTTCAGATACTCGGACAAAAGTTTAACGTTCTTATAAATCATTGTATTTGTTTTTGGAAAATCAACCTTTTGTGGATCAAAATCTTCCATAATTCTGATTTTGAAGTCGGAAAAATCCAAATAAGTAATCAACTCATTATGAGTTGCCATCTGTTTCAATAACTGGTCGGCATAGAAATAGTATTCCTTCTTTGTCAGAACCTGATCAAAAAACATACAAAAAGATACATACATATTTTCGGGATTGCCGGTTTTATCAAAATACCGGATGGCTTCAATCATCTGCGTTGCTCTTTCTTTAGCAGTGTTGATACCGATCATATAATCTGTGTCTGTAAAATCATAGTTAAGATATATGGTACTGTAACATTGAAGAATCTGCATATCAACTTTCTTCCCTTTTAAACGGGATTCTACCGCTTTTTTTATAAGAAATTCTGCTGCATTCATCAACATAATTTAACTCTCCTATGCTCATTTTTTAAGTTAAACGCTCTGCGCCGGTTTATCATTTAATAAAAATGTACTTTCGTATTCAGCGAATTCATCTGCTCTTTCTATGGCAGAAAAATATCCCTTCGGAGTGGCATATTCACCTGTTATATCTTTCAGACAATCTTTTACAAGCTCTTTTGCCAGGAAAAAGGAATCATCTACGCCCTGTGGCAGACCGTGGTATCTTATGCCAAACTGTCTGGCATAGGTCAGCCCGCAGTGTCTGTAAAAATTGATATTTCCTTCGATAAACACTGCGTTAAATCCCATTTCTGTGGCTTTTTCCAGAGCATAATCCAGCAGAATTTTGCCGTATCCCTTTTTCTGATAGGATTTTTCTATACATATAGGCCCGAAAGTGAGCACAGGCAATACACCACCGCCATCTTTGGTGATAGCCGCTTTTACAAAAACTATCTGCCCGATAATCTGCCCGTCCTTTTCCATAACAAAATCCAGCTGTGGTATAAAGTCCGGCTCGCTGCGCAGGCATTTCAGAACAAAGTGTTCATCACAGCCCGGCTTGTATACATTCCAGAAACTTTCTCTTACCAGATTTTCGGTTTTATTGTAATCCCGTTTTTCTTCCAAACGGATAATATAGTCATTTTTTATCATTATTTATTTCCTCCTGATGATTGTTGACCGCAATTCCGGGAGGTAAGACAGTTGCAAACCTCCCGGTTACGCTACTATCTCCAGTGTTCTGCTGTTTTTAATCAAAAAGCAATCTCCATTAAATAAAATTTATATAAACAGCACTGCTGTTTAAAACTATCTGTCATCTGTAACTATGTGTTTTATCTCCTGGGAAGGATTGTCCAGCTCTGCTTTAAAAAACTGTGGATAATATTTTTCGTCGCTGTGCCAGTCCAGCCATACCAGTGTTTCTCCGTCGCCGTCCGCAGTGGCGGTATCGGTTTCAATGTTAAAGTCCCGGGGCACCTTCATATAGAAATAAAATGTGATTTCATATACCTGACGATTCATTTTTGACGGGGTGCTGCCTGTAAAAAAGTTTTCGTGCACAAAGCCCAGTCTGTCAATTTCCAGACGTACGCCTGTTTCTTCTTCCACTTCACGCACTACGCCCTGTGCCGCACTTTCGCCAAATTTCAGCCTGCCACCCAGAGAATAGATATAATCAGACCGCAGGTTTTTCACCATCAGCACACGGTTGTTTTTAATAATTATACCTGCTACACGGATATTCAGCATATTGTCAGTATCTTTTATTGTCAGGTCAGTGTTTTTCATATCGGCACCCCCTTGTTAATTAAATTGTAGCACAGCGAAAGAAGAATAACAATTAAAAATTAAGCAAATATTAATAATCGGAATATACAAGAATAATGGCGCTTATGGTAAAATATTGTTACAGAGGTGATGGTATGAAAAATTTTATAAAACTGTCTGTTAAATGGAAGTACACATGGCCTATGTGGCTGATGATTCTGTTGTATACGATAGTTGCTGTTATACCGCGAATGTATTTTACAGAGTGGGCGTTGCCGCTTGGGGCTGTAATTGTTTGTGCTTCACTTTTATTGGCAAGTGGCAGATGGTATGGCAGTTGCGTGGGTTTACTATATGGAATTTTTGGTATATGGGAATATTACAACAAGATCAAAAACCTTGAAAAAATAGTATTTGACGAAAGAATTATCAGCGTGGCTGTTATTGTATATTATATTTTTATGGGGTGGCTGTGTTATAGGGAAAATAAAAGTGAATAAAAACCACCGTTGATATATACCTGCTACAGACTATCACTCTGTCTTTCTGAGCAACCAGTTGCGAAGAATCTTTGTACTGCAAATATTGCAAAACTATAATTACTTCAGTGTACCGGTGCAAAGATCCTTCACTGCGTTCAGGATGACGATATTCTACTTTGTGCATATAAAAAATTCGGTACGATGTGGGATCGTACCTTGCACGCCTTGAACAACAAATTCCTTTTCACACCACATCTTTATTTTCTTCTGAAAACAGGGTATAATATCTTTATATCATACAGGAGGCAGATATGTATAAAATAGGTGTAGATATGACCACTGTGTCAAGAATAGAAAAAAGCAGCGAAAAGCCAAATTTCCTTGCCCATGTGTTTACGCAGCGGGAACTGGACGCTTTTTATCACAGGGACAAGCCAAAATTTGCCTCTCTGGCCGCCAATTTTGCAGCGAAGGAAGCATTTTCAAAGGCTTTGGGCACCGGTATCAGAGCTTTTGGTTTCAACGATGTGGAGATACTGCGTGATGAACTGGGGGCACCGTATTTCAATTTTTATGGCAAGGCGGCTGAAATTGTATCCTTGGGCGGATATTCAGCCCAGGTTTCCCTTTCTCACGAAGGAGACACTGCCATTGCAATGGTATTGCTGGAAAAAACAAAAAATATCATAAATCTTTAAAAAAAGTGACTTTGTCACTTGCAAAATGGAAAATAATGTGTATAATATAGTTAATGATACAACGTATCGATAAGCTATAAATCAAGAATAATTTTTACATACAAAGGAGATATTTTTATGAAAACAATCCGCAAAATTTCCCAGGATATTTATTATCTGGGTGTAAGTGACAGACGCCTGGCACTTTTTGAAAATCTTTTCCCGCTGGACAACGGCGTTTCATATAACTCTTATTTTATTGATGATGAAAAAACAGCTCTGACAGATACAGTAGACCGCTATGTGGCTGATCCATTTTTTGAAAACCTGGAAAGTTTGCTGGGCGGCAGACAGCTGGACTATCTGATTGTTCACCATATGGAACCTGACCACGCTGCCAACATCGGCCGATTGCTGGAAATGTATCCACAGTTGAAGGTGGTGGCTTCTGCAAAAGGTCACCAGATGCTGAAACAGTTTTTCAATGTTGACCTGGGTGACCGTGCCATCAGCGTAAAAGACGGCGACAGTCTTTCACTGGGCAAACATACACTGAACTTTGTAACAGCACCTATGGTTCACTGGCCGGAAGTAATCCTCAGCTATGAATCCCACACAGGCACACTGTTCTCTGCCGATGCCTTTGGTGCATTCGGTGCTCTGGACGGCAGAATCTTCAATGACGAAGATGTTGTTGATGAAAACTGGTACAATGAAGCCAGAAGATACTATGCAAATATTGTTGGCAAATATGGTATGCAGGTGCAGGCGGCACTGAAAAAGGCTGCGGCTCTGGACATTAAAATGATTGCACCGCTTCACGGTCCTGTATGGCGCAGCAATATAGGCGACCTGCTGGAAAAATACCAGCTGTGGAGCAAATATCAGCCTGAACAGCAGGGTGTGCTGATTGCCTATGCTTCAATGTACGGCAACACAGAAAATGCCGCAAATGCGCTGGCTCTTGCGCTGGCAGACCGTGGCGTTAAAAATATGGACGTAAGGGATGTTTCTGTAACAGACCTTTCCGAAATGATTTCCCTTGCATGGAAATACAGCCATATTGTAATTGCCAGCCCAACATACAACCTGGCTCTCCATCCAAAAATGGAACATCTGCTGATGGATATGAAAGCCCTTAACCTGCAGAACAGAACAGTTGCTCTTATTGAAAACGGTTCATGGGCGCCTGCAGTAATCAAAAATGCAACAGAAATTTTCTCATCAATGAAAAATATCAGCATTATGGAAGAAAATATTTCTATAAAATCAGCACTTCACGACCTGGCACCAATCGAAAAAATGGCAGAGGCCATTGTGGCAGATTTGAATAAGTAATATAAAGAATAAAGCCTCCCATCCGGGAAGCTTTTGTTTTTGTGTAAGGATAATGATATAAAATAGGGAAATCTACCACCGTTTTACACTACACAGGTTATGAAAATAAATCCGCAGGGCACGATGTCTATATCGTACCGAAATTTTTTAATATGCACAAGCAGAATATTGTCATCCTGAACACAGTGAAGGATCTTTGCAACCGTACACTGAAGTAATTATAGTTTTGCAATGTTTGCAGTACAAAGATTCTTCGTCACTTTGTTCCTCAGAATGACAGAGTGGAAGTTAGCGGATATAAAGCAGGCTGATATGGGTATCTGTCCCTGCTTTGTACATAAAAACAGGCGGGGAAACCCCGCCTTGTATTATCGAATTTTATGGTCTTAAACCCAGACCGCCTTCCAGAGTGATTGTTTCACCTGTCATATATTTAAAGTCAGGGCCGGCCAGCTGTACGCACACTCGGCCGATTTCTTTTTCAGGGTCACCGAAAAATCCCATTGGTGGCATTTCCACATTTTCTTCAAATGCCAGCGGATAATCCTTGTGGAATTTTTCCAGCTGTGCTGTCCAGGCCAGAGGGCACACCACATTGGCATTGATGCCGTCAACTGCCCATTCTGTTGCGGCTACACGTGTCAGACCGCGGATTGCCTCTTTGGCTGCTGCATAAGAGCTTTGACCAAAGTTGCCGAAAAGACCCGCGCCGGAAGCAAAGTTGATAACGCTGCCACGGCTTTCTTTCAGATAAGGATAGGCGTGTTTCATATAGTAAAATGCAGCGTAAAGCCCGGAATACATTGCCAGGTCCAGCTGTGCTGTTGTGTGATCTGCTATTGTCACACCGCTGGCAGATGCCTGGGCGTTGTTTATCAGCACATCAATACCGCCAAATTTTTCTACTGCCTGGCGGATAACATCAGCCACCAGAGCATCATTGTCATTTTCTTTGTTTACATCTGCCTGAATCGGCAGCACCTGAATACCATACAGGCGTTCCAGTTCTTCTTTTGCATCCATCAGTTTCTGCATATTTCTGCCTGTAATAACCAGGTTTGCACCTTCTTTTGCATAAGCTGTGGCTATGCCATAGCCGATAGAGCCACTGCGACCATCTGCCAGAACCCGGCGGCCGGCACCTGTGATTATAGCTGTTTTACCTTTAAGAAATCCCATAGTATACCTCCATATATATCAAATATCAGTGTTGTATTATTCTTTGTTATCAGTATAATGTATCATTAAGAAAAAGTAAAGTGACTTTGTTACACAAATATTATTGTAACTTTTGTGCATTTTTATATATTGGCACAAGTTTGTTCTATTTGTTTATTATATAATATGCCCATTGACTTTTTCTTTCGGTTAGCTTATACTAACTACATAGAGTTAGCGTAGGTTAACTGTCGTGAAAAAACTGTCTACGGGCAGTTTACGAGAGGATTATATTGTATGAAAACACTGAAAGATGTAAAAGTGGGCGACACAGCCACTGTGGTAAAGCTACACGGCGAAGGCCCTGTGCGCCGCAGAATTATGGACATGGGCATCACAAAACGCGTTGAAATCAAAGTGCGTAAAGTTGCACCATTGGGTGACCCAATGGAACTGACAGTACGCGGTTATCAGCTGACACTGCGTAAAGCAGACGCTGAAAAGATTGAAGTAGAATAAGAGGATTAAGATATGAGCATAAAAATTGCACTTGCCGGCAACCCGAACTGTGGTAAAACATCACTGTTCAATGTTCTCACCGGCTCTAACCAGTATGTAGGCAACTGGCCTGGCGTAACTGTTGAAAAGAAAGAAGGCCAGCTGAAAGGCCACAGCGATGTAATTATTCAGGACCTGCCAGGTATTTACTCCCTGTCACCATATTCTCCTGAAGAAGTGGTTACACGTCAGTATCTTGTAAATGAACATCCTGATGCAATACTGAATATTATTGACGGTACAAATATTGAAAGAAACCTGTATCTGACAACACAGCTGCTGGACCTGGGCTATCCTGTTGTTATAGCAGTAAATATGATGGACCTTGTGCGCAAAAACGGCGACAACATTGACACAGAAAAACTGAGTAAAGCACTGGGTTGTCCGGTTGTTGAAATTTCCGCACTGAAAAACGAAGGCATTGACCTGGCTGTGGAAAAAGTGGTTGAACTGGCAAAGAACCACACTCACGGCGAAGTACCTCATGTTTTCAAAGGCAGTGTAGAACATGCACTGGCACATATAGAAGAATCCATCGAAGATTCAGTAGATACAACATACCTGCGCTGGTATGCAATCAAACTGTTTGAACGCGATGAAATGGTGCAGAAAGAAATGAACCTGCCGGCAGATGTAATGGCTCATGTTGAACAGCATATCCGTGACTGTGAAACAGAAATGGACGATGATGCAGAAAGCATTGTGGCCGACAGCCGTTATTCATATATCAGTGATGTTTGCAGCCGCGCTGTGAAAAAAGCAGGTGAAAAACACCGCGTTACCCTTTCAGGTAAAATAGATAAAATTGTTACAAACAGAGTTCTGGCCTTGCCAATCTTTGCAGGCGTTATGTTCCTGATGTATGCTATCGCAATGGGCGGTTACTCTTTCTCTATCGGTACAATGGGTACAGACTGGGCAAATGATGTATTGTTCGGCGAACTGGTTCCTTCTCTGCTTGATTCTATCCTTACTTCCCTTGGCGTTTCCGGCTGGCTGTATGGCCTGGTAATGGATGGTATTGTGGCCGGTGTAGGCGCAGTTCTGGGTTTCGTACCACAGATTCTGGTACTTTCCTTCCTGCTGTCAATTCTGGAAGACATTGGCTATATGTCCCGTGTTGCATTTATTATGGACAGAATACTGCGCAAATTCGGTCTGTCAGGCAAATCCATCATTCCTATGCTGGTTGCCACAGGCTGTGGTGTTCCTGGCATTCTGGCTTCCCGTACCATTGAACAGGAAAACGACAGAAAAATCACAGTTATGACCACAGGCTTTATTCCTTGTGGTGCTAAAATGCCAATTATCGGTCTGTTTGCCGGCGCTGTATTCGGCAACTCACCACTGGTTGCAACATCAGCATTCTTTATCGGTGTAATGGCCGTGGTTATCAGCGGTGTTATCCTGAAAAAATTCAAAGCCTTTGCAGGCAAACCTGCACCATTTGTAATGGAACTGCCTGAATATCATATGCCAAGTGCAAGAAACGTTCTTCGTTCTACATACGACAGAGGTATGGACTTTGTAAAAAGAGCAACAACAATCGTGCTTGTTTCTTCTATCGTTCTCTGGTTCTTACAGTCTTATGGTTTTGTAAATGGCGCATTTATGGCTGTTGAAGATTCAAACGCTTCCTTGCTGGCAGCTATCGGTCAGACAATCGCATGGATTTTCTACCCACTGGGCTGGGCAGGCGATATGGCCTGGAAAGCAACAGTTGCCACATTTACAGGCCTGATTGCAAAAGAACAGGTAGTTATGACATTTGGCACACTGTACAACTTTGCAGGTGAACTGTCAGAATCCGGCAACGAAATCTGGACAATGATTGCAAATGACTTCGGCCCTGTAAGAGCATACAGCTTTATGATTTTCCAGCTGCTGTGTGCACCTTGCTTTGCTGCTATGGGTGCTATCAGACGTGAAATGGGCGATATGAAATGGACAGTTGGCACAATCGCTTATATGTGTGGTTTTGCTTATGTTATTTCGATGATTGTTTACCAGCTGGTTGGTCTGGTTCTGGGCGAAGCAACACTTAGCATCTTTACAGCTGTGGCTGTTGCAGCACTGATTGCACTGATTTATCTGCTGTTCAGAAAAGGCTATCAGCCAGAAAGTAAAAACAAAAAATAATTGATTACGGAGGTCCACTATGGGTGATATAATAGTTCTCACAGTAATTGGTTTCTGCGTAGCGCTGGCAGTATGCTCTATGTGGAATGACCATAAAAACGGCGGTGGCTGTGCAGGTTGCAGTCACAACTGTGCAGGCTGTAAATCAGCCTGCCGGATGAACGCCGGAAAAGTAAAAGTGTGATAATACAATAATATGATAAACCACCGCAGGATAAGTCTTGCGGTGGTTTTGTTTATACACAGCATATTCCATTTTTTATATGTCTGTGTTAATATGTATATATAATTCTGACAGGAGATTGAATATGGACTTTACTTTGATTATACTGGCAGTGGTGTCCTTTGCCGCTTTTGCCGCACTGGAATATTTTATCTGTTCAAAAGCAAAAAATCCATCAACCGAAAAATTGATGTTTTTTGTGCCTTTTCTTATTTTTGTCGGTGCACTGGTGGTGTATGGCTCTGATGCCAATGGCAGCTTTCTTGACCTGCGCGGCATGGTAACAGTGGTAATTACCATATATGGTGTATTAAGCCTTGTTGCCATTCTGGCCGGTTATTATCTGTATCATCTGAAACATCTTCCACAGGACGCTGATAACTGTCCTTTTTCAGAAAAATAATATGAAAACTGTATTTTTTGATTTGTTTTTCACCCTTGCAAACCTTGAATACCAAAAAGAAAATGAATTTACTTTACTGGGCATTTCAAGAACTGAGTGGGAAAACAGCGCTGAAAATCCATCTGCATACTCTTTCCGTGCCACAGGCAAGGTGAAAAGCGAAAGGGAAATGCTGGAAAGTATGGTGGCAGGTCTGCCTTTTGCGGTGACTGACAGTCAGATTGATAAACTGGTGGAAATACGCTGTGAAAGAATGAAAACAGCACTGACGGAAATTCACCCGGATATATTGCAGACCGTGAAAAAACTGAAAGCAGAAGGCACAAAGCTGTGCCTTGTCAGCAATGCCGACATTATTGACAAAAAATATTGGGATATTTCGCCACTGAAACAGTATTTTGATGCTGCTGTTTTTTCCTGTGATGTGGGTATGGTAAAGCCGGACAAACGTATTTACAGTCTGGCGATGGAAAGACTGGCCGCAACAGCCGGGGAAAGTATTTTTATAGGCGATGGCGGCAGTGATGAACTGCTGGGGGCAAAATCAGCAGGTATGACCACCGTGCTGACAGAATTTCTGACTGTCAAAGACCACGCCACAAGGGAAAAACTGTTGCAGTCTGCAGACTTTACTGTGACGGATTTCAAAGATATTTACAATATTGTGGCAAGTATATAAATATCGTTATGTTTTATCTCCACATACTGTCACTCTGTTATTCTAAGGGCTATGCCAGAAGAATCTATGTATCCCCAATATTGCAAAACTATAGTTTCTTTATTGTACCAGCGCAAAGATCCTTCGCTGTGCTCAGGATGACCTTGTGTTGTTTTGGTATGGTGTGGGCATCGTACATTACGAATTTACTTTTACACTTTGTATGGAGGCTGATGCCGCACCAGCCCGTTTAATAGTCAGCAAATTATCCTTACTGCAAAAAAGGAGGGCGCATTGCCCTCCTTTTTGATTTATTTCATATTCTTTTTGCATTCATTTATAAAATCTGTAATAATTACTGCGGAATGACGACTGTCCTGCATCATTTCAGGGTGCCACTGGTACGCACGCAGCCACTGGTCATCACTGTCCAGATACCAGCTTTCCAGTATTCCGTCTGTGGCGTATGCCATTGGTACCACACCTTTTCCCAGGTCTTTTACTGCCTGGTGGTGCAGACTGTTTGTGCCAAATTCTTCTTCACCAAACAGTTCATACAGCGGTGTTCCGGCTATTACTCTTATATTGTGGGTGGTTTCCTGTGTCAGGGCCGGATATTCGTAAAACGCATGTTTCAAATCGCTTGGTACCTGTGCAGGAATATCCTGGTACATTGTGCCGCCAAAGTAAACATTGGCTATCTGGCAGCCGCGGCAGATACACAGTACAGGTTTTTTCAGCACCAGGGCCGCTTTCAGCAGGGCAATGTCAGATTTATCTCTTTCGTATTCTATGGTACCGCACTGTTCCATCTTTTCCTGTCCGTACAGGGCAGGGTCAATGTCAGCACCGCCGGTCATCATCAGACCGTCAGCCTTTTCCATCAGCGCCAGTGCCTGTTCTTCGTCCAGATATGTTGGAATAACAGGCATACCGCCCCATTTTATAATGGCGGAAGTATTATAACCGTTGGAATAGTTATATGGTTTGTCAAAAGGTGCCTCCATAGGCATATTCTGTGGTGTCAGTATTATAAGTGGTGTTTTCATAATAAATTCCCCCTTTTCTTTTATTTTACACCATCAATTCTTTTTTTCAACAACGAATGTATTATTGTCATACTTTTGTCCATAATAAAGGCGAAAGGAAGGTATTTCACTATGACTAATCTCAAATGCAGTGTACATTCCTGTACACACTACAAAGAAAACTATTGCTGTAAACCCAATATCAAAGTAGAAGGCCCACACGCTATGTCTTCAAACGAAACAGAATGTGCATCCTATGTACCAAAAGGCACACAGAACGCTATCGGCACAACAACACCTAATCCGGAACTGGAAATTGTTTGTTCAGCAAAGGAATGTGTATACAACACAGACCACAAATGTAAAGCAAACAATGTTTCTATCAACACAATGGGCGGCGGCGCATCCTGTTCAACATTTACAAAAAGATAACTGTCTGCAAAGCACCGGCTTTTGCCGGTGCTTTTTACTGTGTTGACATTGTCAGGTGTGGATTTTATACTTATATTAATAATACAGGAGGTGGTTTTGTGATCAGCTATATACCTATGACACCGGAAATTTATGAAAAACAATGGGAGAAAACCATAAATTCCCACCCGGGCGATATTCGCTGGGTAAACTGGCGTGATGAATACCGAAGATATTTCAGACTGGGTATGTCTGCACCTTTTGCAGTAATGCTGGGCGACAGGCCCATAGGTGAAGTAACTCTGCTGTTTTCTCCGCTGTGCAAGGCTCTGGCCGGCAGATGTGTGCTGGCAGACGGCAAAACCACTGCAAATATAAATGCATTGAGAATTGAAAAACAGTATGAAGGTCAGGGGCATATTTCAAAGCTGATGAAAGCTGCCGAAGAGTACGCCGCCAGTCTGGGCTATAAATATCTGACAATCGGTGTTACATCTACCCATACACGAACAAAAGCTATTTATCAGCACTTTGGCTATACCCACCTGCTGTTCAACGAACTGGACGAAGGGGATATAGTGGAATATTACAGGAAAGAGATATAATGGAAAAGCAGACGGAATTTTCAGATATATTTATATAAATACTGATTGTTAAAGGAATTAACTATGGAAAAACTTAAAATTGCTTTATTGCAGCTTATGCCGGGGAACACACAGGCTGAAAATCTTGAAAAAGGTATAGTTGCCTGTAAACAGGCAAAGGAAATGGGGGCAGACATAGCCCTGTTTCCCGAAATGTGGAATGTGGGCTATAATATTCCGCAAAATGCAGAGAAACTGAAGAGTATGGCGGTATCATCAGACAGCCGGTTTGTACAGACATTTGGAAAACTGGCGGCAGAACTGGATATGGCCATTGCTGTTACATATCTGGAAAGTTTTTCACCACAGCCGCGTAACACTGTCACCCTGTTTGACCGCCACGGCAACAGTGTGCTGCACTATGCAAAGGTGCACACCTGTGATTTTGGTGATGAGTGCATGCTGTACCCCGGTGAAGATTTTTATGTTGCAGACCTGGATACAGCCAAAGGTACAGTGAAAACAGGCGCTATGATATGTTATGACCGCGAATTTCCGGAAAGTGGCCGTATACTTATGCTGAAAGGCGCCCAGCTGGTGCTGGTGCCAAATGCCTGCCCGATGGAAATAAACCGCCTGTCCCAGCTGCGCGGCAGGGCATACGAAAATATGTATGTTATAGCCACCTGCAATTATCCACAGGGTAAGCCGGACTGCAATGGACACTCCTCTGTTTTTGACGGCGTGGCTTATCCTGTTGATGGCAGTGGTCCCCGCGATACCTGTTTATTGGAAACCGATGGGGAAGAGGGCATTTATATAGCCGAAGTGGATATGGACCTGGTGAATGAATACCGCAGCAGTGAAGTTCACGGCAACGCTTTCCGCCGCCCCTGGAAATATACCCTGCTGACCGATGAAAATATAGAATATCCTTTTATCAGGGCAGAAAACAGGAAGATAAAATAATAACACACTGAAAAAGGAAAGATTATATCTAAAACAGTTAAAGCCAGACTGCAAAATGCAGTCTGGCTGTTATAATTGTTCGCTGTAATGTATAGAAAAGTGGACTTTCAACTGTCTGATAAATTGGGATTTATTTAATAGTCAAAGAATTAATTTATATTATACTGCAATCGCGTAGGGGACGGCGTCCTCGACGTCCCGAATTTGTAACGCTGCGCTGGCGTTACTTTTGGCGCAAAAGTAACCAAAACGTGGGGGGTTAGCGCAGCGCCTGAGCGGTTTTGCGCAGCAAAAACACGAGCTGGTCATGCGAGTGTAGCGGACGATTCCCCCGGCCCGTTGGCTTGCCCGCGCCCCACCATAGCGGGCATTTGCAC
>JAFSCU010000035.1 GCA_017436575.1 Oscillospiraceae bacterium
AATTGTGGCTGTCAGCTCGAAGAAAGAGTTGACCCAAGGTTATTAATCTTAAAACAATTACTGGATAACGATGAATAATTAGAGGAGGTGCTAAAAATGGCAGTACCAAAGAGAAAACTTTCAAAAGCAAGAAGAGATAAAAGAAGATCAAATGTTTGGAAACTCGAAGCTCCATCATTCGTAAAATGCCCACAGTGCGGCGAATTGACACTTCCACACAGAGTTTGCAAATCTTGCGGTTATTACAAAGGCAAAGCTGTTATCAAAAAAGAAGCTTAATTCTTTTGTATAATTTAACAGTCAAGGGTAGGTCTTTCCTGCCCTTTATTTTTTTGCTTTATCAAATTATTTTGTGGAAAATTCAATAATAATATGGTAAAATATATTGTTAGTGAAGTTTTCATTATTTACACTTTACAGGAGGTATTATGGCAGTTCATATTACAGGTATAGAGCAGGGCAGCCCTGCCAGTGAATACGGTATTTTGCCGGGGGATAAACTGGTATCCATCAATGGTGAAGAAATATTTGATATGATGGACCTGCAGTTTTATTCCACAGACACACAGCTGGATGTAGTTATTTCCCGTGGCGATGAAAATATCAGCATTCATATAGAAAAAGAAGATGACTATACACCGCTGGGCCTTGAATTCCAGACATATCTCATTGATAAACAGCATTCATGCAAAAACAAATGCATTTTCTGTTTTGTTGACCAGTTGCCAAAAGGCCTGCGCAAAGATATGTATTTCAAAGATGACGATGAAAGACTGTCTTACCTTTTCGGCAATTATATAACACTTACAAATCTTTCCCGCCGTGAAATAGACAGAATAAAAAAGATGAGAATATCACCTATCAATATTTCTGTTCACGCTACTGACCCTGATTTGCGCACATTTATGATGAAAAATCCACGCTCTGCAGAAATCAATGATATTATGCAGGAATTTGCAGATGCAGATATTACAATGAACACACAGATTGTTCTGTGTAAAGGGGTTAATGATGAGCAGGTGCTGAAAAATTCCATTGAAAAACTGCAGAGCCTGTATCCACAGGTAGCCAGCTGTTCAATAGTACCTGTCGGTATTACACGCTATCGTGACGGTCTTGCACCGGTGGAAACTTTTTCCAAAGAGGACTGCCGCCGTGTGATAAACCAGGTGAATCAGTGGACAGAAGAATTTTATAAAGACCACGGGGACAGGCTTGTATATCTTTCAGACGAGTTTTTCCTGCGCGCAGAGCTTCCTATTCCTGAAACTTCTTACTACGGTTCTTTCCCACAGATTGAAAACGGTGTGGGCATGGTGCGTACTCTGATAGACAGTTTTGAAGAGGAACTGAACTGGTTTGAAGGCCTTTCAGAACCTGTAAAAGCAGACCTTATCACAGGTGAAGCGATGTATCCTGTACTTTGCTCTGTAATAGAAAAGGCAAAGGAAAAAGCAGGGGATATGTTCCAGATTACAGTCCATAAAATCAAAAACAATTTCTTTGGTGGCAATGTGTGGGTTACAGGTCTTATCACTGCCACAGATATAATAGATCAGTTGCAGGGAAAACTTACTTCTGACAGACTGCTTCTTTGCAATGATATGCTGAGAAGTGAACAGGATATGTTCCTTGACAACAAGACCCCGGCAGATATTGAAGCTGCCCTGGGTGTAAAAACAGAGTTTTATCCTAACGATGGCTACCGGTTAGCCCAGAAGCTGTTAGGTACTGAATTTTAATCACATACAAGGAGGTACAATATGGCAAAACCAATGATTGCTATAGTGGGCAGACCAAATGTTGGTAAAAGCACACTGTTCAACAAAATAATTGGCACACGAATCAGCATAGTAGAAGATACCCCTGGTGTAACACGTGACAGAATTTACGCCGAAGGCGAATGGCTGGACAAAAAGTTTACACTGGTAGATACAGGCGGTATTGAACCAAAAGACAACAATACAATTCTCAAACATATCAAAGACCAGGCACAGATTGCCATTGACACAGCAGATGTTATTCTGTTTGTTACAGATATCCGCAGCGGTGTTACTGCAAATGACTATGATGTTGCCACAATGTTGCTGAAAAGCGGCAAACCAACTGTTCTGGTGGTAAACAAATGCGATACCATCGGTGCTGTGCCGGATGACATTTATGATTTCTATTCACTGGGTCTGGGCGAACCTTTCCCTGTTTCATCAGTTCACGGTCACGGCACAGGTGATATTCTGGATGAATGTTTCAAATACATCACATATTCAGAAGAAGCTGATGACGATGATGAAAGAATTTCTGTTGCAGTTATCGGTCGACCAAACGTTGGCAAATCCAGTCTGGTAAACAAAATTCTGGGTCAGCAGAGAATGATTGTCCGTGATGAAAGCGGCACAACCCGTGACGCTGTTGACAGTTATATTGAAAACAAACACGGCAAATTTATCTTTACAGATACAGCCGGTATGCGTAAAAGAGGCAATGTTGATGAAGGCGTTGAAAGATATTCTGTTATCCGTGCCCTTGCAGCAGTAGACCGCAGTAAAGTATGCGTAATTATGATTGATGGCACTGTGGGCTTCACAGAACAGGATTCAAAAATTGCCGGTTATGCCCATGAACAGGGCAAAGCCTGCATCATTGCTGTAAACAAATGGGATGCAGTAGAAAAAGATGACAAAACAATGGAAATAATGAGAAAAGAACTTATGGAACATTTTAAATTTATGTCCTATGCTCCTATTATCTTTATTTCTGCACAGACAGGTCAGCGTCTGGATAAACTGTTTGAACTTATCAAGTTTGTCGATGACCAGAATGCATTCAGAACAACAACAGGCGTTCTCAATGATATCCTGGCAAGAGCAGTTGCCCGCGTTCAGCCACCTTCTGATAAAGGCAAACGTCTGAAAATCTACTATATGACACAGATTTCCACACGTCCACCTACATTTGTTGCTTTCTGTAACAGTAAGGAACTGTTCCATTTCTCTTACCAGAGATATATCGAAAACCAGATTCGTGAAGTGTTTGGCCTTGAAGGTACACCTATCCGTCTGATTATCCGTGAAAGAGGAGAATAATATATGATTTATCTGAAATTGGCTGGCATTTTCCTTATTGGCTACCTTCTGGGGTCCATCAGCTTTGCTATTGTAATCAGCAAAGTTTTTTATAAACAGGATATCCGCAACTTTGGCTCAGGCAATGCAGGCATGACAAATGTACTGCGCACCTTTGGTATCAAAGCAGCAGCAGCAACCTTTGCAGGTGACTTTCTGAAAGGTACAGTTTCTGTTCTTATTGCCAAAGCAATAATGAACACTGTGAATACAGCACCTGCTCCCGGTGTGGATTTCTACAAGGACCTGGCGGTATATATAGTTGTTTCCGGTGCTCTGCTGGGGCATCTGAAACCTGTTTTCTTCGGCTTTAAGGGTGGTAAAGGTATCAGCGTAGCATTCGGCTCAATGATGGCAGCCACACCGCCAATTACACTGGCAGCTTTTGCCGTATGGGGTGTAACTGTTGCGCTTACAAAATATGTATCACTGGCCTCTATTCTTGCAGTGGCCGGCTATACAGTATTCACTTTTATCAGCTTTTATATTTCAGGCACATACTCTATTCCTCATGGTGTTTCAGCGATAGTTCTTCCTGCTGTGATCATCTATGCCCACCGTTCAAATATCAAACGCCTTATGGCAGGCACTGAACGAAAAATCGGCGAAAAAGCAAAATAACAAATCACAGTCCGTTGCATTGGAAAATGCAGCGGACTTTTTTTGCATATTTTTATAAATTCTGTAAATACTGTTATTAAATTTATATGAAAGGAAAATATATATGAAAAACATAACAGAAAAAGAACTTTCTGCCTACAATGAACTGCTTACACAGGAAAAAGCGGCAGTAGAAAAGTTTAATTATTATGCACAGAACTGTAAAGACCCCAACCTGAAAAAACTGTGTAAAGAGGCTGCACAGCGTCATCAGGAACATTTCAATATTATTTTCGCACAGATACAGTAGGAGGAATTATGCCTTACGATGATAAAACAATGATGACGGATATGCTGTCAACACAGAAGTTTATTGCGTCAAACTACAACAACTACGCCGGTGAGATTTCAACAAAACAGGCAAAAAACAAACTGATGAAAATTCTGGGTGAAGAACATGACATCCAGTTTAAAATCTTTGAGAATATGCAGTCAAAAGGGTGGTATGAAGTTACCACAGCTCCACAGGCAAAGGTGGACCAGGCGGTGCAGACACACATTTCTTCTGCCACAAACCTGAAAAAACCGGCAGAAAAAGCAGTCAAAAAGACTGCAAAGACAACAAAAAAATCAAAATAATATAACAGAAAGACAGGTAGAATATTATTTCTGCCTGTCTTTTGTATATAATGACGAAACAGATTACATAGCGTGAAATTACAGTGTAAAGCTCTTTTGATACAGATTTGTATTGTATGGAAAAACGATTGTGTTTGTTTATAATACAAAATCTATGTAAAAACCGACAAATTTGTTAATTATTTAACTATATTTTAGGACATTATGCCAAACTTTCACGAATCTGTTGAATTTTATAGTCAAATTGTACTATAATGTTGACATTATATTTATGGGGGAGGATATATCTATGTCTTCAAAAGAAAAAATTATTCAGTTGGTTGATGCCAAAAAAGACTTCTTCGCAAAAGTAAGCGATGATGTATGGGCAACACCTGAACTGGGTTTCCTTGAATTTGAATCAGCAAAAACACTTATGAACGCTCTTGAACAGCAGGGTTTCACTGTTGAAAAAGGTCTTGCAGGTATCGAAACAGCATTCAAAGGCACATGGGGCAGCGGTAAACCTGTTATCTCATTCTTGGGCGAATTTGATGCTCTGCCACTGGTTAGCCAGCAGGCTTCCTGCAACGTTAAAATGCCAGTTGAAGAAGGCGGCAACGGCCACGGCTGTGGTCACTGCAATCTTGGCGCCGGTTCTATGGCAGCTGCAACAGCATTGAAAGAATATATGCAGGAAAACAATTTGCCAGGCACAGTTGTTTACTTTGGCTGTCCTGCAGAAGAAAGCGGCTGTGGCAAAACATTTATGGCAAGAGAAGGCGTATTTGATGATGTAGATATCGCTCTTACATGGCATCCAGGTTCAACAAACTCTGTTTGGGGCATCTCTTCACTGGCAAATATCATCGTTGAATTCTATTTCAAAGGTGTTACAAGCCATGCAGCAGCTTCTCCACATCTGGGCCGTTCTGCACTGGATGCTGCAGAACTTATGAATGTTGGTGTAAACTTCCTGCGTGAACACGTTATTCCTGAAGCAAGAATCCATTATGCATTCCGCGATGTTGGCGGCGGCGCACCAAACGTTGTACAGGACAGTGCAATGGTTCTTTATTTTATCCGCGCACCAAAAACAGAACAGGTTATGGAAATCTATCCAAGAGTTGTTAAATGTGCAGAAGGTGCTGCCCATATGACAGAAACAGAACTGACTGTTGAAATCAAAACAGCCTTGTCTGACTACATCCCTAACGATGTTGTTTCCCAGGCAATGAGTGATTCCATGCTGGAACTTGGCCCAATCGAATTCTCTGATGAAGCTAAGGCATTTGCAAAAGAAATGTACAAATCACTTTCCGAAGCAGACATCAAATCGGGTATCGGTTCACTGAAATCCTATATGCCGGCTGATGTAGCAGTAAAACGTGTGGAAGAAGCAATCATTCCGGATGTATTCCCATACAAACGTCTGCCAATTCATATGCCTGGCTCAACAGACGTTGGTGACGTTTCCTATGTTGTACCAACTGCACAGCTTTCAGCTGCAACAGCTATCATAGGTACACCTGGTCATTCCTGGCAGCAGACAGCACAGTCCAAATCCATTCTGGCTCACGAAGGTCTTACATACGCAGCAAAAGTTATGGCTCTTACAGGCGTAAAATTTGTTGAAAATCCTGACCTTGTTGTAAAAGCAAGAGAAGAACTGAATGGCGTAACAGGCGGCGTTTACAACTGCCCAATTCCAAAACACGTTCTGCCAAAACCTTAATATTTATTTGGTTTTACATTAAAATTGTTATATTCCGGCCGCCAGTGCTTGCGGCCGGCTATAAAATAAAGAGAAGTATATTTTAAAGGAGAAAAATTATGGCTACATATCTCGAAATGGCCAACAGCCCATTGCTTTATGGTTTAGTTATGGCAGGTCTTGGTTTCGTTGCATTGCTGTGTGTTATTTTCTATCGCAAAACATACAAACGTGCTCTCGAACTTGGCTTTACAAAAGAAACTCTGAAAGCAATTCAGAAAAACACACTTTCCCTTACAGTTGTTCCATCTATCTCAATTGTTATCGGTCTTATCACACTTTCTACAGTTATCGGTACACCATGGGCCTGGTTCCGTCTGTCTGTTGTTGGTGCTGTTACTTACGAACTTATCGCAGCACAGATGGCTACATCAGCTCTTGGCTTTACAGAAATGACAGCTGCTATGGCATCTGACGGTGCTACATTCGGCGCAGTTATGTTTGTTATGTCAATGGGTATCATTGCTGGTATTGTTATCAATGCATTTATCGGCAAATCCCTTACAACATCCATGGCAAAAGCCGGCGGCAAAAAAGGCGGTTTCGGTCCTATTATGAACGGCTGCTTCATGCTGGCACTTATGGGCGTTATGCTTCCATTCCAGGCATTCAACGGTCTTGCATACATTATGGTTATGCTTACATCTATGCTTATTACTCTGGCACTGGGCATTGTTATGCAGAAAACAGGCTGGAAATGGCTGGGTGAATTTTCAATGGCATTTGCACTTATCTTCGGTATGGCTTCAGCCCTGCTGTGGACAGCAATCTTTTAAGTAGGAGGTACTAACAATGAAAGACGATAAAAAATATATTGACAGTATTCATAATTTAGGTCGTTTGGGCAGCTTTATCGCTGTATGTTTTATGATGGGTATTCCTGCTATTATGTGTACAGTTTATGATGCATGGCCATCAATGGCTACTGTTGTACAGGCAGGCGGCGGCCTTCTGGCTATGTTCGTTCCATCTGCATTTTCCGAAGTTATCAGCTATGCACCAATCCTTGGTTCAGCTTCTTACATCACATTTATCACAGGTAACGTTATGAACCTGAAACTGCCTGTTGCTATCTCTGCACAGCAGATTGCAGGCGTTGAAGCAAACACACCTGAATCAGACGCTATCTCCACAATGGCTATCGCTCTGTCTTCACTGGAAACAATCGCTATCATCGCAGTTGGCGTTATTATGCTCAGACCACTGCAGCCTGTTCTCACACTGCCTGCAGTTTCAACAGCTACAGCTTATATGGTTCCTGCCCTCATGGGTGGTCTTATGCTTGGTGTATTCAAACAGTCCGGCAAAGTTAGAATCAAAAACAAAATGCTGGTTGCAATTGCTCCTATCACAATGTCTATCCTGGGCCTTATGTTTATCGAAGGCTTCACAAGCAAACAGGGTTTTGCAATCCTTGGTGCCATCCCTCTCACACTTGCTTTCGCATTCATCCTGTGGAAAAAAGGTATTGTTAAACAGGTTATGATCGACGAAAACGGCGTTGAACACGATATGGAATAATTTAAATCATTAAAAACAGCGGTAAATTTATACCGCTGTTTTTTGCATGTATAAATAGCAGCTCATACGCTATTTTTCATTGACATTTATAGTTAAAAAGGTTAATATTTAAACAAGTAAAAAAATATTTATTTATAGTTATATCGGTATATTCACAGGAGGAAATCATGGCAGAATATGCAATTATCGGTTTTGGATGTGCTGGTTATTATGGTGCAAAAACCATAAGGGAAAACGACCCGGACGGCAAAATCACAGTTTTCAGCGAACATGAATATTCACCTTACAACCCTATGCTTACCACATATTACGTGGCAAATAAAATTCCTTTTGAAGGTATGTTCCCATTTGGTGATATGTACAAAATTAAGGAAGAACTGGGGCTTAACGTAATCAGCGGCAAAAAAGTAGCCAGGGTTGATGCAGACAGCAAAACAGTTGTTACGGAAAATGGTGAAGAATTTGTTTTTGATAAAATTCTTATTTCCACAGGTGCCAGCGCCTTTGCCCCCGCATTTGAAGGTCTTGCTCCTGAAAAAGCTTTTTATATGCGTACAATAGGCGATGCTATCAAGCTGAAAGAAGCACTGGAATCCCACAGTTACAAATCAGCACTTGTAGTAGGCGCTTCAATGGTAGGTATCAAGGTTGTTGAACTGCTCAATGCACGCGGAATAAAAACTACTTTCGCGGATATGGCAAACAGAATTTTCCCACTTGCTGCATACGAAAGTGTTTCCAGGGAAATTGAAAGAAGAATCAGCGAAAAAGGTGTAAAACTGGCTCTTGGCAGTGCACTTTCATCAGTAGAAGAAACTGCTGATGGTTTTAAATGTAATATGTCTGATGGCAGCATTGTGGAAGCAGACCTTATAGTTCTGTGTATTGGTACAAGAACAAATGTATCTATCGTTGATGCAGATAAAGTAAAAATCAACAAAGGTATTCTTGTTGACGAAAATATGGCAACATCTGCTGATGGTATTTATGCCGCAGGCGACGTTTCCGAAGGCGCTGAACTGCAGAGCAAAGACAGTATGATTATCGGCCTGTGGGCAAATGCCGCACACCAGGGTATCACAGCCGGCGCAAATATGGCAGGCGGCACCGCCAGCTTTGATGGCAACTTTATGCACAACATTACCCACTTTATGGATATGGACTTTATCGGCTTTGGTGACAATAAGCTTCCAGGCACTGTGTACACATCAGGTGATATTACAAAAGGTCTGTATGTAGAGGCTGTAATAGGCGAAGAAGGTCTTGTGGGTGTAAACATTCTGGACAACTACCGTATCAGCGGTACAGTTAAAAACTATCTGTACAGAATTATGGAAACAAAAGACACTACATTGTCTCCTATACAGAAGGGTATCCTTATCAAAGAAGGCTTGAAACCATCATTTATTGAAAAAATGGAGGGCAAATTCAATGGCAAATAATATTGATTACCTCAAAGGTAAAATACCGGGCGAAGAAAGCGGAATAGAACTGCGTTATTCAGTATGTGATATCTGCACACCTGGTATGCACTGTGGTCTTACCTGCTATGTAAAAGACGAAAAAATCATAAAAATCGAAGGCACAAAGGAACACGCATTCAGCAAAGGCAAACTTTGTACAAAAGGTCTGGGCAACAGACAGTATATGAACCGTGAAGACAGAATCCTCACACCTCTCAAACGAGTGGGTGAAAGAGGCGAAGGCAAGTTTGAGCCTATCAGCTGGGACGAAGCTATGGATATAGTTGCATCCAAAATGCTGGAGTCAAAAGAAAAATACGGTCCGGAATCTGTGGCTTTCTATGTTGGTTACAGTAAATGGTTCAGATTTATGCTGCGCCGTCTGGCTTATGCTTTCGGCACACCGAACTTTGGCACAGAATCTTCTTCCTGCTTTACCAGCGGTGTTATGGCTTGGCAGCTGATTGCTCAGGAATATATGCAGCAGGATATGGCAAATACAGACCTGTTCATCGGTTGGGGTACAAACAGCTTTTTCTCCCGTTGGCCAATGGTAGGCGGTATGGAAGCCAATAAAAAACGCGGTATGAAGGTTATTATCGTTGACCCTCGTATCACTCCAACAACAGAACGTATCGCTGACCTGCATCTGCGTCCACATCTGGGCACAGATGGTGCTTTGGCTCTTGCTATTGCAAATGTACTTATTGCAAATGACTGGGTTGATAAAGAATTTATTGAAAAATACACATACGGCTACGAAAAATACGCTGAATATGTAAAAGAATTCACACCGGAAAAAGGTGAAGAACTTACAGGTGTACCTGCCGCAGATATTATCAAAGCAGCTGAAATGATTTATCAGTCAAAATCTGCCTGCATTACAGAAAGCTCGGCACCTCTTGGTCATCATACAAACGGCATGCAGAACTACCGTGCAATGATGAGCCTGCTGGTTATCACAGGCAACTTTGACAGAAAAGGTGGCCAGCGTCCGCTGAACCATTCATTTATCGAAATTGACTGTGGTTTCCCAACAAAAGACCATAAATTCCAGTACGAACTTTTCCCAGAAGGAACAAAACCGGCAGTAGGCGCAAAAGAACATCCGCTGTGGCACGCACTGCGCAATGAAATGCAGGCAAATGACCTGGCATTCAATATTCTCCGTCAGGACGAAGATTCTGTAAGGGTTCTTTTCGGCGGCGGTATGAACTACCGTATGTTCACACAGACAGAAAATTACATTGAAGCTTTCAAAAAACTGGACTTCTTTGTAAATGTTGACCTGTTTATGACTGACACATGTAAATGGGCTGATATTGTACTGCCAGCATGTTCTTCTATGGAACGCGGTGAGTTCAAATCATATCCAGGCTGCTATATTTGGCACACAACTCCAGTGGTAAAACCTTTGGGCGAATCAAAGTCTGACGTTGATATCTACACAATGCTGGC
>JAFSCU010000036.1 GCA_017436575.1 Oscillospiraceae bacterium
ATCGAATATGACGGCATCGGTTTTATCCCTTTGGAAGAACTTGCGAAAAAGGAAACGGCGTGACCGAAGTCACGCCGTCCCTTGAAAACAGTCGTTTTCAAGCATTTTTCAAAATAACTGTTTTACGAAGCCCCGCCATTTTACACCGCTTTTTTATTTGGATTTTTGCGGAACGTCAAGGATGCCGTCCCCTACGTGACCGGGGTTTATTCAGTCTGTGTAGGGGAGGCGTTCCACCGCCTCCCGCTTTTGCGGACAGGACGGGAAACCCGTCCCCTACGCACAATATCAGTACAGGGCAAAGGATTGTCATCCTGAACAAAGTGAAGGATCTTTGATGCAATATTATCATCCAGGTAATAATTTTACCATTGTTATAATGCAAGGATTCTTCGGGCACAGCCCTCAGAATGACAGAGTGACAGTAGTGGGATACAAAGCGGGCTGATGTGGGCATCAGTCCATGCGCGTGCGGTATTTTGCAGCCTTCGTGGGGTACGATGTCACATCGTACCGAAACGACAAACAAAGTCGAGTCTTGTCATCCTGAACGAAGTGAAGGATCTTTGCACCTGCACAATGCAGAAATTACAATTTTTATAATATTGGCAGTGCAAAGATTCTTAGGGCAAAGCCCTCAGAATGATAGAGTATTGATTGGTACTTTTCACTGATTGTGTAGGGGTGGCGTTGCGCCACCCGTTTTTTCAGGCATATAATAAAACAAAAAGGGAGGCGTTTGCCTCCCTTCATAACTTTATTTATCACTGTGAAGATTGCGGAAAAATTCGTCCTGCCGTTTCTCTTCCCACTGGCCTGTATACATTCTGTAATAATGGCCTTCGGCGCGAAGCAGTTGCCTGTGGGTACCCATTTCGATAATCTTGCCTTCGTCCACCACAATAATCACATCAGCATTTTTAACTGTGGAAAGTCGGTGAGCAATAATAAAACTGGTACGATTTTTCAAAAGCCGGTCTGTCATACCATTAATCATCTGTTCAGTCTGGGTATCCACACTGGAAGTGGCTTCGTCCATAACCAGTATTTTACCCTTTGCCAGAATTGCACGGGCTATACTTACCAGCTGTTTCTGCCCGGTAGAAAGTTTGTCGCCGCCCTGCCCAACTTCGGTATTATAGCCGTCCGGCAGTTTTTCAATAAAGCTGTGGGCCTGAGCCTGTTTCGCAGCATCAATCACCTGGTCCATAGTGGCATCCGGGTTTGCATATTTTATATTGTCCAATACCGTGCCACTGAACAGGTGTGGTGTCTGCAGTACATAGCTGAGATTTGACTGCAGCCACAGATAGCTTCTTTCACGGTAATCCACACCATCTATCAGAATCTGGCCGCTGGTAGGTTCAAAGAAACGGCAAACCAGGTTTACCAGAGTGGACTTGCCCGCACCGGTGGCGCCAACTATTGCAACACAGGTGCCAGCCTTGATTTTAAGATTGAAGTTTTCCAGCACATATTTTTCGCTGTCAGGGTATCTGAAACTTACATCCCTGAACTCGATATCACCTTTGATTTCTTCCCAGTTTTCCCTTTTGGCATCATATATGTCGCCGTATTTTTCCACCACATCTGCCCTGTCGGTTACTGTAGGGGCAGCGTCCAGCAAACTGTTTACCCTTTCCACATTGGCCTGCAGGCCCATAATTCGGCTGAAGGTTCTGGTGATGGTTTCAATAGGGTCCAGCAGTGTAAAAGTGTAGCTGATGAAAACAGCAAGGGAAGCCACATCCAATGCACCTTTGTTTACCATAACAGGGCTCATGCCCAGCACAAAAGCCAGGGCTCCGCTGCTGACAACCATGATACAAGGGAAGAAAATCATTTCCACCCTTTTGGCCGCAAAGGCTTTTCGGCGCATTTCGCCGTTTATATCTGCAAATTCGTCATTTATTCTGCCGCGGCAGTCCAGTTCCTTTATAGTCACTGCACCGTTTATATTTTCGTTATAGCCGGCGGTAACCATACTGTTCTGTTTTCTGGCAATACGGTTCAGCACCAGCAGTTTTTTCTGGAACTTGCCTGCCAGCAATGCCACCACAGGTATGGTCAGCGGTACTGCAATTGCAAGCGGTGGGCTAAGGATAAACATATTCACAGCCGCTGACAGCACATAGGCCAGGTTCCAGGCAAAGGCAGACAGCTGCCAGGAGAATATAGCCCCCAGGCTCTGGGTGTCAGACATAATTCGTGCCAGGATAAAGCCAACAGGTGTGGCATTGAAATAATCAAGAGAAAGTTCCTGCACATGGCTGAACAGGTCGTGGCGCATATCTCTGCCCACACCCATTTCAATTCTTATGGCGTGCTGTGTGTAGATAACGTTGAAATACAGCTGAATCAGTGCCAGTGTGAGAAAGGCGAACACAAACAGCCATATGCCATTCAGTGTTTTTGCCTCTATGAAATTTGTGATGGCAAAACGTGTCATCATCGGGAAAATGGCATCAAAGATACCTGTGCCCACTGCCGCAAACAGCAGCATATAAACGTGTTTTTTATAAGGAATCACATATTTGTAAATGCGTTTCCATTCATTCAGATTAAAACGATCGGCCAAAGCATATTCATCGTGTCTGTCCATTATCCCTGTGCCTCCTGTTTAGTCTGTTCAATAATATCCGACTGGATTTTTACAATTTC